>JAFTUI010000010.1 GCA_017466345.1 Tidjanibacter sp. | reverse complement strand
GAGGACGCCGAGCGCAATTTCGACCACCCCTCCTATCCTCCCCTTTAATCCACCTTCGGTGGCTTTTCCTCCTACTTGCGGGGCATAGTTTGCAAGCAACCTCTGCTCCCGCTTCGGGCGTCGGTTCGTAGGGGAGGAACTACTTAGGGGAGGGATAAAATACTCGCAGGCGTAGCCTGCACCACAATTTTCAATTCTCAATTGACCAGCCTTCGGCTGCTCTAAAATGCTCCCGCTCGGCATAGTCTGCAAGCAGCCTCTGCCCTCGCTTACTCGCATTTGCCTCAATTCTCAATTCAAACAGACCTCATCTGCTTTCTTCGGCAAGCATTTTGCATCATTCACAGCCGATAACCATTAAAAAATTATTGGCTTATGAAAAAATTTTTCTCTTTTCTATTTGCTGCGGTTGTCGTTCTGGGAAGTAACACTATCGCAGCGCAAAATCAGCCAAGGCAGGCCCCCTCGCCATTGAAGAGCACCCCTGCCTACACCACCGACATCAACCAATATGGGCAGACGGTGAGTGTCATACCCCTCAGCGCCGAGTCGCAAGACGGATTTTTGGTCTTCCAGAACAAGGCTGCCGACTATCGTATTTGGTTCGATCTGAGGGTACAAGCCGATGGTGCGGTCTTTTGGGGCGCCCCAGATGGTACTGACAAAATCGGTAATGGCGCAAGCATACGCCGCGCGAGGTTTGCAATCAAGGGGCAATTCCGCAAGAATTGGTATGGCGAGTTGGATATGGACCTTGCCGATGGCGTGGTGGAGCTCAAAGACGCATATATGCGCTTCGATGGCATCCGCAACGTGCAGTTGCAGGTGGGTAACTTCAAGGAGAACTTCTCCATCTCGCGCAACACCACCTCACGCTACTTGCAGTTCATAGAACGACCTATGGCTGTGGCATTTGCACCCTCGCGTCACTTAGGCGTGCAGGCAAAATTCGAGGTACCTCTCTTTTGGGCTGCGGCGGGTTACTTCTTACAGCCCGTAGATGGTGCCGAGACACGCGCCAATGTCGAAGACAACAACAAAGACTACGGTAACAGCACAGGCTATTCGCTGACGGGTAAGATGGTGGTGCGACCACTCTACGAGCTCGAAGATGCCTCGTTGCATATCGGCTTTGCTGCATCCTACCGCACACCAAAGGCAGACCTCTCGCCCAATCGCTACGGCTCGGTGCGCATCTCCTCGCGCAACTCTACGGTAGTCAATCGCAAGAAATACCTCGACACGGGCTACATCCCCGAAGTCAACTTTGAGCTTATGTACACCGCTGAACTTGCCGGTCACTACAAGGGTTTGCGCTGGGAGGCTGCCTACCTGAGGGACGATGTACATATCAACCAGCACGTTGCCGACAGCCCCACGAAGCACTTCTGGGGTGTCTATGCTCAGGCAGGTGTATTGCTCTTTGGTGGTAAGCAGAACTACGATGCAGGAGGTGCCAAATACACCCGCATAACCCCTGGTCGCGATTGGGGCGATGTGGAACTGTGCGTGCGCTACGACCGCCTCGATTTGGATAGCGAGAATATCTACGGCGGTGCTGCCAATGGCTGGACTGTGGGCGTAAACTATTGGGTCAACAGCAACATCAAGATGATGCTTAACTATCAGTATGTCAGCAACAATAAGTACGCCAACGGTAACGGCAAACTCAACATCGGTTTGAACTCCGAGGGCGAACCCACAACCGACCCCGCTGCTGTTTCGGGCAAAGATGCTGGCGTAAATTACAGTATGCTCGCCTGTCGCTTTGAGATAAATTTCTAAATAATTACTCTCAGCAATTATTTAGGTCTAACGACCTAAGGCTGACACTTTTGAAGCACAGCCTAATAAAGGAAAGAGGGTTGAGCGTGTTGCTCAACCCTCTTGTTTGTTACTCTTCTGCCTCAGGCTCTTCGGGTTCTTCGATTGAGAAGTCGGTCATACCCGCCTTAACAAGCAAGTTGAACCACTGCACCAGCTTGCGCATATCCGAGAGGTGGAAGCGCTCCCTATCGTAGGTGGGCAGCACCTCGTCAAACAGCGACCTCAACTCAACCTCCGAAGCCTTATGTGAGAGTGTCTGCTCGCCTTTGGTATGTGCAAAGAGCGAAGTGAGCACCTCTGCCAGAGCCACATCTTCGTCCTCAGTAAAGATGCTAATCTCAGCCAGCGAACTAACCCTCGAATGGGTACCAGAGAAGTTCTTGCGTTTGCCATCCACAAGGCTCTCTGCGATGACGCCATTGCGACTGCTTGCGATGTAGTTATACAGACCTGGCTCGCCAGAAATTGCCAAAATATCCCTAAGTTTCATACTCTTTTGTGTTGTGTGTTAATTTATTGTATTATTGTATTTTATCTATCTTTCACTCTTTCGATAAACTCCTTCGCGAGGTCGGAAATATCGTCCGTTCTATCTGCCCAGCCGCCTCGCTCCAAGAGAAACTCTTTTTGTCTGCCTATGGAGTAAGTTATGGGGAAGAGAGGACGTTTAATCATCTCGTAGCGTTTTCTCTCGGAGGGGTTTATAACCCAGTCGCCCATAATAATCTCTGCCGAGGGTCTATCGGCAGCGTGCCACACAAAATCGGGCATACGCTGTGGTTGGTCGGCGGGTATCTTGGTCATCGGGTAGATGGTATAGACAGGGTTACCACGATACATAATACCCTCAACCGTATTATCCTCAATAAAGAAGGTCATATCGGCACTCTCGGCAACAAGGAAGCCCATAAGTGCGCCATCGGCATCGTCCACCATATAATAATAGGTCTGCGCATTGCCATTTATGTCGGTGCGATACATAACGCCATCCTCAAAGAGAGCCTCAATAGTCTTACCAGCCACCTGATTGTAGCGCGTGGTGTCTATCTCTGAGCTCATAATGGGCTTACCCTCCGTAAATATCACTTTGTAGGGTTTCTGATTGCGAGTGTAGACGTCTGCCCTTTCGCTGGTTATTTGGTTCAGTTCGTTCCACATCACACTATTGCGGTGCAGCTGCGAGGTGGAGTCTGCCGAGAACATCAGCATTGAGTCGCAAATACCCTGAAAATCGTTGCGATAGACCTTCACATTCCTAAGTCCGAGCATTATGCGATCTGCGCTCTTTTTCTTCGCCACCGTATCCGCAGCGAGCGAGTCGGTAGGCATAGCAAGGCTGTCGAGCGGCAATGCCACACTATCCCTCACGAGCGAATCGACCATCTGCTGAGTCATTGCAACAGAGTCCACAGGTGGATTTTGTAGGCTATCAATCATAAAATCAACCCTCTGGGCGACCATCGTAAGGCTATCATCGCCCTCCACCGCCACGAATGATGCGCGGAGCGTAAAGAGGCTATCGAGCAACTCTTTGCGTTGTTTCTCTGCCACCGCGCTGAGGCTATCTGCCACAAATCTATCTCTCTCTGCCTTAGCAACAGCCACACTATCGGCAATACGCTTATCCTCAATAGCTTTGAGTTTAGCCGCTTGTTCGGCAGCAAGTGTCGCCGAGTCGGGGCGTGTGAGGGTACAATAGCCGAGCGAGTCAATCAGGTAGACATACATCGAGTCTGAGCGCATATAGACCGTATCGTTGGTGCCATTGTTGTCACTGTCGGCATAGGATATGTAGGCAGGATTTTGAGTGAGGAACGTATCGCCCGTCTGGTTGCTATAATTACCATAGTTACCAAAGACGATGCTCTTATACTCCTCGTCACGGATTTGTGCATTGTGTTTGAGTTCAATAAACTGCACCATCTCGTGATAATCTACCGTATCAGCCCACATCTCCCTCTCGCCACTGAGCACATAGGCGTTGTTGCGGAAGATGTAGCGTTGTTCCTTGTTGTGGTACTCGCCATCGTCCGAGGAGAGGATCTCGCCATCCTCCTTCCAAGTCACACTGCGAGTAAAGTACTTTGCAATTTCGCTCTCGGAGTTGTAGTTCACAGAGTCGGACTTCATCTGGTAGGTTTCGTTCTTCATCTGCACATTCTCCACGCCCACCATCTCGTCCAGGTCGGCATAGAAATACCCCCTCTCCGACTCCATAAGGTTGGTACCATTGGAGAAGGTACCGCCACCATAGAAGCGACCTATATTCTCGGCTGTATTGAAGACAAGGTTGTAGGTGTAGAGCGTAGCATCCTCGTTGCGCACCTTGATGAGTGGCGAATATACCCTCGCCTCGCCCGCATCGCGGCTATACTCTGCCCTATCGCCATAGATGTAGGTGTCGTCCTTTTTGATGATGACATTGCCGAAGCAGGTCATCTCCCTCTCGCTATAACGCACCACGCTATCGCAAGTTATGACAGCTCCATTGTGGTAGAGCACCACATCACCCGTTAGGGCATAGCCCGTAGTGTCGCCAACAGGAACGGGGCGTGTGCGCTTGGACTTAATATCAACGGGAGTGAGCTCCTTGCCCTCGGCATTGACTCTCTTGCGCTGTTGAGCAAAGGCATCCTCTCCGCCACCCACAAGGGAGCAGAGTGCCACAAACAGCGATATAACAAAAAACCTCTTCAAGCCTACTTAATCCAATTTTTATTCTCGAACTCCGAAGTGTCCATCATCGGATCGATGCGCACATACATCATCGAGATTTTCTTATTGAGCCACTTCTCGAACTCCATCTGCTGTTTATGTTGGAGCGCAATCTGCTCAATTTGCAGATAGTCGTTCGAGAGGCTTGCGGTGTGTGCGGGGATAATATCAATGAGTTTGATGAGTTTCGAGAGCGTATTGCCCCTCATATCACTACTCTGGAAGGGCTGCGACATATCGCCTACCTTCAAGCCGCGCATATAGTTGTAGTCGCGTCCCAAATCCTCCTTATAGAAGGCTGTGCGCGAATAACTTGTGTCGTTTGCGCCATAGACCTCCAAGAGTTCGTGGTTGGTCACAAGACCGCCATTTTGCTTGGAGTATTTATCGTCCGAATGTTCCAAGGCTGCCTGCTCGAAAGTAGTGCGTCCTTCGGCGACCTCGGTGCGGAGGCTATCGAGCAACTTCAAGTCATCGGCAAGTTCGTAGTCCGTAAATGTGGGACGCAGCAAGATGTGGCGGCACTTATACTCCTCGCCCCTCTTATCTATGAGTTGGATGATGTGGTAGCCATAGACAGTCTCCACAACGCCCGAAATCTGATTGGGCTGCAACTTGCCAAGTGCCTCAGCAAAGGGTTTCTCGAAGTTGGTAAGTGGCGTATAATCCATCTCGCCACCCTGCAATGCGCTACCTGGATCCATAGAGTACATCCTCGCCAGCATATCGAACCTCGAACCATTAATTACCCTCTCGCGCATCTCCAACAGACGCTCACGAGTGCGCTGTTTGGCTTGTGTGGTCGAGGAGGGAAATTTGGTAATCTGTGCATACACATACTGTTCGGGGATGATGGGGAGCATATCGGTGCGCAACGAGTGGTAGTATTGTTCCACCTCGCCAGGGGTAATCTTCACACCCTGCATAATCGTAGAACGCATCATTTGTGCGTATTGGCTCTCCTCAGCCATACGGCGCATATCAGCCTTAATCTCGAAGATGGGTTTGCCTGCATCGGCTTCCAAATCGGCAATGGAGCCCACCTCGGCAATCATAGCCTCCACCCTACTCTCCACATTCTCGGCAACCATAGAGGTGTTAATCTCGATGGAGTCTATAAGAGCCTGATTGTAGAGCAGTTTCTGCAACAACAAGCCTTCGAGAGCCTCACTCATAGGGTCGCGGTCGGAGGTATAGCCCCTCTCCTTGCGCTGCGAGAGCACCTGCTTGCTATAATCCACCACCTCCGAATAGAGAATTGCGGAGTTGCCCACAACAGCGACAACCTTATCCACCACAACCGTCTGAGCCTCGGCACCCAATGTGGCCAAAAGCGCAACTATGGCAACAAAAAATTTTCTCTTCATATTGAGCCTTTCTATTCCTTGTTTCTAATTCTTATCTTTCCTTCGAGCAGTGCCGCATTGTAGAGGCTGTCGTTGTACTGCCCCACCATCTCTGCCCTGCTACGGTTATAGAGCAGTCGGCGCACCATATCCTCCACCCTTTCGAGGGGTGCGGGCTCGCCCTTGCGAATAACCTCCTTTATGTCGATGAAATACTTACTATCCGAGTCTGCCATTTGGCGAATCTCGCCACCTGAGAGGATGTAGTCGTAGTTCTTGCCCTTGCGCACAGGCAGATACGAGAGGAACTCGCTAAAATCCACCCACTGCTCGAAAGTGTATAGTTCAAAGTTGTTCTTTCGGCACAAATCCAAAAAATCCTGCTGCTTTTCCTTATTCTTCGAGCCCATAAGGTTGAAGAGTTTTACAGACTGGCGGTAGTTGTCGGGGAGTCTGACGATGCGCCCTTTGAGGATGGTCCTATCCATCACAAAATCCTTCCTATGGTCGGCAAAGTAGCACCTTACCACACTATCCGTAATGAGCGTATCGAGCCTTCCGGAGAGATAGCGCTGTTCGAGGCGGTTCGTAAGGAGCGATTGTCGATACTCCGACACCAATCTCTCAATCTCGCCCATCTCGGAAGCGAGGACACTCTCTGCCTCCTGACGCTTAACCTGTCGCCTAACCCATTGGTCGATATAGTTCTCTGCCATTGAGATGCTATCATCGCCCTTATAGCCGGCAGTTATTGCGTCCAACTCCGAGCGCAGCAGCTGGCTCTCGCCCACCCTTGCAACCTCTTCGTCATAGTTCAGCAGTTGGCAGCCTGCAAACGCCATTGCAAGCAACAAAATTGGTATGTATAACTTCGGTTTTCTCATTTACGGGCGCAAATATAACTCTTACGAGTTAAAAACGCAAAATAGGTTGTAAAATTGTGCTGCGAGGGTACTTTCTCTGCCCCTCGCCCATCATCGGAAATCTATCACTTCGTAGCCCTCCACCGAGGGTATTGCAAAGAGTTCTTCGGATGGCTGCGAGGGAGCAATGGAGCGTATATTTACCCAAAGCCCTACACCAGCCATATCGTAGCCAAGTCTTGTGGGCAAGAGAGTGGTTTTATCCACCTCAACAACAACTCTCTCAATGCCTTCGAGAACACCCTCCCCTGGTAGTAGCACAAGGCGCCAACGACTATCATTCTCAAAACTCTCCACGCTCTCCACCTCAAAGAGTTCCTCGGCAAAGTTGAAAGCCTTTGTAGGGTTGTCAAAGAGTGAACGACTATTTGTGCGGGGTGCATCGAGCGTTATCTCTTTGTTTGCACCAATAAGTGTCCAAACAACCGAGCCATCCGAGCCCTGTTTCATATCCTCGATGGCAATCACATACTTCTCGCCCCACACCTCGCACGAGCCCTTCGAGGAGTCGGTAGCTGTGGGCATTACCAATTCAAAATCAATTTGATAGGCATTCATCGCGCCCATCTTCTCTGCCATAGCACCAAGCACCTCTGAGCCATTCTGCGCATAGCCCATCCAAGCACTTAACACCGCAGCAAAAAGTGTTACTAACTTCCTCATAAATTCTCAATGAAAATGTCGTTCAGAGTCCTCTCCAACGATGCGGGGTCGGAGATAAGCACCTCGCGGGGCTTACTACCCTCGCTCTTGCCCACAATACCGAAAGCCTCCAATTGGTCCATAATACGTCCTGCGCGGTTGTAGCCAATCTTGAACTTGCGCTGTATGAACGATGTGGAGCCCTGCTGGTTGGCAACAACAAAGCGTGCAACCTCATCGAACATACTATCCAAGTCGCCCACATCCTCCTTAGGCTCGCCTGCGCCGCCATCTTCGGGCACATAGTCGGGCAGCAGGTATGCCGACTCGTAGCCCCTTTGGCGTGCCACAAAGTCGGTTATGCGTTCAATCTCGGGAGTGTCAATGAAGGCGCACTGCAAGCGGGTTTCGGCACCATTTATCTGCACCAGCATATCGCCCTTACCGATAAGTTTCTCGGCACCCGTACCACCCAAGATAATCTGTGAGTTGATGCGGTTGGTAACCTTGAAGGCTATACGCGAGGGGCAGTTGGCACTGATAAGACCCGTGATGACCTTCGCATCGGGACGCTGAGTGGCAATAATCAGGTGGATACCGATAGCACGAGCCAACTGTCCGAGCCTTACGATGGGTGTTTCGACCTCCTTGCCTGCCGTCATAATCATATCGGCAAACTCGTCAATAACGACCACGAGGTAGGGCAGATAGCGGTGACCATACTTGGGATGGAGTTTGCGCTCCAAGAACTTCTGGTTATAGGCGTCAATTCTCTTCACACCCGCGGCGCGGAGGAGTTTATACCTCTCCTCCATCTCGTTGCAGAGCGAGTTGAGCGTATAAACAACCTTCTGGGTGTCGGTAAGTATTGCTTCCTCTTCGCTCTCCATCTTCGCCAAGTAGTGCTTTTCGAGTTTGGCATAGAGCGAGAGTTCAACCTTCTTGGGGTCGACCATCACAAATTTCAGCTCAGCGGGGTGTTTTTTGTAGATAAGTGAGGCGATGATAGCATTTAGACCTACCGACTTACCCTGTCCCGTAGCACCCGCCACAATCATATGGGGCATCTCGGCAAGGTCGAAGACAAAGGTTTCGTTCTGGATGGTCTTGCCAATAACAACGGGCAGTGCCGCCTTGCTCTCTTGGAACTTCTTGGACTTCATCACAGAGTACATCGACACCGTGCGGCGTGTGCGGTTGGGAATCTCTATACCAATGGTACCCCTGCCTGGCATAGGGATAATCAGGCGAATGCTCATCGCTTTGAGCGATATGGCAATATCATCTTCGAGCGACTTGATACGAGCCACCTTAACGCCCATTTCGGGCTCTATCTCGTAGAGCGTTACCGTAGGACCTATGGTAGCGGTAATCTTCTTTATTTTCACACCGAAAGAGTCCAGCGTCTGCTTAATGAGGGTTTTATTCTCGTTTATCTCCTCGGTGGAGAACTGCACCGCCTCCTCGTCATATTTTTCAAGTATCTCCACCGGTGGACGCTGGAATTTGGAGAGTTCCTTTGTGGGGTCGTAGAGTGTGCCTATCTTACCCGCCTCCTCGTCATTGTGTTCGCTGAGGATAACCTGAGAGGAGCCATCCTCGGCAGTCTCCACAACACCACCCGTACCGATGGTCATCTCCTCTGCCGCAGAGGTGGGCTTGGGCAGCCCCTTCATACCCTCAACCGCGTTATCTATAATCTCGAAGTCATCGTCTATGCTATTATTGGCGACTGTGTGTGTAGTGGTGGGCTGAGGTGTGGGCTGAGGGACTACAACTTGCTGTTCGTCAACCTCCACCAAATCCTCGTCTATAATATCCACTCTCTCGGTTGCATAGTCCTCTACCGTAGGCTCCTCGATGGTGGTTTCCTCCTCCTCGGGCACGATTATCTCCAAATCGGCATCCTCCTCTGCTGCATCCTCCTCGGAGTAATCCTCTTCATCCTCCGAGAGCACATCCACACCCTCCTCTTCGCCATAGTTTGCGACAATCCTTTCATCCTCTTCTGTTTCCTCTTCGGTAGTGCGTGGGCGCGACTTAAAGAGTGCTGCAAGCCTCTGTCCGAGATTACTTACCGCCTCAATAGTGCGGCTACTGTTGATATATACTGCCACCAACACCCAACACATAAAGAGCAGCAGACCAAGCCCCAAGCGACCAAGATAGGTTGCTGTCCACACAGCCACATCAATACCCATCTTACCGCCCAAACCTGAGCCAAAAGCGCCATCCGTACCCGTCACAAAGCCAAAGGTTATGCTACCCAAAATCATAACCATAACGAGCACTTTCAGCACCCTACCCACATAGCCACTCTCGCCACGATGTACCCTCAGCGAGAGCAGAAAACCCGCAACAGGAATACATAGTGCAAAAATACCAAACCACTCGCCCACAAGCAGATTGGCAATACCCAAGCCCCACGAGCCACCACTATTGCTCACAGGCACACCCGTAACCCTAATCTGGTCTGCCTGCCAAGTGAAGTAGTGCGACACTATTGAGAGGGTTACAAAGGCTGATACAAAGAAGAGGATGAAGCAAATCACCCAGCGCTGATTTTCGCTCAGCGTCAGTCGCTCCTTCAAAGGGCGTTTGGGCTCTTGCAGTTTTACCTCTTCCTTGCGCTGTCTGCCATTAGCAGAGAGCGTTGTGGTACTTTTGCTGTTTCTCTTTGTTGCCATAGGGTTATGGGGTTATATGTGGGTATATTATCTCTCTTCCTTCTGTTCCTCGTAATGCGCTATCTGCATAGCCTTGTCGGTAATACGGGCCAAGTAGTCATCGCCACCAAAGGTCACAAACGAATACTCCGCCTTGTGCCCCTCGCAGGCTCTTATATCTTCGTTATTGAGTATCCACTCTACCCTGCGAGCCACTGCGGGCGCAGGATTAACAAGCGTCACATCTCTGTCGGCAATAACTTGGCTCAAAGCCGACTCCAAGAAGGGATAGTGGGTGCAACCTAAAACAACCTGGTCAGCACCCTCTTCGATAAGGGGCTCCAACACCTCTCGCACCATTGCAAGCGTTGCTGGGTCACTCTCTCGCCCCTGCTCAACAGCCTCCACAAAGCCCTCTCCTACCGCTTCGAGCACCCTCACATCGGCGGCATACTTCGCTGATGTGTGGCGAAACAGATCGCCCTGCAAAGACGCCTTGGTGGCAAGAATTCCTATTGTGCCGCTCTGGGTGGCGAGTGCCGCAGGCTTTACTGCGGGCTCCATACCCACAAATGGGATGTCGAACTCCTCGCGCAACGAGTCGATGGCTACGGCAGTGGCTGTATTGCACGCCACAACCACCATCTTCACACCTCGCGCCAAAAGTTCAACCACTGCACGCCTTGTGAGGGTGGCTATTTCCTCGCGCGGACGCTCTCCGTAGGGGCAATTTTTGCCATCGGCAAGGTATATAATAGACTCCTCTGGCAAGAGTTTTCGCACCTCGTGCCATACCGACAAACCACCCATTCCAGAGTCGAAAATTCCTATTGGGGCATTCCTATCCATCATTCCTTACTTTACCAACCTACAAATATAATAAAAATTGTTGAAAGTTGATTAATTATTTTGGGAATTTGGGAAGGTTGAAGGGATTAATGAGGAGGAATTAGAGTATTAAGGACATTAAGGACATTAAGGACATTAAGGACATTAAGGACGTTAAGGACGTTAATGCCCTATATGCCCTATATGCCTTAGACAAAAAAAACGCAGATAAGCGAGCGGATTTTAGGCGGTGTCGTAACGACCCTTTTGTGCTGGGATTCCTTAGTAACGTAAAAATGCATAGAAGCGAGCGAGTTATAGGCGCACAAGAAAATCCCCTCCGTAGTTTGCTATGCGCAAATGAGGAGGGGATTTATCGCAGTGCAACGACTAAATCGCCGCTTATATGCATTTTTACCCGAGTTCGGACTCTTTCAATCGCTCCGCATTCTCCGCCACAATCAACTGATCGATGCAATCCTGAATGTCGCCATTCATAAAGGCGGGCAAGTTGTAGATGGTGTAGTTGATACGGTGGTCGGTGATGCGACCCTGAGGATAGTTGTAGGTGCGGATTTTGGCACTCCTATCGCCTGTCGAGACCATTGTTTTGCGCTTGGAGGCTATCTCGTCCATATACTTTGCGTACTCCAAGTTGAAGATACGGGTACGCAACTCTTCGAGTGCTTTGTCGAAGTTTTTGAGCTGCGACTTCTGGTCCTGACACTGCACGACAATACCCGTGGGGATGTGGGTAAGGCGCACTGCCGAATAGGTGGTGTTCACACACTGACCACCGGGACCGCTTGCACAATAGGTATCCTTGCGGATGTCGTTCATCGAGATCTCCACATCGAACTCATCTGCCTCGGGGAGGACAGCGACAGTTGCTGCCGAGGTGTGGATGCGCCCCTGAGTCTCTGTTGCGGGCACACGCTGCACACGGTGCACACCACTCTCGTACTTCAAGGTGCCATAGACGCCATCGCCCGTAACCTTCATTACGACCTCTTTGTAGCCACCTGCGGCACCCTCCGAGAAGGAGTTGATTTCGTAGCGCCAACCCTTGCTCTCGATGTATTTCATATACATACGCAACAGGTCACCCGCAAAGAGTGCTGCCTCGTCACCACCCGTACCACCACGAATCTCCACAATAGCGTTCTTGCTATCTTGGGGATCCTTGGGGATAAGCAGGATTTTAATCTCCTCTTCGAGCTGTGCTGCCAGAGGTTCGAGTTCTGCCACCTCTTCGCGTGCCATTTCGCGCATATCCTCGTCTTTCTCGTTGGCGAGGATGTCCTTTGCATCTGCAAGGTTTGCGAGAGTCTTTTTGAACTTATCTGCCGCAGCCACCAGGGGCTCCAACTCTCTGTACTCCTTGTTGAGTTGCACAAAGCGTTTCATATCGGCAATTACTTCGGGGTCGGTCATCTGCTGACCCATCTCCTCGAATTTAATTTTCAGACCGTCAAGACGGTTGAGTATTGCATTATCTACCATAATTTTTTCTACTTTGGGCGCAAAGATATGATTTTTTGGGGATTTATTCAAATGTCGAGCGGTAATAATACCACCCATTTAGCCCCACAATTCACATTCTTATCAAAAAAAGAGTTATCTTTGTGAATAAATACAGAAAAATCAAACCAAATCAGCGTATGAAAACAACATTTAGTCGTATCGCAATATTGGGTGTGCTATTGTGCTCCGCCCTCTTTTGCAGTTGCACCAATACCGTCAATAAGTACATTCTCTACAACAACGAGACGGGTGGAGAGATTCCCCTCTACAAGTCCGTCAGCGAAGATGCAGCGGTAGTCAAGCAGGTGGAGTCTGGCACTCCCTGCTTCCTCTATGACGTCAAGGTTGGGGATACCGATATGGCAAAAGTCGGTTTTTCCGATGGTACTGGCATACACAATCCAGACCTCACCCACTTTGTGGATAACGACTTCGTGTTCCGCCAACAACTCAGATACAGAGCACATTGGAATCACAGCGAGGATATCACAATGGACAGTGCGATGATACTCTGCGACCTTGCCGACGAGTTGCAGGACTCTCATTTCCACTTCCAGTGCTCGCCCACACTGACAACGCTACTGCTGCTGATATTTATGCTGACTATGGGCGGTCTGTTAACTTGGGCTGCTGATGTTAAGAACGACACTCGTTTCAACCACAAGGCGATGCTCCCCACCCTGATAGTGTTCATTCTTACAATGGGTTTGGAGTTTATCAACTACCTTGTGTTGGGCGGTGGATATGTGGATTTCTTGAAGTGGGATTGGCTCTATAACGACTGGGAGTGGCTGTGGAACTTCCTTAGTTTCTGCCTGCGATTGGTGCTCACTTTTGCCCTCATCATTGGTGCAGTTGTTCTGCCACCCTCTATGGGACACTTCCTTGCGCACCACACAAAGGCGAAAGACGACACCGTGTCGGTCGTTGTCAATCTCGCAATTGCAGTGGTAGCCTACGCTGGCACCGCATTGGCATACTTCTTGGAAAGTTTCGAATTCCTTTTGGTTATTGGTATTATCGTTGGCGTAGCCTCATTGTTCAACGCAATTTGGGGCTTGTGCAAGGGCAACGGGTGGGCTATTTTGTTCATCTTCTTCCCCCTCTTCTACCTCATCACTGCCGAGGCGCTCTTCAAGTTGCTTGGTGCGCTGATTGCGATGCTGATTATTGTTGCGATTGTGGCACTTGTTGGCATAGGCTCAATGCTCAACCCCATATCCCTTAGGGGCAGACGCAGTGGCGGTATGGTCATCAATGGCGAAGAGGTGCAGGAAGTTACCGCCTGCGATGGTTGGAGCCGAGTATTCCAATCCCCCACTACGGGTCATAAGTACGGCACCCACAACGGTACAGATTTCACACAATTTTAGCCACTCGAATAAGTAAGCAACACACTCTATGCCTACCGAAAAACACATAACTCTCTCGGAATTGCTCGCGGGCGTGAAAATTGCGCTTGCCGAGCGGTTTCCGTTGGGCGTGTGGATAAGTGCCGAGATTGGCGAGTTGAAGGAGAACCGCTACTCGGGGCACTGCTACCTCGAACTCATCGAGAAAGGCGAGAGGGAGGGCACACCCAAAGCCAAAGCCTCGGCAGCCATCTGGCGTAGCCGTTGGGGCATAATAGAGAGCCACTTCCGCGCCACAACTGGCACCACCCTTGCGGCAGGTATGAAGGTGCTCTTGAAGGTTAGTGTTTCGTTCCACGAGGCGTATGGGTTGTCGCTCGTTGTGAGCGACATAGACCCCTCGTACACCCTCGGCGAAAACGAAAAACGCAGGCGTGAGGTCATAGCGGCACTCACTGCCGATGGGGTTATAGATCTCAACCATCAACTTGCCCGTCCTCCCCTATTCCAGCGTGTGGCAGTAATCTCTTCGGCTACGGCTGCGGGCTTGCAGGATTTTCACAACCACCTTGCCGAGTCGCCCTATTGCATAAGTTACACCCTCTTTGAGGCTATTATGCAGGGCGCAGCAGCCGAGGAGTCCATCATTGCGGCTCTGGGCGAGGTTGCCGAGCGTGAGGAGGAGTTCGACTGCGTGGCACTGCTTAGGGGTGGCGGCTCGCAAAGCGACCTTGCGTGTTTCAACTCCTACTCTCTCTGCTCTCACATTGCACAATTTCCGTTGCCCGTACTGACGGGTATTGGTCACGACAAGGACACCTCGGTGGCAGATATGGTCGCTGCCGAATCGCTCAAAACCCCCACAGCCGTTGCCGACTACCTTGTTGGGCGCATAGATGGCTATGTGGCTGAGGTCGAGAGCCTCTACGAGCGCATAGGGCAGACGGCAGGAGCGGTGCTTGCGGCACACAACAACCGCCTTGTGCTCTGCGGAACAAAACTACAAGCGGGCACTCAGCGACTCTTAGGCTCACTCGGCTTACAGTTGGAGCGTGCCCAGATGCGCCTCGCTCACGCTGCGGAGCGCACCCTTGCCGACCACGCGGGCAAACTTGCCACTTTGGAGGCTAAGGTGTTGGCAGCCTCGCCCGAGAGAATTTTGAATATGGGCTTTGCGCTTGTAAGAAGCGGTGGCAAGTCTGTGAGTGACGCCTCCCTACTCCACGAAGGCGACACAATAGAAATTGCCCTGGCAAAAGGTAGCGTAGAGGCTACGGTAACACAATACAAAAACTAATAGAACAAAGACACAAGACTATGGATAATAAGGAATTAAGTTACAGCGAGGCTCTGGGCGAATTGGAGGAGATACTGCACTCCATCGAAGGCGGCACTTCGGATATCGACACTCTCGCAACGAAGGTCACCCGTGCCACCGAACTCATCAAACTCTGTCGTACACGTCTTGCAAAAGTCGAGGGCGAAGTGAAAGAGATTTTGGAGAATTGAAAATTTTCCCATATCTCCCATATCTCTCATATCTCCCACAATCTCTATGTGTCTTATAAGCCCTATAAGCCCTATAAGCCTTATATGTCTTAGGACTATTGACGTTAGACGTTAGACGTTAGACAAAAAAAGCAGAGGGAATTTTGTGCCAAACAAGAGGGCGACCTCCGCAGTTTGCTGACGCAAATGAGGAAGGTCGCCACTCGCAGTGCGGTGCAAAAAGCACCCGTTCTATTCGGTTTTGGTGATGTTTTTCCAATACCTAACCGAAGCATCAATAGTCTTTTCGGTCGCCTCGTTGCCATACTTATCCACATCGGCAACATTGCGAGGTCCGTGGTTGATACACAAAGGACCATTCAGACAGCCGCCTTCGCATATCATACCCTCGAAGAAGTTGTAGTCGCTCTTGCCCACTTTGAGTTTGGCAAGATTCATACGGCACTCGTCAATACCGCTCATATATACGGGTTTGAGCCCCTCGTAGCCACTCGCCATAGCCAAATCCAAAAGTCCCTGAACGATACCGCCCGCCTTGGCGAAGATACGACCATAGAATGAGGCGTTGTTCAGAGGGGTATCCTCTTGCTCGGTGGTCTCAATGTCGCGTGCATCGAGGAACGCCTGCAACTCCTCAAACGACATTACAGAGTCGATAGCACCACCCGTTTTTTCGAGCGTATACTCCATCTTCTTGGCGGCACAAGGACCTATGAAGACAACCTTCGCATTGGGCTCGTTCATCTTGATAAGACGTGCAATCTCAATCATTGGCGAGGGGGTGTGCGAGATGTGCTCTTTGAGCGTGGGGAAATTGATTTCGATAAACCTAACAAACGAGGGGCAGCACGAGGTGGTCAGGAGTTTCTTTTCGTTCCACTCGCGAGCCTCTTTGTAGAGGGTAATATCGGCACCCATAGCCACCTCCACAACATCGTGGAAGCCGAGTTTCTTAATGGCAGTAACCACCTGCTCTATGCGACCATAGCGGCACTGGCTGATAATGGCAGGAGCAAGAACAGCATATACTTTATAGTTCTCTTTCTCGGCATTTTGCAACATACGGATGATGTCCAGCAGAAGCGACTTATCGGTCATTGCACCAAAGGGACAAGCAATCACGCACTGACCGCACATAATACACTTGTCGTTGTCGATTTTTGCCTTCTGGTCGGAGTCTATGCTGATGGCTTTAACCTTGCACGACTGCATACAGGGGCGCGAGAGTTTGATAATCGCACCATAGGGACACGCCTGGGTACACTTACCACACTCTATACACTTGTCGTGATCGATTACCGAGCGTTTACCTACGATGCTGATAGCATCTTTGGGGCAAGCATCCTTACAAGCGTGGCTGATACAGCCTCGGCAAGCAGGCGTAACGAGGATGCCCTTTGCTGGACACTCATCGCAAGCGATGTCGATAACCTCCACAACATTAGGGTTATCCTTGTCGCCACCACAAGCCATACGCACCCTCTCCTGCAAAATTGCTCGTTCTTTGTAGATGCAGCAACGGAGTTCGGCTTTGGGACCGGGGGATATTTTCTTGGGAATGTCAATGTATGCCCTATCGAGTGTACCTTCATAGGCACTGCGCACAACTTCTTTAAGGACATTGTATTTGAGCAGTTGGACGCTGGTGTCGAAAACTTTGTCTTGCTTCATAATCTTATATGGAGTTTTGCAAAGGTAAAGTGTGAGGTTTCTTTCTAAAATTTGCCACAAAGGTAATGTTTTTCCCCTCTTTGCCAAAATCCCCGACCACCATTTGTGGCATATTCCAACCAAAAAACGCTCTTTTTGACGATGAATGGCAAAAGTAGTGGCGTGTTATTAAGTTTTTTTAATAAATTTTATATCTTTGTGGTATCTTTGACAACAATTGCAAACACGAAATAATCAAGGTTAGTTATGGAGAAGAAACTTCATTTTGAGACTTTACAGATACACGCAGGTCGTCATCGTGACGACACCTGTTCGCGTGGTGCGGCAATATACCCCACCGCCGCATACGAATTTCCAACGTGCGACTATGCTGCCGACCTCTTCAATCTGAAACAGTTTGGCAACATCTACACCCGTCTGCAAAACCCTACCAGCAACGCCTATGAGGAGAAGGTAGCGGCGTTGGAGGGAGGCGTTGGTGCTTTGGCGGTATCATCGGGTATGTCGGCACAGTTGGTGGTTATAACCTCGCTCTGCAAGGCGGGCGATAACATCGTTGCTGCTCCCCTGCTCTATGGTGGCACCTTCAACCAATTCAAAATTACATTCCGCAAGATGGGCATAGACTGCCGTAGGGCTGAAAATGACTCTGTGGAGGCATTCGAGAGGCTCATTGACGAGAATACAAAGGCTCTCTATGTGGAATCTATGAGCAATCCTGCTTGCTCGGTGCCCGATTTGGAGGCTTTGGCAGCGTTGGCTCACAAGTGGGATATTCCTTTCATTGTGGATAACACCTTTGGTGCTTGTGGCTACCTCTGTCGTCCCATCGAGCACGGGGCTGATATTGTTGTGGAGAGTGCCACAAAGTGGATAAACGGTCACGGTACGGCTATGGGTGGTGTTATCGTTGATGCCGGTACCTACAATTGGAAAAACGGCAAGTTCCCCGAGTTGTCGGGTCCTTCGGAGGGCTACCACGGCTTGGTTTTGGCTGAGGCATTCGGCAATATGGCTTTCATCGTTAAGTGCCGAGTTGATGCACTGAGGGATTTGGGCTGCTCGCCTTCGGCTTTCGATAGCTACCTGATGCAGCTCGGCTTGCAGACACTTGCACTGCGCACCCGCCACGAGGTGGAGAGTACCGCACGTCTTGCCGAGTACTTCCGCTCGCACCCTCTGGTGGACAATGTGCAGTGGGTGGGCTTCCCCGAGCACCCCTCATATAAGAACGCACAAAAATACTTCCGTCACGGCTCTTCGGGTGTCCTCTCGGTGGTTCTGAAAGGCGACCTCGAAACGACCATCAAGTTTGTGGAGGCTCTCGAACTCGTTCTGCATATGACTATGATTGGCGACTCGGTTAGTGTTGTTACCCACCCCGCATCGACCACCCACAAACAACTCTCCGAGGAGGAGCAACGCTCGGCGGGCGTAACCCCCACCCTGTTGCGTATCTCGGCAGGTTTGGAGAATGTGGAGGATATTATTGCCGACTTTGAGCACGCTTTTTCGGTTGCATTTGAAAAGTAGAAATTAAGTGAAAGAGAGATTTGACATACCACTTGCATTGGAGTCAGGCGAGGTGCTTCCCTCGTTTGAGGTGGAGTACACCACCTATGGTACGCTGTCGCCCACAAGGGACAACGTCATCTGGGTGTGTCACGCACTGACTGCCGACAGTAGGGTTGCCGAGTGGTGGCCCCATACTGTTGAGGAGGGGCGTTTTCTGGACCCTGCAAAGTGGTTTGTGATATGTGCCAACTTCATTGGCTCGCCCTATGGTACCACTTCGCCCGTGAGCATCAACCCCGCCACAGGTAAACGCTACGGGGCTGATTTCCCGATGATTACCGTCAGGGATATGGTTGCCGTACACCGCCACTTGGCGCAGCGATTGGGCATTGAGCGTATAGAACTATTGATTGGTAGTTCTATTGGTGGCTTTCAGGCTATGGAGTGGGCAATCGTGGAGCCCGACTTCGCAAAGCGTGTGGCGCTCATTGCCACCTGCACTCGTTCTTCGGCGTGGGCAATAGCCTTCAACGAGTCTCAGAGAATGGCTATTGAGGCTGACGCAACACTCTATACGGATGCTCCCGATGCAGGTGCAGCAGGTATGGCTGTGGCAAGGAGCATAGCACTGCTCAGTTACCGAGGTGCGGAGGCTTACAACGCCACACAGACCGACCCCGATGGCGAGAAGTTGAAGGGTTTTAGGGCTACGACATACCAACAGCATCAGGGCGAGAAACTTCGCCGCAGGTTCGATGCGCACTGCTACCTGCGCCTCTCAGAGGCTGTCGATTCGCACAACATTGCCCGAGGCAGAGGCTCTGTGGAGGAGGTTTTGCAGGGTATAAAGTCTAAGGCTCTGGTGGTGGCTATCACGAGTGACATACTCTTTCCACCCGCCGACCACGATGTTATGGTCGAAAATATCCCTTCGGTGGAGTACCGACTCATAGACTCGCCCTTCGGTCACGATGGCTTCCTGGTGGAGTACGAACAACTCGATGCCATAATCAAAGAGTTTATGGAGAATTAATATACACTCGCAGACGTTAGACAAAAAATATATATGAAAAAAGAGATTAACATAGGTCTATTTGGCTTCGGCAGCGTAGGTCGCGGCTTGTACGATGTGCTGGGGGCTGTTGAAGGTAAAGACGTAAAAATTAAGCGTATATGTGTGCGCGATTTGACAAAAGAGAGGGGTGTGGATGCCAACTTTACAGACAATGCAGAGGACATCTTCACAGACCCCGAGATAAATATGATTGTCGAGTTGATTGACGATGCGGAGGCGGCATACGGTATTGTGCGCCGCTCGTTGGAGCAGAAGTTGCCTGTTGTGAGCGGCAACAAGAAGATGCTCGCCTACCATCTGCCCGAACTCATCGAACTCGGCAAGCAGACCGCCACACCTTTCCTCTACGATGCTTCGGCGTGTGGCAGTATTCCCGTCATCCGCAACTTGGAGGAGTACTACGACAACGACCTGTTGGTGAGCGTGAAGGGTATCCTCAATGGCTCGTCAAACTTCGTGCTCTCGAAGATTTTCAACGAGAATATGGACTACGCCTCGGCTTTGAAGTTGGCTCAGGATTTGGGCTTTGCCGAGAGTGACCCATCGCTCGACTTCGATGGTTGGGACTCGCTCTTCAAACTCGTCATCCTGACCATCCACGCCTTCGGCATATACGTTGCTCCCGAGAAGATTTTCCGCTACGGCATCTCCACAATGAACGATGCCGACATCCGCTTTGCTGCCGAGAAGCAAAGGCGAATAAAACTCGTTGGTCACGTTGAGAAACTTGCCGATGGCGGTGTTTACCTATGGGTAGCACCTCAGCTCATCTCGCGCGATAAATATATATATAGTGTAGAGGACGAGTTCAATGGTGTTGTTATCAAGGGGCGCTATTACTACAAGCAGTTTATGTTTGGACGCGGTGCAGGCGGTCATCCTACGGGTGCTGCGGTGCTGAGTGATATTACCGCTTGTCGCTACGACTACCGCTATGAGTACAAGCGTATGAACACCTCCTTGCCATTGCACCACACCAACGATGTCACACACCGCATCTACTACCGCTACCGCACCGAAGAGGATTCGACACTCATCCACTTCTCGAAGGTTAGGGAGCGCTACACCTCTTCGGAGTGGAGCTATATGGTGGGCGATGTAACCCTTGCGGAGCTGGTTGCCATCAAGGACAAACTCGCTGGCAAAGACATCTTCCTCGCCGCCTACCCATTTGATTAAGCAGCATTGCTAACGTATATATAACAAAGAAATACGACCGAGTATCTCGGTCGTATTTCTTATTTTCACCTCTACCTTCTGCCATTGCAACAAGAGTGTTGCAATGGCAGAGAAGATGAGTTACTATCGGGGAAGTCGCTGCAATACAACGGGCTTATCGTCACGGTTTGCTCGGCGCAACTCCATCAAAGCCTTTGTGCGCTCCAAGTTTGAGGGCTCACATTTAGCCTTAGGCTCAACATTAACAATGCTCTTTGCATAAGAAGGTTGCACCCTTTGTTTGGATGCCACAGGTGTTGCACTCCATCTATTGGCATCTGCCACAGCCGCTTTCAGAGGTGCAGCGGCAGGTTTGTTGGCAAAGTAATCCTCAACGGGCGACACGCCTTCCTTCGTAAAGTGCAAAAGTTTGCGAGTGATGCGTGTGGGTAGACCTGCCTTATCGTAAGCAATTGCCACAAGCGTCATATCCTTGTCGTAGGAGACAAAGAAGTTGGTAGACTCATAGGTCGAGCCCTCATACAACGCCTCATAGAACGCTGCATCTGCGTGACCCGTAACAGGATCTGTGTCGGTCAAATTACCCGACCAAATATCGTAGTAGAACTCCGAATACTCGCCCTCGATGTCAACATCAACCGTAAAGAGAGCATCCCTACTCTTTGCCATAGACTCATACTGACTCTCGCCAGCAGCTACCAACTCTTCGAGGTCGTAGTATGGTCCGTAGCTGAGTTTCACAATAACATCGGCATAGGCAATATCGGGAGTGGTAAAAGGCTCATAGAATACCAAATCCGACAAGAACTCAAACTTATCGTAGTTCATAATGATAATACCGAGTTTATACTCCGTTTGGGGATAGAGGTCATAGACAGTCTGAGCCTCATCGCCCTGCGAGAGTTCCCACGATGCAAAAGCCTCGTAATCGCCCTCGTAGTACTCCTCTACCAGCGCTGTGATGTAATTCTTTGCATCCTCAACCGTGTAGTACGAGGGGTATATTGTAAAGTGGTAGAAGTGGCCCTTGTCGGAGGGTTTAATCTCCACCCAAGCATCCTCGGCATTGGGAAGAACAAAGACATCGAACGTACAATCGGCAGGGTTGCCAGAAGCCAAAGTAGAGAACTCATATCGTTCCATCTTTGTCGTCTGAGTACCTGCAATGTAGCCGAAGCAAAGCAATGTATATTCGGTGTCGGGGCGCATATAGTTATAAACCGTATCCTCCAATACTCCCTCATAGGTATACTCGCCCATCAGATAGTCGTAGTGCTCTTTGAGGTACTCAACAAGCACCTTATCGCTCATACCTGCAATCTCGCTACTCTTAACGGGAATTATCACATAGGGATCGTCATTGGTTGTAGTGGCATTCACACACACCGAAGATTGGGTGATATTTGTCACACTCATCGTGATAACATTGTCCGACATCGAAACGGGAGGGGTGGTATATTCGTAGGTCGAAAGGGGACCATTGAATTGGCAGTTCTCGTCCCACGTTGCAGCGTAGAAGATATACTTCGTATCGGCATCGGCATTAATAAAGCCATAATCCATCACATCCGTTTCGGTCCAGAAATCGTGGTAGTCCTTAATGTCATCGTACCAGCCCATTTGGTCTATGAAGTATTGGAGCGAGGCATCAATATCGCCTTTCTGGATGGCTGTGCGCAAGTCGGTGGTGTTGTAGGTTGTCATCCACTCGTTAATCTCGCTCTCTTTGGCTACACCAAAATAGTAGGGAATACCCTTATGTGTGGGGGTAATAGTGAATTCGATGTAGTAGTTCTTCTCGGTCACATCGAACGAGAAGGAGATCTCTCCATCGTAGACAGAGGTGGTCGTGAACTCTTTGAACACCATCGAAGTTGTGCGTCTACCATCGGAAGTCATACCATAGACGTAGAAGACATACTCGGTTTCGGGTTGTAACTGTCCCCACAGCAGATTGTTCTGCGAGCCAACCACAAGGGAGCGTTCGAGCACCTCCTCCAATGTCATCTCCGCATTGCCTGCTGTGTATTCGAGGTATGCCAAATCCTCCTGGAAGAGTGTCTCCTCGCCAGTCTCGGTCCAATAGTCTACATACTCCTTGCTCTGCACCCAATAGATCCAAGTTATGTTCTCCTCTTGGGTAACTACCGAAACAGTTACCTCGGTAGCATCTACGCTATTGATTTTCACAACAAAAGGCGATGTGAAAGTCTTCTGGACAACCAACAGTTTAACACTTTGTGCGCCTTTGTAGGAGATGATCAACTCGGTTGAGCGGTCTTCGCCCGTATCGTTGATCTGTGCCGACAACTCAATAGTACGAGCCCTACTGGTGCTAACATTCAGCCATTCGGCATTATTCTCAATAGAGATCTTTTCGCCATCGATAGGCGAAGATATAAGGTATCCGATTGTAACAGTTGCACCGTCCGAGTCAATGCTAACCTCATTCTGACCGAGCGTGATTTCATTTTCAAATTCGGGGTCATTCTCGCAAGCAGCCAAGCCCAAAACCAACGCCATAGCCGCTACTAAAAACTTAAAATTCTTCATATCTCAAAGTTGTTTGGTGTTACATATTTCTCTATTGGTTATACTCGTAGTTAAGGCTCTCCCCTACGGGGCACACTACACAATTAACCAAGTCGAACACGCCCTGACCATTGTCGGCAGTAACAATGACGATCACCTCCATATTGTCGGTTACCCAATCACTCTCAACGTCAATAGCCGCAACATATTCGGCACTATCGCCCGCTTTGAGCGCACCGATGGTGGCTCCATAGATACATTCGTTCTTACTGTCGCCAACCGTCTTGCGCACACAGTTGTTGTGGGTATTCTGCCACTGCGAAGATGCATTAGTCTGAGCGCTATAAATGCTATCCTCCAAAGCCCACACAGCAACCCTATACTGTCCAGACACTCGTGCCTTAACGCCGGTATTAACATAAATAACACCGTTGTTGAGAGTGACGTTAGTCCTTATACCAACATCTGCAACATTCTGACTAAGAAGGTCTATCTTCGCTTTGATGGCATTCAACTCATCGGCAAACTCCAACGCGAGGTTGAAGCCAAGAGTGGGATAGGTACGACCTGGATTAAGTTCGAGCGAGAGCTGGCGTGCATCGGTAGAATAGGCCTTATCGCCCTCCTCTTTGGTTGAGTAGGAGTGAGAAGCAACGTGGTTGTAGAGTCCGCTATACGCCTCATCCTTAGACAAATTATCCAGCGTTGTCATCATCATAGGGCACGCATAGCAGCCCGTACCCGTATGTTGCAAGAGCATAATGCGGTGGCGGAAGTCGGTATTGTTAGGCTCCGCATCCTCTGGCAACTCGCCAATACCATTAGCAACCCTTACGGTAATATCGTTTGTAGAGGTCGAGAAACCGTGCACAGCATAGAAGACGTATGTACCCTCCTCGGAAGATGCGAACTGAGGCTCGGCAAGGGGGGTGTCATTACCCTCATAATATATCTCTGCCTCCGAGGTCACATCGTGCATCACGCCCTGAGAGTCGGTAACCAACACCGAAAAAACGGTAGCATCCACACCATCGGCACGGATAATTTTGGTGGTGGCACGCAACAACACTTCGCCAGTAACCGTTCCACCATCATCAATTGGATCATCGGAAGCACCTCGGCAACCTGCCATTGTGAGTCCCAAGCATAGACTCAAAATAATCATTAGTTGTTTTTTCATAATAAGTGTATTTGATTATTAGTTAATTTATTTCTGTTTTGTACGATAGGCACACGAGAACTTACCCTTAGCCATTGCGTTCAACTTATTGCGCAACAATGTTTTGCGCAAAGTCGAAAGGCGGTCGGTAAAGACAAAGCCTTCGAGGTGGTCGTACTCGTGTTGCACGATGCGTGCGGGCCAGCCTGTAAGCTCTTCATCGTGCTCCACAAAATTCTCATCGAGGTAGTTGATACGAATACTCTCGGGACGATACACATCCTCGTGAATACCGGGCACCGAGAGGCAACCCTCGTTGAGAAGTACCTCCTCCTCACTTACCTCGTATATTTCGGGATTGATGAACACCTTTTTGAAACCCACTGCTGTTGGGTCATCTTCGGCAAAAGGGGTACCATCCACCACAAAGAGGCGAATGTCCTTACCAATCTGAGGGGCAGCCAAACCTACGCCATCGGTGGCGTACATTGTGGCAAACATATCTTCTATTAACTTCGCGAGTTCGGGATAGTTCTCGTCTATCTCTTGGCACTCTTTACGCAGTACCCCCGAACCATAAACATAAATTGGATATATCATACTTTTAATTCAAAATGCAAAATGCAAAATTAAGGTACATCTTCCTCACATTCTCAACAAACTTGCAAGCTGAACCTGTACCACAATCTTTCAATTATCAAATATCAATTCTCTATACGTCAGCGAATCCATAAAACTTTGCAGGATGATGGTGGCAGAGATTTTGTCCACTACCGCCTTGTCGCGGCGAGCCATCTTCTTCATACCTCCGTCAATCATTGCCCTATGTGCCATAACCGAAGTAAAGCGTTCATCGTGCAAGACCACCTTCACGCTCGGATAACGCTCCCTAAGGCGAGCCACAAATGGTTCAATGGCTGCCCACGACTGACTTGGTGTGCCATTCATCTGCGTAGGCTTGCCAACAACTATAATATCAACGTCATTAGCTGCCAAGTATTGCGCCAACCACCCTTCGAGCGAAGCAGTGGGCACGGTTTCGAGTCCGCCTGCAATAATCCTCAGGGGGTCACTCACCGCAACACCTGTGCGTTTCAATCCATAATCTATTGCCAATATCCGTCCCATAGTTGAGTGCAAATATAATAATTTATCGCAGAAATTAGAAGAAAAAAACACACCGGGGAGAACATTATAACGAATTATGCCCTATTTTTGCGGTCGAATTTAAGGGGCTATCTCTCCGAGGAGAGATTATTTCAGACATAGTGACACAAACCTAATCCCGTCCTGGTCGGGTAGGGGGAGTTGTGTTGCAATCGGTTAGTTAGTTCAACAACATTTTTAACACCAAAAACATAGTACGCAAGGCTATGAAAAATTACACATTCCTAAGTCTTTTCAAAAAATACTCAACAGCGAGTTTTTGGCTTATTGCAGCCACTATTTTGGCACTCATTTGCGCTAATACTCCGCTAAAAGAGTGGTATTTCGGACTGCTCGAAAAACCCGTTTCCATATCGTTTGGCGACTTTAATATCTTTTCGCACCACGGCGAGCCCTTCACATTCCAGGTGCTCATCAACGACTTCCTGATGGCGATTTTCTTCCTCTCGGTAGGTTTGGAAATCAAACGCGAAATACTTGTTGGCGAGCTCTCGTCTATCAAGAAAGCAATTCTGCCCATCATCGGAGCGTGTGGCGGTATGCTCGTTCCCGTACTCATTTTTGCTCTTACTTGTCCCTCGGAGGCTGGTATGATGCGCGGTGCAGCAATCCCTATGGCTACCGACATTGCCTTCTCGCTCGGTGTATTGGCGATGTTTGGAAAGAGGGTACCTCTGGGACTCAAAATTTTCCTCACGACACTTGCCGTAGCTGACGACTTGGGCGGCATTTTGGTTATAGCCATCTGCTACACCTCCACCATAGAGTGGAATTGGATGATTGTGGCACTGCTCTGCGTTATTGCAATGCTCATCGCCAATCGCTTCAATGTAAAGAGCAAAACTTGTTACCTAATCTTCGGAGCGATTATGTGGTTTGCAATGCTCAACTCGGGTATTCACGCCACCATCTCGGGCGTTGTAGCAGCACTCTGCATCCCCGCAAGTATCGGCAAGGGTACTCGCCACTACATCGAGCGCATCCGTAACAACATCGGCGAGTTCCCCATTGTGGAGGTTACCGACAAGCACCAAACGGTGGTTTTCAGCAATGACGAGATACAGATGCTCAAAAGTGTGGAGTCGGCAGCCGACCACCTCATTAGTCCTCTGCAACATTTGGAAGACGACCTGAGGGAGTTCATCAACTACATCATCCTCCCCTTGTTTGCCTTTGCCAATGCAGGCGTGGATTTGAGCGGCGTACACTTTGCCGACATCTTCTCGGGCGTAAGTTTGGCGGTTATTTTGGGCTTGGTTATCGGTAAGTTTGTGGGTGTGTTCTCTTTCTCGTGGCTTGCCATCAAGACCAAAGTGGCAACAATGCCTACGGGTGCTTCGTGGAAGTCGTTTGCCAGCGTATGTATGCTCTGTGGCATTGGCTTCACGGTGTCGATGTTCATCGCCGACCTCGCCTACTCGCCACTCGGTACAGACGGCAGACAGATGCTCGACCTTGCAAAACTCGGCATCCTTTGCGGCACTATCATTTCGGCTCTTGCGGGTGCACTGCTTCTCAACCGCACACTTCCCAAAGAGGAATAAACCCCTCGCACCGCAATGGCTACAAGCGCAGACTATATAGAGTTTGTAATGGACTGCTTGGAGGCAGCTCACACCGGACTCGACCTCTGGTATCGCCCGATGTTTGGCGAATACTGCGTCTATTCGGGCGAGAAACCGCTCTTCTTTGTCTGCGACAATACAGTGTTTGTCAAGCGCATAGAGTGTGTGGCGGAGCCTCTTGCTACTGCGGAGCCTCGTCCGCCATTCCCTGGTGCCAAGGATTTTGTAATACTCGACATTGAGGATACCTCGCTTGCTGGCGAGGTACTCCTCTTGCTCGACAAGTATAAACCTATGCCCAAACCAAAGAAAAGGCGTAAATAATTCCCCTCAACACACAAATGACACAACTCCACACCGAGCACATCTTGCTACGACCCTGGCGCGAAGAGGAGGCAGCAATTATGTTCCGTTGGGCACAAAACCCCAATGTAGGACCCATTGCGGGGTGGCGTGAGCACCACTCAGTGGAGGAGAGCAGGGAGATTATTCGCACCGTCTTTTCTGCCCCCGAAACCTACGCCATAGTTCTGCGCTCAACGGGCGAGCCAATAGGTAGTGCTGCCATAAAGAGTGGCGAGGGGGTATCGCCCTCATTGCGCAAATTTGGCGATGCCGAACTTGGCTATTGGCTGGCGGAGCCATTTTGGGGACAAGGACTCACCACGGAGGCGGTGCGCTTGCTCATAGGCAGAGCCTTTGGAGAGTTAGGCTATAAGAGATTGTGGTGCGGCTACTACGAAGGTAACATCCGCTCGTGTCGAGTGATGGAGAAGTGCGGTTTTCGCTACCACCACACCGAATACAACAAACCCACGCTCTTGGGCGACACCCGCAACGAACATTTTATGGTGCTGCACGCCGAAGCAGAGTAGTGCAAAAAGTGAGAAAATTAACTTTTTTTCGCCAATTTTCAATTGTCAATTTTCAATTGTCAATTTTATTTGTATCTTTGCGGTCGCTAACGAGTTTTTAGCGATTCATTGAGCCATGGTGTAATGGTAACACTGCAGATTTTGGTTCTGTCATTCTGAGTTCGAGTCTCGGTGGCTCAACGACAAAGGGGAGAGTTTTGCGACTCTCCCCTTTGCGTTTTCTTATTTCTCGCCGCAATTTCGCCTTAGAACGAGCGGGCGACTCTGACCGAGATAAGGTGTCGGGTGGTGGACAGCCCAAGCGCACCCATCCACGCACCGCGCGAGTGCTGAGGTTGGTAGCTAACACCCCACTCCACCGAGCCATAAGAGACGGGGACCGATGACACTTCGATACCTCCCTTTAAGCCGATATAGGGTACAAGTCGACTTTTGCCAAATTTCAACCTAAGGTCAATGTATGCAGGGAAACAGTAGGGTTCCTCGTACTCTCCATACTCCTCTCGTATGTAGTACTCGCATCCTGCACCCAAGCCCACAAAGAGTTGGCGACCAAAGTTGTAGCCAAACGAGCCTCCGATGCCAAAAGTTTTCTCTATGCCACATCCGAAATCGACCAAACCACCCCATCCTTTGGGATTTTCGCCAATGATAAGCGTGGAGCCATCGGCTTGTTGTTCGAGATGCAAGCCCCATAGGTAGAAAGGTAGCGAGGCAACAACGCTCATTCCGCCCAAAATCATACCCATCATACCCATACCTTGCTCCAAACTCGCACTATCGCTACCCGAATTCTTAGTTTTCTCTGCGCCTACAACATAGAGAATAGTACTCGCAGCTACCACAGACGCACCACCCAAAGTGCCCCACTTGGAGAGGTTGTAAACCATTCGATTTACGTCTATACTTTTGCTGATGTCCGACACATAATAGTCCGACAGATTTGAGGAGGCAGGTTGTTGCGCCAAGAGGTTTTGTGGCAAAACTGCAACAAGGAGCAATGCCATAATCAGTAACACTCGCTTCATAAATCAGGGAATTAGTACGTTTTATGTCGCAAGATAACTCTTTTGTTGCAAAATAACAAGCAGTGGAGTTGGTTTCTTAACGCGCAAGTTATTTTTTGCGTGAGAGTTGGAAGCTATTGATGAGGTTTTGCCACACTATGTAGGCGGCAGGGGCAACCGATGAGAGGGGGTTGAGATAACTCTGTGCGAGTAGGATTGCGAGCAGGGTGTTCTTTTGTCCCACAGACTGACCGCCCGCAATTTTGTCGCCGCACCTCTTGCCCCACCATCTGCCAAGCGCAAATTGCCCCACGCAGAGTACTCCCGCAACGACAGCCATAGTAATCTCCAAGCCGACATACTCGGAGGGTTGCGAGAGGATAAAATTGGTGGTGGAAGACATCAGTATCGTAAGCGAGATAAGCCACAAGAAGAACGACCACGATTGGTGCTCTCTCACATAGTCAAAAGTCTTGGGCGCTACCCTGCCCAGCAGTTGAGCCACCACAAATGGCAGCACAACAAGCAGCAGCAAGCGCCTCAGCACCAACCAGAAAGAGGTCAGAAAAGGCATATCGGTGTGGGTACCGACAAACGAGAAGAGGATGGGTGCCACAAGTGCCACCGACATATTGGAGAGGAGCGTAAAAGTGGTCATTGTGGTGACATTTGCACCCAGCATACCACCCACCACAACCGAAGCCATAGCCGTAGGAATGAAGACACAAATCATCGCCCCCTGGCAGATTATCTCGTTCACACCCGCCCAGCGCAACGCCAAGTAGAGCGCGACACTGCCCACAAGTTGAATTGCCAACTGTCCGGCGTGGATACGTTCCAAGCGCAGCTCCTTAGCCTTTACCCTTGTGAAAGTCACAAAGAGCATTGCGGCAATAAGATATGGCGAGAGGAAATCGAGCACACCTATGTGGTCGTGGAACAGCACGCCCACAACCATACAAATAGGCATCGAATATGTTCTCACCTTGGGACTCATAGTAATTCTCGTTTGGCAATTAGCACCGCAAAGGTAGCAATAATTTCAGAAAACGAGAAGGGAGGGATGTGGTTGCAGGGGTGGCAAGGGTGGCAGGGGTGCAGGGATTACAGGGGTTGCAGGGGTTACAGGGGTTACAGG
>JAFTUI010000009.1 GCA_017466345.1 Tidjanibacter sp. | reverse complement strand
TATCTACGGTCTTAAAGAGGAGAGTGGTGCAAATGTGGATTGGACTGCAAAGGGTCTGAACGCAGGCGATGTTATCACTGTTCAGGGTAAATACACCCTCTACACTGGTAAAGATGGTATGTTTGACCTCCATACAGGTCATATTCCAATAATTTATGTACCCACCGAGAGTGTAGAGGCATACAAAACTGCTGAGTATTGGAGCGAGTATGCCGACTACATCGAACCCTATCAGTTTGAGTAGGCGTTAAGGCTTTAAGGTCATTAAGGGCGTTAAAGTCATTAACGAAATTTCGCTATTTTGCTCGCGGGTATCAAAAAAGATACCCGCGAGTTTTTCGTCTTGCCACGACCACCGAAGGTGGGCGGTTGGCATCTACCGCTCTTTTACAGACCTCTCCTGCCCTTCGGGCACCCTCCCCTAACTTAGTGGAGGGTTACACACGCCCCATCCCCACATACATAGTCCCCCTTGTTCACGGGTATCTTTTTTAATACCCGTGTTCGTATAGGGCATATAGGGCATATAAGGCTTATAAGGACTTTAAGGACTTTAAGGACCTTAACGTCCTTAATACCCTATTATCCCTGCAACCCTTGTAACCCTCCCCTGAGTCAGGGGAGGGTGCCAGTTAGGGCGGGAGAGGTCTGTAAAGAAGTTCCTCCCCTCATCGTAGGGGAGGAACCCTATGACTTAGGGGAGGGTGTATTAAAGAAAACCTCCTCCGCAGTTTACATTGGGGTAAATGCGGAGGAGGTTTATAGTAGTGCGGTGCGGAATTTACTCGCGAGGTGCGCTTGGTTGGTGTTTGTACTTGAAGATGATAGCAAACAACACCGCCACAACGAGTGCATAGGCTGCGAAGATGAGCCAAGCCTGGCTCCAACCTGCAACCTGTGCTGCTCCGTGAGGCTGGCTATTGACGCAAGCGTTCACAACAGCCTGCGCCGAGAGGGTGCCGATGGTTGCACCAAAACCGTTGGTCATCATCATAAACAGACCTTGTGCGCTGGAACGAATTTCGGGTTTGGTCTCCTGATCAACATAGAGCGAGCCGCTGACATTGAAGAAGTCGAATGCCACGCCATAGACAATCATCGAGAGGATGAACATCCACACGCCACTACCGGGGTTACCAACACCAAACAAACCAAAGCGGAATACCCAAGCCACCATCGCCATAAGCATAACCTTCTTAATACCGAACTTGCGCAAGCAGAAGGGAATCAGAAGAATACAGAGCGTTTCGCTCACCTGCGAGAGCGAGATGAGCATATTGGAGTGCTGTACGCCAAAGGTGCCGGCATACTCGGGAATAGCCTCAAAACTGCCGAGGAAGGGGTTTGCAAAGCCATTGGTAATCTGCAACGACACACCGAGCAACATTGAGAAGATGAAGAAGATAGCCATCTTTCTCTCCTTGAAGAGTTTGAAGGCGTCTAAGCCAAGTGTCTGCGCGAGTGATTTCTTCTCTGCATTCCTATTGACGGGGCAGTTTGGCAAGGTGAGCGCATAGAGGCAGAATACCAAACCGATAGCACCCGAGAATACGAGTTGTTTGGCGTTAGCCTGGAAGCCGAGAGCATCGGTCAGGAGCATTGCGCAAATAAAGCCAATGGTGCCAAATACGCGGATTGGGGGGAAGTGTTTTACCGTATCCAAACCTGCACCATTAAGTGCCGAGTATGCCACCGAGTTGGAGAGTGCGATGGTGGGCATAAAGAAGGCTACACTAATGGAGTAGAGCGTAAAGAGTATGCCGAACTCGGGGGTTGCGGTCGAAAGACCATACATACCTGCTGCCAACATCGCAGCACCTGCCAAACCGTGGCAGAGGCTCAACACCTTCTGTGCGGGAATCCAACGGTCTGCAACGATACCTACAAGTGCGGGCATAAAGATGGATACAACGCCCTGCATTGCGTAAAACCAACCGATGTTCTCTGCCATTCCTGCACCTCCGAGGTAGCGTCCCATACTCGTAAGGTAGGCACCCCAAACTGCATATTGCAGGAAGTTCATAATAATCAACCTGATTTTCAGTTTCATAGATAAAATAGTTTTATAAAGTTTACGTTAATTTTTTGCTCACTGCATTCGCAAATATACAAAGAATATGTATATTTGCATTCAACCCAAAGAAGATTTTTGACCTATGAGGCGATTTTTAGTTGTAGTGGCGATGGTGCTCGGGGCGATAGGTTTTGCTCCGCAGGGCCTCGTGGCTAAGAATTATACCCCGCAGACGGTGCCCAATGTGCAGGTGGCTGATTATCGCCACTTTGTGAGCAACCCCGATGACATACTCTCTAACGAGGCAGTCTATCAGATAGATACCACCCTCCTAAGGCTCAAAGAAGAGCGCATAGCTGAGGTGGCAGTGGTGGCGGTGGAATCCATAGGCTTCGCCGAGCCCCGCGAGTTTGCCACCGAGCTTTTCCGCCATTGGGGCATTGGCGAGAAGGGACGTGACAATGGTCTGCTGGTACTCTTGGTGCTCGGGCAGGGTGCAATAGAGATAGAGACGGGCTACGGTTTGGAGGGCACGTTGCCCGATGCGCTCTGCAAACGTATCATAGAGCGCGTGATGATACCCCGCTTCAAGGAGCGCGACTTCGATGGCGGTATGACAGAGGGTGTTGGGGCTCTTGCGAGCGTACTCGCAACCTCCGAGGTGCCCGAAAACCTCGCTGCCGAAGAGGACAATGATGCCCTCATTGGTCTTGCCATATTCATCGGTACGGCGATAGTGTTCATTGCCCTCATTGTTCTGCTCTTGCACCTTTATAGCCGTTGCCCCAAGTGCAAGAAGGGCACCCTTGTGCGCACCTCCGACCGTGTGGAGATAGAGAAAAACTCCTTCCAGAAGGTCTACAAAGTGGCATTCAAGTGCAATAAGTGCGGGCATATCGTTTGGCGCAACGAGGCAGACGATATTTCGCACGGTGGCAAGGGCGGTGGAGGTCCCATCATTATGGGCGGCGGAGGCTTCGGACGAGGTGGCGGCTTTGGTGGTGGCTTCGGCGGCGGATTTAGTGGGGGCGGTGGTGCCGGCGGTCGCTTTTAGCGAGCACATCTCGTGGGCGATTTCTGCGTTATGCTTTTGATTTTGCTTCCTCATTTACCGCGAGTAAACTCCGGAGCAAAATCAAAACCAAGCCTTGAAATCACCTCACGATATGCACTCGCTGGAATTAGGGTCCAACGTCTAACGTCAATAGTCCTAAGGCTTATAGGGCGTATAAGGCATATAGGGCTTATGGGGATTATGGGAGATATGGGAGGACTGAGAGAAATGGGAGTTCCGAAGCCACTCCTAAGCAAGGCGGTAGGTAGTACTACGATTGGTTGGTGCACGAAAAGTTTTTGGCAGCACCTTTTTACAAAAAGGTGCGAAAAAAGAAAAGACAAACTTAAAAAAATAAAGCTATGAAAAACAAAGGATTATGGATTGTATTGGCTGTTGTGGCAGTCGTTGTTGTGTGGGGTGTTTCGACCTACAATGGTTTTGTAACCCGCAGTGAGAAGGTGGACAATGCTTGGAGTCAGGTGGAGAATCAGTATCAGCGCAGGCTCGACCTTATTCCCAACCTTGTGAACACCGTGAAGGGTTATGCGGCACACGAGCAGCAGACCTTCGAGCAGGTTGTTGAGGCGAGGGCCAAGGCTACGCAGGTTGTGGTGGATGCCGAGAGGCTCACTGCCGAGCAGTTGGCGGAGTATAACGAGGCTCAGGGTGCTGTGGGTGCTGCTTTGGGCAGACTTATGGCTATTGGCGAGGCGTACCCCGAGCTGAAAGCAAGCAACAACTTTATGGAGTTGCAGGCTCAGTTGGAGGGCACCGAAAACCGCATTGCTGTTGCCCGCAAGGACTTCAACGAGGCTGTAAAGGCTTACAACATCAAGACCAAACGCTTCCCCTCGAACCTCATCGCCAATATGTTCGGCTACGAGGCTAAGGTTTACTTCGAGAGCACCAAAGGCGCAGAGAGTGTTCCTGCCGTAGAGTTCTAAGGCGAGCACATCTCGCACCGCATCTGCTGCATTGCGCTTGGTCTCGGAATAACGTCTAACGTCAAGAGTCCTAAGGCTTATAGGGCTTATAAGGCTTATAAGGCATATAGGGCTTATGGGAGTTATGGGAGTTATGGGAGTTATGGGAGGACTGAGAGATATGGGATAAGACAAACCTCCTTTGTTGCTGTCCGTCTTGCCACGACTGCCGCGAGGCAGGCGGTTGGCATCTACCTATCTTGTTTTTCTTGCAGGGATAACAAGGGTAGCAGGTGTAACAAGGATTACAGGAGAGTTTGAGAGAATGCTTTTTCGGGGAGGTGTGAGGCTCTCCGAAGGAGAGTGGCAGGCGAAAGAGCAACCCTCTCAAACTTGTTTGGAAGAGGGTTGATGTTTCGACTGCTAATCTGCCTGCAAAGGCAGTCACACCACCGCAAAGGCTACACTAAAAGTTTTTGGTTCCGCTTTTTACAAAAAGCGGAGAAGAAAATCGCAAAATGAAAAGTGTAGAAAAAAAGGTTGAGAGTGTTCTCAACCTTTTTTGTTTCTGAAATTTTCGCACGTTATGGCTGTGGCGATGGCAACGTTGAGTGATTCGCTACCGTGGCGGTCGGCGGGGTAGGGTGGTATGAAGAGTTTGTGCTCCACCATTGCCTGCACTGCGGGGCTTACGCCTTTGCCCTCGTTACCCATTATTATCACTCCTCCGCGGCTGAGAGGTGCGGTGTGTATGTCTTTGCCATCGAGTGTCGTGGCGTAGGTTGGTATCCCTTTGTCGCGTACTATGCCGAGCCACTCGGGGAGGTCGCAATAGTGCACCTCTACACGCAGGAGGGCCCCCATTGTTGCCTGCACGACCTTTGGTGCGAAGCAGTCGGCGGTGGTGGGCGAACATACTATGCGCCTTATGCCGTACCAATCTGCTGTGCGTATTATGGTGCCCAGATTGCCGGGGTCTTGCACCTCATCGAGCGCTATTACCAACTCATCGGCACTTGGCACAAAGGCTTTGCGTTTGGGGATTCTTACAAGGGCAATGGAGCGTGGCGCACTTTTGAGTGCTGAAAGACGCTCAATTTCCTTAGGACTTACCACCTCTGCTTGCGATGAGGACACCTTGCTTCCCTCGGTCACAAAGAGTCGCTCGATGTGCCACTCGGGGTTGGCGATAATCTCGCCCACGAGTTTGTCGCCCTCGGCAACAAAGAGTCCGTGTTCGAGGCGCGAGTGCTTGTCTGCGAGCGAGCGCACGAGTTGAAAATCTGCCTTTGTTACCATATTATCTACCGAATGTTAGGTTCTGAAAATCCAATGCAAGGAGCACCATCGCCAAGATGCCTACGCCTATGGCTTTGGTGTCGGGCAAGAGCGTAGGTGTGTGTAGTGCGCCTGCCTTGCCACCCTCGAAATCCTCGCCCGCATAGCCCACACCCAAGCGATAGAAGAGCGAGGGGTAACGCTCGGTGTAGTATCCGAAATCCTCGCCTGTGGGGCGCATACCGAGTTCTACAACCTCGAAGAGTCCACCCAAAATATCCTTTGCACTCTGGGCTAACTGAGGGTTGTTGTAGACCGATGGGTAGCCACTGCCAAAGTTGTTCTCTATGTCAATGCCATACTCACTCGCAAGACCATCGCACACACTATCTATGCGCCTTTTGAGTTCTTCGCGCCACGCCTCATCGAAAGTGCGCATTGTACCCTCCAAGCGCACCTCGTTGGGCACTACGTTGGTTGCGCCTGCTGCCTCAATTTTACCTATGGAGAGTATGGTCTGCCCTGCACCTTCGGGTGCTGCGGCGGGAAGTCGATAGAGTTCCTCGATGAGTCGAGCAGTGGGTAGTATGGGGTCTATGATTTTTTCGCGCAACGCTGCGTGACCGCCCTTGCCCTCAATCTTGAAGTGCAACTCGTCACACGCTGCCATATATTGCCCCTCGCAGATGCCGATAGTGCCCGTAGGGAGTGTGGGCTCTATGTGATTGCCGACCACAGCCACCACCTCGTAGCCCTCGAAGGGATTTTCGTCCAAGACAATCTTCGCACCCCCGGGGTTTACCTCCTCGCCGGGCTGGAAGAGTCCAAAGATGGTGCATCCCAACTCCTCGCGGTGGTCGTTGAGCCACCCGAGTGTGCCCAAAAGAATGGTGGCGTGCATATCGTGACCGCAAGCGTGCATCACCCCCTCGCACTTCGAGGCATAGGGTACCTCGTTAGCCTCCCTGATGGGTAGTGCGTCAATGTCGGCACGCAAGACTATCGCTCTGCTAAGATTGGCACCCTCTGCTGTACCCTCAATTTTTGCCAAAATGCCGGTTTGGGCTATGGGGCGATGCTCAATGCCCTTGCCCCTCAGATGGAGCGATAGGCGCTCGGCAGTTTGCCACTCCTTGAAGGATAGTTCGGGGCGGGAGTGGAGGTCGTAGTAGGTGGAGAGCAGACCAATGTAGTCGCCCAACACCTCTTCGGTTATTTTGTTTATTCCCTTATACATTGTCGGTATAGTATTACTTTTCGACTATTTCTACTTGGTAAATCTTGTTCCAATTCTTGCCCGTAAGCCAAATGCGCCCCGTAGCCTTGTCGTAGGCTATGCCATTGAGGACATCGGTGTTGTAACTTACATCCTCGGGCGATTGCAAGCCCGCAAGGTCAATAACTCCCACCACCTTGCCACTTGCAGGGTCTATGCGCACAATGGTGTCGGTGAGATAGACATTAGCCCAAATCTCGCCCTCTACCCATTCGAGTTCGTTGAGGTTTTCAACCTTCCTGCCTCCGAGCGTCACGTTGATGGAGCCTATGGGTTTGAAGGTTGCAGCATCGCGCAGGGTTATGGTGTGTGTGCCATTGCTCATATAGAGCACCTTGCCATCGGTAGTAAGACCCCAGCCCTCGCCCTGGTAGTCATACTCGCCAACCTTGCGAAGCGTCTGGCGGTCATAGACAAAAGCCTTCCCTTTGCGCCAAGTGAGTTGGTAGATCTTCTCGCCCAAGAGCGTTATGCCCTCGCCGAAGTAGGTGCGTGGGAGCGATACCTCCTTTTGGGCTGCACCTCCCGATGTGGGCTCGTAGGTTTTCAGCACCGAGGAGCCATAGCCACCCGTACCCTCCCAAAACATACCATCGGAGTACTCGAAGCCCTGAGTGTAGTCCGAAGTGGAGTGGGGAAGTTCGGCTGTGATGTTGAATGTGTAGTATTTCGGTGCGGTGGAGGAGTTGCTCGCAGAGGAAGCAGAATTACCCCTCTGAGTCCTGCCACCACATCCGCAAGCCATAGCCGAGAGAGCGAAAATTAGTATTGTGAGTCTATATTTCATAAAAAAGATGCGTCATATGATTACAAAGATACTAATTTTTGGTATATTTGTGGCAAATAAACCATAAAAACCTTTTTCCCTATGCTTACATTGAAGCAATTGCGCGATGACAAGGAGTTTGCCATCAGCCGTCTTGCCGTTAAAGGCGTGGATGCACGCGAGGCAATAGACCGCATCATCGCCCTCGATGACGCTCGCAAAGAACAACAACAGAAATTGGACAAAAACTTGGCAGAGCAGAATGCTGCTGCCAAACAGATAGGCGCACTCTTCGCTCAGGGTAAACGCGAAGAGGCTGAGGCTATCAAGGCTCACGCCACCTCTCTTAAAGAGGAGAGCCGCGAACTCGAAGCAGCAATGAAGCAGACTATCGAGAGCCTCAATGCCGAGATAGTACTGCTCCCCAACTTCCCCGCAGCAATCGTACCTGAGGGTAGGACTGCCGAGGATAATGTGGTGGTTAAGCAGGGTGGCGAGATACCCACTCTCGGCGAAGGCGCACTGCCCCACTGGGAACTCGCCTCGAAGTACGACATCATCGACTTTGAGTTGGGCGTGAAACTTACCGGTGCAGGCTTCCCCGTCTATAAGGGCAAAGGTGCCGCTTTGCAGCGTGCCCTGATTACTTACTTCCTCGACCAGAATACCCAGGCAGGTTACTTGGAGGTGTTGCCCCCCATTATGGTAAACGAGGCTTCGGGCTTCGGTACGGGTCAGTTGCCCGACAAGGAGGGACAGATGTACCACGCAACGCTCGACAACTTCTATATGGTCCCCACTGCCGAGGTGCCCGTAACCAACATCTACCGCGATTGCATCGTGGACGAGAAGGAACTCCCCATCCGTCTTACCGCCTATACACCCTGTTTCCGCCGCGAGGCAGGCTCCTATGGTAAGGACGTGCGCGGTCTGAACCGTCTGCACCAGTTCGACAAGGTGGAGATTGTGCGCATCAACCATCCCGATAGTTCCTATGAGGCTCTCGACCAGATGGTGGCTCACGTTGAAAAACTCGTCTCGGCACTCGGTCTGCCCTACCGCATCGTAAGGCTTTGTGGCGGCGATATGAGCTTCACTTCGGCTCTGACCTACGACTTCGAGGTCTACTCGGCAGCGCAGGGTAGGTGGCTCGAAGTGTCGAGTGTGTCGAACTTTGAGTCGTTCCAGGCAAACCGTCTGAAACTACGCTACCGCACCGAGAACAAGAAGACCAACCTATGCCACACCCTCAATGGCTCCTCGCTCGCTCTGCCCCGCATTGTGGCTGCGCTCTTGGAGAACAACCAGACTCCCGAGGGTATTGTAGTCCCCGAAGTGTTGCGCCCCTACTTGGGCTTCGACCTCATCAGCGGCAAATAAAACACCAACCTACCTATAATTTGGTAGGGTTTGTGTAAAATAAATTGCACAAAGGGTGGCGAGTAACAAAAAATGATTATCTTTGTGCTACCAAGAAGACAACAATTACATTAAACTTTTTTAACAAATAAGAAGACTATGGCTTACAAAATTGATCCCGACAAATGTGTAGCTTGTGGCAGCTGCATTGGCGAGTGCCCCGTAGAGGCTATTTCGGCTGGTGACGTTTACGTTATTGACGCTGACACCTGCATCGAGTGCGGTAGTTGTGCGGATGTTTGCCCTAACGAGGCAATCTCCCTGTAAAAAATGCATCTAAGCGGCGTCTTTGGCGTTGCACTGCGACAAATCCCCTCCTCATTTACGCTCAGTAAACTGCGGAGGGGATTTTCTTGTGCGCCTAAAATACGCTCGTTTATATGCATTTTTTTGGTCTAACGTCTAACGTCAATAGTCCTAAGGCTTATAGGGCAAGGCTTATAGGGCATATAAGGCATATAGGGCTTATGGGAATTTAAGGAGTTTAAGGACTTTAATGACCTTAACGTCCTTAACGTCCTTAATACCCTGTCATCCCTGTCATCCCTGTCATCCCTGTCATCCTTGTAACCCTTGCTACCCCTGCAACCCTTGTAACCATCCCCTGAGTCAGGTAGGGTTACAGTTAGGGCGGGAGAGGCCTGTGAAAAAAACAGCGAGTGACCGAACATTGCCTCGGTCACTCGCTGTTTTTGTATCGTTTTGTGGATTATTACCTCCTGCGCTTGGGCATCATTGGCATTCCGCGCATAGGCATACGTTTGTTGCCTGCGCCTGCCGCCATCTTCATAACCTTGCGCATATCCTCAAACTGTTTCAAGAGGCGGTTTACATCCTGCAACGTAGTACCGCTACCTGCCGCAATACGAGCCTTACGCGAGGGGTTGATAATCTCTGGGTGCTCCCTCTCGGCAGGGGTCATAGAGCCGATGATAACCTCGGTCTGTTTGAACACGTCATCCGAAATCTCCACGCCCCTGAGTGCCTTATCCATACCGGGTATCATACCCATCAGGTCGCGCATAGAGCCCATCTTCTTAATCTGACCAATCTGTTCGATGAAATCGTTGAAGTTGAACTCGTTGCGGTATATCTTCTTCTTTAATTTGCGCTCCTCCTCTTCGCTGAACTGCTCCTGAGCTCTCTCCACAAGCGACACCACATCGCCCATACCGAGGATACGGTCTGCCATACGCTCGGGGTGGAAGACATCCAGAGCATCCATCTTCTCGCCCTTGGAGATAAATTTCAGAGGTTTGTTTACGACCGAGCGGATGGAGATAGCCGCACCACCTCGGGTGTCGCCATCGAGTTTGGTTAGTACTACACCATCGAAGTCCAAACGCTGGTCGAACTCGCGGGCGGTATTCACCGCATCCTGACCCGTCATAGCATCCACCACGAAGAGCGTCTCGGAGGGTTTGACAGCCGCCTTCACAGCCTCAATCTCCTGCATCATCTGCTCATCGACTGCCAAGCGACCTGCCGTATCAACAATTACGGTGTTGATACTCTTGCTCTTAGCATATTTGATGGCGTTCTCGGCAATCTCTACGGGGTTTTTGTTACCCTCCTCGGTGTAGACCTCTACGCCCACCTGCTCGCCGAGGATTTTGAGCTGGTCGATAGCCGCAGGACGATAGACATCGCCTGCCACCAAAAGTACGCTACGGTTACGTTTCTCTTTGAGCAATTTGGCAAGTTTGCCCGAGAAGGTGGTCTTACCAGAGCCCTGCAAACCCGCAATAAGCACCACAGCAGGGTGTCCGGCAAGGGTTATATCCGTAGCCGTACCACCCATAAGAGTCGCCAACTCATCGCGCACAATTTTGGTCATCATCTGACCGGGCTTAACGGCTGTGAGTACGTTCTGACCCAATGCCTTCTGCTTTACCTCATCGGTAAAAGTTTTGGCAACCTTGTAGTTTACATCGGCGTCAATCAGTGCGCGGCGAATCTCTTTGAGAGTCTCTGCTACGTTAATTTCGGTGATTTTGCCCTCACCTTTGAGAATCTTAAAAGACCTCTCTAACTTCTCTGATAAATTTTCAAACATTGCGTTCTTTGGCTTATTCTGGCGGCAAAGATAATAAGAAACTATTGAAATTTTCCCAAATTTGTCACAATAATATAAAATGTGTGGGCGTTATTCTCTCGCAACAATTCATCAAACAGACCTTGCCTATGTAGAAATTCGCCTCCTAAGAACGTATAAAACACACTTTAAGATTATGAACAAACAGGCGATTACAATCATTGGCAGCCTCGTGGGGGCTGCGTTGGTGGGAGCCCTCAGTGCTTCTGCCGTACTTAACAACCAGAAAGAGAACAATCAGGTTGCCATCTCCCAAGAGGTGGTAAACTTCGAGGAGAATTTGAACTCCTCTTCCTTGCTCAATCACTTCACATCCTACACCAAGGAAAAATATCCCGACCTTACCTACGCAGCCGAGAATGCTGTGGGTGCGGTGGTTAATATAGAGGTGCTCACAACAATTCAGGGGCAGTCCTCTTTTGACCCATTCCTCCAATTCTTCGGCATTCCTCAGGGCTATGGAGCCCCCTCCACTCGCGAGGCAAAGATGGGTGGTAGTGGTGTGCTCATCACTGACGATGGCTATGTTGTGACCAACAACCACGTTGTGGAGAACGCCACGAAGGTAAAGGTCAAACTCTACGATGGTCGCTCCTTTGACGCAAAAATTGTCGGTACCGACCCCACAACAGATGTGGCACTCTTGAAGATTGAGGGCGAGGGCTTCCCCTTCCTCAAATTTGGGTCGAGTGACGATTTGAGACTTGGCGAGTGGGTGCTTGCCATTGGCTCGCCCTTCGACCTGCAATCGACCATCACTGCGGGTATCGTAAGTGCCAAAGCACGCAACCTGGGAGCCATTCCCTCGCAATATAGCGTGGAGTCCTTCATCCAAACCGATGCAGCAGTGAATCCTGGTAATAGTGGCGGTGCGTTGGTCAATACCGCTGGCGAGTTGGTGGGCATCAACACCCTCATCCAATCTCGCACAGGCAGTTATGTGGGCTACTCGTTTGCTGTTCCGAGCAGCATCGTAAAGAAAGTTGTTGTTGATTTGAAGGAGTATGGCGTTGTGCAACGTGCAATGCTGGGTATTCAGTATCAGGAGATTAATGCCGACTTCTTGGAGGCTCGTGGCAAAGAGTTGGGCATCAGCGAGGTTGGCGGTGCTTGGGTGGCAGAGGTTACTCCCGATGGAGCTGCCGAGGCTGCCGGCATACAAAAGGGCGACATCATCCTCTCCATAGACGACAAGAAGATTGACTCCTCGGCAAAACTCAGCGAGGTGGTGGCATCGAAACGTCCCGGCGAGAAGATAAAAATTTCGGTAAAAAGAGAGGGTAAAGTGAAACTTTTTGAGGTAACACTGCGTAATAAGGCAGGAAAGACAGACCCCGTTAGCAAAGAGGACCTCGCAACACTCCTCTCGCTCGGCGGAGAGTTCGCGGATGTGGCCCCCAAGGTGGCTCGTCAGCTGGGTATCAGTGGCGGCGTGAGGGTTACAGCTGTGAAGGAGGGAGGCTTCCTTGCCAAAGCGCGTGTACGCCCCGGTTTTGTGATTACTCACATCAACGAAATGGCTGTAAATAGCGTGGCAGATCTCGAACGATTGTTGGAGAGCGGCAAGGTCGAAAAGATTACCAACATAGACGGTATCTACCCCTCGACAGGTCGTGGCGCAAGTTACTCGTTAGTGGAGTAGGCGATTGGACTGTGTGGGGGCTGTCTTGAAGCGAACAAAAAGAGAAAGATAAAAATAAAAGGTAAGAAATGAGACAGTTAAAAATCACAAAGTCAATCACCAACCGCGAGAGCGCATCGCTCGACAAGTACCTCCAAGAGATCGGTAAAGAGGAACTCATCACGGTTGAGGAGGAGGTGGAACTCGCCCAGCGCATTCGCAAAGGCGACCAAGAGGCACTCGAAAAACTCACAAAAGCAAACCTTAGGTTTGTGGTGTCGGTGGCTAAGCAGTACCAGAATCAGGGACTTTCGCTCCCCGACCTTATCAACGAGGGTAACTTGGGTCTTATCAAGGCGGCTGAGAAGTTCGATGAGACTCGTGGTTTTAAGTTCATCTCCTATGCCGTATGGTGGATTCGTCAGTCCATCTTGCAGGCTCTGGCAGAGCAGTCGCGTATTGTACGCTTGCCCCTCAACCAGGTAGGCTCGCTCAATAAGATTAACAAAGCTTTCGGTCGTTTCGAGCAGGAGAACGAGCGCACACCCTCGCCTGAGGAGCTCGCCGATATGCTCAACCTCCCCAAAGAGAAGGTGTCGGACACACTGCGTGTGTCGGGTCGCCACGTCTCGGTTGATGCACCCTTTGCCGATGGCGAGGACAACAACCTGCTGGATGTGCTCGTGAATGCCGACTCGCCCAATGCTGACCGTGGTCTTATCAATGAGTCGCTGGCTACCGAGGTGGACCGCGCTTTGGACACCCTGACCGACCGCGAGAAAGATATTATCAAGTACTTCTTCGGCATCGGTTGCTCCGAGATGACTCTCGAAGAGATTGGCGAGAAGTTCGGTCTTACCCGCGAGCGTGTACGTCAGATTAAGGAGAAGGCTATTCGCCGTCTGCGTCATAGTAGTCGGAGCAAGCTTTTGAAATCCTACCTCGGATAAAAAATGCATATAAGCGGCGATTTAGTCGTTGCACTGCGATAAACCCCTGCCTCATTTACGCTTAGTAAACTCGGCAGGGGTTTTCTTGTGCGCCTATAACTCGCTCGCTTCTCTGCGTTTTTTTGTCTAATGTCTAACGTCAATAGTCCTAAGTCTTATAAGTCTTATGGGGCTTATAGGGCTTATAGGGCTTATAGGGCTTATAGGGCTTATATGTCCTTAAAGTCCAAAACAAGAGCGGAGAGTTTCAAAAACTCTCCGCTCGCATTGTTTACAAGTTATCCTTTTCGATGTCCTTGAAGTATTTATAAGTATTAACCTTCAACTCGCCTGCCGCAGCCTCGTCCGTGACGAGTATTCCGTGGCGGTGGGTTTGCAGACCTGTGATGGTCCATTGGTGCGAGTAGGCACCCTCCACACCCTCACGGACAGCCCTCGCCTTCTTGGGACCAAATGCCAGCACGATAACCTCGTGAGCCGACAAAACGGTTGCCACACCCACGGTGAGTGCGAGTTTGGGCACCTGATTTACATCGCCATCAAAGAAGCGCGAATTGACCAAGATGGTGTCCTCAGTGAGGGTTTTAATCCTCGTGCGCGAACTCATCGAGGAGAAGGGCTCGTTGAATGCCAAGTGGCCATCCTCGCCCACACCTCCGAGGAAGAGGTCGATACCTCCTGCGCTCTCGATGCGTTTCTCGTAGTCGTCACACTCCTTTTTCAGGTCGGGGGCGTTGCCATTGAGGATATTCACATTGTCGGGATTAATATCAACGTACGAGAAGAAGTTGTCCCACATAAAGGAGTGGTAGCTCTGAGGGTGCTCCTCAGGAAGTCCCACATACTCGTCCATATTGAAAGTTATGACATTCTTGAAGCTCACATAGCCCTCTTTGTTGAGGCGGATGAGTTCCTTGTAAGTGCCAAGTGGTGTGGAGCCCGTAGGCAGTCCCAGCACGAAAGGTGCGCTGGTTGTGGCGGCCTTGCGGTTGATTGCATCGGCAATGTACTTTGCGGTCCAAGCCGAGCCTTTCTCGTGATTTTCGTGAATCAATAATCTCATAGTTGTATTTCTTTACTTTCGGTTAGAATGTAATTAGCGAATAGACGGGAGCGAACTTCTCCAATAGCTCCTTGCCGTGGAGGAAACTAAGGTCTGCGAGGAAGATAAACTCCTTGACCTTTACGGGATAAGTCTTGCCATCCTTCTCCACCGTAAGAGCCTCCAAGTGCTCTGCCATTTTGAGTGCTGTGCCGCCCGTAGCCAAAATGTCATCGAGGATGGAGATCTCCACCACGCCATTGGTTACCTGAGCATTCTGCACATCGCTCTTGCGGAAGAAGAGGCTGTCCTCGCCATACTCCTTAACAATAGCCACCTTTTGCAGGTCGCCCTCATTGGCGGGCAACTTACCATTCTTGCGGAAGGTAATAAGGTTGTGAGCCTTTGAGCCCGTAACCAAAAGGGGTGCTGCAAAGAGGAAGCCGCGAGCCTCAGGAGCAGCTACATTGGGTGTGGTAACGTGCTTGCCCAACTCCTCAATTATTACACCAAAGGTCTCGGCATCGCTGAGCAGTGGGAGCAGGTCTACGAAATTAACGCCCTCCTTGGGCCAATTGGGATAGAACTTGATGAGCTTTTTTGCCTCATCGAGAGATACTTTATTCTGTGTCATTACTATAAAAGGTATTTCTTAGTCATAAAACCTTTCCCAAAGGTAGGGTATTTTGCTGAAATAACAAAATTTTGTAACTTTACACCTGCTAAATTATCAAACTTATGAATTTTAGAAAGCTTTTTTGTGCATTTCTCGTATGCCTTGCACTCCCTTATGGTGCCAAGGCTCAGGAAAAACGACTACTAACAATGGAAGAGACAATCCTTTCGCGCGAACTTCTGCCAGAGAACCTTGCGACTCTTTGGGGCGCAGACTCGAAGGGCAAAACCATCTATGGCACAGCCACAAGCCCCGAAAAGGTGGAGTGGTTCTACCCCACAAATGGCAATCCTGCAACTCCTGCTCCCAAAACAGGGGACGAGGTGGTCAAACCCCGCTACTTCACAGAGGAGAACAACCTCTTTGCCGAGGTAGAAGGCGAGAGGGTTGCCATAACAGCCAATGAGGACAAGAATATAGTAAGCGGCTCGTTTGTCAGTCGCAACGAGTTTGGTATTGTGGATGGTATCTTCCCCTCGCCCGATGGCTTGTCGGTGGCTTTCTACCAGAAAGACGAGAGCAAGGTGGGCACCTTTCCTCTCTTGGATATTACCACCCGCACAGGCTCTCTTCGAGAGATTAAGTACCCTATGGCGGGTATGGACTCCGAGCGTGTGAGGGTTGGCGTGTGGGATAGTCGCACCCAGCAGACCGTATGGCTCGCCGTTACCGACTTTGACGAGGAACGCTACCTCACAAATATCACTTGGAGCCCCAATGGCGAACTTATCTACATACAGGTGCTCAACCGCGACCAGAACGAGATGCACCTTAACAGTTACTGCTCCGCCACGGGCGCATTTGTTGAAACCATCCTCACCGAGAGCGATCCCCGCTATGTGGAGCCCCTCTACCCCTTGCAGTGGCTCGACACCGAGGGCGAGAAGTTCATCTACTCGACCAATGTGCGCGATGGTTATTGGAACCTCTACGTCTGCTCGCGTGGCAAAGAGGGAGGCTGGAATGTGGAGCGACTGACCAAGGTGGATGCTGATGTGACCTACTTAGATAGGCGTGGTGAGTGGGTATACTACTACACTGCCGAGTTCTCCACCGCCGAGCAGCACCTTGCAAAGGTCAGCACCAAGAGCGGTAAGAGCGTAAGGCTTACGCACGAGGCAGGCTGGCACAACTGCTCCATTAGCCCTTGTGGCAAATACCTCGTAGACAACTACTCAGCGCTCTATGTACCCCGCGTTGTAAATCTTGCCTCCACCAAGGATGGCAAGGTTGTGCGCAACCTGCTGACAGCTGCCGACCCCACCGAGGGTTACAACTACACCCCCATAGAACTCGGCACCATACCCACCGCAGACGGTAAATGGGAGAATTGGTACCGCCTTATCTATCCTCTGGATTTCGATCCAGCAAAGAAATACCCTGCCATTGTCTATGTCTATGGTGGTCCTCACAGCCAGATGGTCAACAACTCCTACCTCGCAAACCTGCGCCGCTGGGAGATGTATATGGCACAGCGTGGCTATGTGGTCTTTGTGATGGACAACCGAGGCACACTCTGGCACGGTGCCGAGTACGAAAAGGCTATCCACCGCCAGTGCGGTAAGTGCGAGATGGAGGACCAGATGAAGGGTGTGGAGTGGCTGCTCTCTCACGAGTGGGTAGATGCAGAGCGTGTTGGCGTGCACGGTTGGAGTTATGGCGGCTTTATGACCATCTCGCTGATGACACACCATCCCGAGGTCTTCAAGGTGGGCGTTGCGGGCGGACCCGTCATTGATTGGAAGTGGTACGAGGCGATGTATGGCGAAAGGTATATGGATCGCCCCGAACAAAACCCCGAAGGTTATGCTGCAACTTCACTCATCAACCAAGTGAATAATCTCAAAGGCAAACTGCTCATCTGCCAGGGCGGCATAGACCCCGTAGTGCTGTGGCAACATAGCCTCAGTTTTGTGCGCGAATGTGTGGTCAATAACGTGCAGGTCGATTATTTCCCCTATCCCTGCCACGAGCACAATGTTAGAGGCAAAGACCGTGTGCATCTGATGGATAAGGTTACGCTCTACTTTGACGACAACCTATAAAAAACGCATCTAACGCGCGTCTGCGGCGTTATACTTCGATAAGCGGCTTCCTCATTTGCGTTAAGCAAACTGCGGAGCCGCTTTCTCGTATGCCTTGCATCCATCGCGTTATCTGCGTTTTTTGTCCAACGTCTAACGTCAATAGTCCTAAGAGTTCCAGGGATAACAGGGATAACAGGGGTTGCAGGGGGAATTCTTTCTTGTTATCCTTGCAACCCTTGTAACCCCTGTAACCCTTGCATCCCTCCCCTAAGTTAGGGGAGGGCCCGCAAAGCGGGGGAGAGGTCTGTAAAGAAGTTCCTCCCCTACGACAGGGGAGGATAGGAGGGGTGGTCGAAATTGCGCTCGGCGTCCCCGCCGAGCAGGGAGGGTCCGCGAAGCGGGGGAGAGGTCTGTAAGAAAGCCTCACGCGTTTTGCATTTTGGAAAAAATTTGCATTTTGCGTTTTGCATTTTGAATTTTATATGTATCTTTGCACGCTCAAATGTCCGAAAGGATGCTTGAAACCCGATTTGGAGAGATGCCGGAGTGGTCGATCGGGGCGGTCTCGAAAACCGTTATACCTTCGGGTATCCAGGGTTCGAATCCCTGTCTCTCCGCTGAAAAGAGGCTTTAACAAGTTGTAAACCAACGAGTTAGAGCCTCTTTCACATTCTTAATAAGCCGAAAATTAAGCCATAAAAGATGGAGATATGGCTATTTTTTACGCCTTTGTATGTGAACATCTTTTAGCAATTCAGGCTTTTTTGCTAACAGTCTATCTAATTTCTCACGATTGAAAAACCACTTACCTCCAGCACTATACTGAGCACCATCTTCCTGTAATAACTTACTATTGATTACAGCCTGTGCCAAAGAAGTACAAATATGCAAATACTCTGAAAGCCCCTTTACGCCTCTAATTACCTCTTCTAATTCGGTTGAATTGGATGTAGATATTTTTTCTATTTCTTCTACCTTTTCCTGCTCTACCACATCAACTTGCTCTTGTGAAGGGAGGGGTGGGTTGGAAAAAACTTCTTTGGCTACTTTGAGATTGGCTATTGCCTGACGGACATTGTATACATAACTACCACCCGACTCACAACTTTCCATATTTTCGTGTCCAAAAGACAAGTATTGAGTGTTTTCTGCAATAGCCATATCAATCGCTTCAATCAGTGGAGCATAGGTAGCCCTTACAGCGATGTCGTTATAGTTGCTTTCGGCAAACACCTTCCTGTTTATCCTATCAACCAATGTTCCAAGTTTTAATGGTGTTGCTACTACTATCATACTTATTATGTCCATACCCACTTATTTTTGCATTTTCAGCAAACTTACTCATTATTTGCCTATTCTGCAAAGATTATGGGGATTATCCTAAAAATCCAACATATCATATACTCCTGCAATCTCCTCTGCTTTCAAACCGAGATACCTTCGTGTAATCTCAGTTGAGGAGTGTGAAAATATCTCCGACAACTTAATCAGTGCCTTCTCTGCATCAGCACCCGCAAGTTCGACAATGTGTCTACCAAAAGTCTTGCGGTGGCTGTGTGATGAGTAATGCTTGATAGAGAGGTGGTATCTCTTTCGATACTCTTTGAGGCGCATATTCACCCATTCTCTGCTCCAAACCTTACCCAAGCGATTGCTAATGAAGATGCACTCGCTCAGTTCGGGAGAGTTAAGTGCTTGGTAGCAATCCTCTATGTGTTTGCCGAGAGCCTTGTTTATCTTGATTACCCTGCGCTTGCCCGTTTTCTGCTCGTGGAGCACAAGTTCCTCATTGCCGACAATATCCTGCCACCTCAACCTCAACTCATCACCGATGCGTAATCCCCACATCGACTGCGTAGCCACCAATAGGCTCATACGATAATCACCATCCCGGTACAGCCTATGTACCAAACTCACCATCTCCTCCCACTGCAACGCATCGGCAGTTGTTGTCTGTCCTTTCAGTGCCATTCTCTTTTATTTATATATGTGTGTTGATGTAAGTAAAACTGCTTTTTATTAACCCCATTGATAATCAATCACTTTTTACTTTTCTACAAAGTAAAAGTCATTCACAGCCCTTTTGTAGTTATCCACTCGCTCTACGAGTCCGTCTATCACATTGACAAGGCAATCCAAATAGATATCCTCAACCTTCTTTCCCGTGTTGGTGAGCACAACTTCAAACAAGTCCACACCCTCATTATATATCACCTGCACCTCACCTTTATACTTGAAGCCATCAACGAGAAACGAAAGCCCTCTATCATCGGGCAGTGCTGTGGGGCGATGAAAGCCCCACGAAAACACCACCATCAACTGACTGCGAAGTATCTGCAAAATGTACTCTGCCATAGATTAGAACACTTGGATTAAGTTCTCATACCTCAGTGAGCGATAACCGCCCTTCTCACAATCCCAATACTTAACAGTGTTTACCATATCTCCACTCAAACCCCTACCATTCTGCGTTGCCTTCATAAGTTGTCCGTTGCAAGTCCCCCACGCTTCTCTAATTTCGCCTGTACTCTGCTTTTTGTAGAGGAAGTGCGCTACACCATTACGAAGTTTCTCTTTGAGCAAGTCAATCATCTGCGACTTGATAACGCCCATTGTTGCACTGCCTGTACGAGCCATAATCACATTCGCACGCTGTGCTGTCATTCCGTTTACCACTACCATTGTTCCCATAGTTGTAAGATTTTTTATTACACTCTATATAAAATTAAAACTCTCTTCTGATGGTTTTGGGAATGCCCCAACCATTGAGGCGATAAACCTCTTTTACTGCATCTTCATAGGAAAATACATCTTTCACAAATCTGCCCGCAGCGCAAGTTTCACCAACTGACTCCCACTGCCAAATGCCCCAACACCTTCTGTGCCTTCCGAAGAAATATCTACCCTCAACTGCTTTCATTGTTATCTCTTTTTGTTATTACAAAGGTAATGATAAATTATTATTTGGGCAAATTATTTTAATACTTTTTTATTATTTTAGTATAATTTTTTATTACTTTATTGCTTGAATTTTCGGAATAAGTAATACCTTTGTAATTATCATTAAAAATAGAGGTAATATGATTAAATTACGAGTGAGCGAAATCCTTGTTGAGAAGGGTATCAGCAAGACAAGATTTGCGGAGATGATGGGGGTGGCAAAGCAAAATGTGAATTTGCTCTTGAATACTAATAATATCCAAAAGTTGGAGCAGATTGCCGAGGCGTTGGGTGTTGAGTTCTCGGATTTGTTTGTGAGCGACAAGCCCGCAGAGGAGGCTGTGAATGGCTTTGTGGAATATCGGGGAGAAATCTACCGCATCAAGTCCAAAACGGATTTGGAGGAGTTACTAAAAAAGATGTAACAGATATTTGCCCGCCTGATTAGGTGGGCTTTTTTATGGCTTGCATTGCTTGGTGAAGAGAGTTTCTTTGCCTTATGATGCAATGCCCTTAACGGTGAGTGTTGTTCGTTTTGCGAAAATTATTTCTATATTTGTGGTGTCTAACGAGTTATTCGTTGGATGAACATATTTGAAAGTGTTTTCGCACTGTCCTTGCAAGAAAATGTGGAAGTTTTCAAAAACAACAGGACAACGAACAGCACTCATTCCTTGTATATATGCCATTGGTGTACCTACGCCAATCGTGTATCATACATAGGTGTGGGGCATTGTATCGTTTATTGTTGTTACGGGTTCTTCCACAACCTTCTTGCAGATAAACGAAATCAACTCCACACTTTCTTTTTGCACATAACCCACCGCATAGGAGTTGTACGGTAAGTTAATTAGAAACAAAACAATAACTAAATAACTTACACACAATGAAAAAACTTTACTTTATTTTGCTTACCTCATTGGTAATGATGGTAGGTTGTGCTGAAATCAACGAGCGTCTTGATAACCTCGAAGGGCGTGTTGATGACATTGAAAACACCCAAATCACAACACTCGAACAGCAAATTTCGGCAATCAGTGCAACAATCCCCAATTTGGAAAAGGCAGACTTGGATTTGAAAGATTATATCCTTGCCTTGCAAAAGGAGGCGGGAGATTTGGAGGCGTCTATCGCTGCTACCAATACCAAGATTGATGAGATGAAAGAGGCTCTAGAAGGTGATATAGATGCAGAGGTTGCCAGTGTCATTACATTGTTGGAGGGAGCAAAGAGTGAAATCGAAGCAGAACTTGCAACAATCAATACTCTCATTGAGCAACTTCAAGCAAAAGATGTGGACTTGGAAAACAAAATTGCGGAACTCAAAGAGTATGTAAACGGCGAACTTAAATCTACCGAGGATTGGGTAGAGGCAACCTTTGCAACATTGGAACAATACAACAGCCTTGCATTGGAGGTTGCAACCGTGAAAGTTGATATTGAAACCATCAATGCGTCTTTGGATGAGTTGGAAGAAAGCATTGGTGCGAAAATAAAAGATGAACTTTCAAAGTCTATCGAAACCATCAAAAATGAGTTGTTGGAATCAATGGCTAACGACATCGCAGAGGATTATACAGAGGCTATTGCTACCGCTCGCCAGGAGATAACAACCGCATATAAGAAGGCAATACAAGAGGCTATTGAGTCGGTTGAGAGCGATATGCAATCGTGGGTAAACACCCAATTGGCGGGCTATTACACTATCGCAGAAACAGATGCTAAATTGAAGGCTTTGCAGACTGCTTTGGAGAGCAAAATTGCTGCTTCGGAGGCATATTTGGAAGAGGCTATTGCCGACTTGGAGAGCGCTATCAATAAGAAGATTGATGCCAATAGCAAACTCATCACGAGCCTTACTTCGGAGTTGTCTTCGGTTTCGGATGATGTTACTACCAATGCGAACTCAATTATCACAAACACCAAAGCGATAGAGAAAAATGCCAATAACATCAAGAAGAATGGAGAGGCAATTTTAGCCAACAGTGAAAACATTGAGGCTAATGCAACGCTTATCGCAGAAAACAAGAAATTGATTTCCCAAAACAATAATCTCATCAAGCAGAATCAATCGGCTATAACTGCTTTGCAAGAGAGGGTTGGCACCAACGAGGACAACATTGCAACTAATGCAACCAATATCGCAAACAACGCAGCGGACATTGCTGCTAACGCACAGGCGATAGCAAACAACGCTTCGGCTATTGCAGACAACCTTGCAGCCATCACCACAAACGCAGCGGACATTGCAGCCTTGCAGGAGGAGTTGGTTGAAACCACCAAGGAGATAACCACAGCCTATAAGAGCGCTATTTCGGAAGCCATCACCACTCTCAATGGTGAGTTGCGTGATGCGTTAGCCGAAGAGGTTGCCACAATAAACGCAACCATTGAGGCTCTTACCGCACGAGTTACCACTCTCGAAAAGGAGGTTAAGAACATCAAAGTTTCCATCTATAACATTCAGAACGACATTGCAGTCTTGCAGGAGCAGGTTGCTGCGATTATGGCTCGAATTCAGTCTATCAGTTATGTTCCTCAATATGCCGATGGTAAAGCCACAATGTACTACACCAACAGCAACGGTGTGATTACCGCTGGATCGGCAACCCTTGACTTTGAGTTGCAGCCCGCATCGACTGCCGAAGAACTCGTTGAGGTTTGGGAGAATGCTTTGAGCGTTAAGGCTGTTTATACCCAAACACGAGCATTGGGAGCCTTTGTAAACTTAACGATTGAGAGCGTAACGGCTACCGATGGTATTTTGTCGGTTGTTGTGTCGGGCGATGCTTTGGACGAGTCGTTCTTCCGTAGTGAGATTTCCGCAAATGTGCGCTTGCAGATTTCGGACGGCAACAACCAACTCGCATCGGAGTATGTGAATATGGTGCCTTTTACAACCGATAACATCTATATCCCCGATGAGCATTTCAAAGCAGCACTGCTTAAATTGTGCGACACCAACGAAGACTTTGAGATTACAGCGGAGGAGGCAGAGGCTGTTACATCGCTCGATGTGTCGGCTATCATTCCACAGATTACCTCTTTGTCGGGTATTGAGTATTTCACCAATCTCGAAGTGCTCGATTGTTCCTACAACAAAATCACCTCTCTCAATCTGTTGCAGAACACAAAATTGAAAGAGGTTTATGTGAGCACAAACCAACTCACCACTCTTCTTGTTCCCGCAACTGTAACAAAACTCGATGCTTCGGGCAACAAACTCTCGACACTTGATGTTAGCAAAATGAAGAGCCTCACTTCGCTCAATGTTACCAACAATAAACTCGGCTCGCTCAATGTTTCGCAAAATAAGGAACTAACAGAGTTGCTCTGCCTCAACAACGAACTTGTTTCGCTCGATGTTACCAATCTTTTGGCTCTCACGGAACTCAACTGCTCGAACAACAACATCGAGAGGTTGAATCTCACCAAGAATACAGCCCTCACCACTCTTGATGTGTCCAAAAATGCGCTTGTTGAGTTGGATGTAACAAAAACTCAGTTGTTGGAAGATTTCTTGTGCTCCGACAATGCCCTTACACGCCTTTACCTCGGCAACCTCACGAAATTGCCCAACCTTGATTGTTCTGGCAACGCACTCTCTTCGCTCGATGTTTCGGGTTGCTCGGCTCTGGTAGAACTCAACTGCTCCAACAACACACTTGCTTCGTTGGATATTATCCCCGTTCAGAAACTCCAAACTCTCGATTGTTCCTCCAATGCACTTGCAATGCTCAACATCAGCAACAACCCCGCTCTTACCTCGGTGGATTGTTCGGACAACGAGAATCTCGTGAAACTGTGGACAAAGAACGAGGAACAAGCAGCCTCGGTGGCTATCACCAAAGATGCCTCAACCAACATCTTCTACAACAATGGTGGCATCCTAATCCCCGATGCTGCACTGAAAGCATATCTCGTGAATAACTACGATGATGACGGCGATGGTGAAATTTCCATTATTGAAGCGGACAATATTGTGGCTGCTAATTTTGCCGGCAAGGGCGTAAGTGATATTACAGGCTTGGAGTGCTGCACCAATCTTACTACCATCAACTGCTCGAATAACACCATCGCAGAGATAAACCTTCCTACCCTTACAAATCTCAGTACACTTGTTTGCTACGGAAACCCCATCACAAAACTTAACCTCGACAATTGCAAAAACCTCTCTGTTCTCAACTTGCAGAGTAGTAGTACCAATGCAGTGAGTGGTACGGGTATTTCTATTAGTGGCTATTCGCAAGCAAAGAGTTTTGATTTCTCCGCAAAGAACACACCTCTAACCTCATTTACATTCAAAAACACATCGGATGTTACAGCGCTCAACTTTGTGGGCGATTTCACAGATATTACCGTTGATGCAAACACAGCGCTCACTTCACTCACATTCTCGGCTCCCGTAGTAAATGCAACTATTATCAACAACTCATCATTGGAGGGGGTTGATGTGTCCACATTGGATGCATTGAAAACATTGGACATTCAGAAATGCAAGTTGCAATCTCTTGATGTTACCAAAAATTTGGCACTCACTTCGCTTGTCTGCTCCGAGAATGAACTCACATCTCTTGATGTAAGCAATAGCACCTCGCTTGTAAAACTCTACTGCAACAAGAACAAACTGCCTAAAATCAATGTTACCGCCAATACCGCATTGCAGGAATTTGACATTGCCGATAATTTGCTCTCGGCATTAAATGTTCGCAACAACACTGCATTGACTTGCCTCAATGTAAATAACAACACCGAATTGTCAATGGTTGATGTACAGTACAATACAGCACTGACTGAGTTGTATTGTAATAGTCTTGCTATTGGAGAGTTGAACATTGTAAATAATACGGCATTGACAAATTTGGAATGTCATACAAATCCAAATTTCACGACACTAACTTGTGCAAACGATTTTGATTTCAACAAGACTCATATAAGTATTGATAAGGGTTTGGATATTTTTGATATAAACGGTAATGTCTTAACCCCTTCAATTGGAGATTGGATTACAGTTAATCTTCAAACAGGAATTGTATTTACAACTTCCAATACATCCATAAAGATGGTGTCTCTCACCTCAACTGACAAAACTTGGAGTGAGGCAAAAAAATGGTGCTCAAACTATGGTACGGGGTGGTATTTACCAACAATAGATGAACTTGAAGTTATTTATAAGAACAAATCAACCATTAACTCAACTCTTTCTGCCAATGACTATACAACTCTCAGTAATAGATATCATTGGTCTTCTGAGGAATACAATAGCACCTATGCGTATGTGCTCAATTTCTCCAATGGGGATTGTCTCGGCTACGGCTACGGCGGAAAGAGTCAATATCTCCAGGTGCGTGCTGTCATTGCTTTTTAATTAACTGTTTTACTAATCAATAGGTTGGTGGTTTAATCCCCACCAACCTCAAATAAACTAAATTATTAACCCAAAACCTTTACAATTATGAAACATTTGATTGAGGCTAACCAAGAAAGTATTAAGTCGTGTTTTGATTACTACCACATAACAGCAGAATGTGTTGCTATATTTGGAGATTGGGCTGTAAGTAATGATAAAGATATTGTAAATATAAATCGCAAGTGTAGCAACTATCCTATCTATTCAAACAACCCTATGCAAGCATCTCGCTCTTCCGTTTTAGAACATTTGCAAGGGAAAGATTGGTTTGATGAAGTGCAACGCGATAATCTCATACAAGCGCTTGATTATATCGGTTTACAATAACCATAACACACAAGGGGAGGCTCACAACCTCCCCTTTTTTATTTTATCTCGTGCTCAAACAGGAACAACGGATACTCTATTTTGTAGTCAATTACACCATCGTTATCCCTCAATGTGGTTAGGATTTTACCCATTGCGTTTTCACCCACAAGGGTATAGTGGCAGTGTTCTGCAATGGCTCGTTCACACAATTTAGACATTTGTTCCATCGCTTGAACTTTGGTTTTGAGTTGTGCATCTACCTTCTGCTGTTTAGCCTCCGAGCGGGGTTTCTTCAACGAGGCTGTTTTTGCTGCAACCTCTTTCTCTATTGCGCTTATCTCCTTCTTTGCAGCAGAGCGGACAGCCTTGATTAAATCCTTTTTCTGCAAGTCCTGACAGCCCCATCGTAGAACGCTGTTAGATGTGTTCTGTTGGGTGGTGTCCTCAACTATTATCTTACCCTTGCTTTTTGCCAATAGTTTCCTAAAACCTTTGTTTTGTGCATATTTGAGAGCAACGATATACTTCATTACCTCTACATCAAAATAGTTGTCGTGCCAATTTGGATGGTGGAACGGCTTGTATTTCTCGCCATTGACAAATATCTTTTTGCAGTACATTGAGTTGGGGTAATCCATAATCTCCTTTTGCAAATCGGGGTAACCGCTAAATCGTAGAGCAATAAACAAATGCTCACTCGTTTTGAAGTTATAGCCACAGCACTCCACGGGATACTCGGTACTCATATTTGAGAAAGCACCCCACTCTCCATTTAGTTTACCAAAGGTGACAATATCGTTTGCTTGGTAATGTTCAGTCCGCCCAAAGACAATCTCGTATGGATTATAAACTGATGCTACTGGCGAGGGGATAGCATACAAATCCCTAATTGGTAAGTTGAGGACACGAGCCATCTTCTCAATGCTCTTCTGACTTGCGTGTTTACCACTAACCAAATCATAGCAGTATTCACGAGCAACGCCAATCATTTTAGAGAACTCTCTTACGCTAATTCCTCTCTGATTCAAAATCTCTTTTACTCTTAACTCTTCCATATTTTTATGCGTTTTCACAAATGTAAGAAAATTTCTTACAACTTATACATAAAATATCTGTTTTAATCTTTTAGGTTACATTGATACAATTGGGGAGGCTCACAACCTCCCCTTTGTTGATTAAATTGACACATTTTTATTTTAACACACTTTTGAGAAGTCTATTTATTTTGATTGCTTATTATAGCATTTAGACTAATGATTATTTCTATTTATTTAAATTTGGGTTAGAAGTTTTTAATTTTTAGAAAGTTGCGAGGATTTGATATGCAGTGGCAGGGGTGGTTGTTATATTGCCCTACGATTACACTTATTTGCCCTCAATTATATTTCTCCAATCTATCTTCTTTCTTCCGTTTGTAAATCGGATAACTGCACCCAAATGATAATAGAACATCTCTGTTAGTAGTTCCTTGTTAAACACCACATCTAACTCCTGCTCCAATCTCCGAGATGTGAAGTAGTCCCTCATCTCTTGTGAGTTGAGGTGTACTTCAAGTCGATGAAGTTTCTTGGGGTGTCCATAGAAGTCCAAGATGTATTCCTTCTCGCTCTCTTGCTCTATCTCCGCTCGCTTGTTGTACGAACAAACGCACACTCCTTTGGTTTTGTCGTGCAGAGCCTTCTTTTGCCTACAATAGAATGTAGGAGAGCAAAGCCTATCCAATGAAACATTGTATGATATAAATATCTCAGGGATTATTCGTTTTCTATCCTGAATACTTTTGCCGTTGATAATCGTGGTTATGCCTTTATCCTTGTATAGTTTCCTGATGGTAGAAACGAAATTCTTTTTTGAGTCCACAGCCAAGTCTATGGCGGTAATGTGGTGGAACAACATCCCCAACTCCCCGCAGAGGGAGAGCGTATGGGTGAGTTGCTCGGTGTTGTAAAGTACCTCGTTAGCAACTTTTAGCCAGATGAAGCAACTATCCTCATCCCCGAACTGCCCAAAATACAATGTACCAAGTTCGGAATCCTCAACATTAGATAGAACAAATTGATAGTTGAAATGTTGCCCTTTCGTGCGTAGTAGAGAACACTCATTGAGGTATATCCGTTCTCCCATATCAATCACCCGCAGTGTATCAAGCAGCAGAGGCTTTGCCGTGTAACAAAGCCTCAATTCGTCAATGATAACAGTACCAAGCCTCTCATTTCCCTTCATTGTTTAAGGGTTTAACTCCATTATTTCTGCTCGGTACGCCTAACCAATACTCACGCATCCCATTTGCTATATTTTCCTTATGGGTGCTCGATTTACATCTCCCTCGGAGCGACTGACTGATTTTTTGTTTTGTTGTATCTTCTAATTCACGATACTGTCTTTTGTAATTGTTTTCCATAATTTATTCTTTTTATAATAAATAGTAGGAAAAACAGAAAAAGTAAACAAAAAAAGGGTAGTAGGTTGATTTTTTATCTCAAATTTTTCAGGTAAACTTATCGCAACCGACTGTGTATAGCCTTTTATGCTTACCCCTCAGCCTATCATTTAAGGGGGATTACAGTTATAACATCTTACCAATCAGGAGGTAGCCCCCATTTTGAGGGTTTGGGAACTACATTGCAAAGGTGGTAAACCTATTTGTCGAGAGCATCAATCACCTGCTTTACTCCTGCCCTTGTCTTGGCAATGTATGGTTTCATTGCTGCTACCTCACTATGGCTTGTGATTTGGCTAATCAAATCCAAAGAGGCTCCCATTTGTGCTGCAAGGGTGATAAATGTCCTTCGAGCGGTATGGCTACTCAAATCACTCTTAGGTGTTTTCACCACAATTTTCTCGTTAAGACGATAATGATAACCTATCCACTCACCCTGTAAATCGGCTAATTTGCCTATCTCTTTGAGGTGGTTGTTGTACTTTTGGTTGCTGATAAGCGGAAAAACAACTCCCTTCGGGTATTTGTATGGCATATACTTCTCGTAAATCTCAATAGCAATCTTTGAGAGAGGATACCTAACTCTGTCATCATCCTTTTCAGTCAAGATGTCAATATCATATCCATCATCCGTCTTTATTATGTTGTCGTGTTTAAGGGCAGACACATCGCTATATCGCAGTGCTGTAAAGCATTGAAATATGAAAGCATCTCTTACTATGTCTATTGTACTGAATGGTTCAAGCGTAAGATTATAGATAGCCTCAACCTCCGACTTCTCCAAGTATTTGACTGCAATCTTATTCTTAGGGAGTTTAGGAGAATAACCAAAATACTCTTCGTGTATACGATAGTTTTTGCTCTGCGCCCACTTTATGAACTGTTTGAAGTAAGATAGCCTCTTGATAAGCGTGTCGTTGAGCATAGTTTGGGAAAGATGCACCTTTAATCCATCCATAGTTGATGCAGATAAGTCAGCAAATGTAATGTTAGGCTTATACTCTTTTACCAAAGCCATTAGACGAGCAAACGCCTCATTCATTGACTTGTTCCACCCCCTCTGCGAACTTTGCTCCTTGATAAACTTGTCGAAAAGATAGAAAAACTCATCACTTAACTCTCCCTGTGAACGCTTAAACTTGTAGTTGTGTCGCTCCTTTAAGTCTGCAAGTGATGCAGGTTGTGAACGAAATGCAGCACTATTGAAATAGTCATCAACAAAATCCTCTTGCTGCCTGAGTAGTTCATTGAGTGCGGTGTATGCCATACCTTTCACCTTGCTACCGTGCTTTATGCAGTTTCGCTTATTATCCCACTTGGATTTTTCACAAGAAATACCCGTATATAAATTAACTCTTTTCCCGCCAAATGACACACGAATAAGAACGGGGCAAGACTCCTCCTTCGAGGAGATATGGCGACAAGTGGTGCGATTGTACTTCATTGACTTTTGGTGTTTGTTTATTCAAATGTAAAGATAAATACAAATACTGAATAAGCCAAAAAATAAGCCAATAATATGCAAAACACACCGAAATTACGCAAAACACAAAACAAAAAACCGATTAAATATCAATAATTTACACATTATAACAAAATTATGCAAAATATATGATTTAATCCCTGTCTCTCCGCAAAGGCAAGAAAGCCTCAGACCTCTGCGAAAGCAGAGGTTTTTTTATGCAACAAGGTGGCAGTGAGCTCGCTCACAATGCCACCTTGTTGCATAAAAAAGACTCTTTTTGCCAAAAGAACTGAGGCTTTCTTGCTTATTTGCAAGGACGCCCGCGGCAGCGGAGGGATCACAAGCCGCCGCAGGCGGTGCAGTAATCCCTGCTTTGCTGCCGAAAATTAGCCAACAGCCGATTTTGTCAGTTTGCAAGGACGCCCGCGGCAGCGGAGGGATCACAAGCCGCCGCAGGCGGTGCAGTAATCCCTGCTTTGCTGCCGAAAATGAGCCAATAGCCGATTTTGTCAGTTTGCAAGGACGCCCGCGGCAGCGGAGGGATCACAAGCCGCCGCAGGCGGTGCAGTAATCCTCAACCCCCTCCCAATAATCATCCCGATACCAACAAGTCAAATCATTGCGTTGCCTTGTGTGCTGTGTCACATCTAATCAAATTCCACAGATGTTTGTGCCGAGTAGTATACTTTTAGCTGCAATGAGTAATTAATGTTCAAAATTATTTCTACCTTTGTGGAAGTAAGGTCCAAGAAACTAACAACTAAAACTTTAATAACACTATGAAAAGAGTTGTCCTGATGTTGAGTATTGCCCTGATGGGGCTGATGATAGGTTGTACCTATGACGATAGACAGGTGTGGGATGCTATTGATAAACTCAACGAGAAAGTTGCCAATCAGCAGGCACTTCTCAATGCACTCTCGAACGATCTGAGTATTAGGTCGATTACCGAAACAAAGGAGGGTTATGTTATAACCTTCTCGGACAAATCCACCATCACTATTAAGCAAGACAATGATGAGGTGGCCGGTGCAGAGGGTGTGATTGTGGCTGTTGATTGGGATGAGGATAATGCATACTTTACTATGTCGGACGGTTCGGTTGTGACCATTCCTCTTACGGTTGTAGGTGGAATTGACGATAGCAGAAAGATCTATTACAAGACATCCGGTGGTAGCAAAATAATTCCTCAGTTCCCAAGCTATGCCGGTGCTGTTATGCTCTCAAATACCTATGACGCTGGCATAGGTTGTATGGCATTCGATGATAATGTTTTGTTTCTTGACAGGTGGTTTAGTAACCAGCCCACACTCACAACCATCTATCTCCCGAATGGCATTAGGCAACTTTTTGAGGCATTTGCTGGCTGTACAAGGCTTGAAGAGGTTGCCATTCCAGAGAGTGTCGAAATGATGGACCAAACCGTATTTGATGGTTGCTCGAACCTTAGGTATATCTATTGCAAACCACAAACACCTCCTACGGCATTGGAGGGTATGCTGACTCTTCCGGCAGATGCAGTGATTTACGTTCCCTCTGCGAGTGTTGCTAAATATAAAGCGGCCGCTGGCTGGGATGCATATGCCGACAATATCGTTGGTTGTAATTTTGAAACCGTTAGTGACAACTATGATAGTTGGCTTGGCGATTGGACTGTTTCTGGTGCAGGCTTGGGCTGGAAGGATGGTCAAGGCTATGTCACAGCTACAAATGTGTCGTTTGATATTACAATATCCCAAAAACTCGAAGATGGCTTGTTTGTGATTGACGGTTGGAATGACCAGCCCTATCAACTTATTGCCTCGTATTGCGCAGCGCAAGACGCCTTTTACATTGCCGGTCAAGATGTGGCTACCAATGTCGCTCTTGTCAATGGTCAAGTAGCATCAAGGGTTGTCTTGGTGGGTTTGGACGCAGCCGGTGGCGTACACACAAATTACGATATGGTTTGTGTAGGGCGTAGTGGTAAAGAGGTTGTTGCTACTCCGGTTCAGTATCAGCAGCAGGATGGCAGCGTATTCACTTTCGCAAGTATGGCCTATATTGCTGTTGTTGATGGCGTGTCATATAGTCTGTCGGAATATGCATCTGGCACCGAACTGACTCTGACACCTAAACATTAATTGTTCCTATTAATTGTGCTACATTTGCAATGTAAAACCAACTGAGAGAGTATGGTAAAAGTTGCCTTTATACACAATCGTTTCCCCAGCGGTGGAGCCGAGAGAGTGACCATCGACATCGCCAAGTATCTGAGCCAGTGCGATGGTTACGAGGTCTATGTCTATGCTTCGAGAGTGGCTGAGGAGTTGCTGCCGGAGCAGGCGGCAGAAACCTTTGTGCTCAGGCAGCTGCCTCTGCAAGCAGTACCCGCAAAGAGGGCTCAGCAGGTGGAGAAGTATGTGGTGGCAGATGGTATCGACATTCTCGTTCAGGTGGGTAAGGCTCTTGCGGGCATTGAGGGCATAAAGGCTCGCACGGGTGTCAGAACGATTGTCGCGTGTCACGGGGAGCCTTTTTGGCAGAGGTACGCTATCGTATATCGCCGCCAGAGGGGCTTTGTGAGGAGGGTTATGTGGCACCTCTTCAATAAGCGAAGATATGCAGACGGAGGGTTGGCTATGCGCAAGGCTGTGGAGCGCACCCGCAGGGAGTATGAGAGCTCGGACGCCTACACGGTGCTATGTCAGCCCTACAAGGCGGAGGTGGCGGCAGGATTGGGTATCAGCCCCGAAGAGAACCACATCTACGCCATCGAGAACCCCGAATATCCCGTGGCAGATGTCAATTACGACAAGGAGAACATAGTCCTCTTTTGCGGTCGCTTCGAGAATTGGTCGAAGAGAATAGACCGATTGTTGCGCATCTGGGGCAAGGTGCAGCGCCAGATGGCGGATTGGCGATTGGTGCTGGTGGGCGATGGCGAGGACTTCGAGAAGATGAAGAGTATGGCAGAGGAACTCTCGCTCGAAAGGGCGAGCTTCGAGGGGCACAAAAAGAGTGTGGCGGAGTACTACCGCAGGGCATCTATTGTGGCACTTACCTCCGAAACCGAGGGGTGGGGCTTGGCACTCACCGAGGGACAAGCGCAGGGGTGCATCGGTGTGGCTTTCGGTTGTACTTCGGGCGTCAAGGAGGTGCTCTCGCCAAGCGGAGAGTGTGGATTTATAGTCCCTGCCTTCGATGAGGAGGAGTACGCCCAACAACTGCTTAGGATTGCGGCGATGAGCGAAGAGGAGAGGTTGCAGATAAGAAAGCGCGCTGTGGAGTACAGAGCGCAGTATAGTCCCGAGAAGATTGCCGAGAAGTGGCGAGTGCTTTTTGATGGGCTTGTAGGTAAGAAATAAATGAAGAAACGAACAAAACGAAACTATGAGAGTGTATAACCCCGAAGGCTCTACTTTGAGAAAAGACCAAAAGGAGATGCTTAAAGTCTTGGAGGCGTTTGCCAAGATATGCGAGGAGAATAACATACAGTGGTGGCTCTGCTCGGGCACATTGCTGGGCGCAGCGCGACACAAGGGGTTTATCCCTTGGGACGATGATGTGGATGTGACGATGCTCAAAAAGGACTACAAGAAGTTGCAGCGCGTGCTCTTGAAGATGGAGAGTGATGACTACTTCTACCAAAGCATCAAGAGCGACCCTGACCACGTCAATGTCTTTGCTAAGTTTCGTAAAAAGAAGGACCCAGTGCTGGCTACCGACCCGAGGTCGAAGTATTTTAAGTATCAGGGTGTGGGCTTGGACGTCTTCTACATCGAGCGCTCTACCCGCTTTGGTGCCCACCTTGCAAAGTTCTTCTACAAGAATATGCAGCACCCCACCCAATACATCAAAAACCGCTTCTTGCGCCACTTGGCAGTAAGGGTGGTCGAGGGCATAAATTTTGCTCTGCTGATTCCCTTTGCACGCCTTGTGGGACAATTTGGCGCCAAGGATCAATATCGCATCTGCCTGGGTGCAGGCTTCTATAAGAGTGTATTCTACAAGAAAGATATATTCCCGCTCTCGAAGATGGAGTTCGAGGGTGTGGAGTTCCCCGTACCGGGAAATACTGACGCCTACCTCACGAATATCTACGGCGACTGGCGTAAGCTGCCCAGCGAAGAACAGATAAGAAAGTCGATGCACTATCCGTTGTATATCAAAGAGATTTTTGGAGAAGATTTATTGTAAATCGCTATGGATGTCGTAATAACCTATGTAAATGGACTCGACCCAGTGTGGCAAAGAGAGTACGAGCGCTACACTAATACCCCCATTTTGGAGAAGCGTTTCCGCGATTGGGGCACCCTGCCATATCTGTTTCGCGGCATAGCGGAGAATATGCCCTTTGTGCGCAAGGTACACCTTGTGGTGTCGGGCGAGAGCCAGGTGCCAGAGTGGATCAACAGGGAGGAGGTAAATGTGGTGCTCCACAAGGATATTATCCCAGAGGAGTTCCTGCCTACCTTCAATAGCAACACCATAGAGATGTTTCTGCATCGCATTGATGGTTTGGACGAGGAGTACCTCTACTTCAACGATGATATGTTCCCTATGCTGCTCTGCAAGGCTACGGACTTTTTCCGCGAGGGCAAGGGTGTGATTGGTATGAGCCACCATCTATTGCGTCACGATATGTACAAACAGATATGCCACAACTCCGACCGCTTGGCACACAAGGCTCTGGGCAGGCGTGGTGGTCCTCTTTTCTTGCGCCCTCAACACATCTGTTCGCCAATGCTCAGAAGTGAGTGTGTGGAACTGTATGAGACCTGCAAGCAGGAGATTTTGGAAGCAATATCGCGCACGCGCACAGAGCATAATTACACCCAATATATCTACCTCAACTATATGTATCTGAAAGGTAAGATTGTGCCCGAACGCATCAGCAAAAAACACTTCTCGCTGGCAATAGCCTCCGTGGCAAAACTTTGCGATTTCATAAAGAAACCCTCTCGCAAGATGACCTGCATCAACGATGTCCACTTGCCAGAGGAGCGCTATGTGGAGCTACGCAAAACACTGCTTGACGCCTTTGAGGCGCGTTTTGCCCAAAAGTCCAAATTCGAAAACTAACTCTTCATCTATGACCGATAATATCAAATACACTCTTTCGTTGGTGGTGCCCATCTACGGTGTGGAGCGCTACATCGGACAGTTTGCCGAGAGCGTCTTTGCGCAGTGGTGCGAGGGCGTGGAGTTTGTCTTTGTCAACGATGGCACCAAAGACCGCTCGATGGAGGTGTTGGAGAAGGTTATAGAGTCCAAGTTCAGCCACCTCAGCCCACACATCACCATCGTGCACCAGCAAAATATGGGGCTTCCGCAGGCCCGCCGCACGGGTTTCTTGGCTGCGCGAGGGGAGTATATCCTTTGTGCCGACTCGGACGATTGGCTCTCAGAGGGGGCTCTGGGCAAAGTAGTGGCAGAGATTGAGCGCACCGGTGCCGACCTTATCTATTTCGACCTTGTGAAGGAGTATGGCGACAAACAGAGCGTCAAGCGCGAGAGGGAGTATACGGGTGATATGCGTCTGCAATATATTGCAAACATCTTCAACTACCGTTCGCCCGGCTATACAGTGACCAAGTGTTTCCGCCGAAGCATTTATACTGAAAACCATATCCACACCCCGAAGCTCTCGATGCACGAAGATATGTGCCTGATGGCTCAAATCATATTCTACGCCAAGAGCATTGTCCACCTGCCAGAGGTACTCTACCACTATCGCAAAGACAATCCCAACTCGCTCTGCGCCCAAAAACGCAGTGTGCGCCACTTGGCATCCTCGCGCAATTGGCTCGACCTCTATGCCCACTATAAAGACCACTTGGAGGGAAGCCCCATTGAGTATGTGTGGGGTGGACTTGTGTTGCGTGCGGGCTGGCACGCCATCATTCACAAGTGCGACCTGTGGAGCGAGTTTCCGTGGCTCCGCGAGGCGGTTCTGGGTGCCCGCGCAAGGTGCGGCTACCGCACACCCCTCCTATTCCAATGGGCAACGAAGATTTACGCAAGATTTTTTCTCTAAACAATATAATATAGACGTATGCAAGCGATAATTTTGGCGGCAGGAATGGGTCGCAGGCTTGGCGAACTGACGGGCGATAATACCAAATGTATGCTCAGTGTCAACGGTGTAAGGCTGATTGACCGAACGCTCGAATGCCTCAGCGAGGTGGGCGTGACAAAGCTCATAATGGTGGTCGGATACAAGGCTCAGAACGTAATCGACTATGTGGGCACAAAGTACAAGGGCATAGAGATTACCTATGTCGAAAACCCCATCTACGACAAAACCAACAACATCTACTCGCTCTATCTGGCTAAGGACTATCTGCTGGCAGAGGACACCCTCTTGTTGGAGTCCGACCTTATATACGAGACCTCCGTAGTTAGACGATTGGTGGAGAACGACTATCCCAACTTAGCACTGGTGGATAAGTACGAGAGTTGGATGGACGGAACGGTGGTGACGCTCGATGAGGAGAACAGAATAAACAACTTCATCTCGAAAAACTACTTCAAATACTCCGACATAGACCAATACTACAAGACGGTCAACATCTACAAGTTCAGCAAGGAGTTCTCCCAGACTCACTATGTGCCCTTCTTGGAGGCATATTGTCACGCCCTGGGCAGAAACGAGTACTACGAGCAAGTGTTGAAGGTCATAACCCTGCTCGAAGACTCCCCGCTGAGGGCGCTACCGCTCAGTGGCGAGAGGTGGTACGAGATAGACGACATACAGGATTTGGACATCGCCTCGGGTATGTTCGAGGAGAGTGACGAGATGCGCTACAAGGCTATCTCCTCGCGCTATGGCGGCTATTGGAGGTATCCCCACCTTGTGGACTTCTGCTACCTGGTCAATCCCTACTTCCCGCCACAGCAGATGATAGACGAGATAAAGGCGAGCTTCGAGGTGCTGATGCGCGAGTATCCATCGGGTATGAGGGTAAACAGTCTGTTGGCGGGCAAATACTTCTCCATAAGGCAGGAGTATGTGGTTGTGGGCAACGGTGCAGCGGAACTCATCAAGGCATTTGTGGAGCGTTATGCGGGCAAGATGGGAGTCATATACCCCACCTTCGAGGAGTATCCCAACCGAAGCCAAAAGGAGAACATCATCTCCTATCTGCCCACCAACGCCGATATGCACTACGATGCAGACGAGATTATGGCGTTCTTTGGCAACACGCAGCTCGACACACTGCTGCTCATCGACCCCGACAACCCTTCGGGCAACTATATCCCCTATGCAGACCTGATGCGACTGATTGAGTGGACCCGTCAGAGGGGTGTGAGGTTTGTGGTCGATGAGTCGTTTGTAGACTTTGTGGATGTGGAGGGCGAATATACACTACTCAGCAACTCCATCCTTGCCGACAACCCCCACCTTGTGGTCGTTAAGAGCATCTCGAAGTCCTATGGAGTGCCGGGCTTCCGACTCGGAGTGTTGGCAAGTGGCAACACAGAGATGATTGCAAGCCTCAAAAAGGAGGTGGCAATATGGAACATAAACTCCTTTGGCGAGTTCTATATGCAGATCTACGAGAAGTACCACAAGGACTACACCGCAGCCTGCCAGATGTTCCGCCAAGAGCGTGCGCTCTTCTATGCCGAACTGCAAGAGGTGCCTTTCCTGCGCGTGATACCCTCGCAGGCAAACTACTTCCTCTGCGAGCTTGTGACGGACAAATTCTCCTCCAAGGAGTTGGCTGTAAGGCTCTTGGCAGACCATAATATCCTCATTAAGGATTGTTCGGGCAAGGCAGCATTCAGCCGTAGCAACTACATCCGCCTTGCCATCCGCGACCGCAAGGACAACCACCGACTCGTAGAGGCACTGAAAACATTCTAAGGATATGAAGAGAGTATGTATATGTGGCGGCGGCTCGCTCGGTCACGTCATTGCGGGCTGGCTCGCGGCAAAAGGTAAGGCCGAGGTCAATCTGCTTACCGGAAGACCTGAGAGTTGGGGCGAGAGTGTGACGCTGATGCTTCCCGACTCGCGCACCATTGCGGGCAGGCTCTCGGTCGTCAGTGGCTCCCCCGCAGATGTGATACCTCAGTCGGATGTGGTGCTGTTCTGCTACCCAGGCTTTATGATAGTCTCCGAACTCACGAGGATAAAACCACACCTTGCGCCCAACGCCTATGTAGGCTCGGTATTCTCCTCTACGGGATTCTTCTTCGAGGCACTGAAAATTTTAGACCCCACCCAACCTATATGGGGCTTCCAAAGGGTGCCTTTCATAAGTCGTGTTGCGGAGTATGGTCGCTCTGCCAATTTGTTGGGATATAAACCCTGCTACCATATTGCGGTGGAGAACACCCCCGAAGCCGACAAACAGACCTTTGCGGAGATGATTGCCGATTGGTTTGAACGCCCTGTCTATCTGCTGAGAAACTACCTCGAAGCAAGCCTCACAAATAGTAACCCCATATTGCACACATCGAGGCTCTATACAATGTTTGGCGGAGAGAACGAGGGAAGAGTCTATCCGCGTATGATAAAGTTCTACGAGGAGTGGACTGTGGAGGCGGCAGATATGCTCATCAGGATGGACGAGGAGTTCTTTCGAGTGCTCGCCACACTGCCCGTCACAGAGGGCTACTTGCCCACCATACTCGACTACTACGAGAGCCACGATGCGCACTCGTTGGCACACAAGTTGTCATCAATAGAGGGCTTTAAGGGCATCACCTCGCCAATGAAACAGACCACCGAGGGGTGGGTGCCCGACTTCGAGAGCCGCTATTTTACCGAGGACTTCCCCTACGGTCTGAAATACATCTGGCAACTCGCCAAAGAGCAAGGTATCTCCACTCCCAACATCGACAAAGTATACAGCTGGGGCTTGGAAAAGATAGGTCAGCTGCCACAATAACCAAAAACCAAGACATAGTCACACGGTTTTCTGCACATCTTGTACGCGGGTATCTTTTTAGATACCCGCGATTTTTTATGGGGGTGCTTTCCTTGTTCTTCTTGTTCTTCTTGCAGGGGTGGCAGGGATCACAGGAGTGATAGGAGTGATAGGAGTGATAGGAGTGATAGGAGTGATAGGAGTGATAGGAGTGATAGGAGTGATAGGAGTGACAGGAGTTACAAAACTCCGTCTTGCCACGACCACCGCAAGGTGGGCGGTTGGCATCTATCGCTCTATAAATTGAGAATTGCCCCTGCTATTTCTTGAAACCCACGCACTTATCTCTCGGTTTTTCTACTGACGAGTAGTTTGGCGAGTCGCCCCCCCCTTATGCTTACTTAAACTTCACTACGGTAATGCCAGCACCGCCTCTGTCGGGGTGGTCATCGGTGGCAGAGGCGACTTGTGGTATATAGCGCAAGTAGCGGCGCACCTCCTCTTTCAGAGCCCCCGTACCCTTGCCGTGCAGAATCGTAACCGACCCTATGCCTACCATTATGGCATCGTCTATGAAGTCCTGCACAACCTCCATAGCCACCGCAGCCCTCATACCTCTAATATCTATATTGTCCTTGAAGGCGAGTTTGCGGCTCGAAATGTCCACGCTCACCACCGTGCGGGCAGTGGTGGGGCGGGTTTGCTTCTTGAATTCGCTATTGCTGATAGCCTCCAAGCGGTCGAGAGCTATGGTTGTTGTGATGTGACCGATAGCCACCGTAGCTTTCTTGCCCTTGGTGCTGATGACTTCGCCAACGCCCTCCTGCCCCGTAATACGCACCTTAGCTCCAACAACGATTGGGAGCACTTTGGGCTCTTCGGGCTGTGGGGCTTGCTCGCCCTGTTCGCCACGCAGAGCCTTACGCTCGGCACGCTTCTGGCGGCGGCGTTCTATCTTCTCCATCTCGCGAGCCACCTTCTCGCTCTCTGCCGATAGGTAGTCCACCTCGCTCTCGGTCATCTCGCGCACTGCCTCCAACTCGCGGCGTGCAAGGCGGGTGGTCTCTTTCTCCGCCTGCGACTCGCGGATAACCCTCACGGTATTCTCAATGGTGCGGTTAGCCTGAGCCAAAATCTCCTTGGCATCCTCTTTGGCTTGGCGGATGATTGCCGAACGCTCCTCTTTGAGTGCTGCAAGGCGCGAGGCATACTCGCTCTCCATCTCCTCTACACGCTTGTCGGCAACGCGTATGCGTTCGCGTTTTTGCTCCCAATAGTTGCGGTTGCGAGCCACCTCGCGGAGTTGGCGTTCGAGGCTTATGACCTCCGAGCCTACCTTCTCGGATGCGCTACGGATGATTTGCTCGGGAAGTCCTATCTTGCGTGCAATCTCTATGGCAAACGAACTGCCGGGTTCGCCCATCTCCAAGCGGAACAAGGGGCGTATGTTCTGCACATCGAACATCATCGCACCATTTGCCACACCCGAGTGGTTCGAGGCAAAGTATTTTATATTCGTATAGTGGGTAGTGATGATACCGTAGGTGCCCGACTCCACAAACCTCTCCAACATAGCCTCTGCCATAGCACCGCCAATGGTGGGCTCGGTACCGCTACCAAACTCGTCAATGAGGATGAGTGTTGAGGCACTTGCTCCTGAGAGCATCTGTTTCATATTGGTAAGGTGCGAGGAGTAGGTCGATAGGTCGTTCTCGATGCTCTGCTGGTCGCCGATGTCTATGAAAATATCCTCAAAGATGGGTAGTTCGCTCACTGCCGAGGCAGGGATAGCCATACCCGATTGGAACATATATTGCAGAAGTCCCACGGTTTTCAAGCAGACCGACTTACCGCCCGCATTAGGTCCCGAAATCACAAGAATTCTCCTTGCTCCACTCAGCACAAGGTCGAGGGGTACAACCTCCTTCTTCTCCTTGCGGTGGCTCTGCCACAGTAGTGGGTGACGAGCCTCCACAAGCCTCAGCAGACCATCCTCCGAAAGAATAGCCCTATAAGCCCCATTCTCCACCGCCCAGCGAGCCTTAGCCCTCAGGAAGTCGAAGAGTGTGAGGTATTGTCGGCTGGTGGAGATGTCGGCGCTGAGCGGGCGCAACTCCTCCGTAAGTGCTGTGAGGATGCGGATAATCTCTCTGCGCTCGGCATACTCCAATTCGCGCAGGGCGTTGTTGATCTCCACAACCTCCACAGGCTCAATATAGACTGTCTTACCCGTTGCCGACTCATCGTGAATGAAACCTCTTAGTTTGCGCTTATTGACCGCTGCAACGGGAATAACGGGACGTCCCTCCCTAATCGAGAGTGAGGTGTCGGCATCGACAATGCCCTCCCTGATGGCTGCCGAAAGCACCGCTTGCAACCTCTTTGCTGCCTGCCCCTCGTGAGCCCTTATGGAGCGGCGTATGTCGTAGAGCTCCACCGAGGCGCCGTCCTTAACCTCGCCTTTGCGGTCTATGATGGTGTCGATATGTCCTATGACGTTGGGGAAATGGTCCGTCTTGGCAGAAAGAGCACCCATAATAGGGTAGCGTTCCGCATTTGCCACAAAGAGTTTTGTGGCCTCGCCCACGCATTTTAGACCATCCCTCAGTGCCACCAACTCCTCGGCCTCCAAGAAAGTACCCTCAATGGCAAGTTTCGCCACCACCTTCGAGAACTCCACAAGTTCGCCTTTGGGGAAGTATTGCTCCATCATAAGAGCCACCCTTACCTCCTCGGCAATGGCTTGATTGTACTCCACCTCTTTGGGAGCAGTGCAAAAAGCCATCTGAGCCACCAAATCCCTACCGCCCTCCGTAGAGCAGTGGTCGGCAACCTGACGGCGTATCCTGTCGAAACCAAGTTTTATCTCAATGTTTTTCATTTTTCTGGTTTGTCTAACGTCTAACGTCTAACGTCCAACGTCTAACGTCAATAGTCCTAAGGCTTATAGGGCATATAGGGCATATAGGACTTTAAGGACTTTAATGACCTTAACTCTCAATTCTCAATTCTCAACTCTCAATTTACTCATACATATTGTCGTAGTGCGAAGAACTCTTCTCGTATTTGAGGTCTTGCAGGAGCGAGGACTTGACGCTGATGTTGAAGCTCCAACTCTTACGATAACCAAACGGTACACACGAGAAGTTCATCTGCCAACAGTGGAGGTCCCTGACGAGCGTTACAACACCTGGGGTTAGCTCCCGTTTGTCGAAGTCAAAACCGCCCGAATAGGATATAGCCCACTTCTTGTCCTTGTCGAGTGTCAGCGAACCGTTGAAGCCGAGGGTATTGACAATTTTTGCCTTTATACCGTTGTTGGTGTAGTTTATTGAGTAGTTGAACGAGAAGTTCCAAGGCATCGAGAAGTCGTAGTACTGCGATGTCATAAGTTGCCTACGCAGTGCGGGATCCAACGGGTCGTTGGGGTCGTAAAAATATGGGTTGGAGTACTCGGGGTACTGCTTCGAGATGTCGTTGATGGTACTCTCGGTGTAGAGATCCGAAGAGCGGAACGTGTAGCCACACGACCAACCCGTTGAGGCAATACGACCAGGGATACCACGCCTAAGGAGTAGTTTGTCGTATCGCTTACCCGTAGTCTTATCCACCTCATAGGGGTCGAGTGTCATCGAGATGTTGATACCGAAATTCTTGATGATATTCGAGCGTATCCTAACGGGGATGTTGGCGAGTTTCATAGAGTCAGCGAGGAAGTTGTAGTTGAGCGAGAAGGAGAAGTTGTCGATAATCTTCACTTTCTTCATACCCGTAGTATCCTCATCGCTTGCCACCTTTGCTTCGAGTGTCTGGTCCACCGAGAGCGACACACTCGCATTGCGTCCGCTGCTTGGTACACCATAGAGCTCTCCCGAATAGGGCGAGTAGCGGCGCGTTTGTGTGCCATTGGCATTGCTCTGCACCTCTTTCCAATAGCCATATTTATCCGTACCAAAGTCGGGAGCCAGCGAAGCACTCGCCGAGAGGTTTATGGTGTGGCGTATGGCTTTGACGTAGCTATTTGGATTTTTGAATTGGTACATACCATAGAGGGTGGTGTTTGCCGACACGGAGGCGTTGTAGTCATAGACTCGATAGAAGCCGCGTGTGGTATCCTGCACGATAGCGCCTGCTTCGGGGTCCCAATTCTGGTTTATGCGGCGGAAATACCACCTCTCGTTGTAGTTGATAGAGGGCGAGAGGTTGATGAAGCCCAATACGTTGAACGAAGCACTGATGGGGATGGTGTGTTTTACGCCATTTCGGAACTGTCCGAGCGTCTCTGGCTTCATCAGGTCTTCGTATTGGACATTGTTGATACTATTCTGTATCTGAGCCTTATAGGTCATTGCAATCTTCTCATACCAACGCTCCTTACCTACCATAACCTTACGTTTGAAGGGGTAGAAGCGGCTCACGTTGACGTTCATATTGGGCAGACCGATTGATACCACTCCCGTGTTGAAGTTCTGCGAGTAGTTCATATTCGCCGACATACTGATGGGCGTACCCTTCCACGAGTGTGAGTAGGAGATGGAGGAGTTGGTCTGCGCCGAAAGATACTCCGAGAGGTTGTTCGAAGCATTCTTGTTATAACCCGGTGTGGAGAAGTTGACGTTTGCCGAGAATGTGGAGTTGGGGTTGAACTTGGAGTCCTGCGAGTGGGTCCAAGTGACCTTTATATTGCTCTGATTTTGGTAGTCGGCAGAGCCTTTGTCTCCCGAAATGGTCTTGGCATAGTTGAAACCGATAGAGCCGTTGAACTTGTAGCGCACACGATACGAAGAGGAGGCATTGATCTCCCACGAACCAAGCGAATAGATACCACCCGTGAGTTGAAGGTCTATGTAGTCGTTGAAGTGGAAGTAGTATCCACCATTTTTCAGATAGAAACCACGAAGGTTCTCCTCGCCATAGGAGGGCATAATGAAACCCGTCTTACGCTCCATATTCATCGGGAAGAAGATCTCAGGAATCATCACGGGCAATGGCACATCGGCAATGACCAAATAGAGAGGTCCCGATACAATCTTCTTGCCGGGGATGAACTTAGCCTTGGTCATACTGATGTAGAAGTGGGGATGGTCGGTATGCTCGCAAGTGGTATAGACACCACCCTTGATGTTGAACGACTTGTCGTCCATCATCTTTACCTCCTTACCCGTCAGGTAGCCCTCGCCATCTTTGGTCACTACGCCATAGATTTTCGCCCTCTTGGAGTCGATGTTGTAGGTCACAGTGTCCATCGTGTAGGTCGAGCCAGCCTCGGTAAATTCGGGGCGTGTGTGACCGTAGGCGGAGGTGTCTGCCTTACCGTATGCCAAAATCTCCTTCGAGTCCATCGACACGCGCATATAGTCAGCCTTGATGTTCATATTGCCGTAGGTAACATCGCCCTGCTCGTAGATGTGCACCATCTTGCCCCTTACGTCATAGTAGAGCGAGTCCTTGTTCTTGCCGCTAATGATCTCATCGAGGAAGTTGCGCTCCTTGCGTCTGCCTGCTGTGTCGCTCGGCAATACCAAGAGCGAGTCAATGGATCTGTTGGTGTCGCTGTGGAGTGTGTCGGCTTGTGCGAAATTGCGACTGAAAGGGTGGGGCATAGTGCGCTCTTCACTGCCCAAATGAGGCAAAGAATCTCTCGTGGTGTGCAAATTTTCCGCTCCCGTAGGGAGAGTTTGCGCACCGAGGGCGGTAGCATACATCAGTGCCACCACCAAAAAAAGAGTATATTTTATGCCTTTTCGCATCAAAAATCCACAAAAAATCCTTAACTTTGCCGACAAAGTCGGCAAAAACTCATAACTAAGTGATTTTCACCGCCTGTGGCGTGCGATAATCAACCTACAAAGATACAAAAAACAATGAAACTAACAACTCGTTTGTTCGTCATATTAACGCTCTTTTTGCCAAGTGTGGTATTTGCACAGGGCAAAATTGATGCTGCCGAGCGCAGGCTCTCCACGGTGGTTATTGACGCCGGTCACGGTGGTAAGGACCCCGGGTGTACTTGGGGTAACCGCACCGAGAAGGAACTCAACCTCAAAGTGGCGCTCGCGCTGGGTGCTATGATTGAGGAGGCCTATCCCGATGTGACGGTTATCTACACCCGCAAGGACGACCGCTTTGTGGAACTCCACACAAGGGGCGATATTGCCAACAAGGCGGGTGCCGACCTCTTCATCTCCATCCACACCGATGCGGTGGGCAACAACGAGGCGCACGGCAGCAGTACCTACATAATGGGTAACGACAAGAGCGAAAAGAACCTCGCCGTGGCGCAGAGGGAGAACTCGGTGATTGTTATGGAGGGCGACTACGAGGAGAAATATGAGGGTTACGACCCCACGAGTGCAGAGAGTTTTATCATCTTCTCGCTGATGCAGTATGCCCACGCCGAGCAAAGTATGGTCTTTGCCCAGATGGTGCAGAAGCACTACGCCCTGAACACCTCCATTACGGATAGGGGAGCACGTCAGGGTCCCTACCTTGTGCTGTGGCGCACGGCAATGCCCTCGGTGCTTACCGAGATGGGCTTTATGACGCACAAGGGCGACCGCGACTATCTCCATAGCGAGGTGGGACAGAAGCAGGTTGTGAAGGCTCTCTTTGACGCTTTCAGCGAGTATAGGGCAAAGTGTAACGCCAAGGCCGAGGAGGCTTCGGTGGTTGTTACTCCTGCTACCGAAAATAAACCAGCAACAACGCACACCACAACGCACACCACAAAACCCTCTACGCCCGCAAAAGAGGTCGCAAAGGAGAGTGTGAAGAGTGACCAGAAGAGATACTATGTGCAGATATGCACCCTTTCGAAGGAGTCCAACCCTGCCGATAGGAAGTTTGGCAAGTGGGCCGGCAAGATTGTACAACGAAAGACGAGCAGTGGCAAGTGGCGCTGCCTCATCCCCGCAAAGGATAAGGCTGATGCCCAGACAATTAAGAAGGAGGCTGAAAAGTACTTCCCTGGGGCGTATATAGTACAATCCGAGTAGCGAGTGTGCCTTGTGGGCGAGCGTGCCTTGTGGGTGCTTTTTGCACCAAACTGCGCATCGCAACTTCCTCATTTGCGCTGAGCAAACTGCGGAGTTGCTCGCTTGTTTGGCACAAAAATCACCTCACAAAACCCACTCGCGGTTTTAGGGTCTAACGTCTAAGGTCTAACGTCAATAGTCCTAAGGCTTATAGGGCATATAGGGCTTATAGGAATTTAAGGAGTTTAATGACTTTAATGACCTTAATGACCTTAACGTCCTTAATACCCTGTTATCCCTGCCACCCTTGCACCCTCCCCTAAGTTAGGGGAGGGTCCGCGAAGCGGGGGAGAGGTCTGTAAAGAAGTTCCTCCCCTACGAACCGACGCCCGAAGCGGGAGCAGAGGTTGCTTGCAAACTATGCCCCGCAAGTAGGAGGAAAAGCCACCGAAGGTGGATTAAAGGGGAGGATAGGAGGGGTGGTCGAAATTGCGCTCGGCGTCCTC
>JAFTUI010000030.1 GCA_017466345.1 Tidjanibacter sp. | reverse complement strand
AAATTGAAAATTGAAAATTGAAAATTTTACGAATTGTGGTTTTGAATGCGCAAGAATAAAAAAAATGCGAGCGCATTCTGCGCTCGCACCTTAACTCTTAGCGAGTAACACATCCGCTATATTTGTGAGCAGCAAGTAGCAGATTGGTGTGGTGCAAAATTTACCCACAAGATGCGCGAGTAGCGAGTAGCAGATTGTGGAGGAAATTTTGTGCCAAACAAGAAGGCGAGTCCGCAGTTTACTCTGGTGTAAATGAGGAACTCGCCTATCGCAGTGCGGTGCAAAATTTACCCGCAAGATGCACTCGCCTATTTGCCGGTGCTGCCAAAACCTCCCGCACCTCGCGAAGTGTCGGAGAGTTCCACAGCCTCTTCCCACTCCACCTGAGCGTGCTGAGCCACAACAAGTTGAGCAATGCGCTCGCCATCGTTAATCGTAAAGTCTGCATTGGAAAGATTGGCGAGGATGACCTTCACTTCGCCACGGTAGTCGGCATCGACCGTACCGGGGGCATTGAGCACCGTAAGACCATACTTGGCAGCCAAGCCGCTACGGGGACGCACCTGCATCTCGTAGCCCGCAGGCAGTTCCACAAAGAGTCCCGTAGGCACAAGAGCCCTCTCCAAGGGGCGCAGAACGATGGGTTCCGAGAGGTTGGCGCGAACATCCATACCTGCCGAGAGGGGTGTTTCGTAGCGAGGCAGGGGATGGTGCGAATTGTTTATCACTTTCACTTTCATAGCAAATTATGGTTTTTTTGAGGTTTATTTTCGGCGTAAAACGGAGCGCACAAGCCCGCCTACATTTATCCTCTCGCGCCTTACAGCAACGAGCAAAAAGGCAACGAGCAATACACTATTTGTGAGGTATTTAGCAACGGGTTGCAACTCGTTGGTAAGGAGCGACAATCCCCACAGTAGGGCAGCAAAGAGCACATAGAAGAGCATCCGCCTGAGGTTGTAGGGTGTGGGGCTATGGCGTTGGCAAAGGCGGTAGCTCACAATCACCATTGAGCACTCACAGATAAGCCTTGCAACAGCGGCACCAAGATAGCCCAGCGAGGGGACAAGCAGCACATTGAAAACGACCGTAAAGACCAAGCCCGTACCCGTAATCCAGATGGCATATTTTGTGGCTCCCGACTGCTTATACCAGAACGAGAGGTTGAGCACCACGCCACTCAGAGCGTTGCTGATGAGGATTATCGGCAGCAGGTGCATACCCTCCCTGAAATCGGGACCAACAATGAGCGCAAAAAGGTCGCTAAACAGCGTGATAAACAAGAAGATGGCAAGGCTCACTATCACAAAGAACTTCATCACCTCGGCAGAGGAGTTCTTGAACTCGTCCTTCTTGAATTCCGCCAAAAAGAAGGGCTCGGCGGCAAGTCGATACATCTGCGTGAAGAGCAGCATAACGACTCCTATTTTGACCACCGCACCATAAATTCCGAGTGCCGCAAGGCTCTCCTCGGCGGGCATCAGGAATTTAATCATCTGGCGGTCTATAAACTCATTTGCAGTGCCCGCAATACCGCTCACAAGCAGTGGCAGGGAGTAGAGGAAGATGGTTTTGAGCCTCTTGCGCTCAATCTTCGGCGCCACGCCCCTGCACGAGAGGACAAGCAGCACAAAGGTAACTCCACTTGCCACCAGATTGGCAACAAAGGCATAGCCGGGGTCGGTGGCTGTCGGGAAGATATTAAAACACTCTGGTTGAGCGGTATAGAACCAAAGGCACAAGCCAATGTTGATGATGACCGATAGCAACCGTATGACCACATAGCGCATCGCCCTACCCTCTTGGCGGAGGCGTGCAAAGGGTATGGCTCCCGCAACATCGAAGAAAATAATCGCACCCGTAATCCAGACGTATGGGGTGTTTTCGTAGCCCAAAGCCCTCGAAATGCCGTCCTCGAAGAGTAGTGTGGCGCACAAAAAGAGTGTGGCTGCCGCAAGCACCGCACCCCAAGTGGTGGCATAGACACTCTTGCGTTCCACCTCGCCCTCGGCTTTGGAGGCAAAGCGGAAGTAGCCACTCTCCATACCCATCGTGAGTACCACCAAGGCAAAGGGAATAAGGGCGTAGATGTCAGTAATGACTCCATATTCTGCGGGAGTCATTATACGGGTGTAGTATGGCACCAAAAGGTAGTTGAGCAGTCGTGCCACCACGCTACTGATACCATAGATTGCCACTTGCCCTGCAAGTTTCGATAGGTTTGCTGCCATTGGATTCGTGTATGATTATTTGCGCCCTGCCTCGCCCGAGAGCAAGCCACAAGCGGCTTTTATATCCTCACCACGCGAAGCGCGGATGGTTGTCATAATGCCCTTGCGAGTGAGTGTGTCGCGGAAGCGTATCATCTTCTCGCCATCGGGACTGACGTAGGGCGAGTCGGGGATGGCGTGGAAGCGTATGAGGTTGATGCGGCATTTGAGCCCATCCAGAAGGCGGCAAAGTTCCTTAATGTGTTCTGCCGAGTCGTTCATATCTTTCAGGACAATATACTCAAAACTCACCCTCCGCTGGTGCGAAAAGTCATATTGTTTGAGCAGTGCGACAACCTCCCTTATGGGGAAAGCCTTCTCTACGGGCATAATCTCTCGGCGCTGCTCAGAGAAGGGGTTGTGGAGCGATACGGCAAGGTGCACCTGCGACTCTTCGAGGAAGCGTTTGAGGTTGGGAATAACACCAACTGTCGAAAGCGTAACCCTCGTGGGACTCCACGCAAAACCCCACGCCGAGGTCATAACCTCCAACGCCCTCAGCACGTTGTCGGGGTTGTCCAAAGGCTCGCCCATACCCATCAGCACCACATTCGTAATCCTCTCTCGCTCAGGCAGTGAGCATATCTGATTAAGAATCTCTGCCACCGAGAGGTCGCCGTGATAGCCACCTCTGCCCGTGAAGCAGAACTTACATCCCATCTTGCAACCTGCCTGCGAGGAGATGCAGAGCGTAGCCCTATCGCCATCGGGGATGAAGGCACTCTCGATGCGCTGTCCGCCAGCGACCACAAAGATGTATTTCTTGGTGCCGTCACTGCTCTCGGCAACACTCACCGGAGCACTCGTTCCGAGCGAATAACGCTCGGCAAGGGCTTTGCGCCCCGCCAGAGAGATGTTTGTCATCTCGTCAAACGAGGTTGCACCTTTCTTGTACATCCACTCGGCAAGTTGAGTGGCGGCAAACTTGGGCAGTCCCACGCACTGTGCAACCTCTCTCAACTCCTCTATATTTTTACCTAAAAGTGCCTCCATATTGCAAAGATAGGGTCATCTTGTGAAAAAAAGAAAGTTTTGGAGAATTGTTTTCGTCTGCAACGAGAAAAATAAGGTACGTTTGCGCCAAAATGTACCTTATTTTTCATCCCTAAAAATCGTTATATATTGCTATGCTTAAATCGTTTAGCGAACTTTTCGACCAACCAAACAACAAACCCACCAACCAATGCTCCCAAAATCAGCCCAAAGAGCACTTGCGAGAGGAAGTGAGCGCCTAAATAGATGCGCGAATAGCCTACCAAAAGCACCCACAGCGGCATCAGCCACCAATAGAGTTTTGAGTGGTGCAGAGCCCCCGCTCCAACAATCACAAAGATAGACATTGTGGTTGCTGCGTGGGCGGAAATTGTGCCATAGCGACCTCCAACATAGAAGTATTCCTTGATGGGATTCCAAACAAGGTGCAGTTGCTCCTTCACACCCTCCACCCTATTGGGACGCAGCATTTGGTAGGTCTCCTTGAAGTAGTTGCATATTTGGTCACTGAGGGCAACACCCAGCACCACCGCCAACAATATGACGAGCATATAGCGCCATCCCCACTTGCGGTATGTGAGCCACAAGAGGAGTGTGTAGAGTGGTGCCCAAGTGAGCCTCTCGGAGGCAAGCCACATCAGCCTATCCACCACCACTCCGCCATCGAAGTTGAGCCAGAGAGTGGCACTATGGTCTATTGTTGTGAAATTCATCTATCTGTGTTTGGGTTAGAGTGTTTTGTGTTGTGATATTGCGTGGGCAACTTAGTCGTTATCCCTTGCAAAGCCCAAGTAGTAGAGCAGGGTAGCAATGGCACTCAGCGCAGCCACAAGGTAGGTGCGAGCAGCCCAGCGGAGCGACACCGTAGCACCCCTCATCTGCTCAGGGGCGAGCACGCCACTATTTTCGAGCCACGCGAGGGCACGATTTGAGGCGTTATACTCCACGGGGAGGGTAACAATCGAGAAGAGTGCCGAGGCGGCAATCATAGCTATACCCACCCAGAAAATTGCAGGGAAGGAGTTGAGCAGCACAATGCCCAAGATGATAACCCAAGTCGAGAGTGACGAGGAGAACTGGATGATGGGCACCAGAGCCGAGCGGAGCCTCAGAGGTGCGTAGCCCATAGCGTGTTGTACTGCGTGACCGCACTCGTGTGCAGCCACAGCAGCGGCAGCAATTGAGGCACTCGCATAGACGCTCTCGCTGAGGTTTACGGTGCGGGTTGAGGGGTTGTAGTGGTCGGTAAGATGTCCGCGTGTGGCGACAACCTTCACATCATAGATGCCGTGGTCGCGCAGCATCTTCTCAGCCACATCCTTGCCCGTAAATCCACCGGGGAAGGCAACGCGCGAATACTTCCTAAACACCGATTGGAGCCTTGCCTGCACAACCATACCGACAACGGCTATCACAATTATCAAAAAATACGATACGTTCATTTTTTATCTATTTATTGGTCCTCCCTAAGAACGCAATCGGAGGGGTTTCTATTGTTCGAGGAATTTGTAGTAAGAGTCTGCCTGAGCGGTAGGCGTGAGGACTATCTCGCTGATGTTGACGTGCGAAGGTTGCATAACAGCCCACACGATAGCCTCGGCAACATCCTCGCCCGTAAGGGGTTTTAGCCCTTTGTAGACGCCATCGGCACGCTCCCTATCACCGTGGAAGCGCACGACCGAGAACTCGGTTTCGACCATTCCGGGGCGTATCTCCGTAACGCGAATGCGGTGTCGGAGCAGGTCGATGCGCATACCGTGCGAAAGAGCGTGTACGGCGTGTTTGGTGGCGCAATAGACATTGCCATTCTCGTAGACCTGAGTGCCAGCCGTGGAGCCGAGATTGACAATGTGACCACCCTCGCCCCTTGCAATCATACGGTTCGACACTGCACGAGTGATGTACAACAAACCCTTGACATTGGTGTCTATCATAGCGTTCCAGTCGGAGGATGCGCCCTCGTTCAGGTGCTCCAAGCCCGATGCCAAGCCCGCATTGTTGACCAAGATGTCGATATTGGCGAACTTTTCGGGCAGTGCTGCGAGTGCCGCCTCGCACATAGCCTCGTCCCTCACATCAAACGATGCCACGCACACCTCGGCACCAAACTGCTCTTTGAGTTCGGCTTTGAGCGCTGCCAGACGTTCGCTACGGCGACCTGTGATGATAATTTTATACCCCTCTTCGGCAAAAGCCCTTGCTGTTGCTTCGCCAATGCCAGAGGTTGCTCCTGTGATTAAAACTACTTTACTCATTCCTGTTTTTGTTAATTTGTCTATTTTCTGATGGTAAATATACCGTTTTTTTCGTACTTTTGAGCCGACACAAGCAAAAAAGATGGCACGAGAGAGAGTAGAACTATTTTTGGCGAGCCGAATAGCCCCCAAAAAGGGCGAGCGAAGTGGTGCGATGACGGGCATTGCTCGGCTTTGTGTTGCCATTTGTTTTGCGGTGATGTTGGTTGCTCTATCTGTCATCACGGGCTTCGAGGTGGCTATGCACGAGAAGCTTACGGGTATGGATGCGCATATAACGGTTGAGCCGAGCAGCAGCCACTACACGCTCGACAACACCCCCCTCACGCTCAATCCCGAATTTGAGCAGCGCGTGGCAACCTTCGACCACTTCCGCTCCATTGCACCTTTTGCATCCCGCGCAGGTATCATAAAGAGCAACACCGCGATGCAGGGAGCCTACCTGAGAGGTGTGGAGGAGCACTACGATTCGCTCTTCTTCCGCTCGGTGCTCATCGAGGGCTCACTACCTCGCATCGGCACCCCAGAGCGCAAGAAGGATATTCTCCTATCCCAAACCCTTGCCAAACTCTTGGAAGTGGAGGTGGGCGACAAGGTGGAGTTTGTCTTTAACTCGCCCGATAGCCCCATAAGGCGCGATGCCTACAAAGTGTCGGGCATCTACTCTACGGGGATGTCATCTATGGAGCAGAACCTCACAATTACAGATATTCGCAACGTGCAACGCCTCGGCGGTTGGGGGGAGCACCAGGTGTCGGGCTATATGATTATGGCAGATAGCTTCGATGGTGTCGAGGAGCTTTGTGGCAATGTGCGTGCCGAGGGGTATATGATGGGGGGCGAGGAGATGTGGCGCACGCTCAGCATTGCCGACAACTACCCCCAAATCTTCGATTGGCTCGCCACACACGACATCAACGGGGCGGTTATTATCATAATTATGTTGGCTGTGGCTCTGCTGAATATGGTTTCGGCACTGCTGATTATCATCTTCGAGCGCATCCGCACCATCGGCACCCTCAAAGCACTCGGTATGCGCAATGGCAGTGTGCAGCGAGTATTTTTGATTTGCGGAGTGAGAATAGTCCTAAGGGGTATGTTGTGGGGCAACCTTATTGGTGGCGCGCTACTTATCATTCAGCACCTTACGGGCTTTGTTGCGCTCGATGCAGAGGCATACCTACTCTCGGCGGTGCCCGTAGGTTTCGAGTGGGGATGGTGGCTTGGGCTCAACATACTGCTGCCCGTTGTGCTGCTCCTGCTGATGATGATACCCGTAGCGATAACTTCGCGCATACGCCCCGACCAAACACTTAAATATCAATAGTTTACCGCAATGAGGAGAGTCCTAAGATACACAACAATGGTTTTGGCAGTGGCGATAACTTCGCTGCTGGCGGGGTGCAACTTCATTTCGCTCAACAGTTTTGTGCTCAAAGAGGCAAAAATTCTCTCCTTCGACCTCTCAAAGGGGGCTGTGGTGGAGATGACCATCGAAAACAAGTCGCTCTTCAAAGTTACAGTTCTGGGGGGCGAGCTTGCTGCCGACCTCAAAGGCGACCCCATAGGCGAGGTTTTTATGAAACATCCCGTTGTACTACCCCGCAAATCTACCACAACCGTTAGGCTCGATGTGGGCTTGCGCTTTGCCTCGCCACTTGCCGCCCTCAAAGCACTCGGAGTCCTCACATCTTCGCCCGAAAGCCTAATGATTTCGGGCTACGGAGAGGGTAAAATTTGGTTCTTCAAGAAGCGTTACGAGAGGCGAGATGTGCCCATTTCCAAATTTATCAGTATCTTTGGCGAGCCTAAGGAGTATTTGAACAACTAAACAAAACCGACAAAAAAGAATGAAGAGGTATCTATTATATGTGGTCTTGTCGTTGGTGGCAAGTATAATCTCGCTCAATGCTATGGGGCAACAGCTCGGAGGTTTTGAGCAGAGGCTCTCGGAGCCCGACTCGCTGAGTGGCGCACGCTCGAATGTAACCATCCATTTCAGTGCCGAAGAGGCAATGGAGAAGTACAACACCCAGACCTCGCCCAAAGAGAGTTATCAGGGCTATCGCATCCGCATCTTTGCGAGCAACAACCAGACCGCACGCACCGATGCCGAAGCAGCCATCGAACTCTTCAAGCAGAACTACGCAGTTCCCGTCTATTTTGCCTACGAGAACCCATACTTTCTTGTAACTTGTGGCAACTGCCTTACTCACGAAGAGGCTATCATACTCCTCTCGAAGGTTAGGATACACTTCCCTAAGGCATTCATTGTGATGTGCGAAATTCCCGCCCAGGAGCTACTCTACTTCCACCAACCCCAAGCAGAAGAGGTTGCCAAAGAAGAACCCACAGAGGTGCAGAGCACTGAGGAGAAGACAGCACCCACACAAGAAACAGAGGTTCAGCAGAGCGAGCCCCTACAATAACCCACCCCGCTTCATTGGCAGAAAATCTTTCGTATTGGTATTGAGATGTAGCACCATAGAGAAGATGCTCTATGGTTGTGCGTGTGTATTGCGCCACTCCGTAGGGGTCTGCCCCGTATAGCGGCGGAAGTAACGACAGAAAAACGATGGGGTTGCGAAATAGAGCCTTTCGGCTATCTCGCTCGATGTCAGCTCCGTACAAGCAAGCATCCTCTGGGCAACAACAATAAGCGCACCGGCAATCATCGACAAAGGTGTCTCCCCTGTAACCTTCTTCACAATAGCAGCAAAACGCTTTGGTGTGAGATTAAATTGGGAGGCATAGTACTCCACATCGCGATGCTCAAAAGTGCTTGTCGCAAGCATAGATCTGAACTCCTCAACAATACGCTCATTCGGGGTCTGTTCTTGTGCCTCGAAGTTGTGGCGCAGAAGCATATCCGACAACTCATCGTGCAACACTCGCAAAATACCCAAGTCCAACTCCTCGCGGCGTGAGTTGTGGGGATTGTGGAGGGAGTTTTTGGCATAGTCGAATAGCGAGAGCAGCGTTTTCAACTCGCTTTCGCTAAGCGTTAGCACAGGTGTGGCAACAATCTGTGGATAGTTTGACGCAATACTATTATGGGTTGCCTGAGGGTTGATGTGGCCCACCAACGTAGAAGCCTCGAAGTCGTGGGAAGATGAGCTAAATCGGCAAAAGGTGTTTGAAAAGACCAACAACAACTGCCCCTCTTCGAGCGTGTGGTTGCGTCCCCCAACCATAGCAGTACAACTACCTTTGCGGCAGAGCCACACCAACACCGCATCTTCTATCAAGACCGAACGATCGAAGGTATTACCCCATAGGGTATCTTCTGCACACAAGTCGAGAAGACAAATCCTCGGCCCTTGTGGCAGGCCAAGACTTTTAGTTATAAAGTCAAAAGTAACGCGCCTACCGGTCTTATCTTGTGTTATGTTCTCCTTTTGCGTTGGGTGTTCCATCGTACAACTCTTTTTTAGGGGGGGCATCATTACCCTTTCCCTCTATCTACTCTGACCGCCTACAATATCGAGCAATTCGGTGGTAATAGCCTGTTGGCGTTGCTTATTATACTCTATGGAGAGCTCGCCAATAAGGTCATCGGCATTGTCGGTTGCCGCCTGCATAGCCACCATTCGTGCGGCGTGCTCCGAGGCAATAGCCGACAGCGCAGCCGTATAGAGTCTCAGCGACACCTCGCGGGGTAGCAAGGTGGCAATCAGCTCCTCGCGCGAGGGTTCGAGGATATAATCCACATCTTGGAAGTTCTCCGCGCTCCCCTCTGGTAGTTCTATGGGGAGTAGCCTTTCGCGCACAAGTTCTTGTTTGCCCGCCGAATGGAATTTATAATACACCAACTCCACCCTATCGGTACGCCTATCCAAGAAGTCCGCCATCAGCCCCTCTGCCATCTGCCTAAAATCGGGATAGTTGGGGTGTTCGGAGAGTGCCCCATCGCCCTCCTCAAACGTCACACCCAACTTGGTAAGTTCGGTGGCGAGTCGTTTGCCCATAGCCACAACCCTAACCCCTTCGGGAGGTAGTTGAGAGTAGGTGTTGCGAGCAGCCGCAACCTCGCGCCCCACATTGGCATTATAGGCACCACAAAGCGTGGAGTTGGAGGCAAAACCCACAATCGTCACACCCCTAACCTCTCGCTCGGTGGCAAGCGCAACAACCTCCTCGTGTGTCCCCGCCGAGAGATGAGCCACAATGCGTTGCAACTCCTCCGAATAGGGCACAAGAGCCGATGCCTCCCTCTGAGTACGGTGCAGCTTAGCCGCCGCAACCATCTTCATAGCCGAGGTAATCTTGCGCGTAGAACGCACCGACTGAATTCTCTCCTTTATCTCTTTAAGCGATGCCACTTTACTTGTGTGTTTTCTTTCTTTTTTCTCCGCTTTTCTCTCTGCTTTTTGTAAAAAGCGTTCTTTTTCGCACCTTTTTTCGCACCTTTTTGTAAAAAGGTGCTACCAAAAACTTTTCGTGTAGCCCTTGCGGTGAGGTGTGGCTATCTTTCGCAGATAGTCTGGCAGCCTAAATAGCAGCCCTCTTTCAAACAAGTTTGAGAGGGCTCCTATTTCGTCTGCCACTCTCCTTCGGAGAGCCCACACCTCCCCGAAAAAATCTCCTCTCAAACTCCCCTATTACCCCTGTTATCCCTGTTACCCCTGCTACTCTTGCAAGAAGAACAAGAAAGACAAGAATTTTCAATTCTCAATTTTCAATTCTCAATTCTCCTATAAGCCTTAGGACTATTGACGTTAGACCAAACTTTCTACCACCTCGCGGGCAACTTTTTCTATTGTAGCGGTAACCTCTTCGGTCAGTTTGCCCTCTGCCAAGGGGATGAGCACATCCTCTTGGTGTGCGCCTCTGAGTCGTTCCAAAAGTTGCCTCTCGAACTCCCCCGCCTGCTGGGCTGCAATCTCTTTGAGCAGTCCATTAACGCCGCAGTAGAGCACCGCAATCTGCTCCTCAACGGGCGTTGGGCTATACTGTGGTTGTATGAGCAGTTGGGTATTCTTGTGTCCCTTGTCGATGACGTACGCTGTAACGGGATCCAAGTCGCCGCCGAACTTCGTGAACGCCTCCAACTCTCGGTATTGTGCCTGGTCGATTTTGAGCGTACCTGCCACCTTCTTCATCGCCTTAATCTGTGCGTTACCGCCCACACGCGACACCGAGATGCCGACATTGATAGCGGGTCGTATACCCTGATTAAAGAGGTCGCTGGCGAGGAAAATCTGACCATCGGTAATGGATATTACATTCGTAGGGATATATGCCGACACATCGCCCGCCTGAGTCTCAATAATGGGGAGTGCAGTGAGCGAGCCGCCGCCCTCTACCCTACCTCGGAGCGACTCGGGCAGGTCGTTCATCTTCTCGGCAACCTCCTTGCGCGAGATAATCTTTGCCGCACGTTCCAAAAGGCGCGAGTGGAGATAGAAGATGTCGCCGGGGTACGCCTCCCTACCCGAGGGACGGCGCAAGATGAGTGACACCTCGCGATATGCTACCGCCTGCTTCGAGAGGTCGTCATAGACCACCAATGCGTGGCGCCCCGTATCGCGGAAGAACTCGCCAATGGCTGCACCCGCAAAGGGTGCAAAATACTGCATTGCTGCTGTGTCGGAGGCTGTTGCCGCAACCACAATGGTGTAGTCCATTGCGCCCTTTTCGCGCAGGGTGTTCACAATGGTTGCAACCGTAGAGCCCTTCTGCCCCACAGCAACATAGATACAATAGACAGGCTCTCCTTTGAGATAGTTGGCGCGTTGGTTGATGATGGTATCAATAGCGATGGCGGTCTTACCCGTCTGCCTATCGCCAATGATGAGCTCGCGCTGTCCCCTGCCGATGGGTATCATCGCATCCACCGCTTTCAGACCCGTCTGCAAAGGCTCACTCACGGGCTGACGGAAGACCACGCCGGGGGCTTTGCGCTCCAAGGGCATCTCAAACTTCTCGCCACCAATATCGCCCCTGCCATCTACGGGCTCTCCAAGCGGGTTGATAACCCTGCCGACCATCTCTTCGCTGACCTGCACCGAGGCTATGCGGTGGGTGCGCCTTACATTGTGCCCCTCCTTGACGTGTTCGGTAGAGCCGAGCAACACTGCGCCCACATTATCCTCTTCGAGGTTCATCACAACGCCACTGACGCCACCCTCAAACTCCAAGAGTTCGCCAGCCTCGGCACCCTCCAAGCCCCAGATGCGGGCCACGCCATCACTCACTTGTAGCACCGAGCCCACCTCCTCAAAGTGGAGTGAGGTATCTACGCCTGCGAGTTGGTCGTGAAGTACGCGCGACACCTCCGATGGTTTAATCTCTGCCATATATCGTAACTATTTCTATACTAATGTTTTGTTCTTACTGACAAATTGGTGGCGGATGCGTTCTATGGCACTCCTTGCGGAGCCATCCAACACCTCGCCATCAACCCTGAGGACAAAGCCTCCGAGGAGCCCCTCTTCAACCTCAACCTGCATCTCAATCTCTCCGCCGCGCTGGCGGTGCACCATCTCCGCAATCCTCTGCTGAGCGTGTTCGTCAAGCGGCACAGCCGAGCGCACCCCCACAAAAGTTATCCCCTTGTAGCGGCGGTAGAGCCTAACATAAGCCATTGCCATATCGGCAAGTAGCGACTCGCGGTTGTGGCAGAAGACCAAATCGACAAATCGCCCAAAGAGAGCGGGAGCGCCCTCGCCTGCCATTGCCACCACCGCCTCAGCGCGTGTCTGCTCCGAGAGTGTGGGGTTGGCAACCACCCCTTGCGATGAGCGAAGCGCATATCTGAGCTTGCTGAAAATAGGGTACAAAGCATCCGCCTCGCCCACCTCTATGGCGTAGGCGAGGAGCGCTTTGGCGTATCTTCCTGCAAGTAGACCTCTATTCATCGTTCTTGGGTGTGTGTGATTTGTGGCGCGTTGCGTGGCTCTATGACTTATGTTGTACGCCTTTCTGCTCTGCCTCCTCTATCAGTCGGTCGATATACTCTCCCGAAGCAGAGCCCTCTTCGAGTCTTTGGCGCAGCACCTTCTCGGCAACATCCACCGAGAGGAGTGCCACCGTAGTGCGCAACTCGCCCAGAGCCTTCTGTTTTTCGATTTCGATTTGGGTTCGTGCCGCCTCCATACGCGCCGCAACATCTGCCTCAGCCCTCTGGCGAGCGGCTTCGACAATGTGCTGCGAGTCTGCCACAGCACTCGACAACATCTCCTTCGAGCGGCGTGTGGCATCCTCCATCATCTTCTGAGCCTCCTCCTCAACTCCTTCGAGCCTTTGGCGTGCCTCATCGGCAGCACTCAGCGACTCCTCGATGTGTGTGCGGCGTTTCTCGACCATCCCCGTAATCACAGGAAAGCCGAACTTCGCCAACGCACCAAACACAATGAGGAACGAAAGGAGCATCCAAAAAAGGAGTCCCAAATCGGGTGTAAGTAGCGACATAGGTTTGCTGTTTCTTTAATGTTTAGATTGCAAGCAAGCAGACCACAATAGCAAACAGAGTTGCACCCTCGATAAGACCGCCTGCGATAATCATAGACGACTGCAACGAGCCTGCTGCCTCGGGCTGGCGAGCCATAGCCTCCAAGGCGTTAGAACCAATTTTACCAATGCCCCAAGCAGCGGCAAATACTGCCAAAGCGGCTGCCAGAGGTGCTACTGCTGCGCCGAGGTTTACGGCTTGCAAAAGTGTTACAAATGCCATCATAATTTTTTGAGTGTTAAAAGGTTAATAATTCTATTCTGATTGTTTTGTTTTCTCTTTCCTTGCCTCGTGGTGGTCCTTGCGCGAGAGCCCCACAAAGACCGAAGAGAGCATCGTAAAGACGTATGCCTGAATATATGCCACAAGAATCTCCAACACCAGCATAAAGACGGTCAGCAAGACCGAGAAGATGGTCATAACGATATTCATCGTTGTGCCCATCGTTGCCGACACAAAGACAAGGCTCGTGAGGGCAAGGATGACCATATGTCCCGCCAGGGTGTTGGCAAAAAGACGTATGGTCAGTGCGAAGGGTTTGGATATTATGCCGAATAACTCTATGACGGGCATCAGGGGGATGGGGCACTTCATCCAAATGGGCACATCGGGCCAAAGTATCTCCTTCCAATACTCCTTGTTGCCAAAGACATTGACCGCAAACATTGTCGCCAAAGCCAAAATGAGCGTTATGGCAATGTTGCCCGTAGTGTTGGCTCCGCCCGGGAAGGTCGGCACCAAACCCATAAGGTTATTGATGAAGATGAAGAAAAAGGCTGTCAGCAGGTAGGGCGCGTAGCGTTTGTAGTCCTTACCTACCGAGGGGCGTATAACATCGTCCACAAGGCTCACAATGAGCATCTCCACAGCCCCCACAAACCCTTTGGGGACAGCATAAATGCTATAATCGCGCCTTTTGTACCACCTTGCACAGCCAAGGATTACAACTAACAGTATGAGTGAGTTGATGATAACTCCCGCAGCGTTTTTCGTTATCGAGAGGTCTATGGGGCGGTAGACTTCGCCATCTGCGCCCGTAGCCACAATTTTACCCTCCCACTCGGCACCTTCGGGGGCAATGGAAAATCCCTTATAAGAGTGTCCGTGGGCAAGGCGCGAGGACAAAAAAACCTCCCAGCCCTCTGTGCGCGAGCGCACAATGCAGGGCAGTGGTATCTCTATGTGGTGTCCCTTATAGGTTGCAATGTGCCACGAGTAGGCATCGCTGATGTGGTCGAAAATGAGTCCCACAACATCGAACCCTTCTTCTGCCTCTTGCACCTTTTGGGCATCGTTGCTTGCAGGGCGTGGTTCCTCCGACTGAGCATACACACCACCCCACAGCGCCCCCACAAGGAGCATTGTAAGCAATAGTGTGATATTTCTCAATCGTGGTTTCATATAGCCTGTTCGTTGTTATTGTTTGTCGGACATCTCTTTGCCGTACGCCTTGGCTACCCACCCTTCGAAGAGCGAAGTGAGCAGATAGTAGCCGAGCGTATAGAGCAGGAATTCTGTCTTGGCGGGAAGCCTTAGAGCCACCCACACAAACATCATCACTGCCACTCCGAGGAATTTTATGCCTCGCATCGCCAGCGAGGTTGTGAGCACCTTTTGGGGTTTCATCCTCTCGTATCTGCCCACAAGCCACACAAAAACACTCTCGTAGAGGTAGAAAAATGCGGGTGCAATCCACATTGGCAGAGTGTAACTATCTGCCCCCAGCGTCTTCAACAGTGGCAGAGCCACACCATAGAGCACTGTTGCACTAATGAGCACATTGGCTACTGTTTTGTATCTCATATCTCTCTTTTTATTCATTGTTTTACTCGGTGCAAACCACAATCGTGTCGTTTTTGACCTCCACAAAGCCGCCCTCAACAGCCACCTCCTGTCGGGTGCCGTCCGCGAGAGTGAACACCACGTTGCCCTTGGTGAGCGAAGAGATTAGTGGTGCGTGGCGTTGCAGCACCACAAATGGCGCCTTAGTACCAGGGAGCAGCACCCTCTGTACCTCGCCCTCAAAAACCGCTCCTCGGGGGGAAATGATTTTCAGTGTCATCTTTCGGTGTGGATTACTAAGTGGTACAACCTCTTCTATTCGACAACCTTACGGCGAATCTCCTCGCCCTTGGCGATAGCCTCTTCGATGGTGCCCACATTGAGGAATGCAGCCTCGGGCAGGTGGTCTACCTCGCCATCGAGAATCATCTTGAAGCCTCGGATGGTATCCTCAATCGACACCATAACGCCCTCCACGCCCGTAAACTGCTCTGCCACCGAGAAGGGTTGCGAGAGGAAGCGTTGCACACGCCTTGCACGATTGACCGTCAGCCTATCCTCCTCCGAGAGTTCCTCCATACCCAAAATGGAGATAATATCCTGCAACTCCTTGTTGCGTTGGAGGATTTGCTTAACCCTCTGGGCGGTCTTATAGTGCTCCTCGCCCACCACATTGGGGTCGAGGATGCGGGAGGTCGATTCGAGGGGATCCACAGCGGGATAGATACCCATCTCGGCAATTTTACGGCTCAAAACGGTCGTAGCATCGAGGTGGGTAAAGGTTGTTGCGGGGGCGGGGTCTGTAAGGTCATCAGCGGGGACATAGACCGCCTGAATGGAGGTAATAGAGCCGTTCTTGGTCGATGTGATACGCTCCTGCATAGCACCCATCTCGGTGGCCAGCGTGGGTTGGTAGCCCACAGCCGAGGGCATACGCCCCAGCAGCGCACTCACCTCGGAGCCCGCCTGCGTGAAACGGAAAATGTTATCTATAAAGAAAAGAATATCCCTATTGGCACCGCCATCGCGGAATGATTCGGCAACCGTCAGGCCCGACAGCGCAACCGAGGCGCGAGCACCTGGGGGCTCGTTCATCTGACCAAAGACGAGTGTCGCCTGCGACTTGCGGAGTTCCTCGGGATCGATGGTCGAGAGGTCCCAATCGCCTCTCTTCATACCCTCCTCAAACTCCTTACCGTAGCGGATAACGCCCGACTCGATCATCTCCCTCAGCAGGTCGTTACCCTCGCGCGTGCGCTCGCCAACACCCGCAAAGACCGAGTAGCCGCCGAGTTTCTTCGCCACATTGCGGATAAGTTCCATAATGAGCACAGTCTTACCCACACCTGCGCCACCAAACAAGCCGACCTTACCACCCTTGACGTAGGGCTCCAAGAGGTCTATGACCTTTATGCCCGTATAGAGCACCTCTTGCGAGGTTGTGAGGTCATCGAACTTGGGCGCATCGCGGTGGATGGGCAGAGCTCCCTCCATTGCGAGGCTTCCGATGCCATCAATAGCATCGCCCACAACATTCATCAGTCGCCCCTTGATTTGCTCGCCTACGGGCATAGAGATTGGGGCGTAGTGCGACACCGCCTCCACGCCACGACTCAGTCCGTCTGTGGAGTCCATAGCCACAGCTCTCACACTCCACTCGCCAATATGTTGTTGGATTTCGGCAAGGAGCCTCTTGCCATCTGGTCTTTGGATTTCTATTGCATCGTGAATGGCAGGCAACTCCACCTCGCCCCCCATCACATCCTCAAAACTTACATCAATAACGGGTCCGATAATCTGCACAACGTGCCCCGCAATCCTCTTTGGAGTACTCTCTCCCATATATTTGGTTCAATTATAATTAGCCCGCAAACCCTATGGTCTGCGGTTGTTTTTACAAATATATGTTTTTTTTGGGAAAGTACAAGTGCTCGGGGTGCTTTTTCTCCCTCACGCTACTTGATGAAAACCTCCAAGAGTTTGCCTTTGCCTTTAAGTGTAAGGTCGGTTGCCTCGGCGGGAACAAGCACCGTTTCGAGAGTTGCAAGGGGCATTTCGCTACCCATAGCACGCACCAAAACCTCGCCCTCTACACACATAAAGGCAACAAAACTATCCAGCGGCGCATAGTCCGCCTCAATAATCCCATTTACCTCCACGAGGTTTACCGAAAACTGTTCGCACGAGAGTAGTTCCACAGCCTCGTTGGGCACCGAGGGCTTTGTGATACTCAACCCCTCTTGTGGCTCCAACCTTACGACCTCTGCCGCAAGTGCAGTGTGCAGCTCGCGAGGATGACCTTTGCGGTCCAAGCGATTCCAATCGTGGATGCGGTATGTAATATCGGAACTCTCTTGTATCTCTGCCAGAAAAACCCCGCCATCTATGGCGTGCACCGTTCCTGCGGGGACAAAATATGCTTCGCCCTTGCGGACGGGTATGCGATTGAGGTGCTCGGCAATGGTGCCCTCCTCGACAGCCTTATCGTACTCCTCCTCCGAAAGGGGGTGTTTCAGGTCGAGGTAGATAGCACCTCCCTCCTCGGCATCTATGATATACCACATCTCGCTCTTGCCGCGAGAGGAGTGCATCTGGTGGGCAAACTCATCCGAAGGGTGCACCTGCACCGAGAGTCTATCGCGAGTGTCAATGAATTTGAGCAGCACGGGAAATTCCAACCCATACGTCTCGTAGTTCTTGTCGCCCACCAGCTCGCCCATATAGACCTCCAACAACTCCGAGAGGCTATTGTCTGCAAGGGCACCCTCGGCAACTACCGACTCTGCGCCCTCGATGCCCGAAAGCTCCCAGCTCTCGCCAATAGACTTAGGGTTGGCTCCTCGTGGCAATGGTTTGCCCGCCTTAGCCAAGCGGTCGCCGCCCCACAGGACCTCTTTCAGTACGGGATGAAATTTTAGTGGATATAGCATATTACTTGTTCTATTTCTCTTTTTCGTTTCCAAAAGTAGTCAATTTTTACAATAGAGAACGCTCCGCCTCGCAAATTATTTCTATATTTGTGCATATTAAAACACTTTTAAGGTAGATTCTATAAATTTGGCAATGGAAGAACTTATCAGAGTTGAAAATGTGACCAAACGCTTTGCAGGTCACACAGCACTCGACAATGTGTCGCTCACAATACCCCGCGGAGTAGTCTATGGTCTGCTCGGTCCCAACGGTGCGGGCAAAACCACACTCATACGCATCATCAACCGCATCACCGCCCCCGATAGTGGCAAGGTGTGGTTTAACGGTCATCCCCTCTCGCCAGCAGACGTGCCCCACATTGGCTATCTGCCAGAGGAGCGCGGTCTCTACAAAACTATGAAGGTGGGCGAGCAGGCTCTCTACTTCGCACAACTCAAAGGACTGTCGAAGGCAGAAGCAACACGCCGCCTGAAAGCGTGGTTTGTGAAGTTTGGTATTGAGAGCTGGTGGAACAAAAAGGTCAGCGAACTCTCGAAGGGTATGGCTCAGAAGGTGCAGTTTATCGTCACCGTACTCCACGAGCCCGAACTTCTCATCTTCGATGAGCCTTTCAGCGGCTTCGACCCCATCAATGCCAATCTGCTCAAAGAGGAAATTTTGGCTCTTCGCGACAAGGGCGCAACAGTTATCTTCTCCACCCACAATATGTCCTCGGTGGAGGAGGTATGCGACCACATAACCCTCATCAACAAGTCGCACAATATCCTCAGTGGCTCCCTTAACGAAATTCGCCGTAGTCACGGAGGCAACATCTTCGAGATAGACCACCGAGGCTCACAGGAGGCTCTTGTAGCGGCTCTCGCAGCGGCCCCTTGTACCCTGCTCGACACCTCCATCTCGGACGATGAAGCGGTGCAGAGTGCTGGCTCCTCGCTACTGAAAATCCACATCCCCAACGATGAGGATGTGCGCGATGTGGTGGCTATCATCAACAATCATACCTCACTGCGCTCCTTCCGCGAGGTTATCCCCTCAATGAACGACATTTTTATACGCGCAGTCGCGGGTAAGCTTTAAGTTTCCAACCATTAGACCAAACGTAAGATTATGGGAAAAATTGCAATCATAGCAGGGCGCGAGTTCAACGAGCGCGTGCGCAAAAAGAGTTTCATCATCACCACCATACTGATGCCCATAGCCTTTGTGGCTATTATGTTCGTGCCGGTGCTGATGATGAACATACAGAGTGACGAGAAACACGAAATTGTAGTTGTGGACCAGAGTGGCACCATAGCCCCCAAGATGCAGGACAGCGCGACCATCGACTACACCTCCTCCGACCGCACTCTGGAAGAGTTGACCGCCGAGCAGCAGGACATCTTCGGTATCCTCATAATAGGTAGCGATGTGGCAACCAACCCCTCGAATGTGCAGTTGCTGACCTACGAGTCCTCGACAATCAACATCGAGAGCGAGATTACCGACCAAATACGCACCATCTTGGAGGCAGAGAAACTCAAAGCATACAACATCGAGGATATAGACTCCATTTTGGAGGCTATCAAGACTCCCGTATCGCTCAAAGTAAAACAGCTGGGCGAGAGTGGCGAGACCAAGGAGAGTTCCTCCATCCTCAACATCGCCTTGGCATACATCTTCGGCTTCCTTATCTATATGTTCGTATTCCTCTACGGCAATATGGTGATGCAGGGCGTCATCGAGGAGAAGAGCAACAAGGTTATGGAGGTTATGGTGTCGAGCGTCAAACCCTTCCAACTGATGATGGGCAAGATTCTCGGTATCGCCTCGGTGGCTGTCACTCAGTTTGTCATCTGGGTGGTCTTCATCTTGGTTGTCGGCGGAGTGGCAATGAGCCTCTTTGGTGTTAGCGATATGATGGCAGCAGCCACCGCCTCGGCAGCTATGGACCCCGCAGCAATGATGGGTGCCGCCGAGATGCCCGCTATGGATGGCGAGTTGCTTGCCGTCCTCGGCACCATCACCGACCCCACCTACCTCCTACGCATCTTGGGCGGCTTCCTTGTCTACTTCATTGGCGGCTACCTGCTCTATGCGGCTATGTTTGCGGCTGTGGGTAGTGCTGTGGACAACGAGAAGGACACAAACAACCTCCAACTGCCCATTACCATCCCCCTCATCCTCGCAATTTTTGTGATGATGAGCGCAATGCAAGACCCCCACGGACCTTTGGCATTCTGGTTTAGCCTCATACCCTTCACTTCGCCCGTTGTGATGATGGTGCGCCTGCCCTATGGTGTCCCAGGTTGGGAACTCGCACTCTCCATTGGTCTGCTCGTTGCAACCTTTGTGGCGATGGTCTACCTTGCGGGCAAAATATACCGCGTGGGTGTCTTTATGTATGGTAAGAAACCTACCCTCGGCGAACTCGCCAAGTGGATACGATACAAATAGCGAAGAGAGAACGGAAGGCTCAATGAGCCTTCCGTTCTCTCTTTTGTCTAACGTCAATAGTTCTAAGGCTTATAGGAGAATTGAGAATTGAGAATTGA
>JAFTUI010000029.1 GCA_017466345.1 Tidjanibacter sp. | reverse complement strand
TCAATTTTCAATTTTCAATTCGGACACACACCCTCGCATCATATCCCAGGCGAAAAGATGCGGTTTTGGGCATCGGTTTTGTGGGTTGTAAAGAAAAAATCACTATCTTGCAGAACATTTCCGACAAGAAAACAATAACGCAAAAAAGATAACCCTATGGAGTACACCAATTTACTTGCCGAGTACGCTCCCGCAATGAGCGCCGAGGAGGTGGCAAAGGTCGTTGCCGATTGCCGCGAAAAATCCGTACGCAACCAAAACGCAGAGGTCTACAAACTTTGTTACAGCACCATTGACCTCACAACCCTCACCGAGAAAGACTCGGTGCAGTCGGTGGGGCGTTTCGTCAAAAAGGCTGTGGACTTCCAGAGTCACTATCCCGACATCCCCAACGTGGCATCCATCTGTGTCTTCCCCTCGTTTGTGGACGTTGTTGGTCTGGGCGTTGAGGGCACCGACATTGGCGTGACGAGTGTGGCAGGCGGCTTCCCCGCATCGCAGACCTTTATGGAGGTCAAGATGTTGGAGGTGTCGATGGCTGTCGAGAATGGCGCAGACGAGATTGACGTGGTAATAAACGTGGGACAGATGCTCGAAGGCGACATCGAGCCTATGACCAACGAGATAGCAATGCTCCGCGAGGAGGCTGGTGAGGACACCGTCTTCAAGGTAATCATCGAGAGCGGCGCACTCCAAACCCCCGAACTCATCCGCAAAGCCTCGCTGTTGGCGATGTTCGCAGGTGCCGACTTTGTGAAGACCTCTACGGGCAAAATCCCCGTTGCCGCAACTCCCGAGGCTGCTGTTGTGATGTGTACCGCCATCCGCGACTACTACCAGAAGACGGGTCGCAAGGTGGGCTTCAAGGCTGCCGGTGGCATCCGCAGTGCCGAGGAGGCAGCCCTCTTCTACACCATCGTGGAGGAGATTTTGGGCAAGGAGTGGTGTTCGCCCGCCCTGTGGCGCATCGGTGCAAGTTCGCTGGCTAACGGTCTTATTTCTGCAATCGTGGGTGCCGACACCAAATACTTCTAAAAAACGCATATAACGGGTGCTTTTTGCACCGCACTGCGATAGGCGAGTTCCTCATTTGCGCTAAGCAAACTACGGACTCGCCTTCTTGTTTGGCACAAAAATCCCTCCGCTCTCTGCGTTTTTGCGTTCTCGGTGTTCTCTGCGTTTTTGCGCTCTCTATATTTCCCCTCTAAGTTAGAGGGGGTGTCACGAAGTGACGGGGGCGTGTGTAATCCTCCCCACAAATTTTCGGGCTTGGCAAAACCGCCAAGCCCGCGCTTTTTGTTTTACTCGGCGTAAAACCGTATCTACCCCCACAATGCCTCTTTTTTGTGAGTGTTGTTCGTTTTGTGAAAATTTTTCTATATTTGCGATGTCTAACGATTTATTCGTTGGATGAACATATTTGAAAGTGTTTTCGCTTTTGTCCTTACAAGAAAATGTGGTAGTTTTCAACGAAGAAGGGACTAACGAATGACACTCATTCCTTGTATATATGCCATTGGTGTACCCACACCAATCGTGTATCATACACAGGTGTGGGGCATTGTATCGTTTGTTTTCTTCGGGTTTTACCACAACCTTCTTGTAGATGAACGAAATCAACTCCACACTTTCTTTTTATAAAGAACCCACCGCATAGGAGTTGTACGGTAATATGTTGTTGAAAACTAATGTTCAACTAAACTATATTACTATGAGAAAATTATTCACACTTCTTACCACACTTGCACTACTTTGTGTGGTTAGTTGCGAAGAACAGGGAGATGACAACGTCAATCCCAACGAGAAGCCCACGGGCGAGAGGATTGCCTCTGTGGAGGAGCAGATGGAGGCTATTGCCGAGTCGTTGCCCGAGCTCAAAGCGGCTGCCTCGGCACTCGACAACTTGGTTAGTGCGCTATCGCCCAGCAACGTAGCACTCGCAGCCCACGCCAACAACAGCGACAAGTCCAACAATGGTGTTAAGGACCAAATAGCAGAGCTCGAAGAGCGCATCGAGGAGTTGGAGGAGTTCATCGCCAATGGTGGCACCAACAAAGAGTGGTTAGATGCAACCTATGCAACGCTCGAAATGTACGAGGAAACGATTGCTCTGCTGACCGCCCTGCAAGCCGAGGTGGATGCACTCAAAGAGCACATTTCGGGCTCTACCTACGACCTCTTTGCCGAGGTCGACGACAAGATTGAGAGCAGCTGCGAGTCTATGAAGGAGTGGATCAACGAGCAACTTTCGGGCTACTACGACATTGCCGAGGTGGATGCACTGCTGTCGCAGTTGGAGGCTTCGCTGACGGAGGAGAGCGCCGAGTTGCTCACTTCGATAGAGGAGTTGAGAGAGAGTTTGCAGCACTCCCTTGGCGAGATGCGCGAGGAGTACAAGGCTGCCATTGCGGAGGCTATTGGCGAGTACGATGGTGTTATAACCGAGAAGATTGCCGGCGAGATAGAGGCTGTTAACGAGCGCATTGATAGCGAGATAGCGGCTCTCAACAAGCGCCTTGACGACATTGAGGCTCGCTTGGAGGAGTTGGAGAATGCCGTGACTAACCTTATCAACCGCATTCAGTCCATCACCTATGTTCCCACCCACGACGACGGCAAAGCTCGCGTGGACTGCCACAATGCCAGCATCGAGGGCAGCACGATGACTATGGACTTCATAATCTCGCCCAAGAGCGCTGTTGCAGACATCGCCGAGAGGTTCGAGGAGATTTTGACCCTCAAAGCCAACTTTGTCGGCACAACCGATTTCGTAAGCCTGCCCATCACATCTTGCACTGCCGATGCGGAGAATGGTGTTTTGACCATTAGTATGACTTGCGACAACCTTGGCGAGGACTTCTTCTATATGAGGAAGAACGCAAGGGTGATGCTCACCATCTCGGATGGCAACAACGACCGAAACACCGAGTACATTGCCCTCTACCCGCGTTACCACAAACTTGCTGATAATATGATTGTTTACACCTCAACGGATGGCAGTCCAATTGATATTGAGCAGCAATGGAAGGATATTGCATTAAATATATACAATGGGGAAATAGGTCTTCTAATATCTGATAATGCCATAACCCATATTCCTTATACCGCATTCCTAAATTGCACCTCGCTAGCAAGTGTTATCATTCCCGATAGTGTTACTGAGATTGGAGAGAGTGCATTCAATGGCTGTACCTCGCTGAGAAGTATTACCATTCCCAATAGTGTTACTTCGATTGGGGTGGGTGCATTCTATGGTTGTAAAAGACTGATGAGCCTCACCATTCCAGAAAGTGTTATTTCAATTGGACGTTGGGCATTCTCTTACGGTGGTATGGGTGAACTTGTGATCAATAGTAAAATTATTGAAACAAACTATGATTTTGATGATGGTATTTTTGTAGACTCTGGATTTACAAGTATAGTTATTGGTGATAATGTAACGAGAATAGGAAGTTATGCTTTCAAAAGATGTTTGAGCCTTGCAAGTATCACCATTCCCAATAGTGTTACTGAGATTGGAGAGAGGGTATTCAGTGGCTGTACCTCGCTGAGAAGTATTACCATTCCCAACAGTGTTACTTCACTCGCAGAGGGTGCGTTCGCTGATTGTCCAAGCCTTGCGGAATTTAATGGTAAATTTGCCTCGGAAGACCGAAGATGTCTTATTATTGACCGACATCTCACCAAATATGCTCCCGCAGCAGAGCTTACTGAATACACCATTCCCGAGGGTGTTACTTCGATTGGAAATTCTGCATTCTCTGGTTGCACCTCGCTGACAAGTGTTACCATTCCCGAGGGTGTTACTTCGATTGGAAGTTGGGCATTCTATGGTTGCCCCTCGCTGACAAGTGTTACCATTCCAGATAGTGTCACTTCGATTGGAGGTCTTGCATTCTATGGTTGCACCTCACTGACAAGTTTTTGTGGCAAATTCGCTTCGGAAGATGGTCGTTGCTTGATTCTTGGTGCTACTCTCTACCATTTTGCTCCCGCAGGACTTACAGAATACACCATTCCCGATAGTGTCACTTCGATTGGAGATATGGCATTCGCTGATTGCTCCTCGCTGACAAGTATTACCATTCCCGACAGCGTTACTTGGATTGGGAATAGTGCATTCTGGGCTTGCACCTCGCTGACAAGTGTTACCATTGGCAATGGCGTTACTTCGATTGGAGATGGGGCATTCGCTAGTTGCTTCTCGCTGACAAGTGTATATTGTAAGGCTACAACACCACCCACAGGAGGCTCGGATATGTTCTACGACAATGCTTCGGGACGTAAGATTTATGTGCCCACCGAGAGCGTGGAAGAATATAAGGCTGCCGAGGGTTGGAGTGAGTATCGATACTCCATTGTAGGATATGACTTTGAATAAACACAAACTAATAATTAACCCTAAAAGTAAAATTATGAAACCAACAAAAGAGCAAATAGCAGAGTATATAAAAGAGTATCTTGCGTACAAAGGCAATGATGTGATGAATCGCAATTGGAATATGATGTTGATACACAGGCTTCAATTCGACCGAATAGATGAAAGTGGAGTCCCTTGTTCTAAGCGATGGATTGCTCTTGTTGAACAAAATATAGATGAGTTAAAGCAGCTTAATGATTTTGACAAACTTCACACAAAGGTTGCAAAATTAGCAGAAAAAATCGTAGGCATAGGTCCACTGACAGTATATGACACTGCAACTTGTATTGGCTTTGAAAGAGGAGTGTTCCCAAAGCAGGTCTACCTCAATCAAGGTGCAGCAGCAGGGGCAAAAGCTCTCGGTATAAAAGGTAGAAAGCAACCGCAAGAGGTTTTTAATATAATCTGTGGTGAGTTTGAGCAGATGAATCCTGCGCAAATAGAGGACTTTCTATGCATCTATAAATCCTGCCTGCAAGGAGATGAAATAAAATGTAAGAAGGTGCGACATGGGTTAAAAAACAATAATGTGTGTGGTTCTTCACGGGGCTGCTGTTGTTAGCCACAAAAAGTGCGACCGCCGAAGAGGTGGTCGCACTTTGTTTTGGTATCATTGTCTTAATTTTTCGGCGGGCAGTTAGTTTTTCAGGGCTTTGAGGATGCCTTCGGCATCGTAGCCGCAGAGGTTTTTGAGTTGGGCAACGGTGCCGTGCTCCACAAACTCGTCATCTATGCCAAGGCGCACGATGCGGGGCGAAAAGCCATTATCGAGCAGCCAATCTGCCACAGCGCTACCCACGCCACCGTTCAGCACGCCATCCTCCACCGTCACAACTCTCCCAAAGTTCTCGCCAACCCAGCGGAGCATCTTCTCATCCAGCGGTTTTGCCCAGCGGAGGTCTATATGGCACACCGAGATGCCCTCTTCGGCAGCCCTCTCAGCCGCCGTAGCCGCATCCTGGGCAGTATGACCGAGTGAGAGGAGCGCAACATCTGTGCCCTCACGCAAAATCTCCGCCTTGCCCTCTTCGAGCATCTTCATAGGACCCTCCTGGGCACCCGCAGCCCTACCGCGCGGGTAGCGAATAACGTAGGGACCCTCGCCCTTGTAGGCGGTCCACATAGCATCCCTCAGCTCCTGTTCGTTGCGGGGTGCGAGTATGCGCAGATTGGGGATGGGGCGCATATAGGCGATGTCGAATTCGCCGTGATGTGTTGCGCCATCCTCGCCCACCAATCCTGCCCTATCCAAGCAGAAAACAACGTGGAGATTTTGGAGCGCAACATCGTGAATTACATTGTCATAAGCCCTCTGCATAAACGAGGAGTAGATGGCGCAGAAGGGTATCATACCTCCCGCCGCCAAGCCCGCCGAGAAGGTCACAGCGTGTCCCTCGGCAATGCCAACATCGAACACCCTCTCGGGCATCTCGCCTTGCAGTATGTTCATCGAGGAGCCCGTAGCCATTGCAGGCGTAACGCCCACAACCCTCTTGTCTTCCCTTGCAAGTTCGAGCAGCGCACGACCAAAGACGTACTGATACTTCGCAGCCCCCTTGCCCGAAGGCTCACGCTCGCCCGTTGCGGGGTTGAACCTACCAGGCGAGTGCCATACTGCGGGGTCGCCTTGCTCGGCAGGGGCATAACCCTTACCCTTGATGGTCATTGCGTGGAGCAACTTGGGTCCGTCAATGTTTTTGAGAGCGCGGAGTGTGCGCACAAGCGTTACCACATCGTGTCCATTGGTGGGACCGAAGTAGCGGAAGTTCATACTCTCGAAGAGGTTGCTCTGGCGCAACAAGCCTCGCTTTATGGCGTGTGCGGCGGTCTGCAAAAGTGCCCTCAGGCGGGGGCTGAACCTCAAACCGCCCCACACCTTGCGCTTCATTGCGTTATATTTCCTCGAAGAGGTTATGCGCAAGAGGTGCTTACGCAGTGCTCCTACGTTGGTATCTATACTTTGTCGGTTGTCGTTGAGTATAACGAGGATGTTGGCTTTGGAGGCTCCCGCATTGTTGAGTCCCTCAAACGCCAAGCCACCCGTCATTGCGCCATCGCCTATAACGGCAATAACACTCTCCCTTTGTCCCTGCATCGCTGCCGCCTCTGCCAGACCATAGGCGGCAGAAATCGACACCGAAGAGTGTCCCGCACCAAACGAGTCGCCCTCCTCCATACGGGGGAAGCCCGCAATGCCGCCCAATGTGCGCTGCGAGGAGAAAGCCTCACGCCTGCCGGTGAGTATCTTGTGTGCGTAGGCTTGGTGTCCCACGTCCCACACAACCTTATCGGTCGGGAAATCAAAGACATAGTGTATGGCAACTGCCAACTCCACAGCTCCCAAGCTCGAAGAGAGGTGCCCAGGGTTTTCGGCACACGAGCGCACAATGTAGTCGCGCAACTCCTCACAAAGTGCGGGGAGTTCGGCGAGTCCGAGTTTTTTCACATCGGCTGGCGAAGAGATGTTGTCGAGATATTTATAAACAGGTTTTTCCACTGCTCTTTGTGCTATAATAGTGCAAATATACCAAGAAAATATGGAAGACGTGAGCTTTTGTACAAAAAAAGTCGTATATTCGTGTCCGATATTGGTGTGTTACATCGCAGGCAAAGGGTTTTCTCAGTGACGACAAATAACAAAACGAACAATATGAAGTACAAAAGAATTCTTCTTAAACTCAGTGGCGAGTCGCTCGCAGGCGAGAGCGGCAAAGGTCTTTCGACCGAGGTGCTCGACAGCTACTCTCAGCAGATTAAGGGTGCAGTAGAGACAGGTGTGCAGATAGGTATTGTCATCGGTGGTGGCAACATCTTCCGCGGCTTGCAGGGCGTAGGGCGTGGTTTCGACCGTGTGAAGGGCGACCAGATGGGTATGCTCGCCACAATCATCAACTCACTCGCTTTGCAGAGCCACTTGGAGAGCATTGGCGTCAGGACCAAAGTCCTCACATCTATCCGTATGGAGCCTATCGGCGAGTACTTCTCCAAGGCCAAAGCGCTCGAATATCTCGAAGCGGGCTATGTGGTGATCATCGGTGGAGGCACCTCCAACCCCTACTTCTCGACCGACAGTGCTTCGGCACTCCGCGGTGTGGAGATTGAGGCAGAGGTGCTCTTGAAGGGCACCCGCGTAGATGGCGTCTATACTGCCGACCCCGAAAAAGATCCCACAGCCACCAAGTTTGACGAGATAACCTTCGATGAGGTCTATGGCAGGGGGTTGAAAATTATGGATCTTACAGCCTTCACGCTCTGCAAGGAGAACCGCCTACCAATCATCGTCTTCGATATGGACACCGAGGGCAATCTCCAAAAGGTGCTCGAAGGCGACAACTGTGGCACACTCGTACACAACTAACAGTTCCTCTGCCGAGCAATGAAACGCCTCTTTGCACTCTTTGCCTTGTTGTTCTCTGTGCTCCTTGTGTGGGGGCAGGAGGATCCTTATGCGAGGCTCCACGAGGGCGACAGGTTGCCCGATTTTGAGGTTGCGATGGCAGACGGTACAACGCTCCGCACTGCCGACTTAGAGGGCAAGGTTGTGTGGATATGCCTTTGGGCAAGTTGGTGCCCCTCGTGTCGCAAGGAGTTTAGGTGGCTCCACCAGAACGAGGAGTTTGCAGCCCTAAGCCAGCAGAGCGACTTTGTATTTCTTCCCATTGCCCGCGAAGAGAACAGCGCAACAGTCACAACGTGGCTTCGCAAGAAGGGTTACGACATTCTCTCAGGGGTGGATCCCGACCGCAAGGTCTATGAGCTCTTTGCCGAGCAGGAGATACCCCGCAACATCATCGTTGGCAGAGATGGGGCAATCATTAGTCACAGCTGTGCCTACTCGCGCAAAGCGTTGGGCGAACTCATCAACCAAGTAAAGGAAACATTGAACTAAAAAACTATAAGACTATGAATGACGACAGCGTATTGATTCTTGAAATGGCAGAGGAGAAGATGACCAAGGCCATCAACCACCTCGAAGAGGCTCTGCTGAGTGTTAGGGCAGGTAAAGCCAGCCAGCACGTTCTGAAAGGTATAATGGTAGAGTACTACGGTGCAGCAACACCCATCGAGCAGGTGTCGAGCGTTACCGTACCCGATGCTAAGACCATCCTCATCCAGCCCTGGGACAGGAATATGATTGGCCCCATCGAAAAGGCTATCCTTGTGAGCAACATTGGTCTTACCCCCTCTAACAATGGCGAGCACATCCGTCTTACCATCCCCGCCCTCACCGAGGAGCGCCGCAAGGACCTCGTGAAGCAGGTGCGTAGCTATGCCGAGACCGGCAAGGTAAGTCTTCGTAACGCAAGGCGCGATGCTGTGGATGCCTTCAAGAAGGCTCAGAAAGACGGTATGCCAGAGGATGTAGCCAAAGATGGCGAGGCTGATGCTCAGAAACTTATCGACCGCTATACCAAGAAGCTCGAAGAGTTGGTGGCGGCGAAAGAGAAAGAGATTATGACCGTATAAAAACGCATCTAACGCGCGTCTGCGGCGTTATACTTCGATAAGCGGAGTTCCTCATTTACGAAGAGTAAACTGCGGACTCCGCTTTCTCGTATGCCTTGCATCCATCGCTTTATCTGCGTTTTTACCGCTTGGGAAACTCCTTGTAAGAGTTCTTAGAAAACTCTTAGCTCAATCTTCCCCGTATAGGTCATCTTTATTGTGTGGTAGACACTCTTGGCATCCACTGCGACATTGTAGGTGCCATCTTCGAGTTGTTGGATGGTTATGGTGCCTTTGGTAAGGTAGCCGAAGTAGTCTGTAAGGTAGCCATTCTTAGCCTCGGCATAGAGGCTTCCGTCTGAGTAGAGCAAGCCCGTATTGGGATCTTTGCTATCATATCTCGAAAGGGCAACAAAGTCGCCCTCATATCCCACAACATATTCGCCCACAAGGCTCTCCGCCCCATCGGGAGCCAGCAAATCGAGTATCAGCACATCGCACACACCCGCCTGCTCAGCACCCACAAACTCCAAGAGGAAATTCTCGCGTGGCTCGTTATTTACGCTGCTATCGGGGTGGTGTTGGGCAACAACGCTCGTTGCCACAAACTCTGCATCCTTAGTAAGGCTCGAAAGCCCACTACCACTCTCCTCTTCGCCCAGCAGACTATCGCACGACCACAATCCTACGGTTGCAAATAACAAGGCAAAAAGCCTCACGACACGTTTTATCTTCATCTATTTCTTGTCGGTTGGTTTGAAGAATTTTGTGAGCCACGAGGGCTGGTTCTCCCCCTCGTTTTTCTCCTGCTGTCGGTTACCTTGCGCAAGCCTCATCAGTTCGGCTTTGAGCTCCGTCTCGCTCAGACCTCGCCTTATCTTGCCATTCTGAGCCACCGAGATAGCACCCGTCTCCTCGCTCACAACAACCACAATGGCGTCACTCTCTTCGCACAAACCCATAGCAGCCCTATGGCGCATTCCAAACGAGAGTGGCACCTCGCTCTTCGTGGAGGGCAGCACACACTTGGCCGCCACAATCCTACCTCCACCCACAACCATTGCGCCATCGTGCAGAGGCGAGTTTTTGAAGAAGATGTTTTTGATTAGCGAGGGGTCTATGTTGGCGTCTATCTCCACGCCCGTAGCAATAATATCATCCAACGAGCCATCCTGCTTGATGACAATCAGTGCACCCGTGAGGGATGCGCTCATACTGCCACACGCGCTGACAATGGGATCGATGACATTGTCTATATTCTCGTGCTTGCTCTTTGCGGGGCTGAGGAGTTTGTAGATTACCGCCAAGGGTCCTGTCTGCTGGCTACGCGAGCCGAGTGTTTGGAGGAATTTGCGTATCTCGCTCTGGAAGATGATGATAAGCGCAATAAGTCCCACGCTGACCACCGAGCCCAAAATGCCCGACATCAGCTCCATATTGAAGGCACGAGCCACAATCCACGCAACATATATAACCAAGATACCCGCCAGGATGCTTGTTGCCTGAGTACCTCGTATAAGCTTGTAGATGTAGTACATAATGATTGCCACCATCAAAATATCGACCACATCGAAGAGCGTCATCTTAATAAAACCCATAGTATGCCTAAGTTGTTATAGTGTATACACTTTTTATAAACGCACCACCACCTGCGTGTAGTGCCACAAAAATACAAAAAATGGTCGAGACCTTCACTCCGAGAGTCGCTTTTGCGTCCGCACAGAAGGAGTGGATTAGTCCCAAGTGCTGGGGTCGCCAAAGAGCAGAATGAGCAGCGGCAGGTAGTCTTTCAGACTCACACGCAGGAGCCTTATGGCCTGCGAAATGCGGTACTCAATGGTCTTCTGCGACACGCCCATTTCGGTGGCCAAATCCTTATAACTCTTATTGTTGAAGCGGTGCTGAACAAACGCCTCTCGGTAGCTCTCTGGCAGTTCATCGAGAGCCTCTTCGAGTTTGGTCACAAGGTCGCCAAGAATGTAGAAGTCGGGGGCCTCAAACTGCTCCTCCATAACCTTGTGGAGGCTACTCATAATGCGCTGTCGCATCTGACCTCTATTGATGAGTGTGAGGCATCGGTTTTTGGTCGCAGCGAAGAGGTAGGTGCGCAGGGAGGTTTCGATATGCAGTTCTTGGTGGTTTTGCCACAGCCACAGCATAATATCCTGCACCACATTTTCGGCATCTTCGAGCTCTACCCATTGGTTTGCATAGGCACACAATTCGGGATAGAACCTCTCAAAGAGAAGTTCATACGCCCTTTTATCTCCACCAATCAATCTTTGGCATAGTTGGTGGTCTGTTGCCACTTGATTTGCCATTGTGAGTTCACTACTTATTACAAAAGTACGAATCTTTTTTAGTTAAATGCAAATTCTAACAGAAAACTTTGTTTTCGTTTAGGGAAAAATGTAGTTGGGTGGTCTTAATAATAAAAATAGGTAATAATTATTAGGTATCACTATATGGAAACCAAACTTTTCTGTTATTTCGACAACACCCTCCCAGAGCACGAGATTGCCGAGGTGGAGGCGTGGATTAACTCCTCTGAGGAGAATCGCAAACTTGCCGAGCAACTCTATTGGCTCCACTACGCAACCTCCACACTACACACAATGCAGAGCGTGGACACCAAGTCTGCACTCCGCAAAGTCCGTGGTCGCATTGCTGCCTCGCGCAGACGTGTGATTTGGAACCGCATCGTTCAGGTGGCGGCTGTGTTGTTTTTGCCCGTTGCGGCGGTGGCTTTTTGGGCTATGCGCGAAGTGGCTCCTACCCAGGAGGCTATGCAGTATGTGGAGATGAAGACCACATCGGGTATGGTATCAACCGTCACACTGCCCGACAGTAGCAAGGTGTGGCTCAACTCCAACTCCTACCTCAAATACCCCATCCGTTTCGAGGGCGAAAGGCGTGTAAAACTCGTTGGCGAGGGCTATTTCAGGGTTGCCAAAGACGACCAAAAGCGTTTTGTGGTCGAGACCGATGTTATGGAGATTGAGGTTACGGGCACCGAGTTCAACGTGGATGCCTACGATCGTAGCGGTCGCGATGTGCGCACCACACTCATTAGCGGCAGCATCAATATGACCTTCGATGGCAACGACAATAGGGAGCACTATGTGGAGGTGCACCCCGGTCAGAGGGTTACGATAGATCCCGCATCGATGGATTGGAATATCCGCAGGGTAAATGCTGCCGATGCCGCATCGTGGAAGGACGGGCGCATCATTTTCGACAAGACACCCCTTGCGGAGGCACTGCGTATGATCGAAAACCGCTTCAATGTGGAGTTTACGGTAAAGAACCCCAAGTTCTACGAGCACAACTTCACGGGTATGTTCACCGACCAGAGGCTCGACATCATCCTCGAACACTTCAAACGCTCGTCCAATATGCGTTTCAGGACCATCGAGAGGGGCGAAGGGGGCAACCTTAGTGGCTACGAGTTGATAGAGATCTACTAATCTTCGCCACCCAGCCCAAATCCTATTTTTGAGGAGAAATCAAATAATTATAAATAAACTAATCCTAATAATCACTTAAATTTATGAAGCACATCAGACTATTTATTCTGTGTCTTGTATGCTCGCTTGTGTTGTCGGAGGGCTACGCCCAAACGCGCAACATAACTCTGAGGATGAAGAATGCTCCACTTGGGGAGGTCTTCGCCAACATCGAGAGCCAGAGCGGCTACAAATTCTTTTACAGCGACAAAACAGTAGATACCTCGCGCAAGGTTACTGTCAATGCCAATGGAGAGGATGTTTTGGCAACTCTCGAAAAGATTTTCGAGGGCAGGAACATCACCTGCTCCATCATAGACGGCAATATCGTCTTGGAGGGCAACGACACTGTAAAGCCACAGCAGACCGCCACTAAGCCCCAGTCGAAACACTTTGTGGGCTATGTTGTGGATAAGGCTGGCGATCCCGTGATTGGTGCTACTATCATTTCGCTTGGCAATATGGCAAATGCCACCATCGCCGATGCCAACGGTCGCTTCGAGATTGCAGCCTCCGCAGGCGAGAAATTGGAGATTTCGTGCATCGGCTACACCACCCAGACCATCACAGCCGGCAAGTCGGAGGCTAAAATTGTCCTCAAAGACGACTTCCAGATGCTCGAAGAGGTCATTGTGGTTGGTTATGGTACCCAAAGACGTAGCGATGTGACGGGTGCTATTGCCTCCGTATCGAGCGAGAAACTCAACACCACCCCCACCACCTCGCTGGGCGAGATGTTGCGTGGTGCTGCGGCTGGTGTGCACGTTTCGCTTGGTAGTGCCGAGCCTGGTGGCTCTTCGTCTATCCTGATTCGTGGTCGCCGCTCGCTTTCGGGCGACAACGCTCCTTTGTACATTGTCGATGGCGTGCCTATGAGCAGCATTGACGACATCAACTCCAACGATATTGAGTCGATGGAGATTCTCAAAGACGCCTCTTCGCAGTCTATCTATGGTGCGAGGGCTGCTAATGGTGTGATTCTGATTACCACCAAACGCGGTCAAGAGGGACAGTTGAGGGTGTCGTATAGTGGCTATGCAGCCATTCAGGACATCAATCGCAACTTCGAGTTCTACAATGGCGAGGAGTTCGCTGCCTACCGTAAGGAGGCTTATTGGAACGCCTACGGTGGCGATTTCAACACTATGCCCACCAAAGACTACCTCGGTGGTCTGATGGAGGAAGTTTACCTCTCTGGCGAGTGGGTAGATTGGGAGAAACTTATGATTCATAAGGCTCTCCAACAGAAGCACGATGTACTTGTGCAGTCGGGTAACGACAAGACCAAATATGCCTTCGGTATTGGCGCATACAGCCAGAACGGTATGGTGCTCAACTCTGGCTTCGAGAAGTTGTCGGGTAGGCTCAACATCGACCACAAACTCACCAAAAACATCTCTTTGGGTGCCAACCTCTCCTACTCGCGTGCTTGGAAGGAGAGCGCCGATGGTTCGTTCAACACATTTGTGACGATGCCTCCCTTGGCAAAGGTCTATGAGGACGATGGCGTAACGCTCCGTATGGATGTTACCGAGGCTGGCGAGTCGCACTACAACCCTCTGTGGAATATCAACAACTCCGAGAGTCTCAGCCAGACCGACCGCCTCTTGATGAACCTCTTTGCAGATTGGAAAATCGCCAAAGGTCTTTCCTATCGCCTCAACGCCAGCCTCAACCAGCGTCAGGTGGATAGCGGTTCCTACTTGGGCTTGGAGCACACCACAGGTACAAACACTCAGGGTAAGGCAACCATCTCGCAGAGCAACTACTTCGACTATCTGCTCGAAAACATTCTCAACTACTCCACCAAGATTGGCGATGACCACAAGATTGACGCAACGCTGATGCAGAGTGTGAACTATATCACTTGGAAGTCGATAGGTATCAGTGGCACAGGCTTCGCCAACGATGACCTCTCGTTCCACGCCATCGGCTCGGCAGTTGAGCACGGTGTTCCCTCCTACCAATTCTCCGAGCGAAAGATGCTCTCTTCGTTGGCTCGTGTGAGGTACAACTACAAGGACCGCTACCTGCTGACCGCTGCTGTTCGTTTGGATGGTTCTTCGGTATTCGGAGCGAGCAATAAGTGGGGTGTATTCCCCTCGGCATCGTTTGCTTGGAGGGCAAGCGAGGAGGAGTTTATGCAGAATGCCGAGTGGGTATCCAACCTCAAACTGAGGGCAAGTATTGGTCAGGTTGGTAACCAGGGTATCTCGCCCTACACCACCCTCGGTCTTGCCGACAAGTATATGTACGAGTTTGGCTCGACACCCGTTGTGGGCTACTTGCCCGACACCCAACTCCCCAACCCCAAACTCAAATGGGAGACCTCTACCTCGACAAACATTGGTCTTGACTTCGGCATCTTCGATGGTCGCATTGGCGGTACTGTGGAGTTCTACAACACCGACACCACCGACCTTTTGGTTGCCAAATCGCTCAGCCAATCGACAGGCTACAAGAGCCAGCTGGTAAATATGGGTCGTGTGAACAATAGGGGTATTGAGGTAACGCTCAACCTTGTTCCCGTCAAGACCCGCGACTTGGAGTGGACCGTAGATATTACGTTTGCTAAGAACAAGAACGAGATTGTACGCATCGATGGCTCATTAGACGAGAAGGGTCAGCCCAAGAACGATGTTAACAACAACTGGTTCATCGGCGAGCCTATGAATGTCTACTACGACTACGCCTTCGATGGTATTTGGCAGTTGGAGGACGATATTACCTCTTCGCATATGCCCGATGCACAACCTGGTGCTGTGAGGGTTAAGGATGCCAATGGCGATGGCGAGCTGGATGATACGGACCGCGTGATTATGTACCGCGACCCCGACTGGATTGGTGCTCTTTCGACAGGTTTCTACTACAAGGGCTTCGATCTTAGTGCCGAGTTGTATGTTTCGGCAGGAGGCACTCGCTACAACTCCTATCTGACAGCCTTCAATCAGGGTGGCGACTTGACGGGTAAGCGCAACGGTGTGCGCCGCAACTATTGGACTCCCGTGAACCCCTCCAACGAGGCTCCCGCACCCAATATGACTCAGGCTCCCGCCTATATCACAGCCCTCGGCTATCAGGACGCCTCTTTTGTTCGTCTGAGGAATGTACAGATTGGTTACAACTTCCCCAAGAGCGTAACCAAGGCTCTCTCGATGCAGTCGCTCAGGCTCTACGCAACCCTCACCAACATCTGGACACTTACGGATGTTATCGGCTACGGTCCCGAACAGAACCCTGGTAGTTATCCAGAGCCTCGCACCGTACTCTTTGGTGTTAACGTAACATTCTAAACCAAACGAAGGAGATAAATAATTATGAAAAAGTATATAGCATTATTGTTGCTCGTGGCTGTCGGCTTCTCCTCCTGCACCGACTTCCTTGTCGAAGAGAACAAAACACAGTATTCGCAGGAGTATATCTTCGAGTCCGAGGATGGCTTGGCACTTGCCACTTCGGCACTCTATGTCCTTCACCGCAACTATTTGGGTGAAGACCAAGAGAGCAACACCTCGTGGGCTGTTGAGCGCGGTACCGACATTGTTATGACCAATGGTGGTACGGGTAACTTCTACGGTATCTACGACCCCAACCACCTCAAACCCTCGGCTGCTCAGGTGTCGAGGATGTGGACCCTTATGTACCAGATTATCGGTCGCTGCAACGAGATTATCGCAGCTGGCGAGGCTATGGAGCAAACCGATGAGTTGAAAGTAATCCTTGCTGAGGCAAAGGCTTTCCGTGCACAGTCATATTTCCTCTTGCTGCGTACCTACGACCGCATCTGGCTCAACACCGAGCCCGTAACTTGGGAGAATGTGAACGACAAGAGGGAGTATCGCCCCGCAACCCAAGACGAGGTCTTCGACCTTCTCTACTCCGACCTTCGCTATGCTGTCGAGAACCTCGATTGGCTCTCCTACCAACCCGGTAGGTTCAATCAGGCAGCTGCACGCTCCATTTTGGCTAAGGTGGCTCTCTGGAAGAAGGATTGGCAGACTGCTCTCAATCAGGCAGACTCCATCGAGTTGTCGGGCCAATACCGCTTGCTCGACTCGCCAAAGAAAGTCTTTGAGGGTGCCGACCTGAACCACTCGGAGGCTCTTATGGTGGTTCAGTGGAGCGAGAACCCCGGTGGCAACCTCTCGACCGCAACCCCCCAAGGTCACCAACTCTCCACCCTGTTTATCTCTATGTCGCGCCGCCCCATCGGTGGCTCCAACAAGGAGGCTTGCTCGGTTGAGAACTGGGGCTACACCTTTGGACGTATGCTCCCCAACCCCTATCTGCTCTCGCTCTACGACCAGAAGAAAGATGCCCGCTTCAACGATTGGTTCATCCACCGCTACAAAAACACCAGAGATGTGGATGTTGAGTACGGCAAGGTGGTAGTTAAGCCCGGCGAGTACTTCCCCGAGACCAAGGATGGTAAAGTAGATCAGGATATTCTGCCCGGTTGTACCAAGCACGGTGATGTAGATACCCGCGAGCTCTTTGCTTCGAGGGGATACAAAGACTTCATCCTCTACCGCTTGGCAGACGTCTATATTATGGGTGCTGAGGCTGCCTACCGCCTTGGCGACCAGACCAAAGCAAAAGAGTATTTCAATAAGACCTACACAAGGGCGGGCAATGCCGCATTTACGGGCACCCTGACACTCCAACACATCATCGATGAGGAGGCTCGCGAGATGTGCTTCGAGAACGACCGCTGGTACTTCCTCAAACGCCTCGGCTTGCTCATCGACCAGGTGAGGAAGTATGCAGGCAACGAGGGCTGGGAGGCTTCGCTTGCAGGCAGGACCAACCTTCCCGCCAACCCCCACTTTGTACGCTGGCCCATCCCCGAAGAGGAGATTATCAATATGGGTGCCGACAACTTCCCTCAGAATGTAGGCTATTAATTAATATATAGGTGTAAAATAGTACTATGAAAAAACTATCTCTGATATTTCTGACACTCTGCGCCGCTGTGGCGGTGCAGGGTGCCACCATCAAGACCGAGGTCTGCATCTATGGCGAGAGTGCTTCGGGTGTTGTGGCTGCCATTCAGTCCGCAAGGCTCGGTAAGCAAACCCTGCTTATCTCCAAGAACGACCACGTTGGCGGTATGGCTACTTCGGGCTTGACGGCTACCGACATCAACCGCCAAGACCAGGTGGGTGGCATTGCTGCCGAGTTCTATGGTCGCATTTGGGACTACTATATCCAGCCCGAGGTGTGGCGCAACCAAACTCGCGAGGAGTTTATGGAGTCGAGCAAGAAACGCACCTTCTCGGGCAAGAACGATGCCCGCCAAATCCAGTGGGTATATGAGTCGGGCGTGGCAGAGCGCATTATGAAAGAGATGCTCGCAGAGGCAGGTGTGGAGGTGCTCTACAACGCTCCCCTCGACCTCGAAAATGGCGCAAAGACCAAGGGTGGAAAGATTCGCTCCATCCGCTTGTTGGACGGCACCACCGTAAAGGCAAAGATGTTCATTGATTGCTCCTACGAGGGCGACCTGATGGCTGCCGCAGGTGTGTCGCACATCATCGGCAGGGAGTCGAGCGAGCAGTATGGCGAGGATATGGCAGGTATTCGCATCTTCGACTTTATCCCCACCTCGCCCTACCTCAATGGCAAGGATGGCGAGCTGATTCCCTATGTTGCTCCCGAATTGTATGGCGAAATTGGCAGTGCCGACCACCGCACACAGGCATATTGCTACCGTGTAACCCTTACGGATGACCAGGAGAATATGATTCCTATCGAGAAGCCCGAAAACTACAATCCCGCACTCTACGAGATTGTCATCCGCCGCTTCGAGACAGACCCCGAATTGCAACTCAAAAACATCATTACCTTCACTCCTATGCCCAACCGCAAAACCGACACCAACCACCTCGACTTCTTCGGTGCAAGCAGCGGTTATGCCGAGGGTGACTATGCCGATAGGGCTCGTATGGAGCAGGAGCACAAGGACTACGCAGTGGGTATGCTCTACTGCCTCGGTCACAACGAGCGTGTCCCCGAACACATCCGCCAAGAGATGTTGCGCTGGGGCTGGCCCAAAGATGAGTTTGTGGAGAATGGCGGCTTCCCCTACCAAATCTATGTACGCGAGGCAAGGCGTATGGTGGGCGAGAAGGTTATGACCCAGCACAATGTGCAGAAGGATAACCGCGTGCCCGTAGAGCACTCGGTGGGTATTGGCACCTATATGATGGACTGCCACTTTGTATCCTATGTAGCAGGCGATGGCGGCATCAACATCGAGGGCGGTATCTTCACTTCGACCAAGCCCTACGCTATTGACTACTACTCGCTCACTCCCAAACGCGGCGAGTGCAGCAACCTCTTGGTGCCCGTATGCCTCTCGGCATCGCACGTTGCCTACACAACCATCCGTATGGAGCCTACCTATATGATATTGGGACAGTCGGCGGCTATGGCGGCAGCGATGGCTATCGACTCCGAGTGCGCTGTGCAGGATGTAGACTACCCCACACTCCGCACCAAACTCGAAGAGGTAGGACAACTCCTCAACCCTTCGTCCAAGAAAGTTCAACACACCGAAAAGGTAGCACGATAGTATGAAACGTATCTATAATTTAGCATTTACACTGCTGGCAACCCTCCTTGTGGTGGGTTGCGAGGATGACAACCGACAGACTGTCATCCCTCCCAGCACACGCCCCTCGCAGCAAGCCACCAAGTTCGAGACTAAGAAGGTGGATGGCGTGTGGAAACTCTTCAAGGGCGATAGTGAGTTCTACATCAATGGTGCCGCCACCAATAACTTCTATGCCGAAGTGAAAGATTGGGGTGGCAACGTGGTGCGTACCTACTCCACCAATGCCAACACCAAAGCCATCCTCGATGAGGCGTGGTCGAAGGGTTTGTATGTCAATATGGGACTCTATATGCGCGACAGCGATGTTAGCGATGGCGGTATCGACTACTCTGCTGCCTCCAACAAGGAGATTCTCGACAAGCAACTTGAAGACCACCGCACTTGGGTGCGCCGCTACAAAAATCACCCTGCTGTGCTCTGCTGGTCTATCGGTAACGAGGCTGAGACAGGCAATGCCACCAGCAACGCTGCCTACTTCAAACACGTTGAGGATATTGCACAGATGATTCACAAGGAGGACCCCAACCACCCCGTAACGGTCACTTTCTCCACCTCCGAACCCAATAACCGCATCAAGGTGCTTATGCAGAACGCACCAAGCGTGGATATTCTCTCGGTAAATGCCTACTATCCCAATGTTGGCAATGTTGCCAAGAATGTTGCTGCTGCGGGCTGGGATAAACCCTGGATGATTACGGAGTTTGGTCCTCGCGGAACGTGGAATATGTCCACTACGAGCGACCCCAAGGAACTCTCGTGGGGCTGCTTGGAGGAGATGACCTCCACCGAGAAGGCAGAGATATACAACAAAATTTGGCGCGAGGACATCAAACCCAACGAGTCGAAGGGCTGTATTGGCTCGTTCATCTTCGTTTGGGGCTACCAGACACACGGAGCAGTACTCCCCTGGTATGGACTCTTCGACAAGCAGAAAAACACCTTCGGAGGTGTGGATGAAATCTCGGAGTGCTGGACAGGTGTGGCTGTAACAAACCCCGCACCCCGCATCGAAAACCGCTCGAAGATGACCCTCAATGGCAAGACCTCGGGCGCGGGTGTGACTGTTGTTAAGAACTCCACCAACACCGCCACCGTTGAGGCTACTTCGCCATCGGGCGAGACGCTCAACTACCATTGGCTCATCTACAAAGAGGGCGACAAACTTGCCGATGGCTCTATGCCCGATGGTATTGAGGGTTTGATTGAGGATGCCACAAAGCCCACAATCTCTTTCAAAGCCCCCTCGACAAAGGGTGGTTATAGGCTCTATGTCTTTGTGACCGATGAGGTTAATCACAAGGTGGCTTTGGCTTGCATCCCATTCCTCGTAAAAGATAACTAACAAATAAAACTAAGATAGAACTATGAAGAAACTCCATTTGTTACTCTTTGCGCTCCTCGCCTCGCTGTCATTTGTGGCGTGTAGCCCCGATGATGTGGAGGGTGGTATTGAGACCCCCCACGAGCGCATTATTTTCACTCTGCTCAACGCCAAGGAGCCCGCAGTGGCTGCTCCCGATGAGGAGGTGACCTACCGATTCAAACTCTCCTACTCGGAGGGTATCGCAAGTGCTTCTACCTCGCTCAACGGAGAGGTTTTGGCAGGCTCCGAGGAGAGTTGGGACAACTCTGCCGAGCCCCAAACCGAGGTGGAATACTCCTTCACATATACGGTCAAGGGTGCGCAGTTTGGTGAGACTCTCGACTTTGTGTTCACTGCTGTTGCTGCCAATGGCTACACCCAGAGCGTAGATTACGCATTGTGGATTACTGCCAACGCTGTTGAGTTTACCGTAACCATCCCCGAGGGCTTGCCCACCAATATGTATAGCGATGGAACTCTGGACTTCAACGTGAACGTAGAGTGTGGCAACATTCTCAAATCTATCGAGGTATTCAAGAACGATGGCGAGACCGCCTACGCCTCGAAGAGCGATTTTACCGATGAGAAGACCTATTCCTACCCCTTCACTTACACCCCCGCCGAGGAGGATGTGGCTACCGATGTAACATTCCGCTTTGTGGCTACCGATGTGAAGGGCAACACTGCTGAGGCTTCCTACACCATCTCTATCATCAAGGCAGATGCTGTGGGTAAGATGCTTTGGAGCGAGATTTTCGACACTACAATGTCCATCTCCAACACCTCCGAGCACAACACCACAGCAGGTGGCATTACGGGCAACTCGGCTACCGAGTTCAAGCCCGGTAAGATTACCGAGTACAACACTCTCTACGTTCTCTCCGATCCCGAGAATCCCGAGAGTGAACTGAAACCCAACGAGGGTGCTATGGCAGGTTGCGAGGTTTATGACGATGATATTACCTCCATTAAATATACCTCAGATGGTACGGATGTTTGTATTTCCAAGTACGACACTACAAGCATTAAGTATATGGATGGTGCTTACCTATGGTTCCGCAAGGCTAAGGGCGGTTGGTTCCGCGTGGATGGCATCAGGTTGCACGGTGCAACATCGCTCAAACTGACCTATTCGCAGTCGGCTCAGAAGATGAAGGTAGACTACTCGCTCGATGGCGGTACCACTTGGGTAGAACTTGGTGCTACCGAGGGTAGTATTGAGGTTGCAGAGCACAAGTTCACACTCTCCGAGAGTGCCGAGACCATTTCGCTCCGCTTTACCGAGAATGGTGGTACAGGCCACGTTCGTATTGACAACCTGAAACTTGTGGAGGTATTGTAGTATGAAAGCATTGAAACTTATAGCAGTTGTTGCAGCCGCCCTCGCATTGGGCGGTTGCAACCAGCCTGCTCAGTACGACCTGTGTGTCTATGGTGGTACTTCGGCAGGTGTTGTGGCAGCCTACTCGGCAGCCCAGCAGGGTTTGGATGTTGTGTTGGTAGAGCCCACAAACCACATTGGCGGTATGACCACCGGCGGTTTGGGCTTCACCGACATCGGCAACAAGCAGGTTATCTCGGGCGTTGCAAAGCAGTTCTACCGCAAGGTGGGCGCACACTACGGACGCTTGGAGCAGTGGATTTTTGAGCCTTCGGTGGCTGAGGGCATTATGCGCGACTATCTCCGTAACGACAACATCCGTGTGATGGAGGGCTACCGCATCCGCGAGAGCCACAAAGAGGGCACCCGCATTGCCAAAATCGTTGTGGAAAACTCCTCGAAACCCTCCAAAACCCGCACCATCAAGGCAGACTACTTCATCGACTGCTCCTACGAGGGCGACCTGATGGCTCGCTCGGGTGTGGAGTATACGGTTGGTAGGGAGGCTAACGCTCAGTATGGCGAGACCTACAATGGCGTGGAGCTGATGACCCGCCACCAATTCCCCGATGGCATCGACCCCTACAAGGAGAAAGGCAACCCTGAGAGTGGTCTGCTGTGGGGTATCTCGCCCGCCGAGGTGGCAGAGGATGGTACTGCCGACCAGATGGTGCAGGCATACAACTACCGCATCTGCCTGACAGACGACCCCGCAAACCGCATCGAAATTACCCGCCCCGAGGATTACGACTCCACTCGTTACGAGTTGCTCCTGAGGCTTATGGAGGTGCAGCCCGAGAAACTCTCACTCAACGACTACTTCATTTGGAGCCGTATGCCCAACAACAAGACCGATGTGAACAATCGAGGCGGTTTTTCGAGCGATATGATTGGTATGAACCACAACTACCCCGAGGCATCCTACGAAGAGCGCCAAGAGATTATTGACGCCCACACCTCCTACACTAAGGGTTTGCTCTACTTCATCGGTCACGATGAGCGTGTACCTGAGTTGCTCCGCGAGAGGATGCAGCTCTGGGGCTACCCCAAAGATGAGTACACCAACAATGGCAATTGGACACCCCAGCTCTACATTCGTGAGGCAAGGCGTATGGTGGGCGAGTATGTCGCCACCCAAGCCGACTGCGAGGGACGCACAACCGTTACCGATGGTGTAGGTATGGCAGCCTACCAGATGGACTCGCACAACTGCCAGCGTATTGTCATCGAGAAGAATGGCAAGAAGATGGTCAAAAACGAGGGTAATGTGGAGATTGGTGGCGGACTGCCCTATCCCATTGCCTACCGCTCCATCACTCCCAAGAGGGAGCAGTGCACCAACCTTTTGGTGCCCGTATGCCTCTCGGCCAGCCACATCGCCTATGGCTCTATCCGTATGGAGCCTGTGTTTATGGTGCTTGGTCAGTCGGCAGGTGTTGCCGCTGCTTTGGCTCACAAGCAGGGTTGCTGCGACATACAGTTGGTAGATAGCAACGAAATCAACAACGTAATAGCCCAAGACCCCTATATGGACGGCTCCGAGCCCGACATCCTCGTGGATGATGCCGATGCAGGTGTTGTGGCAGACGACAAGTGGGTTGCAAAGGGCAGGGGTGGCTATGGACTCTCGTTCTACGAGTTGGCTCCCACCACCAAACCCCAGAGCGTGCGCTTTACGGTTGATGCTCTGCCCTCTGCGGGCGAGTGGGCTGTGTATAGCTACCAGAGCGCGAACAAAAAACTCACTTCGAGCACCACTTTCGACATCCTTTCGGGCGAGAAGGCTCACCACATCACCTTCCTGCGTGACGACCTCGATGTATTAGGTCAGACCTCGGGCGATTGGGCTCACTTGGGCACCTTCGAGTTCGAGGAGGGCGCACCTGTGGTGGTTACCATCTCCAACGCGACAGCAGATGCCACAATGCGTGCAGATGCCATCCTTTTGGTAAAACAATAATCCAAAACCATACTATGATGAAAAAACTTATTGCATTTGTTGTGATGGCTTTGCCACTCTTCGCCTTTGCCCAGAAGGATATTGACCAGAGGGTGGAGGAGATAATGGCAAAGATGACCATCGAAGACAAAATCGGACAGCTCAACCAGATGGACGGTAGGCGCGATTTGGAGCAAATCAAAAAGGAGGTGCGCGAGGGTACACTCTCTTCGATTATGAACATCGTGGACCCCGCAGTGACCAACGAGTTGCAGCGCATTGCCATCGAGGAGAGCCCCGCAGGTATTCCTCTCTTGTTTGCCCGCGATGTGGTGCACGGTTTCAACACCGTACTTCCCATTCCTCTGGGTCAGGCTGCCTCGTGGGACGAAGAGCTCATTGAGAAGGCTTCGCGCAACACCGCTTTGGAGGCTACCGAGAGGGGTATCCGCTGGGCTTTTGCGCCTATGATGGATATTGCTCGTGACGCCCGCTGGGGACGTATTGCCGAGTCGTTCGGCGAGGACACCTATATGGCGGGCAGGCTCGCTACGGCAGTTGTTAGGGGTTATCAGGGCAACTCTCTGAGCGACCAGACCTCTATGGCGGCTTGCGCCAAACACTTTGTGGGCTATGGCGATGCCGAGGGTGGTCGTGACTACAACACCACCAGCATCCCTCCCCGCACGCTGAGGGATGTCTATCTCCCCCCCTTCAAGGCTTGCGTTGATGAGGGCTGTGCCTCCATTATGACCTCTTTCAACGACAATGACGGTCTTCCCTCTACGGGTAACCGTTGGCTCCTGACGGAACTCCTTAGGGAGCAGTGGGGCTTCGAGGGTGTTGTTGTGAGCGATTGGGGCTCTGTGGCAGGTCTTATCCCCCACGGCGTAGCCTACGACAAGAGGGATGCTGCACACCAATGTATCGAGGCGGGCTGCGATGTGGATATGTCATCGAGGTCGTACCTGCTGAACCTCAAAGAACTCATCGAGAGTGGCGAGGTTGATATGGCAGTGCTGGACGAGGCTGTACGCCGCGTGCTGAGGCTCAAAGTGGCTCTCGGCTTGTTCGAGCAGCCCTACGCCCGCACCACCGAGAAGAGCGACATCTACTCCGAGAGCGTGCTGGCTACCGCTTGCCGCTTGGCAGAGGAGAGCGTTGTGATGCTCAAAAACGAGGGCGAGGTGCTTCCCCTCCTCCCCGAAAAAGTTAAGAGGGTGCTTGTTGTAGGTCCTATGGCAGACGCCCCCTACGACCAGATGGGTACTTGGGCTCTGGATGGCGACAAAACCCACACTGTGACTCCCATTGCGGCTATCCGCGAGGATTGGGCTAAGAAGGTGGAGATTGACTACATACCCTGCCTTACCCACCCCCGCGATAGGTCGACAGCCGAGTTTGCAAGAATGCAGGAGGCTGCCCGCAAGGCAGACGTTGTTGTGGCGTTTGTTGGCGAGGAGCAGATGATGTCGGGCGAGGCTCACTCGCTCTCATCGCTCGACTTGCAGGGCGCACAGGGCGATATGTTGGAGGCTTTGGCAGAGGTCGAAACTCCTCTGGTTACGGTCTTTATGGCTGGTCGCCCCTTGACTATTGCTCGCCAGGTGGAGATTTCGGACGCCATTTTGTACGCTTGGCACCCCGGCACTATGGGTGGCAAGGCTCTGGCAAACATCCTCTTTGGCGAGGTTAGCCCCTCGGGCAAACTCCCCGCAACCTTCCCCCGCAACGTAGGTCAGATACCTATTTATTATAACCACAAACACACCAGCCACCGCGCCAAAGGCACCGAGGGCAACCTCGATAGTATTCCTCGCGAGGCTTACCAGTCGGTTATGGGGCACACCTCCTCCTACTTGGATGTTGCACCCTCGCCACTATTCCCCTTCGGCTACGGTCTGAGTTATACTACATTCGAGTTGTCGGACATCAAGATTGAGAAGACCGCCGTAACCCCCGATGAGAGCATCAAGGTTAGCGTGCTGCTTACCAATACGGGCAGACGCGAGGGTACGGAGGTCGTGCAACTCTACACAGGTCGCAAAACCGCCTCGGTCACCCAGCCTATGAAGGAGCTCAAAGAGTTCCAGCGCGTGACGCTCGGAGCCGGCGAGTGCCGCAGGGTGGAGTTCGAGGTTCCCGTGAGCCGCTTGGCGTTCCACAACCGCGATATGGTGCTGGCTGTTGAGGAGGGCAAATATACCCTCACCATCGGCACCGATAGCCAAACAGGTCTGAAAACTTATTTCAAAATCACTAAATAAAAACACTAACGCTATGAAAAAGAGAATTTACAACGCTCCCTCGGTGGAGCAAGAGGTGGTAATGGTTGAGCAAGGTATTGCCGTAAGCACCATCCTTATTATTGAAGAGAACACAATGCTCAAAGATTGGGAAGAGGGAAATACCGATTGGTGGTAGTTGCCCCCCCGAAAAAATGAAAAACGATTAATTAAACAGAACTTAAATCTATAACAACAATGAAAAAGACATTTCAGATTTTGGGTGCCGCAATGTTGGCACTTGCAGTGGTAGGCTGTGAGAACGAGCCTATCGAAGAGGGCAACACTCCCGTAACCCCCGATGAACCCGTAGTAGAGGAGCCCGCCGAGCCTTCCGAACTCGTATTGCGCGCAAACCTCCCCACCACTCGCACCATCCTCGATAGCGACTTTAAGTTGTCGTGGACCCAAAACGACCAACTCGCCGTATTTAACGCCCCCACAGGTACCGAGGAGTATTCGGACAACCTCAATTTTGTGATTGACGAGAATGCTGAGGGCAAATTTAGTCCAGCCGAGGGTGTTGAGGTTCCTTTTGAGGATGGCGTGAACTACGATTGGTATGTGGTATATCCTTATAGCACAAACAACGATGAGCCTACTCTCAAAACTCCCCTTGGTCAATCGAAAGATGATGGATATTTTGCTATTGGTGCAACCACTCAGTACGGCTACAACAACACTGACCATATTGCAGGTATGGATATTATGGTGGGTAAGGCAAAGGATACTCGTGAGCCCAACGTAACCCTCAAACACCTTGCAGTGTTGCACAAATTTACCGTTACCAACAACTCGGACCAACCCACCGTCATCCAGAAGTTGACCGTTACGGGCAACACTAACATCTTTGGTGCTTTCTGGATTGACCTTACCGCAGATGAGCCCAAAATTGACCTCACAAAAGCAAACAACACAGCAGACTCCTTCAAGACTCGCGGGTTGACGATTAAAGGCGCACTTGATGAAGATGGCAATGAGTTGGCTGCCGAGGAGTTGGCTGTTGGCGCAAGTGCCGATTTCTATATGATTACCGCACCCTTCACTCTCGCTACTGGCGAGACCTTCAAGGTAACCATCACGACCTCTACCGGCGAGCAGACCTTAGAGAAAACTGCCACCGCAGACATCGAGTTCAAGGCAGGCACCTACAACACCGCAAACCTTGTGTATGACTATGTTTATGTAGAGGAAGCAAAACCCATCTTCTTGGAAACCTTTGGTACAAGTGCAACATATGATAAAAACAATATTATTGTGTACAATGATGACGTTTCTGGTATAACTGTTTCTACGCCTTCGAGCGGAGCTGCGTATCAAACATCGGGATATCCAACTGGTGGAACCATAACAGGCGCTTGTGGTAGGTTTAGTGGCGCAAAAGTGGGCTCTATGTTCAAATACACTGGCATTAGTGTTGATGGTAATAATGAATTAGAGGTCTCTTTTGATTTGGTATTTACAAGTGAGACAGAAACAAAAGTGAATTTTGCATATAAGAACACTGGTGGCTCTTGGACTAAACTTCTCACAACAATCCCTGCCGACCAAGCAAACATAATACAGCACATTACCCATAATATAACTGTTGACGGTTCAAAAACTATTGAGATATACCTCTCCAACTCGACAGCTGCTCCATATATTTATGTAGATAACATAAAAATTGATGTTCCTGCAACCGAGTAGTTATCAAACAAATTTCGCATAATCAAACAAATGGAGCCGACTTTGCTCTCGCAGAGTCGGCTCTTTGCATCTATCCCCCTCACACACTCCTACCCCAACACACTCCATACACATCGCCCCCACACACATACCCCCCCTTTTTTTTGGGCGCAGGTATCTTTTTTAATACCCGTGAG
>JAFTUI010000008.1 GCA_017466345.1 Tidjanibacter sp. | reverse complement strand
ATTTTCAATTCTTCCTCTTCGTGACGTACATCATACAGTTTTTGCAGTCGAAGCGGAGGAGGTAGTGTTCGGTGCCGTGGACGAGGGTGAGGGGTTCGGGCAGGCGTGAGCCTTTGCGGAGGCAGTGTCCTATCTCGCGGCGGAGGCAGTAGGGGGTGCGCATAACATCCACGCCCTCCAAGTCGGGCAGGGTGTCATATCCCTCGTCAATACGTTCCACCCCGTGCTCCTCGTAAAACTTCCTTGCGAGCGAATTGACCACATTGTGGTCGCCGCCGATATGGCTCTGGGGGTAGCGTACCTCGGTGTCCTCGGTGGCGATATTGCGGGGCGGTAGTTGTTCTCTGAGTTGCTCCTCCAAGCGTTCCAAAACCTCCCTGCGCAGTCCGTTAGCCACACCCGCAGGCACAAAGGGCACCTCGCCCTCGAAGTCGAACACTACATCCACAATGTCGAAGACCGAGCCGCCACTCTTACCGAGCGAAGAGCGCATAGAGCCAAATGCCACCTCGGGCTTTGAGGCGATGTCGAATGCTTGGTGTAGTTCCGCCTCGGCAGTGGTGCCGCACTCGTCTGTGGCAGTGAGTCTTAGGCGGTTGGTGGAGCCCGAGAGAGTGAGCGTTATGGGTAGTGTGCGGCGTGTGCGCGAGTTTAGGATGGTGTCGTAGAAGTGCTTGTCGTAGTTGCGGAACAGGTGTGCCCCGAGCGATATGCCCTCCATACGGTTTGGGAAGATGCGCCCCTCGTCCACCTTGTTGATGTTGGTGCCTCGCAACACTCCGCCCTCAATCCAGCATATGCCATCGCCAGCCGAAAGTGTTGCCTTCTTATCGAGCGTGAACCACCCTTTACCCATTTTTGCCACCTTGCCTATGGGTTCGCCCATAGCCTTAGGGGTGTCGAAAGAGGCGAGCGAGGGGCGTTTGCCCGAGAATATGTAGTCGCCACCGCTGCGGGTGAAGGTCTTGGAGGGCGAGGGTGTGAAGTCGAGCGCAACTCTGCCTCGTGAGGCACGAGAGTAGCCCTCGCGCGAGGCTATGACTCTATTTAGCAGTTGGCTGTAATGTGCCGTAATGTTGCGAACATAAGCCTCGTCTTTGAGTCTGCCCTCAATCTTGAACGACACGGCACCCATATCCACAAGTTCTCCAATGTGAGCCGAGAGGTCGAGGTCCCTCACCGAGAGTAGATGTTGCCCTTTGCGGATGGTCTTGCCGTTGCCATCTATAAGGTCGTAGGTCTGTCGGCAGGGCTGGCTGCACTCGCCACGGTTGCCGCTACGGAAAGAGAGCGAGCGGCTCATATAGCACCTGCCGCTACCCGACACGCAAATTGCCCCGTGCACAAAGACCTCAATCTCTGCCTCCGTAGCATTGCAAATCTCCCTCATCTCTGCTGCCGTAAGCCCCCTTTCGAGCACTATGCGCGAGAAGCCTACCTTGCCGAGAAAAGCAACCCTCTCGGGCGAGGCGTTGTACATCTGCGTTGAGGCGTGAAGTTCGGCATTTCGGAGCCCCATACGGGTGTAGGCTAAGTCCTGCACAATCAGCGCATCGACACCCAAGTCTATCGCCTTTTGGGCAATCCTCTGCGCCTCCTCCAACTCGTGCTCATAGACTATGGTATTCATTGTCATATAGAGCCTTGCGCCAAACAGGTGGGCGTAGCGTGCCGCCTCGCGGATGTCCTCCAACGAGTTGGTGGCTCCTCGGCGTGCACCAAGTGTGGGACCTCCCATATAGACAGCATCGGCTCCCGAGTCGATGGCGGCGCGGGCGGTGGCGAGGTCTTTGGCGGGTGCGAGGAGTTCGAGTTTTTTCATCTTTATGCGGTCTTCTCTTCTTGCTCTTTGAATTTGCGGTAGGCGGCGGCGAGTTTTTCGTCATAGCGATTAGCCTTATATCCGCTACCGTTGTATCTGAGTGCAAAGGTACACCAATCTTTTGTTTTAAGATACACCGCAATACCCGTTTTTTCGAGAAATTTCATCGCTAACCTCAATTGCTCCCCCTCGCTGCGCTCCATAGCCCTGCGGAACTCCTCTGCCGAGCCGCAACCGCAGGTCTTCCAATGAAATCCCATAATCTGAAACAGTCCCCAACTTGCCGACTCCACAGCCGCACTCTCGCATATCGCCGCCGCACGCCCAAAACGCTCCCACTCGCCTTTGCCACCTTTGTAATGGGTGCGTGTCCAACGGGGATAGAGGATGTCGGGGTTGGAGGTGGCGAGTGTGGAGGGGTCTATGCCTCGCCTTTGGAGCCTCTGCCAGAAGATGTGCCCCTCGAAGAGTATTCGGGGTCTGCCGTCCGCAAGGAAACCGCCCTTGGAGGAGCACTCCACCTCCACCACAGCCCTCAGCGCAGCCTCTTCCACGCCAAGGCTCTCGGCAGCCCTGCGGAAGTCCTCATCCGTGAGGCGTTGGGGTGGCTTGGGTGGCTCCTTGGGGCGAACACAGTTGCGTACCGAAAAGCCCGTGCTGAGTATTCGTTTGCGGAGCGTGCGTCCAACCTCGCACTCGACAATGCCCGTCAGCACATCTGCCGCATCGTGCCAGCGGTTGGTGCGGAAGCGGCGGTTGTAGCCCATAAGGTGTGCCGCCCAATCGCCCCATCGCTCCTTCCAATCTATGGGCATACGGATGGTGCGCAGAACTGTGGAGGCGTTGGAGAGTATGCGGGCCTCCTTGTTGGCACTCTGGTGAAACCACGCCACCGAGCAACCCGGGGCAAGTCGTCCCACATTGCGGGCAAAGCCCCTGCCACCATTGTTGCTCTCGATGAGTGCCTCGCGGGTGCCCCGCTCGGTGAGCATCTTCGCAACAAGCGGCTCGGTAATCTCCATCTTCTCACGCGAATAGACCACATCTTCGATGTAGATATCCCCGTCTAATCCCACCGAGTAGCTGACCGAGCAGAGGTAGTCATCTCCCGTATCGGCAGTGTCGGTGTAGTTTGCCTTGCGAGTAACCTCGGTGGATTTTGGCAGAACGGTGTATGTCTTAAAGTTGTCGCCATAGAGCAGACCCGCAGCATCCGAGGGACGACCTTGATACATAGCCTCGAATTGCAGAGTGTCGAGTCGCTGCTTCTCCCTGAGGAGTTCTGCCGAGTGTCGCTCCTCCCACAACGCCTCGCCCACCTCGCGGGGGTCGAGTTCGGTGGCGGGGGTGGTTTTGAGGGCTTCGAGGTTTAGGTGGAGCCACTCGTTGGACTTTATGGTGTCGAGTTGGCTCCACTCACGGAGTTCTACCACCCTCTCTTTCTGCATTATGCGACCTATGAGGTCCTCCTTGTGCCAGCGTGTGAAGACGATTAGTTCCTGAGAGTTGTTGTGCTCCCTGGTGCGGACCACCGAGGTGTACCAATCCCAGCAGTTGTCCCTCACGGTTGGAGAGTTTGCCTCCATAGCGTCTTTGTAGAGGTCATCAATAATAAATACATCGACAGGGTTGCCCGTCAGCGAGCCCTCCCTGCCAACTGCCACCAAGTCGCCCGAATGTCCCACAATCTCCGTTAGTTCGCCGGTGCGCTGGTAGGAGCCCGTGCGGCCTGATGCCTTGATGGTGGTGTCGGGAAAGAGGTCGGTGTAGGCGGGCGAGTCGATGAGTCGCTGCACCCTCTTATTGAACTTCTGCGCCAAGGAGGCACTATAAGAGGCTATGGCAACGTGCAGGTTGGGGTTGTTGCCCAGCAGCCACGCAGGCAGAGCCACCGAGGAGCCGAGCGACTTGCCGTGCTGTGGGGGAAGTGTAATCATAAGTCGGCGCACCTTGCCCTCGGCAAAGGCTTGAAGAAGTGCGTAGTAGCGGGTGTGGAACGGTGTCGCCCTAAACGAGGGAAACATCCGAGATGTGAAATCGAGAAAGGTCATAAGAATTCAAAATTCAAAATTCAAAATTGAAATGGGAATAATGAGAGAAATGGGAGAAATGGGAGAAATGGGAGAAATGGGAAACTTTCAACTCTCAACTCTCAATTCTCAATTCTCAATTCCCTTTGCAGACTCTCCTAAGGTCGCAAAACTCGAAGTCGTTGGGGCACTCCTTGCAGAGTTCGCCTTCGCCATCGAAGTTGGAGTAGGTCGCCATTTGCCACCAAATGGGCACAATGTCGCAAACGGGACATTCGGGCTGCTCCCTATCGCGGTAGATTATCACCGAGATGGTCAGCACCGAGCAGAAGCCCTCGTGGTCGGTATGGATTTTGCCACTGAAATAGTTGCTCTCGCCAATGGCACCAAGAAGCGACTCCCAAACAAGGGTGTAGTCCTCATCTGTGAAATTGAACTCGGAGCGTGGGTCGGTATGTTCAGCACAACCGAACAATCGCTGTGGGGTTTTGTCTTTTTCGTGCATCTTGTGTAAAATTTTAAGGTTTGTAGATTTGTTCAATCGAAATAAATTTCTTAACTTTGCACCACAAAGGTATGTTCAAAAATTGAATTTACAACCACCCGAAGAGGAAAAAAATTCAAAAGAGTATCTATATGGCTGATAGTAAGGGACAACGAGTAAAGAGAATTCGTAAAAATTTAGAAATGACGGGAGAGGCCTTTGCGGCGGTGCTCGGAGTGGGCAAAAGTGCCCTCTCGATGATAGAGAACGACAAGAGCGCACTCTCGGAAAGAAACAAAAATATATTAGTTCAGGAATTGAATGTAAACCCCGACTGGCTCGACACCGGCAAGGGCGAAATGTTCAACTGCCCCAAAGAGGAGTGGCAGCGTTTTACCCTCCGCACCGACAACACCATACCCCATCAGAGTGTGCCCCTCTATAATATGGAGGGTACCGCAGGTTTGGTGCCTCTCTTTTTGGACCCCTCGAAGGTTAAGCCCGTAGACTACATCCACATCCCCAATCTGCCCAAGTGCGATGGCGCGATTTATGTTGTGGGCGACAGTATGTACCCCTTGTTGAAGAGCGGCGACATTGTCCTCTACAAGCAGATGAACGATTGGAGCAACATCTTCTGGGGCGATATGTATCTGCTCTCCATAGACCTCGAAGGCGAGGAGTATGTGACTGTCAAATACATCCATAAGTCGGAGCGACCAGGGTGCATAAAGCTCGTGAGCCAAAACCCCCATCACGCCGACAAAGATATTGAGATTGAGCGTATTCGTGCGCTTGCCTTTGTGAAGGCGAGCATCCGAATGAACTCGATACGCTAAGAGAGTATCGAGTTCATTCGGGCGAGTGTGCCTTGTGGGTGCTTTTTGCACCAAACTGCGCATCGCAACTTCCTCATTTGCGCTGAGCAAACTGCGGACTTGCTCGCTTGTTTGGCACAAAAATCACCTCACAAAACCCACTCGCTGGGATTATGGTCTAACGTCTAACGTCTAACGTCAATAGTCCTAAGGCATATAGGGCTTATAGGGCGTATAAGACTTATGGGAGTTATGGGAGAACTGAGAGATATGTGATAAGACAAACCTTCTCTGTTGCTGTCCGTCTTGCCACGACTGCCGCAGGCAGGCGGTTGGCATCTACCTTTCCTGTTTTTCCTATTCTTCTTGTCCTTCCTGTTCTTCTTGCAGGAGTGACAGGAGAAACAGGAGCGACAGGAGAAACAGGGGAGTTTTTGAGAGGAGATTTTTTTCGGGGAGGTGTGAGGCTCTCCGAAGGAGAGTGGCAGACGAAATGGTAGCCCTCTCAAACTCGTTTGAAAGAGGGCTGCTATTTTGGCTGCCAGACTATCTGCGAAGATAGCCACACCTCACCGCAAAGGCTACACTAAAAGTTTTTGGGCACCTTTTTACAAAAAGGTGCGAAAGCAAAAGAAGAGTATGAAAAAGATAATTATGGTTTTGCTATTGGCAATTGCGATGCCGATGCGAGCGTCCGTAATCGATTACGGAACAAGGGATAGCATATCCCTTGTTAAACAACCTACCATATCCAATGTGGCCACGAAGGGGCACACCTTCTGGAATTTGCGCACCACGCAGGTGGGTTTTGGGCTCATAGGTGCGGGGGCGGTGCTCTCGGCTGCCGATTTGCAAACGCGCTCGCTCCGTAGTGATTATCTGCCCACTTTCCGCTATAAATACGATGATTATCTGCAATTTGCGCCTGCGGTGGCGATGGTGGCGATGAAGACTTTGGGTGTGGAGAGTCGCTCCTCGTGGGAGCGTATGATTGTCTCTTCGGGTTTCTCGGTGGGCGTTATGCTCTCAACGGTCTATGCTGTGAAATACGGTCTTGGCAGGTTGCGTCCCGATGGCTCCACCTATAACTCCTTCCCCTCGGGACATACGGCTATGGCATTTACCTCTGCCACGTTGCTCCACAAGGAGTACGGCTACCTTAGCCCCTGGGTGAGCATTGCGGGCTATTCGGCAGCGACCATCACGGGCATCTCGCGAGCACTCAATAACCGCCATTGGCTGAGCGATATTGTGGTAGGTGCGGGAGTGGGAATACTCTCCACCGAACTCGGATACCTCATTGCCGACAAACTCTTTAAGAATAGGGGTTTGGTGCGCCCCGTAGATGAATGGGAGCCTGTGAGTGTGGGGCGTAAGCCCTCGTATGTGGGTGTGGGTATTGCCCACAACGTACTCCTCTACGACACCGACCGCTACGAGCGAGTAACCCCCTCGGGTATTGGATATAGCGTTGAGGGCGCGTGGTTTGTAACCCCAAAAATTGGCGTGGGTGGCGTGGCTAAGGTGGGACGCTATGCCAACATTGTGGAGCGAGCGGTGGTTGCTGGTGGCACCATTGCCGAGCCTAAGCCGCTCAATAGTCACTCGGTAGCGGTGGGACTCTTCCTCAATCAATCTCTTGGCAAGGATGAGCGTTTTCACTTGGGCGCAAAGGTGCTGGTGGGTGTGGCGCAAAACCAACACCTCGAAAATGACTTTGTGGGCGAGTCGGGAGAGCCTCTTGCAACCCTGCACTATTCTACCACCGAGCACTTCACCGCTGTTGCGGGTGTGTCGCTGCGCAGGATTGTTGCCGACAACCTCGGTGTGAGGATTTTTGCCGACTACAACTACCTGCGTACCGATTGGAGCCTTAGCCTCCCCGATGGCAGCTACACCAAACAGAACGACTACCGCAACCCCCTGACCTTTGGCGTTGCGGTGGATGCGGTGTTGTGGTAAATTATTATAGGTCCAACGTCTAAGGTCTAACGTCAATAGTCGCGGACTCTGCGAGTCCGAATGCAAATTAGATATATGTCGGTTAGACGTTGGACGTTAGACGTTACACAAAAAGAATGGGGTTTTCGCTCAGAAAACCCCATTCTTTTTGTGTAAGGATAGGTGTTAGAACCTCCAACCTACCGAGATCTGCAACATACCCGAATAGACATCCTCTGTTTCGGGGCTGAGAGGCGTCAGACCGTAGCGGTATCTGCCTTCGAGGACCATTCCGAAGTCGAAGTCGTATGCCAAGCCCGCCAAAAGCTGGATGTTGAACTTGTTGAACTGTCCGTCCATATCAACCTCCGCATCATTGACCTTTGCGCCCGTATGCACAAGGTAGTCGAACGAAGCACCCATCTGCAAGTTCAGACCATCAATAAGATAGTACTTGCCGAGAATGGGCATAGAGATGTAGTTGAGCCTTACGCTCGCATCGCTCTCATTACCATCGACCTTGAAGCCCTGCATCGAGAACAAAAGGTCGCTCTCGATGACAAACCAGCTGCAAGCAACGCTCTCGAAGAATAGACCTGCCGACACGCCAGGGAGGAGTTTGGCATCGGGAATGCCATTCACTGTCGCAAGGGTGGCTCCGACCTTAGGACCCCACGCCCAACCCTGAGCAGAGATTGTGCCGAGTGACAACATCGCGGCGGCACAAAGGAGAAGAAGTTTTTTCATAGTGTAAAAATGTTTTAATTTGGTTAAACTTGTGCCATCCACTATCCTTAGAGGTGCGTGGAGGGCTTTTTGCTGCTTATTGCGCAAAACAAGTGCCAAATGAAAAGTTGAAAGTTGAAAGTTGAAAGTTCTTGCCAAGCAGTAAAAACGCAAATAAGCGAGCAGATTTTAGGCGGAGGCGGAACGCCTCTTTTGTGCAGGGATTTCTTGTGACCCCCAAAAAACGATTTTGACGGAGGAAATTTTGTGCCAAACAAGAAGGCGAGGTGCCGTAACGGCACTTTTGTGCTGGGATTTCTCCCCGACTAAAAAATTCATATAAGCGAGCGGATTTTAGGCGGCGTCAGAATGACGCTTTTGTGCTGGTGGTTCTCGCCAAAGCAAAGTGGTGAAAAACGATTTTAACGGAGAAAATTTTGTGCCAAACAAGAAGGCGAGTCCGCAGTTTGCTTAGCGCAAATGAGGAACTCGCCTATCGCAGTGCGGTGCAAAATTTACCCGCTAAAATTGTTTTTTTCCTTCGGAGAAGAGGTGGTCGATAATAGAACAATTCGATTCAAACGGCAGTCGCTCCGAGAAAACCTGATAGTAGGGCTCGGCATCGGGGCGAGGGCCTAAGAAATTGTGCCCACGAAGGTCCGTATCATCCTCGGAGGCAATGATATACTGTTCCGAAAAACGGGGCGGTGCCCACCCCTCAATTTTGCACACAGCCTCGACCAAACCACGCGAGAAATCGTAGAGAAACTCGTGCTCACGCTCGAAGAAGGGCTCGAAATGGTGTGCGTAGTAGTCGTAGTAGGGCGATGATTTGTATGCCGAGCGAATAGCCACAAGGTGTTGGTGCTGCCAACGCTTGGAGTAGTCGAGGCGCATATCCTTGACCGCCTTTTTGTGGATGCTTGCACCCTTTATGACATTGGCAGTAAGCGACATACGACCCGAGGCGGTGGCTATCTCGCAACGGTTACGGGCGGTCTGCTTCACAAAGTGCTCGCCCACGTCCACAACAGCATCGGGCGCAAGAGCCTCGCGCCACCACTCCTGGGAGCCAAGATATGCAAGTGGAAGAATCTTCATCTTTTTTTGTCTAACGTCTAACGTCTAACGTCAATAGTCCTAAGGCTTATATGGCATATAGGGCATATAAGGCTTATAGGATAATTTTCAATTCTCAATTGACCAGCCTTCGGCTGCTCTAAAATGCTCCCGCTCGGCATAGTCTGCAAGCAGCCTCTGCCCTCGCTTAATCGCATTTGCTTCAATTCTCAATTCTCAATTTTCAATTCGGATCAGTCCAGCGTCCGTCAGCCTTGATGAGTGCCACAAGGCGGTCTATTGCCTCCCCCTGGGGCACGTTGCGCTCCACGAGGGTTTTGCCACGATAGAGCGATATATGGTCGGGCAGTCCGCCAACGTAGCCGTAGTCGGCATCTGCCATCTCGCCCGGTCCGTTCACGATGCAGCCCATAACGCCAATTTTCAGCCCTACAAGGTGCGAGGTGCGCTCCTTGATTGCCGCCAATGTACTCTCGATGTCGTAGAGCGTCCTGCCACACGAGGGGCAGGCGATATACTCGGTGCGAGAGATGCGCACACGGGCTGCTTGGAGAATAAGTAGGGCTATCTCGTCAATCTCCTCTTGCGAGAAGTTGGGATTTTCGATGCGTATGCCGTCAGCCAGAGAGTCGATGAACATCACGCCCAAGTCGGCAGCCGCCTCAATGGCGAAGTCGTAGAGGTTGGCGGTGGTGTAGCGGCGGTGGAGGATGACGGGCTTGGTGGGCGCAGAGCCTACAAGTCGGCTACGCCACTCCTGCACGGGGTGGTGGCTCACAGCCTCCACAACCTCATACTCTTCGGGATTGGCGACCTCGCTCCACAATACGGGCGTAGTACCAAAGGGGCGTGGGGTGTATTCGTATGCCGCAAAGAGCGACTCATCGACCTCGGGGAAGTGCTCCTCGGGGCGCGAGGCGAAGTGTGCAACGAGCTTTTGGGCGGCGGGTATCTCGTTCTCGGGGGCTTCGGTGAGCGATACGCGGATGGTGTCGCCAATGCCGTCTGCCAAGAGGGCACCAATGCCCACTGCCGACTTTACACGCCCCTCCAAGAGGTTGCCCGCCTCGGTAACGCCAAGGTGTACGGGGTAGTCCATACCCGCCTCCGCCATAGCCTTAACAAGCAGTCGGTAGGCGTAGACCATAACCCTCACGTTGCTCGATTTGAGCGACACGACAACATTGTGGAAGTCGAGTTCGCGACAACGCTCCAAAAACTCCATTGCCGAAGCCGCCATACCCTCGGGGGTGTCGCCATAGAGGTCAAATATCTTCTTCGCCAGAGAACCGTGATTAACACCTATGCGGAGTGCCACGCCACGCTCACGGCAGAGCTCTATGAGCTCCTCGAACTTGCCTCCTCGGTCGTTGTAGTTGCCGGGGTTGATACGCACCTTGTCGGCTGTGGTTGCTGCAACAGCTGCCACCTGAGGTACAAAGTGGACATCCGCCACAAGTGCCACATCGGGGAAGTGGCGGCGCACACCTTCGCCGATGGGGGCAAGGTTCTGAGCCTCACGCTCATCGCGTGTTGTGAGCCTTACGAGTTTGCCTCCCGAGCGGGCAATAGCCTCAATCTGAGCCACAGAGCCCTCGGTGTCGAGAGTTCGGGTGTTGGTCATCGTCTGCACCAAGACGGGTGCCAAGCCTCCTATTTTGTGCCCCCTGACGCTCACTTGGCGGGTGGTGCGGCGAGCGTAATGGGTGAGTGAAGAACAAAATTTTCCCATAAAAATCCGCTAATTTTAGGCAAATATACAACTAATTTGTCGTATCTTTGTATTATGCGAGCCGATATGGACATAAAATTTCTCAGTGGCGTGGGCGAAAAACGTGCCGCACTGCTTGCCTCGGAACTCGGTATTCGTACCGTAGGCGACCTGCTGCACCACTATCCGCACCGCTACATCGACCGCACAAAGGTCTACCGCATAGCCTCTCTCTCGGAGGAGAACTCGGCAACTTTCGTCCAGCTGAGGGGGCGCATCATTGGCAAGGCTTTCTTGGGCGAGGGACGCAAGCAGCGTCTTACAGCCACCCTCGCAGACTCCACAGGGCAGATGGAGCTTGTGTGGTTCCAGCAGACCAAGTGGGTGGAGAAGCAGTTGGAGGTCGGCAGGGAGTATATGGTCCTCGGTAAGCCCTCGTTCTTTGGCGGCAAGTGCAATGTGGTGCATCCCGAAATCGAAACGGTCGAAAAATTCCTCTCGCGAGGTAATATGGGTATGCAGGGCGTATATAGCACCACCGAAAGGCTCACCTCCGTAGGGCTCGCCTCGAAGGGACTATATACGTTGGTTTGTACCCTCTGGGAGCACATCTCAGACAGTGTGACGGAGACCTTGCCCGAACATTTGGTTAAGCGTTTGGACCTGCTATCGCGCCGCGATGCACTCCAAAATATCCACTTTCCCACCTCGCCACAGATGCTCCAAAGGGCTATCTACCGCCTGAAATTCGAGGAACTCTTCGGTGTGCAACTCGGCATTCTGAGCGTCAAAGCGGGAAGAACTACCCATAGGAACGGCTTTATGTTCCCCCGAGTGGGCGACCTCTTCCGCGACTTCTACGAAAACCACCTACCCTTTACCCTTACGGGTGCGCAAAAGAGGGTTGTGAAGGAGATACGCTCCGACTGCGTGTCGGGGCACCAGATGAATAGGCTCTTGCAGGGCGATGTGGGTAGCGGCAAGACTCTTGTGGCTCTGATGGCGATGCTCCTGGCGAGCGACAACGGGTACCAATCGTGTATGATGGCCCCGACCGAAATCCTCGCACGACAGCACTACTCTTCGCTCACAAAGATGCTCCGAGGAACCTCGGCAGAGGGGCGTGTGGCGGTACTTACGGGCTCGACAAAGACACGCGAGAGGCGTGAGATTTTGGAGCGCACACTCTCTGGCGAGGTGCAGATTTTGGTGGGCACACACGCCCTCATAGAGGACAGGGTGCAGTTCGAGAACCTCGGTTTGGTGGTAATAGACGAGCAGCACCGCTTTGGCGTGGAGCAGAGAGCCAAACTATGGACCAAGAACTCACAACCCCCACACATACTCGTGATGACCGCTACGCCCATACCTCGCACCCTGGCGATGACGCTCTATGGCGACTTGGATGTGTCTGTTATTGACGAGATGCCCGCAGGGCGCAAGCCCATAAAAACCTACCACCTCAAAGAGGGTATGAGGCTAAAACTCAACGGCTTTATGAAGCAGGAGATAGCCAAAGGCAGGCAAGTATATGTGGTCTATCCGCTCATAAAGGAGTCGGAGGCTATGGACTACCAGAACCTCTACGATGGTTTTGAGCACATCGTGCAGGAGTTCCCTCTGCCCGAGTACAAGGTGGGTGCGCTGCACGGTAAGATGGCCCCCGAAGATAAGGCTGAGGCTATGAGGCTCTTTGCCGAGGGCGTGAACAACATCTTGGTGGCTACGAGCGTTATAGAGGTGGGCGTGGATGTGCCCAATGCTACGGTGATGGTCATTGAGAGTGCCGAGCGTTTCGGACTCTCGCAACTCCACCAACTGCGCGGCAGGGTAGGCAGGGGCGGCAATCAAAGCTACTGCGTGCTGATGAGTGGCGACAAGCTCTCGCGCGAGGCGGAGGCAAGGCTTGGGGCGATGGTCGAGACGAACGATGGTTTTAGGCTCTCGGAGTTGGATCTGAAATTGCGAGGTGCGGGCGATGTGAACGGTACACGCCAGAGTGGCGAGGCGATAGACCTGCGCATAGCATCCCTCTCGTCCGATGGACAGATATTGGAGCAGGCGAGGATGGTGGCAAGCAGCGTCTTGGAGGACGATGCTACACTCTCCAAGCCCGAAAACCGACTCCTCGCAGCCCTCAGGGAACGCTACAAACCCAAGAACACCATAGACTATGGTATGATTTCCTAAAAATGCACTATCTTTGCAAATGCAAAATTCAAAATTGAGATATGAAAAAGTATAAAGACAATAGCGACCTCTACGAGGATGATGAGCTCGATTACAAAGAGGAGTACGAGAATGAGGAGTCACAGCACTCCGAGGGCGACTTGCAGAAGACGCTCAAAGGCTACCGCATAATAATCATCGCCTTGGTGGCGGTGTTGGGACTGCTCACGTTCCAGCACTTCCGAGTGACCTCCGACATCAAAGAGCAGTTCCGCATCGAACGCGACACACTCAACAGTCAGATTAGCGGTCTGATAACCGAGATTGACAACATCAATCTCCGCAACGACTCGGTAAGTAGCGAGCTAAGGGCTCATATTGCCATCGAAAGGGACAAGGCAGACTCACTGATGACACGCCTCAAAAAGGAGCGCAATATGAACCGTGAGAAACTCAAACAGTATGAGAAAGAGCTCGGTACACTGCGCACCATTATGAAACGCTATGTTCATCAGATAGACTCGCTCAACACACTCAACAAGCGTCTGGCGGACGAGAATATCACCATCCGTCAGAAGGTTGCCTCCGAGACCTCGCGTGCCAACATCGCCGAGGAGAGGGCGCAGGAGATGGCAAACAAAATCAAGCTCGGCTCCATCGTAAAGGCTCGTGGCATTGTGCTCGGAGCCTACAATACGGGCGGCTCGAATGTTACCCGTGCTTCGCGTGCCTCCAAGTTCCGCACCGACCTCACGCTCACTGCCAACGAGCTGACCATCCCCGGCAAGCGCAATGTCTATGTGCGCATTGTGGGACCCGATGGTGCAGTGCTCTCGGGTGGCGCAGACTGCCTTATGGAGTTCGAGGGCGATGTTATCAGCTACTCCGCAGAGCGCGAGGTGGACTACGACAACAAAGACCTCGATGTGAGCATCTTCTTCAATTACGACCAGATAACCTCCGGACTCCACAAAGTGGAGGTCTATATGGACGGTTATATGATTGGCGAGGCAGAACTCGCGCTGAGATAGTAATTTAGCAACACAAACAAAGATAAATGAAACAGAAAAAAGAGAGTATAAAAGGTTGGGTGCTGTGGCTGATTGTCGCAGTACTTATAGTGCTCGACCAAATAGTGAAATTCTCCGTCAAGACCACTATGACACTCGGCGAGAGCCACAACGTCTTGGGCGATTGGTTCCGCTGGTGCTTCATCGAGAACGAGGGCGCAGCCTTCGGTATGGCTCTCGGTGGCGAATATGGCAAGTTGGCACTGAGCCTCTTCCGCATCGTGGCAATAGGCGTGTTGGTGTGGTTCATCGGCAGACTTAGGCGCACGGGCGCACCTACGGGTGTTGTCGTGGGCTTTGCGCTGATTTTGGCGGGTGCTGTGGGCAATATGATAGACAGCGCATTCTATGGTATGATCTTCTCCGAATCGACCTTCACGAGTGTTGCACAACTGCTGCCAGAGGGTGGCGGCTATGCACCTTTCCTCCACGGTAAGGTTGTCGATATGCTCTACTTCCCGCTCTTCCATTTCCCCGATTGGATGCCGTTGGTGGGTGGCGAGCTCTTCTTCTCGCCCGTCTTCAACTTTGCCGACAGTTACATCACCATAGCAGTGTTTTATCTTATCATCTTCCACTGGCGCTACTTCAAGTAAAAAACGCATATAGCGGGCGATTTCCGCGTTACACTCGAAGGCGGCATCCTCATTTACGTCAAGTAAACTGCGGAGCCGCCTTCTTCGCAAGCCTTGAAATCGCCTCGCTCTATGCGTTTTTTTTGTTGTGGGGATAGGCTATCGCACTTCGATAGTCGGCATCCTCATTTACGTCAAGTAAACTGCGGAGCCGCCTTCTTCGCAAGCCTTGAAATCGCCTCGCTCTATGCGTTTTTTTTGGTGGGGGTGGGGGTGAGGGATGTTAAGGACATTAAGGACATTAAGGACATTAAGGACATTAAGGACATTAAACTCCTTAAACTCCTTAAACTCCTTAAACTCCTTAAACTCCTATAAGCCTTATGTGCCCTATAAGCCCTATATGCCTTAGACAAAAAAACGCATATAAGCGAGCGGATTTTAGGCGCACAAGAAAACCACCTTTGCAGTTTACTCTTCGTAAATGAGGAGGTGGTTTATCGCAGTGCAACGCCAAAGACGCCGCTTAGATGCGTTTTTTAGAAGGGGTAGCCGATACCGAAGTTAAGCGCTGTATTGTGTATGTCGGGGTGGGCGATAACCCAGCGTTCGCCAGCGGGTTTATTGGGGTTGTGGAGTTGGATACCCCAGTCAAGTCGCAGCACCAAGACGCTCAGGTTGAGTCTTAGACCTACACCCGTATTGAGAGCCATATCCGACAATGCCTTACCGAACTTAAACTCTGCGCCCGCAGGGATACCTTTTATATTAGGAGTGTACCACACGTTGCCCGCATCCACAAACGCAGCACCATCGAAGATGCCGCCCAGCGGGAAGCGCAACTCCACATTTGCCTCGAAGCGCAGGTTGCCAAATTGGCTCGGATAGCCACTATTGACCTCCGCAGAGCTACCCGGTCCGAGTGTGCGCACCGTCCAGCCACGCATACTGTTTACACCACCCGCATAGAAGAGCCTATCGGCAGGCAGTGACTCGTTGCGCGAGTTGCCATAGGGGAATATCAGACCTCCATAGAGGCGGTAGACCAACGAGGAACCATCGCCAATGCTAACCGACTGTGCCCACGTCACATCGCCCCTGAGATATTGAGCATAGGGGATGCCAAAGACCGTATAATGACCATCGCTCTTCTCGGCTCCAAAGAGTTTCTTTACGCCCGATATGAGGTTGCCACTCGTGGCGAAGCCAGCACGCAGGGTGGTGTAGTCGCCAAGTCCGTTGATGTTGGTCGAACCATAGAAGTAGGAGCCCGAGATGCCCGCCATCATCTGTGTGGTGTAACTATCCCTCAGGTAGGGGTTTTGGAGCCTGTCGAGGAACGATTGGCTGACGTAGTTCATCTTCACAAGGCTTACATCGAAGGGGCGCAGTGAGAATTGACTCTTCTTGCCATCGCCCCAGCTATAACCGAAGCTCACATTCGAGAGTACGCGGTCGTAGTAGCGGCGGTTTTGCCCATTGATAGAGAACTCCAAGCGTGTTTGTGGGCGATGTACCCTGCCCGCAGGGTCGAGGTCTATGGGTGAGAGGAATTGTGGGAAGGTAATACCCACCATACCGCCCAACTCGGTGGAGTTGCGGTTGAGCGAGGGGTCTTCGACTTTCAGGAGTTCGTAGCCAAACGTGAAACTCATATCCACCAACTCGGCACCCCTGAAAAGGTTGCGGTTTTGGTAGCCGAGCGTTGTCGCCACGCCATAGAATGTGGAGGTTGTGGAGGTTTCGAGTTCGATTTTGTAACTCTGTCTTAGCGCGGGCGAGAGTCTTATCTCGCAGTCCAAAATGCCCTCCTCGGTCTCGGCAGTGTCGCTCCAATGGTCGCCAACGTAGGTCACACGGTGCATCTTATCTCTGCCCTCGGGAGTGAAGATTATGTTTGCACTGTGGATGTAGTCCACACTCATAAGGTTGTCGTAGGTTGTCGTAACCCTGCGGTCGTTATACATAGAGCCGCTCTGCAACCTCACAAGGCGGCGCAATACCGAGGGACGGATGTTGGGGCGGCGTCCCGAATAGACTATCTCCATACCCTCGTAGGAGAGTGTGTCGAGCGAGCGTAGGTAGTCGGGATTGGTGGCAGCCTCGGCAGCGTTGTAGTTGGGCAAAATGCGGATGGAGCCGATGCGGTAGAGGGGGTTGTTCTCAAAGATGGGCTCTCCCTCCGAATTGTAGCCGGCGAGCTGCTTGCGGAGCAAAAGTTCTACACTCGCCTCGTGGTTGCCGAGTGTGGTGTCTATCTGGTAGGAGATGTTGTTCTCCGAGAAGTCGTAGTAGCCCTCGCTACGCAACAGCTGGGTGATACGACTGCGCTCCTCGCCCAAAGCGTTGATGTCCAAAATGTCGCCACGATGAATTGTGGAGGTGGTGTCGTTTTGGAGCAGTTTGGCGATGTAGTCGTCCTCGATGTTGTAGCGCACACTGCGGATGCGATAAGGCTCGCCCTGCAAAGTGGTGTAGGTAACTTCGGCGGTGCGCTTCGAGGGGTTGAGGCGGAACGAGTACTCCTCCTCGGCACCAAAGAAACCGCGCGAGGCAACATAAGCCTCAATGTTCTCGGCACTGCGGCGTGTGAGGGTGCTATCGATAATTACGGGAGGTGTGCCGAGAGCCCTCATAAGGTTGTGCCATAGGTTGTGCTTGTCGGGGTCGGAGTTCATATAGAGCCACGCCCTGACGTTGAAGAGGTCCATCGAGGGGCGTTGCTTGATATACTTGCTGATCTCGCTTGGGGTTATCCTCTCATCGCGAGGAATGGTGCGGTCGCTCTCAATTTTGTTCTGAGTCAGCACATACTCCCCCTCGCCAAGAAATTGACGAATACTACACGAGGTGGCAAAAATCATCATCAGTGCCACCACTACAAGGGAGTATTTTCTGCGACCTCTATACATCGTTTCGAGTTGTTGTACCACAAAAATTTTCCAAATATACAATAAATTCCTATATTTGTAAGTGCTTAGACCCCGTTTTTATGACAAAAGAGTTTTGGAAATACGAGGGAGCGGGCAATGATTTTGTCCTGCTCGACCTTAGAAATACAAATTTTGAGCCTTCGGCAGAGCAGATAAACAAAATATGCGACCGCCGCCGAGGCGTGGGTGCCGATGGGCTTATGATACTTGCTGACAGCAAGGTTGCCGACTTTGCGATGCGCTACTTCAATGCCGATGGTCCCGAGGCTACGATGTGTGGCAATGGCGGGCGTTGTATCGCTTGGTTTGCCGACCATCTGGGCATTGGTGGCGACACGAAAACCTTCGAGGCTATCGATGGTATGCACTCCGCTGAGATACTCTCGCGCCAGGGCGACACTGCAACTGTGAGGTTGCAGATGGTTGATGTGGAGAGGGTTGAGGTGCTGTCGGATGGCGATGTGCTCCTCGATACGGGCTCGCCACACTTGGTGCGTTTTGTGGAGTCGCTCGATATGGATGTTGTGGGGCTCGGCAGAGAGTTGCGATACAGCCCCAAAACAGCCCCAACAAAGGGCGCAAATATCAACTTTGTGAGGGTTGAGGGCGAAGGACAGGTTGCGCTGCGCACCTATGAGCGTGGCGTGGAGGACGAAACACTCGCCTGCGGCACGGGAGCAACAGCGACAGCCATAGCACTCCACCACACCAGTCAGCCCAATATGCGCCACTGCGACCTTGCAGCTCGTGGCGGCGATTTGGCAGTCGATTTTGAGCATAAGGATGGTCGCTACACCTCAATCCGCCTTACGGGTCCTGCCCGCAGAGTATTCCGTGGCGAGTGGGAGTTCTGAGGGTAATAGGAGTGCTAAGACTTATAGGGCATATAGATCTTATGGGCTTATGGGAGTTATGAGAGATATGGGAGATATGGGAGATATGAGAGATATGAGAGATATGAGCTTCCTACAACTAACTTAGAGGGGGAACTTCCCCAAGCAGTAAAACCGCAGATAACGAGATAGATGCAAGGCATACGAGAAAGCGGAGTCCGCAGTTTACAAGAGGTAAATGAGGCACTCCGCTTATCGAAGTATAACGCAGCAGATGCTCGTTATATGCGGTTTTTGACGATTTCGGAGATTTCATTCATAATACCCCTCGCCAAACGCTCGGCGGAGTCCTCATCGCGACTCTCGGAGTAGATGCGGATGATAGGCTCGGTGTTGCTCTTGCGCAAGTGAACCCACTCGGTGGGGAAGTCAATCTTCACACCGTCAATGTCGGTCACGTTGTAGTCCGTATAGCGGTTGAGCATAATCGCCAGCACCCTATCAACGTCAATGTCGGGGGTGAGTTGTATCTTATTCTTCGAGATGTGGTATTGGGGGTAGGTGGCTTTCAGCTCACTCACGCGGCAGCCCTTCTGCGCCAGGAGCGAGAGGAAGAGTGCCACGCCCACAAGAGCATCCCTGCCATAGTGGAGGTCGGGGAAGATGACACCACCGTTGCCCTCGCCACCAATCACCGCACCCGTAGCCTTCATCTTAGCCACTACATTCACTTCGCCCACTGCCGAAGCCTCGTAGGTGCCGCCATAGCGTGCGGTGACCTCCCTCAGTGCGCGTGTCGAGGAGAGGTTCGACACTGTGTTGCCGCCACCCCTACGCGAGAGGATATAGTCGGCACAAGCCACAAGGGTGTACTCCTCGCCAAACATCTCGCCATCCTCGCACACGAGCGCAAGGCGGTCCACATCGGGGTCTACGACAATGCCGAGGTCTGCCTTCTCGCGCACCACAACGCTGCAAATCTCCGTTAGGTTCTCGGGGATAGGCTCGGGGTTGTGCGCGAAGTTGCCCGTAGGCTCGCAGTTGAGCCTAACAACCTCTACGCCAAGCTGTTCCAAGAGTGCGGGGATGACCGTGCCACCAACCGAATTGACAGCATCCACGACCACCTTGAAGCGGCGAGCCTTGACAGCCTCCACATCCACATCGGGGAGTGCGAGAACGCTCTGTATGTGTTCTTCGTCAAACGAGGTGCGCTCGATGATGTGACCTATGCGGTCAATCTCTGGATAGCTCCACGAGGTATCCTCAGCCCAGCCGAGTACCTTCTTGCCCTCTGCGTCAGTGAGGAACTCGCCCGAAGAGGCGAGGAGTTTGAGGGCATTCCACTGCTTGGGGTTGTGCGAGGCGGTGAGGATAATACCACCGTCTGCCCCACGCGAGGTTACAGCCAACTCCGTACCTGGGGTGGTACACAATCCTATGGAGATGACATCTACACCGCAACCAAGAAGGGTGCCTATGACTATATTTTCGACCATCTCGCCCGAAAGGCGTGCGTCCCTACCCACGACCACCTTCAAGCGTTTGTCGGGAGCCTGCTCGCCCAAGAAACGAACATAGGCGGTTACGAATTTTACAACATCGAGAGGGGTGAGGTTGTCGCCAACCACACCACCAATGGTACCTCTGATACCAGAAATAGATTTGATAAGTGTCATATTGTTAAGTGATAGTTGTTGCTTTTCTGCTTTTCGTTGCTACAAATATACAAATAATTTTGTACTTTTGTAGAACAAACGTTTTTTTACAACTATCAACTGATCTTAAAGTAGGATATGAAAAAACTCTATTCGCTCGGTATGGTGGCACTCGTGGCCACACTTCTGGTCGCTTGTGGTGGCAATCCCAATGGTCGGGGTAGCGACCAAGAGGAGAAGTATGTGGTAATACTCTCTATGGACGCCTTCCGCCACGACCTCTGCGACCTCTACGACACCCCCACACTCGACTCTATTGCTTCGGTGGGTGTCTTCTCGAAGGTTGCACCCTGCTTCCCCAGCAACACTTTCCCCAATCACTACTCAATGGCTACGGGACTCCATCCCGACCACCACGGCATTGTGAACAATAGTTTCTATGATAAGAGTTTGGGTTTGTCATACTCCATTGGCGACAACGAGGCACGAGTAAACCCCGATTTCTATAAGGGCGAGCCTATTTGGAATACTGTGGAGCGACAGGGACTCACAGCACACGTCTACACTTGGGTGGGTGTGGAGGCTCCCATCAACAACCATTTCCCCACCAAATACCTCATCTATGATAGCAGGCGCACACGCCGCGAACTTGCCGACCACGTTTTGGGGGCTCTGTGCAACCCCAATGTGGAGGAGATTCCCAACCTTACGATGTGGTATTTCGATGAACCCGATGCTGTGGAGCATAGTTACAGCCCCACCTCAGATGAAACAAAAGCCGTTGTGGAGGATATCGACAATGTGTTGGCATACTTTATGAGCGAGGTGCGTAAGTCGCCCGTATATGAGAAGATTAACTTCATCTTCACTGCCGACCACGGAATGACCGAGCTCAATCCCGAAAAGTACTACAACGTCTATGACCTCATCCCCGGAGAGGCTAAATACTACTACAACTCCAACCCTCTGACTATCGAGCCCGTTGCGGGCAAGTTGGAGTCGGTTTACAACACCCTCAAAGCACACGAAGAGGAGGGACACTACCGAGTGTGGATGCGTGAGGATATGCCCGAGGAGTACCACTACGGCACCTATACCGACCGCATCTATCCTATTGTGTTGCTTGCCGATACGGGCTGGAAAGTGGTGTACAACAAGGAGGCTGACAAGGGCAGACCAAAACCCAAAGCATCCTCGCACGGCTACGACCCCTTCCATCCCGATATGCATATGGCATTCTTTGCGTGTGGTCCCGCCTTCAAGAGCGGCTATGTGCACGAGAAGACCTTCCAGAACCTGAACGACCACCTCATCATCGCACACATCTTGGGCATTGAGCCTGCCGAGAATAACGACTGTGTGTGGGAAGATGTAGAGGGCTTGTTCCGCAGCAAATAGAGTATAGGATACCTACCTAAATACAACCTAAAACCAACCACAACCTATGAACACTATTTCGCTCGTTATTGCCACCTACAACGGTGCCAAGAAACTGCCTCGCACGCTCCAAAGCCTTGCCGAACAGACACTCGACAGGGAGTTGTGGGATGCGGTGGTGGTCAATAATAACTCCACCGACAACACACGCGAGGTGGTGGAGGAGTTTATTGCCTCGCACCCCGAAATCGACATCAAATTGGTGGATGAGCCACAGCAGGGTTTGTCCTTCGCCCGCAACAGGGGCATTGATGAGTCGAAGGGAGAGTATATCGCCATCATTGATGACGATGAGATAGCCTGCCCCGACCTGCTGAGAGCCTATTTCGACTTCCTCGATACTTCGCCCTATGCGGTGGCTGCGGGAGGTAAAATCACACCCCACTACCCAACAAAGCGCCCCTCGTGGTTCTCGAAGATTACCGAACGACCAATTGCAGGTACGCTCGATTTGGGCGATGAGATTATCCTCTTCCCCGATGGCAAGTACTTTGGTGGCGGTAATATGTGCCTAAGGCGCACAGCAATAAACTATTACGGTAAGTTCAATACCAACCTTGGACGCAAGGGTAGCCGACTGCTCGGTGGCGAGGAAAAGGAGCTCTATATGCGCTACTACACCTCTGGCGAAGATGTTTTCTACCTGCCGCAGGCGGAAATTTTGCACGTCATTGACGAGAGCCGCCTGACGAAGGAGTACTTCAAGGCGGTATGCTACCGCATAGGTCAGAGCGAGCGCATCCGCACCCTCTCAGTAGGGCACAAGGAGTTCCGCAGACGCATTGTGGCAGAGGTCTTCAAGTGGTGCGCGGCATTGGTGTTGGCACTCTTCTATGGTCTTACGCTGCAATGGGGTAGGGCGGGGTCTATTGTGCTGATGCGACTGCAAATTTCGCGCGGACTAAACGATGCAAACATTGATAAGGAGTTGTAAATAACTATGGCTGAAAGAGAGAGAGTCTGCATAGCACTAAGCGAGCCCACTGCCGAACTAATCGAACGATATGCCGACTTCGATGAGGAGGGTTATATCGCCAAGTTCCAAATCATCAACGAGGAGTTGATTGGGGCGTTGAGGCAGGCGGCTGAGTGGCTCCAAGAGGGCTTTATGAGTAACGAAAGGCTCAGCGAGGTGTGGAGTAGGGAGAACCCCTGTGAGCACTGCGCCGATAGGGAGGGCTGCACCATCACTTGTCGCCGCAAGCACTCCTTCGACAAGGAGGTCTATGGCGGTCTGCTGTGCGGAACGCTCCCCGCTGCCCACCAATTGCAGTGGGGCACAAAGAGTGTCAAAAACGACCTCTACCTTAGGGTGCGCTTGGAGTCTGAGGGTAGGCTCTGCTTTGAGCGTAGCTGTGGCTACTTGGCAGGGGTTGTGGTGGCAGACAAAAAGGGCAAGGTGAGGATAGAGGGCAAAAGCCTCAAACTGCGCCCGTGGAGTGCTGCGCTCTACACAATGTTTGTGCTCCATCCCGAAGGACTGACTTTGGCATCCCTTGCGGGAGAACACAAAAAGGAGTTTTTGAAGATCTATGCCAACATCTCGCAGTCGGAGGTTAAGGTGGCACGCCTTAGGGAGCAACTCGAAGATGAAAAACGCCTTAGCCACCTTCTGAATAACAAACTCTCGGAACTGAACACCCAACTCTCCTCCCAGGGGGTGGGAGAGAAGTTCTTGGTGCGCCCCCTGCAACCCAAGGCGAACAATAAACCATTTTCCATACCCTACTTGCAGAGGTGATAAAAAAGTATGTAGGACACGTTTGCCCTACATACTCGCATTATACCCCTTAGCAATAGTTACTTTCCCTCCGCACATTGGCAATCCGTCATCGTGATTGTCTTCGTTAATCTTGATTGTAAACCAATCTGTGCGGTAGGCGTAATGTACTTCTGGGTGGTCGGGTTTGTCTAACTCTACGGGTTGTGCGAAATTTAGCTGCAAAACATATTTACCCGCGGTTGGAAACAACAGTGGAAAGTGCATTTCATAGCGATACCCCTGTTTATGGTAATACTCGGGGTGGGAACCTCTCGAAAATACGCAATAATACATAGCCCAGAAATAGGGCGTAGTGTAAGACGGTATAGGCTTTATGTAGTCTCCCACAACAATCTCTGTATTGTTGTCTTCTTCCTTGATTATACCCCAGTTACCGCCAAAAACAGTTGGATTATTCAAAAAATCAAAGTCTTCGTCAGCATTGCAATACATTGATATGTTAACCAAGTATTGGAAGTCTTCCTCACTTGTTGCATCGTGGTCATAGAAATACTGCCAAACATTCTCACCCTTTTCGTTTACGACCGTATGGTCCAATCCTATGGGATATGGCAACAAGTTTTGCTCTCCGCCAGGCACAAACCCGTTGATTGTGGGAGTGTTTATACTCTCATCCTCCACAAAATCTCCACAGCCAACAAGTATGCACAATATACCGAATAGTGCGATTAATTTCTTCATATATACTCAATCTTTGTGATATTAGCATATTAATCGGATGCAAATATATGCATATCTGCTACAAATTGCAATATGAACGCTAGTGGTTTTGCTTATAATCAGTCTTGTATTTGTGATTTGCTCACGCCGAATATGTCCTAATAAGAGGTGTCTATTTTTTGGCGATTGGGGAATTTTTTTTGTTCTGTATGTAATTTTTCCCGAAAATATCGTTATATTGCAAAGAATTTGGGCGCGTATGCGCGCGTGTGAGTGTGTGGTGTGACGAGCAAAAGTGTCGGCACACCGAGAGCAAAAGCCCCCAAAAGAAAGAGATAAACTATAACCAAATAACAAACACACAACAAATTATGATTAAAAGATTGTTTACCTTAGTTGCCTTTGCAGTCTTGTCGCTGACAAGTGTGCTGGCTCAGGAGAATCCTATGTTTGCACCCCTGCCACAGGATCCCGAACTTCGCAAAGGCGTACTGCCCAACGGACTGACCTACTACATCCGTCACAACGAGAAGCCCGAAAATCAGGCAGACTTCTACATCTACGACCGCGTAGGTGCTATTCAGGAGGAGGATCTGCAAATTGGTCTTGCACACTTCTTGGAGCATATGGCCTTCAACGGCACCAAGAACTTCCCCGGTAAGGATATGATCAACTATCTCGAAAGCGTGGGCGTGAAGTTCGGCGCCAACCTCAATGCTTGGACCGCAATGGAGCAGACTCAGTATATGATGCAGAGTGTGCCCATCACCAACCCTGAGGTTGTGGACAACGTGCTGATGATTCTCCACGATTGGGCATACTACATCTCGCTCGAAGAGGAGGAGATTGACAACGAAAGGGGCGTGATTATCGAAGAGTTGCGCACCCGCAACGATGCTTCGTGGCGCATCCGCGAGAAGAGCGCACCCTATCTCTATGGCAACACCAAGTATGCCGAGCGTAACATTATCGGTACCGAGGAGAGGCTCAAAACCTTTACCTATGACGAACTCCGCGACTTCTACCACCGTTGGTACAACACCACCAATCAGTGTATTGTAGTGGTTGGTGACTTCGATGTTGACGAGATGGAGCAGAAGGTTATCGCCACAATGAGCGACATCCCCGCAGTGGAGAACCCTGAGGCTATTGAGTATATCCCCATCCCCGCAAACGACAAGCCCGCAATCGGTATCTTTACCGATCCCGAACTTACCGAGAGCAGTGTTGAGCTCATCGCTCGCCGCGAGGCTTGGCCCGTAGAACTCAACAACACCCTCGCATACGAACTCTACTCGATTGTCGATTCGTTCATCGCAACCATCGTCAATGAGCGTCTGTCGGATATGGCTCAGCAGCCCGGTGCTCCCTTCATTGGCGCAGGCTACTATGGTGGCAGCGTCACCCGCTCGATGGACATCATCGAACTCTACGCTCAACCTCGCGAGGGCGAGGCTCTGAGGGCTTTCGAGGCTATCTATGCAGAGTTCGAGAAGGTGCGCCGCTTCGGTTTCACTCCTTCGGAGTTTGAGCGTGCGCAGACCAACATCTTGCGCCGCAACCAGCAGGCTTACGACCGCCGCAACGACCGCCGTCACGGTGAGTTCGTAGGTCGCTACACCAGCAACTTCAAGAGCGGTACCCCCATCTACGGTGCCGAGGAGGAGTGGCAGATTGACAGTATGCTCATCGCAGGTATGGATCTCAATACCGTAAATGCTGTGGCTCAGCAGGAGCGCTTCCTCCCCACCAACCACGTTGTGCTCATCAGCCAACCCGAAAAAGAGGGCTTGGTAGTGCCCACAGCCGAGGAGGTTGAGGCTTTGATGGCTGCTGTGAATGCTGCCGAACTGCAACCCTATGCAGATTCGGGCGTTAAGAAACCCCTTATCCCCGCAAAAACCCGCCTGAAAGGCTCGAAGGTTAAAACCACCTCTACCGATGCTTTCGGTCACACCGCTTGGACTCTGAAAAATGGCGTTAAGGTAATCGTTAAACCCACCGACTACAATGCCGATGGTCTGATGATGAACGCTATCGCCTTCGGTGGTAACTCGGTTATCGCAGACGAGGATATGGCTATGGCAGGTCAGCTCACCTCGTTCCTCTCCTATCAGGGCGTGGGCGAGTTCTCAATTACCGACTTGCAGAAACAACTCGCAGGCAAGGCTGTGAATGTAAGCCCCTTCGTGTCGACCTCTACTCACGGTCTGAGCGGCAGCTGCTCGCCCAAAGATGTGGAGACTCTCCTGCAACTCGTATATCTCTATGGCACCGCGCCCCGTTACGATGAGGACGCTTTCAATCTCGTGAAAGAGCAACTCGTACAGGCTTATGCCAACATTGAGTCCGATCCCAACTACGCACTCCAACGCGAACTCTTCGCTAACCTATACGACAAGCCCAACCGTGTGAAGGCTTGGAGCGCTGCCGATATGGAGGCTCTCTCGTTTGAGCAGTATCAGAGGGTATACAAAACTCTCTTCTCGAACCCCGATGATATGACCTTCTTCTTTGTGGGTAATATCTCGGAGGAGGAACTCAAACCCCTCGTAGAGAAATATCTCGGTTCACTGCCCAAAACCAAAGAGACTCTCGCCTACAATCCTGAGAACGCTATCGGCTACCAGGTGGGCGACAGAGAGCATCGCTTCGAAATGGCTATGGAGATGCCCAAAACAAGCATCTACTACGTTCTGAGTGGCGATATGGAGGTTAATTTGAAGAATAAACTCACCCTTTCGGTGCTCGACCAGTTGCTCGACATTCGCTACACCAAGAGCATCCGCGAGGAGATGGGCGCAACCTATGGTGTGTCTTGCTCGGGTCAGTTGAGCGGTATGCCTTCCGAGCCCGACTACCTCCTTATCATTGGTTTTGACACCCAGCGCGACCTCGCCGACCAGGCTCGTGGCGCACTCATCCCAGAGATTGAGAAGCTTGCTACCGAAGGCGCTACTGAGGAGGAACTCGGCAAAATCAAAGAGTATATGCTCAAAGAGCGTGCCGATGCCCTCAAACAGAACGGTAGTTGGATGGGCTGGATGACCAGCCGCGAGATCTATGGCGTGGACTACACCACCGGCTACGAGGAGATTATCCAGAACCTCACCTCGGAGGATGTTAAGGCTATGGCTTCCTCGATTCTCGCAGATGGTAATCAGTTGCGTCTTATTATGGATGCCCAGTAAAAAATGCATCTAAGCGGCGTCTTTGGCGTTGCACTGCGATAAACCACCTCCTCATTTACGCCTTGTAAACTGCGGAGGTGGTTTTCTTGTGCGCCTAAAATACGCTCGCTTATATGCTTTTTTTGGAAAAACACATATAACGCGCGTCTGCTGCGTTATACTTCGATAAGCGGAGTTCCTCATTTGCGTTAAGCAAACTGCGGACTCCGCTTTCTCGTAAGCCTTGCATCCATCGCGTTATATGCATTTTTTTGGTCTAACGTCTAACGTCTAACGTCAATAGTCCTAAGAGTTCCAGGGATAACAGGGATAACAGGGATAACAGGGATAACAGGGGTTGCAGGGGGAATTCTTCCTTGTTATCCTTGTTTTCCTTGTAACCCCTGTAACCCTTGTAATCCCTGCATCCCTCCCTTAACTTAGGGGAGGGTGCCCGCAGGGCGGGAGAGGTCTGTAAAGAAAGTATCCCCAAGTCAGTGGGGCTGCATCCAAAATAAAAGGTGCACCCACTTGGGTGCACCTTTTATTATATATACTATGGGGTGGGGGAGGGCTATCTTAGCTCTCCACGCACAACTCTTCGAGATCTTCGGCTTTGATGTGTACAACCTCGCCATCTTGCTCCACCACAAGGTCGCCGTGCTCCTTGATGGTGCGCTCGATGAGTCTGCGCTGTGCCAGGCGCACACCGCTATCTATCTTCTCTTGCAATTGTGTCAAATCCAGTTCGCTCATAGTTCCATAATTTTGTTGTACGACTCAGGCTCCAAAATCTCCCTTATGAGGGTGCCTTGTCCCCAAGCAATCTGCTTTACACCATCGGTGCCGCTGTTGTCGTAGATGGTCCAGAAGTCGCAGTTGGGCATATAGAGCGCCTTGAAGTTGCGGATACCGCTGTCGTAGCGGCGGCGTATGACATCTTCGGGAATGTTGTGTCCACCCTCGGCAACGCGCGTAGCAACCCTCTCAATGGCAAGTTCGGGCGAGGGAAGCCAAAAAAATAGCAGCGTGACAAAGTAGTTTTTGGCGTGAGCCTTCTCGATAAATTGTGTGTAGGAGCGCGATGCGAGGGTGGTTTCGAAGGCGAAATCCTCGTCTTGGCTCAGCAGGTCCTCCATACGTTGGAGCATTATGCGACCTGCCTCGATAGCCATACGTTCCTGATTGAAGGGCGAAAGACCTTTGGCGATTTCGTCAGCATTGACAAATTCGCGACAATCGAGCATTTCGGGCAACATCGTATAGGAGGCGGTAGTCTTTCCCGCCCCATTGCAGCCCGCTATGATGTAAAGTCTTCGCATAGTAATTGCAAATATAGTAATTTTTCTGCAAATCTCGCGCCCCAATAAAAATAATTACCATAAACCTCGCAAAAGTCAAGGGGGTGGTGAGGGATTGTCTGTGGTTGGTGGGCAACTCGATTTTATTGCGGGGGTGACAAGGGTGACAGGGGTTGCAGGGGTGACAGGGGTTACAGGGGTTCCAGGGGTTGCAGGGGGTGCAGGGGTTGCTGGAGAACATACCTCTCCCGCCTTCGGCACCCTCCCTGCTCGGCGGGGACGCCGAGCGCAATTTCGACCGTCCCTCCTAACCTCCCCTCATCGTAGGGGAGGAACTACTCTAACTTAGGGGAGGGTGTTTAAGGACATTAAGGACATTAAGGACATTAAGGACATTAAGGACATTAAGGTCCTTAAAGACCCTACTCCTATAAGCCCTATAAGCCTCATAAGCCTTAGAACTCTTGAATCAGAAAAAAACGTCCCGCCACCGCAATTTTTTCGCCCGCACTATTGTCGGTTACAAAAATTTTCACTAATTTTGAATTAGATTTAATTTGTAATGAATACAATGCAAAGAAAGAACGATAATAAATAAGCACGAGTTATGAAAGCGAAGAGTCTATTTTACGCCCTGCTGGCGATGGTAATGGTTGGTGCGGCGGCAAGTTGTCAGAGGCACGATGAGGAGCCTCTGCCCCTTACTCCCATACAGCCCGAAGTGACGATTGTGAAGAACGAGGTGGAGGGCGAGCCTGCGAATGTTGTTAGTTTTACCATCACAACCCAAAATGCTGTTGAGGGTTATTGGTACATTGGCGATGCAATCAACGGAATGAACTATGTTGTGGAGAATGGCACGCGGTTCACCGAAGAGTCGATAGTGGTGGAGTACACAATGCCCTGGAATGACACCAAAGGTATATGGGTAGTGGCAATATCCAAAGACGGCACACAGACAATGGAGTTAGAAGAGATTTTTGTCGGCGAGGAGCCCGTCACCGAGCCGGAACTTTCAACCGTTGTAGGCGTGTATGGCTATTACGGACATTGGATTGAAACACACTTTGACATTTACTTTCAAGTGGAGGGTAAGGAGTTTGTGGAGGTAAGGTTTAATGTTCGTGGCATCGATGGTTCGCGAGTTATCCCCGAGGGCACATATCTCTATGGCAAGGATGAGGACGAGGAGACAACCGTTTACTCGGGATTTGTCTATATCAATGATATTGGTCGCTATGTAAAAGACTTTAAGAAAGCCTCGCTCGAAGTGAAACATATTGGTAATGAGTATCAGTTTGTTGCCACAGCCGAGGGCTACGAAGATGGCGAAGTCTTTGCGTGTGAGTGGACGGGACAGATAGAAAGGGATGACCAATATCCTTTCTACAACCCCGGTGAGGAAACTCCCGAATCCGAAACAGGAATGAGGTTTGCTCTCGATTATGGAGTAAGAGTTAATTATATGGAGACTAACTATGATATCTATTTCTGTTTCACAGACGGTGAGGAGATAAGACAGTTGTTGGTATCCGTTAGCGTGGATGAAGGCACCTATGGTTTGCTACCAGAAGGACGATATGATTGGGAAGAAGAGACCATCATTCAAAGTTACTCTCGTATAGGAGATATGGCGGGGGACGATATAGCAGACATTGTGAGTGCTACCCTCGATGTGGAATATGTTGACAACAAGTATAGGTTTGTGCTCGATGTCGAGGATTCGGATGGTATGATATATAAGGTGGATTGGACAGGGCGTGTGGATACCAGCCAATCCTGGATTCCCGTTTACCATCCCGGCGATGATATTCCCGAGCTTATGCCCTTCGAACGTGTCTATGGCTACGGCGGGGGAGCGATGCCACTGCAAGTGATATTCCAGATAGACGTTTACAAAGTGGTTTATTTTACTTTGGAGTGTGGAGATGAGAAATATATCATTCCCGAGGGAGAGTATTTGCTCAATGGAGAGTCTAATTATCTCCATAAAGAAGATTCCAGATTCATTTACTACTCAGATACGGAGAGACCGGTGGTGTCCGTTTTTGTGGAGGCATCTATGGTTGTAGAGCATATCGGCAACGAATATCATATTGTCGCCCACGCAGTGGGGGAGAATGGCGATGTGTTCGATGTTGATTGGACAGGACGCATAGAGGCAGGTTTGGCTGATTACCCCATCTACAACCCCGGCGATGAAACTCCCGAATAGGGTGTTGTGATGCGCCGAAATGACAAAGCCGCCCCAACCATTGTCGGTTGGGGCGGCTTATTTTGTCGTGGCGTACCACTACTTCTTCCTCTGAGCCAAGAAGTCGCACATAGCCTCCAAGGCGGTGCGATACTCTGAGGCGGGGTAGAGCGTAAGTGCCTCCTTGGCAGAGGCGATATACTCCGCCATAATCCTTTCGGCACGCTCTATGCCGCCAAATTTCTCAATCTTCTGCTGAATGAGTGCAATAGCCTCGTCATCGCCCTTGCCGACTGCCTGGCGGGTTTGCTGCTCCTCCTCGGCGTCCATCTGCGAGAGAGCCTCCAAGAGAGGGAGTGTGATTTTGTGCTCCCTGAGGTCGGCACAAGTGGGCTTACCCGTCTGGTCGGCAGCAGCATAGTCGAGGATGTCGTCCTTAATCTGGAAAGCCATACCTATATTGCGACCAAACTCGTAGGCAGCATCCACCTCGGCGGCTTTGGCTTTGACGGCAAGAGCACCCACACCACAGCTGATAGCCAGCAGCGAGGCGGTCTTCTTGTCGATGATGTCGTAGTAACGCTCGTGGGTCATACCGAGCGTTTTGGTCTGCTCGTCTTGTATAACCTCGCCCTCGCAGAGCCACTTTATGGAGTGCGAAACATAGGTCAGGATGTCGAACTCCAAACTCTCCATACCGAGCTCAAAGATGCGCGAGAGGATGAAGTCACCCGTGAGAATGGCATTCCTGCCGCCATACATCTCGTTTACCGAAGCCTTACCGTGGCGCAGGTTGGCGCGGTCTATCACGTCATCGTGCACGAGCGAGGCGGTGTGGATAAGCTCAATGAGCGATGCCGACAGCAGCACCCTCTTGCCAAAAGGCTTGCCGCCAGAGAGCATCTTAGCCCACAACATCACCAGCGTGGGGCGCACACCCTTGCCTCGATTGTCGAAGATATACTCCAATATGCCATCGAAATAGCGACTCTCGGAGTGGAGAGCCTCCCTGAGGAAACGCTCGTAAGCCGCCATCTCCTCCGCCAGAGGAGCCTTAATCTCGGCAAGCGTTATGGTTCTGTTCTCGTTCATTTATTAATCCCTTTTGCGTTTGGGTAGAGCAAAAGCAGTGCAAATATACAATTAGAAGTTGAAAATTGAAAATTGAAAATTGACAAAACTTTGTTTTGTCTAAAATGCTCCCGCTCGGCATAGTGCACAAGTGCCCTCTGCCCTCGCTCGACTCGCATTTGCGAAAATTGAAAATTATGGTGCAGGCTACGCCTGCGAGTATTTTATCCCTCCCCTATATCAAAGGAGTTCCTCCCCTACGATGAGGGGAGGGTAGGAGGGGTGGTCGAAATTGTGCTCGGCGTCCTCGCCGAGCAGGGAGGGTGCCCAAAGGGCGGGAGAGGTCTGTCAATTTTGAATTGACCAGCCTTCGGCTGCTCTAAAATGCTCCCGCTCGGCAGAGTGCACAAGTGCCCTCTGCACTCGCTTATTCGCATTTGCTTGAATTTTGAATTTTGAATTCCCCCATACCTATATTATATATAGGGAACCGCCAGAGAGTGTGCTCAGGGGCAATGTTAAGCCAATGTTAAATGTGATTTTTGCGTAGTTGGGGTAAAATTCGGATTTTCGGCAACTTACAAAAAATGCGCCAAAAAGTGCCGAAATTTTTTCCGCGAAAGATTTGCAGGTTACGAAAAAGTCGCTACCTTTGCATCCGCTTTCAAAAAATAACGAAAGCACACGAGTTCTGAGATAGAGTGTGACGGAAAAATTTTTGAAAATTTTTTTGAGAAAATTTGGAAGTTCAAAAAAAGTCCTTACCTTTGCAGTCCGCTTTGAAAGTTAGCGGCGTGACAAAGCAGGATCTTTATCACGAACAATATGTTCTTTGAAGTAATGAAGCAGCTAAATACGTTCAAAAATATTCAAGGTTTTTGAATTCAATGCCTTTGAGAAACAAGCCAAGATTTTAACAAAACTTTTTTTACAATGGCGAGTTTTATCCTGGCTCAGGATGAAGGCTAGCGGCAGGCCTAACACATGCAAGTCGAGGGGCAGCATAAGATGTAGCAATACATTTGGTGGCGACCGGCGCACGGGTGCGTAACGCGTATGCAACCTACCCGTAACTGGGGGATAATCCGGAGAAATTTGGTCTAAT
>JAFTUI010000007.1 GCA_017466345.1 Tidjanibacter sp. | reverse complement strand
TATTTTATCCCTCCCCTAAGGTAGGGGCGGGTCCGCGAAGCGGGGGAGAGGTCTGTCCGTCTTGCCACGACTGCCGTAGGCAGGCGGTTGGCATCTACCTATCTTGTTTTTCTTGCAGGGATAACAAGGGTAGCAGGTGTAACAAGGATTACAGGGGAGTTTGAGAGGAGTCTTTTTTCGGGGAGGTGTGAGGCTCTCCGAAGGAGAGAGGCAGGCGAAGTGTCAGCTCACTCAAACTCGTTTGAAAGTGGGCTGGCAGTTCGACTGCAAATCTGCCTGCAAAGGCAGTCACACCTCACCGCAAAGGCTACACTAAAAGTTTTTGGTTCCGCTTTTTACAAAAAGCGGAGAGAAAAGAAGTATGAAATTAGCAGAGAAGATAACCAAACTTATTGATTTGTTTTATGTTAAGCCGCTGAGGGGTGTTATGCCTTTGCAGACGTTTCGTTATGCGGTGTGTGGTGGTGGCAACCTTGTGATAAATTGGCTGCTCTACGCCTTGCTTTACGATGTGGTTTTGGGTTTTGACTACCTCAACCTCGGCTTTGTATACATTTCGCGCCATATTGCCGCCCTTGCGGTGACGTTTCCCGTAACACTCTTTACGGGCTATTGGTTGCAGAGCCGCATCTCCTTCAAAGGCTCTCCGCTGGGCGATAGGGTTAGCTCGGTGCGCTACCTTGTGACCACCTTGGGCTCGCTCGCCATCAACTATGTCTGCCTGAAAATTTTTGTCGAGTGGGTGGGGTTGTATGCACCTCTGGCGCAGGTTATTACTTCACTTATAACCATTGTATATAGCTATCTCTTGCAAAAATACTGGACATTTCGTGGTGCCAAATAGTAGAAGTACAAACAGTTTGCTCCTCCCTTGTTGGGAGGAGTTTTTTGCAAAATACAAAGTATTTTGTAACTTTACCTGCTAATTTGGCGCACTATGGGCGCAGGCAAAGAGAATAAGAGCGTGTAAAGCGATGATTGACAGGGCAACAGTCGATAGAATATATGCCGCAGCAAATGTGGTGGAGGTCATCAGTGACTTCGTTTCACTCAAAAAGAAAGGAGTGAACTTTATGGCGTGCTGTCCTTTCCACAACGAAAAGACACCCTCTTTTGTCGTGTCGCCAGCCAAAGGTCTCTACAAGTGCTTCGGCTGTGGCAAGGGTGGCAATGCTGTGACCTTCGTTATGGAGCACGAGAAACTCACCTATGTCGAGGCTCTCAAATGGGTTGCTAAGAAGTATGGCATAACCGTTGAGGAACGAGAGGAGACCCCAGAGGAGAAGCAGCGCAACGATGACAGGGAGAGTATGATGATCGTCAATGCGTGGGCTCAGGACTACTTTGTGGAGCAGATGTATGGCACCGATGAGGGGTTGAGTGTTGCCCGCAGTTATTTCGCCTCGCGCGGACTGACGGATGCGACAATCAAACGCTTCGGCTTGGGCTACTGCCCCGAGAGTCGCACCTCGCGAGATAAAGATACAATGACTCAGGCGGCACTCCGCGCAGGCTACAAAGAACAGTTCCTCGTTGATACGGGGCTTACCATAAAGCGTGAAACGGGCGGGTACTACGACCGCTTCTGTGGCAGGGCAATGTTTCCCATACACACCATTTCGGGCAGGGTTACGGCGTTTAGCGGCAGGGCTCTGGCGGGCGACAACAAGGCAAAGTACCTCAACTCGCCCGAGAGTATGGTCTACTCCAAGAGCAACAACCTCTACGGCATCTATTTTGCCAAGAGTGCCATAACCAAAGAGAACCACTGCATCCTTGTGGAGGGTAATATAGACGTTGTGCAGATGCACCAAAAGGGCATCGAAAATGTTGTTGCGCCCCTCGGCACCGCGCTGACCATTGAGCAGGTGAGGATTATCTCGCGCTTTACGAACAACATCACACTCCTCTTCGATGGCGATAGTGCGGGCGTGAAGGCGGCAATCAAAGGTGTCAATTTGGTGCTCAAAGAGGGACTCAATGTGAGGGTTGTGGTGCTACCCGAGGGCGAGGACCCCGATTCCTATGCTCGCACCCACTCTGCCGACCAAATTCGCGAGTATATTACCAACAACCAGAAAGATTTTATAACCTTCAAATCTTCGCTTTATGCTGCGGAGGTGGCTCGTGACCCCATCCGCAAGGGCGAACTCATAGCCGATATTGTAAACTCCATTGCGCTTATTCCCAATAAGATACAACGCTCAGTATTCATCAAGGAGTGCTCCAAGATTATGGATATTGACGAGGCTTTGGTGGTGAGCGAGGTGGTGCGCAAGAGTGTCGGCACACGCTACGGCGATGAGGCGCGTGAGTTTGTGCGCCGTGAGCAGGCACAGCAGCAACACGAGGCAAAGGCTTTCGAGCAGGCTGTGACGCTCGGCAAGCAGAAGGCGGGTAGTAGTATGACCGAGTTGGAGAGGGAGATTGTGGGCTATCTCATAAAGTATGGTCATCTGACGCTCGACTACCGCGAGGGTAAGGCTACGGCATCTTTCAATGTTGCCGAGTCCATCTTCGGCGAACTCGAAGAGGACGGAGTCTTCTTCCAAGACGCCCGCTACCGAGCCCTTATGGAGTGCTACAAACACCACAGTGCCGAGTTGGGGGTGGGTGTGAAGGTTCCCGAACACTATTTCATAGAGATAGACAACCCAGAGGCGAGTTCGGCTGCGGTGGATATTCTTACCGAGGGCGACAACCACAAACAATCCGCCATCTGGAAGGAGCACGACATCTGCACCGAGAGCGAGGAGGAGCGATTGGGTAAGATTATCCCCAAGGCGATAGTTCTCTATAAGTCGAAGGCGATAGAGGCTATAATCTCTTCGTTGGGCGAGCAACTTGCAGGATTGGGCGATGAGGACGAGGCAGAGATTGCCCGCATCCTCGAAGCCATAGACGCACTGAATGCCGAGCGCAAGAAGATTGCCCACCAAACAGCACGCAACATACTATGAGTACGAACTATAAAAACATAAACATCCGCAACAAAAAGGCCTATTTCAACTACGAGATTCTCGAAGAATTCGTGGCAGGAATACAACTTGCCGGCACCGAGATAAAGTCGCTCCGCCTTGGCAAGGCGTCACTTGTGGATTGCTACTGCTACTTCTCGAACCACGAGTTGTTTGTCAGGGGTATGAATATCGCCGAGTATGATTGGGGCAACCTTAACAACCACGCACCTCGCCGCGACAGGAAACTCCTTCTTACCTCGCGCGAGCTGGATAAGTTGGAGCGAGCCTCTCAGGATAAGGGTGTGACCATTGTAGGTTTGAGGGTTTTTATCAACGATAGAGGCTTCGCCAAACTCGCCATAGGTCTTGCCCGCGGTAAACACGAATACGACAAACGCGAAACCATCAAGGCTCGTGACACCAAACGCGAACTTGATGCGATAAAGAAACAGTATAAACGATAAATTGAAAATGGAAAATTGAAAATGGAAAATTAAGGAGCGCTTTCAGCGCAAAGGTTATATATTTTCCAAAAAATAATTCTCAATTCTCAATTCTCAATTCGAACACAATGGGATTGATTCTTTGTATAGAGACGGGAACGGACATCTGCTCTGTGGCATTGGCGAGAGATGGCGAGATGATTGCCCTCCGCGAGAGCGACCAAGGCAAGGACCACGCCCGCAAAGTGGGTGTTTTTACCCAAGAACTCCTTAGGGAGAACAATATAGAGCCCGAAGAACTTGATGCAGTGGCTGTGGGTAAGGGTCCCGGCTCCTATACGGGTTTGCGCATCGGCGTGTCGTTCGCAAAGGGAATGTGCTATGCGCTGGGTATTCCGCTGCTGGCTGTGGACTCACTGCGCTCGCTTGCAGCCTGCTTGGTTGAGGAGGTCGAGGCGGGTATTGTCGATATAGAGGAGTGGGAGAGGGTTGTTCTATGCCCGATGATAGACGCCCGCAGGATGGAGGTCTATGCCGAACTCTTCAATACCGACCTCACACCCCGCTCGGAGGTTGTGGCAGAGGTGGTGCACGATAGGAGTTTCAGCGAGGTGCTGCTCGATGATAAGAAACTTGTCATCTTCGGTACGGGTGCCGAGAAGTGCTCGGGTATCTTGGAGTGGGCTGAGTATGTGAATGTTATTCCTTCGGCACGCGGCTTGTGCGCCGAAGCAGAGAGGAAGTTGCAGGCAGGCGAAAGGGAGGATGTTGCCTACTTCGAGCCTTTCTACTTGAAGGATTTTATTGTTACTGCCTCAAAGAAAAAACTATTTTAGCGAGCACACCTTGTGGGCGGCTGATTTTTGTGGGCGATTTCTGCGTTACGCTTGCGCTCGAAATGCTCATTTGCGCCGAGCAAACTCCGCTTTCTCGCGCTTCGCAAGCCTTGAACTCGCCACACATAAATCACCCGCAGGTTGGGAGGGGTGGCACAAAAAGCCCTCCACAAAACCCGCTCGCTGGGTTGAGGATTGAAAGTTGTGGATTACTCCCCCTCTAAGTTAGAGGGGGTGCCCGAAGGGCGGGGGCGTGTGTTACCCACACCTCCCATAGCTCTCATACAGCCTTAGGACTATTGACGTTAGACGTTGGACGTTAGACAAAAAATATGGGATATAAAGAAGACAAACAATTGCAACTCGATGGACGCTATATGCGTATGGCGCGTGTGTGGGCGGAGAACTCATACTGTGTGCGCCGTCAGGTGGGTGCGCTCATCGTGAAGGATAAGATGATTATTTCGGACGGCTACAATGGCACCCCCTCGGGCTTTGAGAACATCTGCGAGGACGATAGTGGCGTAACAAAACCCTACGTTCTGCACGCCGAGGCGAATGCCATAACGAAACTCGCCAAGAGCCACAATTCGGGCAATGGCAGCACCCTCTATGTTACCGCCTCGCCCTGTATGGAGTGCTCGAAACTCATCATCCAGTCGGGCATCAAAAGGGTTGTCTATGCCGACCTCTACCACAATACCGATGGCATAGACCTATTGAAACGCTCGGGGATTGAGGTGGTGAGAGTTGAGGGGTGAGGCGAGCGCATCTCGCTGGCGAGCGTGCCTTGTGGGTGCTTTTTGCACCAAACTGCGCATCGCAACTTCCTCATTTGCGCTGAGCAAACTGCGGAGTTGCTCGCTTGTTTGGCGCAAAAATCCCTCCACAAAACCCACTCGCGGGGAATTTTGGTCTAACGTCTAACGTCAATAGTCCTAAGGCGTATAGGGCATATAGGGCATATAAGGCATAGCAAAGGTAAAGCGATACGTAGTATCGCATAAAAGTTTTTGGTTCCGCTTTTTACAAAAAGCGGAGAAGAAAGCGGAGAAAAAAGAAAAGAATGAAAGAAGAGAAGAATATAGAGAAGGCTGCCCCTATGGAGTTGGGGGAGGAGAGTATTGGTAGGTTACTGAGGAAATATGCTGTGCCGGCGATTATTGCTATGACGGCTTCTTCGCTTTACAATATGGTCGACAGCATATTTATCGGTCAGGGTGTGGGTTCGCTGGCTATTTCGGGCTTGGCGGTAACATTCCCGCTGATGAACATCTCGGCGGCTTTTGGTTCGTTGGTGGGTGTTGGTGCTTCGGCGTTGGTGTCGATGCTGCTGGGGCAGAAGAACTACGGTATGGCGCGTAGGGTGCTGGGAAATGTTATGACGATGAATGTGGTCCTGGGTGTGCTGCTGATGATTTTCGGCTTGGCATTCTTGGACCCCATTTTGTACTTCTTTGGCGCGAGCGACAATACTATCGGCTACGCCAGGGAGTATATGATTTATATCCTCATTGGCAATGTTGTCACCCACCTCTATTTGGGTTTGAATGCCGTTATGAGGGCTGCGGGCAGACCCAAGGTGGCTATGTGGCTCACGATATTGACGGTGGTGCTCAATACCATTTTGGACCCTCTGTTCATCTTTGTCTTCGATATGGGCATTAAGGGTGCGGCTATCGCTACGGTGTTGGCTCAGACGGTGTCGCTTGTGTGGCAACTGCGCCTGCTCTTCAAGAGGGAAGATGTGCTCCACTTTGAGGATGGCAAGGTCTTTACCTACGACAATAAAATTGCTCGCGAGTCGCTCAAAATTGGCTTGTCGCCCTTCTTGATGAATATGGCTTCGTGCTTTGTGGTGCTGCTTATCAACAACCAGCTAAGACGCTACGGCGACCAGATGGGCGAGGGTGTTGGTGACTTGGCTATTGGCGCATACGGCATTGTCAATAGGATTATATTCCTCTTTGTGATGGTTGTTATGGGCTTCAACCAGGGTATGCAACCCATTGCGGGCTATAACTATGGTGCGGGTAAGTACGACCGTGTTATGAAGGTCTTCTGGAAGACGGTTATGTGGGCAACCATTATGGTCTGCTTGGGCTTTGTGGTTGGCACCTTCATCCCCGAAGTTGCCGTAAGACTCTTTGCTAACGAACAGACGATGATAGAGATTGCCGCCAGAGGCTTTACCATTGCCGTTGCAGCATTCCCCATAGTGGGCTTCCAGATGGTTGCATCGAACTTCTTCCAGAGTATCGGTATGGCAAATAAGGCTATCTTCTTGTCGCTTTCGCGCCAGGTGCTGTTCCTTATCCCCTGCCTTGTTGTGGTGCCTCTGTGGTTTGGCATCGAGGGCGTGTGGATGGCTCTGCCCATCTCGGATGCTATCGCTACGATTGTTGCTGCGGTGCTCATTGTAGGACTTGTCCGCAAATTCAAGAAGTCGCCCTCGACCATAGGCTTCAAGGGCGTGGAGGAGAGTTGAGAACTTTTTGTCTAACGTCTAAGGTCTAACGTCAATAGTCCTAAGGCTTATAGGGCATATAGGGCTTATGGGAGAAATGTGAGGACTGAGAGATATGGGATAAACCCACAACCATCTCCCTCCCCTAAGTTAGGGGAGGGTGCCCGCAGGGCGGGAGAGGTCTGTCCGCCTTGCCACTCCGAAGCAAAACGGTGGGTAGTACCTCTATTGGTTGGTACACGAAAAGTTTTTGGCAGCACCTTTTTACAAAAAGGTGCGAAAAAAGAAAAACAAAACAATATGAAGAAGAAGTTTGTGATAACCATAGGTCGCCAGTTGGGTGCGGGTGGTAAGGCTCTTGCCGAGGAGTTGGGGCGTAGGTTGGGTGTGCCCGTCTATAACTACGAGATTATCAACGAGGCAGCCAAACAGAGTGGCATAGCAGCCGAATTGTTCGAGAAGGCTGACGAGCACGGGGGCAACCTCACACCTCTCGGTACGGGCATTTGGTCTTTTGGTGCTATGAGTACCCCGGGGTATATCAACAACGACACGCTCTTTGCCATCCAGAGCCAGACTATCGAGAACTTGGCTGACAGGGGCTCGTGTATCTTTGTGGGCAGGTGTGCCGACTACGTCCTCAGAGAGAGGGAGGATGTGTTGAGCGTCTTTGTCACCGCCTCGATGGAGGATAGGATCGGACGACTTATGAAGGAGTGCGACAAGTGCGAGAAGGAGTGCCGCGCGTGGATTGCGGCTACCGAGCGCAAACGAGCCGCCTACTATAACTACTACACCTTCAAGACCTGGGGAGCTGCCGAGAGCTACGACCTGTGCCTCAACTCCTCGAAGTTGGGCATTGAGGGCTGTGCCGATATTGTTGAAAAAATCGCAACAGGGGGGTAAAACTCTCAAAATAAGATAGTTATAATATGGAAAGGGAGAATATAACTACACTAAAACCTCGCAATAGGGGCTGGGCGGCAAGGATACTGCGCCGCTACCTATCGTTTGTAAACCACCCTATCTACTTCCGCCACTTTTGGGCAGTGAATAGGGAGCGTATGCCCGAGGATGGTACACCTGTGGTACTTGTGTCGAACCACCAAAACTGCCTTATAGACCCTCTGGCGCTGGTCTTTATCCTCTCGGATAGGAAACCTCGCTTTTTGGCTCGTGCGAGTGTCTTCCAAAACCCCATCTTGGGCAAGATTATCCGCTCGCTTGGCGCACTGCCCACCTACCGCGCAAGGGTAGATGGTATTAGGGGTGTGGCGAAGAATAAGGGCACCTTGGAGGAGGTCGCCAAGTCGCTCTCGCACGGCGAAACGGTGGTGCTCTACCCCGAGGGACAACACCAAAATAAACGCTGGCTCGGAGCCTTCTCGCAGGCGTATCTTAAAATGGCGTTCGGTGCTGCCGAGGAGGCGAATTTCGACCGCGAGGTCTATGTTATGCCCACCGCCAACCACTACTCGCATTACCGCCTGCCGAGAGAGGATATGATGATTCTCTTTGGCGAACCCATAGCCCTCTCGCCCTATTACGAGGAGTATAAGGAGGACCCAAGAGGCGTTATGAGCAAGGTCAACGATATTGTGAGAGAGCAGATTGAGGGTATGATGCTCAATGTTGAGGACCTCGACAACTACGAGGCTATCGACTTCCTGAGGGAGGGCTCCTTTGGTAGGGAGTATGCCGAAAGACTCTCGCTCAACCCCCACTACCTGCCCGCCAAGTTGGAGGCTGACAAGCACCTTGTGAGGGCGCTTGCTGAGGCAAAAGAACAACAGCCAGAGAAGATGCAACAACTCTTTGACGAGAGCAGGGATGTCGCCCGCAAGATACGCAAAATGGGCGTTAGGGAGTGGCTCTTCGAGCGCAAAACGAGCGTTGGGGAGTTTGCACTTTTCACACTTGCAATGCTACTTTTGTTGCCACTCTTCGGCACCTCGATTGGTGCCACTTGGGCAGTCTTTCTGTTTCCGCTGCTGATTAACCACTTCTTCATTAAGGATAGGCAGTTTAGGGGCTCTATCAACTTGGCTGTCACGCTGTTAGTAACCTATCCCCTGTTTGGCTTGGTGCCCACCATTGTAATGCTCTGCAAGGGTGCTTGGCTCTCGGCTGCGGGCTACTTGGTGGGCTTCCCGCTGATGATAATTTTCGCCTCGAACTATATGCGCTGGGCGCAGAAATGGCTCGGCTACGCACGCTTTGTCTTTGGCGATAAGAAGGCGACCAAAAAACTCGCCATCCGCCGCCTGAAACTCTATAAGGAGTTGCGCGAAGTGGTGAAATAGTGCTTTGGTAGCATATATGACAACGCCGCCGATTGATGGTCAATCGGCGGCGTTGTCGTATTGTTATAAATCGCTACAAGGAGTGTGTGGACTCTATCTGCTGTTGGTCGCGCAGGGCTTGCTCGTAGCCAGCACGATAGCCCGCAGTGCGCCACGCACTGCCCGCCCACATTATGGCAAGCACAATGAGCACAATTTTGTAGATGCGCTTTTGGCGAGGAGGCATCACACGCCAGGCGTAAGAGAGCCTGCCCGTAAAACTACGCCACCACGCCACAATGCGCCCCCATAACCCCCTAAACGAGAAGGTTTTGCCACGCTTGGGGCGATACGCCTTGGCGCGTATGGTTTTGAGGTTTTTGACCTTTACGGAGAGTTCGCTAACCTCCTTTCGAGTGCCCCAAGTGGCGGCAAGTCGAAAGGTGGTCTTACCCTTCGATTTCTCTATGAGGACTGTGCGACTGCCGCTGTCGGGCAGTTGCAGACGTGTGGTGCGATAGCCATTTTCGATTGTGAGTGTCACATTGTCGGGCATACCGCAGTCCCACGAGAGCGTAACATACTCGCCCTCGCCCGCACTCTTGCGGTCTATGCTAAATTTGATTTTGCTACTCATTGGGTTATTGTTTTGTTGCTGTTTCCACCCCCACAACATCAAAGACCATACCACCCTCTGCCGACTGACATTTTGGCAGTGTTGCTGCCCACCGCAAAAGAGGTTCCCACAAGGCGATGTGCCAAATGTCGAAAATTATTGCACCATAAATGTATTTCTTTTGCGTCTGGGGGTATTTTTTTCAAAAAAATACATATCTTTGTAGCGTTGCTTAATTTCGGGGTGGAGTGTAAGGGGCTCTCCGCAGAGAAGTTTGAGCAACCACAAGCAGAAGAAAATTACACAAACAAAACACGTTTAATTAATTCCAAACAAATTCAAAGTTATGAAAAAACTTTTTATGATTTTGTCGGTTGTAGGCGTTATGAGCCTTGCGACTGCTAATGTTTACGCACAGGAGCCCGAGGCTGCCGCTACTGAGGAGGTTGTTGCAGCAGAGGAGGAGGTTGCTACCGAGGAGGCTGCTCCCGCTATTGACGAGGAGACCGAGGTTGCTGGCGTACCTTTCCACCAGGCTATCAAACAGAAATTTATCGAGGGTGGTGTATTTTGGATGACTCCCGTGTTGCTCTGCTTGATCATCGGTTTGGCAGTGGCTATCGAGCGTATTCTCTACCTCTCGTTCTCGAAAATCAACACCAAGAAATTCATCGCAGAGTTTGAGGCTGCTCTTAACGAGGGTGGTATTGAGGCTGCCAAAGAGTTGGCACGCAACACCAAGGGTCCCGTTGCAAGCATCTACTATCAGGGCGCACTTCGTTACAACGAGGGTTTGGACGTAGTTGAGAAAGCTGTTGCTTCCTACGGTTCGGTACAGAACGGTCTTATGGAGAGCGGTTTGAGCTGGATTAGCCTCTTCATCGCACTTAGTCCTTCGTTGGGCTTTATGGGTACCGTTGTTGGTATGATCGAGGCGTTCGACCAGATTCAGGCAGCAGGTGAGGTTTCGGCAACCTTGGTTGCAGGTGGTATTAAAGTGGCTCTGCTTACTACCCTCGCTGGTCTTATCGCAGCAGTTATTCTCCAATTGTTCTACAACTACATCCTCAACAAGATCGACTCTTCGGTAGTTGAGTTGGAGGATTCTTCGATCACCTTGGTTGACATCTTGACCGCTTACAGCAAGAAATAATTAATCACCTTCTAACACACAAACGATATGAAGTGGATTAAATATGTAGAATATGCACTCTTCGCAATCACTATCGTGTGCTTTGCTTCGCTCTTCTTCCTGCCCCAGGTGCAGCATATGGGAGATTTGCACGCAAACCCCGATATGATTATGTGGTGGATGTACGGCATCGTAATCATCGGCATCATCGCCGCTCTGATTTCGCCTATTAAGAATTTGTTTACCACCCCCAAGGCTGCTGTTAAGGCTTTGGTAGGTCTTGTGGTTGCTGCTGCTGTCATTGGCGGTTGCTACGCTCTTTCGAGCGCAACTCCCGTGCCCAACTCGGCAGGTGGCTTCTTCGAGAACGTATTTGATTTGAGGTTCACCGACACTATGCTCTACCTTACCTACTTGGTAGGTGGCATTAGCATCCTTGCTATCCTTGTTGGTGAGATCCGCAATGCTATTAAATAAGAAGTTTCCATATTAAAATATAGTTTGTAATATGGCAAAAAAGACACCGGAGATTAATGCGAGTTCGATGGCGGACGTAGCGTTCCTCCTGCTTATCTTCTTCCTTGTTGCAACTACAATGGACATCGACTCGGGTCTGAACCGTGTGCTTCCTCCTTGGAGCGAGGAGCAGAGCGAGGCTCCCGACATCAAAGAGCGTAACCTTATGCTGGTTCACGTTAATAAGTATGACCAGATTGCAGTGCAAGGCGAGTTGGTACAGGTAAACCAACTCAAAGATAGGGCGAAGGAGTGGGTGCTTAACCGCAACAACGACAAGAATCTCCCTGAGAAAAAAGAAGAGAATATAGATCTCATCGGCAAGCACGCGGTTAGTCAGGGCGTCATCTCGCTCCAAAACGACCGTGGTACGAGCTATGAGATGTATATCAAAGTACAGAACGAACTTACTCGTGCCTTCAACGAAATCCGTGACGAGTTGAGCAAAGCCCACTTTGGCAAACTGTTCAACGACCTCGAAAAAGAGCAGCAAGACGCTATCGCTAAGGCTGTTCCTATGAAGATTTCGGAGGCAGAGCCTCAAAACATTAAGTAGTATGCCAGTAATTAGGAAAAAAGAGAAAAAGGAGATTGGTCAGATTTCGACCTCATCGCTCCCCGACATCGTGTTTATGATTCTCTTCTTCTTTATGGTATCTACTTCTATGAAGGAGACTGAGTTGGTTGTTAAGTTCAAAGCACCTCAGGCTACGGAGATTCAGAAATTGGAGAACAAATCGTTGGTAAGTTACATCTATGTAGGTCCCCCCGCAACCGCAGAGTTGCGTGCTAAGTTTGGCGAGGCTGCAAAGATTCAGCTTAACAACTCTTTCAGCAACCCCGAGCAGATTGGTCAGTTCATCGCTTCGGAGCGTGACGCTCTCAATGAGTCGGATCGCAACAAGATGACCGTTTGCTTGAAGGCGGATAAGGATACCCGTATGGGTGTTATTACCGACATCAAACAGGAGTTGCGTAAAGCAGAGTCCTACAAGATTAGCTACGCAGCATCGAAGTCTGTGGGCAATCTGAAATAGGGTTTGCAATATGTGAAAATAGAGGTGGGAGGTCAACAGACCTCCCACCTCTATTTTTGTTGCGAGTGCATATCGCACCGCATCTGCTGCGTTACGCTCGGTCTCGGAATGCTCATTTGCGCAGAGCAAACTCCGCTTCCTCGCCCGTCACAAGCCTTGCATCTGCGGCACGATATGCACTCGCGGCGAGTGTGCCTTGTGCGCCTACTACTCGCCTCACAAAACCCACTCGCTGGGGATTTTGGTCTAACGTCTAACGTCCATAGTCCTAAGGCTTATAGGGCTTATATGGCTTATAGGGCATATAGGAATTTAAGGACTTTAATGACCTTAACGTCCTTAATGTCCTTAACACCTTGTTATTCCTGTAACCCTTGCAACCCCTGCAACCCTTGCACCCTCCCCTAAGTTAGGGGAGGGTCCACGAAGCGGGGGAGAGGTCTGTCAGATGACCGCTGAGTGCCGACTGCTAAAAACGCAGAACAAGAGATGGGTGCAAGGCATACGAAAAAGCGGAGTCCGCTGTTTACTCTTCGTAAATGAGGAACTCCGCTTATCGAAGTATAACGCCGCAGATGCTCTTGCTATGCGTTTTTGATGGCGGCTACGCCGGGCAACACTTTACCCTCGATAAATTCGAGAAGTGCACCACCACCGGTCGAAACATAACTTACCTTGTCTGCCAAGCCGAACTTGTTGATGCAAGCCACGCTGTCGCCACCACCGATGAGCGAATATGCGCCCTTGGTCTGGGTAGCCTCGGCAATAGCCTCAGCAACAGCCTTCGAGCCGGTGGAGAACTTCTCAATCTCGAATACACCTACGGGACCGTTCCAAAGGATGGTTTTGCAGTCCAAAATCTCCTCGCGGAAGAGCTTTTTGCCCTCGGAGCCAATATCCACGCCCTCCCAAGCATCGTCAATAGCACTTGCGGGAGCCTCTTGGGTGTTGGCATCGTTCGAGAAGTCGTCACAAACGAGAGCATCGGGCGACATCACGAATTTGATACCACGCTCCTCGGCTTTTTTGAGGATGCCGAGAGCGGTGTCGAACATATCGGGCTCGCAGATGGACTTACCAACCTTGCCACCCAGAGCAGCCGAGAAGGTGTAGGTCATACCGCCACCGATGATAATTTTGTCACACTTCTCCATAAGTGTCTCAATGATGGAGATCTTGGTCGAAACCTTCGAGCCACCAACGATAGCCACAAAGGGGCGCTGGGGGTTCTCCATAACGCTCTCGATGGCTTTTAACTCGCCCTCCATAACGTAGCCGAACATCTTGTCCTGAGGGAAGTACTCGGCGATGAGTGCTGTGGAGGCGTGTGCGCGGTGTGCAGTACCGAATGCGTCATTGATATAGCAGTCTGCATAGGATGCAAGCCTCTTGACGAACTCTTTTTGGCTCTCCTTAACGGCTTTCTTAGCCTCTTTTTTCTCCTCCTCGGTGGCATCCTCTGCCAAACCGCGGGGTTTGCCCTCCTCCTCTGCATAGAAGCGGAGGTTTTCGAGCATCATAACCTCGCCTGCTTTGAGGTTGGCAGCCATCTCGGCAGCCTTTTCGCCCATACAGTCGCCTGCGAAGAGCACCTTGGTGCCGAGGCGAGCCTCAACGGCAGAGATGATGTGCGAAAGGGAGTATTTCTCGTCATTGTTTTTCTTAGGACGTCCGAGGTGTGACATCAGGATAACACTACCGCCACCTGCCAAAACCTTCTTGATGGTGGGGATTGCTGCACGGATGCGGGTGTCGTCCGTTACGTTGAACTCTTTGTCGAGGGGCACATTGAAATCCACGCGAATGATGGCGCGTTTGCCCTCAAAATTGTAAGTGTCAATTGTCTGCATAATTACTAACCTATTTTTGATGTACTAAAAATTCTTCCACATTTGGAACCACAAAGATAGTAAAATTTGTCTATTGTGTTGTCACTTGTGAGTTTTTGGACAAAAAACATTCCAACAAAGGTCAGTTTTGCCCTACGGATGTAACAACCAAAGAAATAAAGTAGTATCTTTGTAACAAAGTGTATTTATTCAAACCTAAAATAACTATAAACTATGTACGGTAAAATCAAAGAACATTTGCAGAAAGAACTCTCCGATATCCGCGAGGCTGGTCTTTACAAGGTAGAACGCATCATTGAGTCGCCCCAGAGGGCAGCCATCGAGGTGGGTGGTAAAGAGGTGCTCAACTTCTGCGCCAACAACTACCTCGGTTTGTCGGACAATCCACGCCTTATCGAGGCTGCCAAAAAGGCTCTCGACAATCGTGGCTTCGGTATGTCGTCCGTAAGGTTCATCTGCGGCTGTCAGGATATTCACAAACAGCTCGAAAAGGCTATCGCTGACTACTTCGGCACCGAGGATACCATCCTCTATGCTGCTTGCTTTGATGCAAACGGCGGTGTGTTCGAGCCACTCTTTACCGAGCAGGACGCCATCATCAGCGACTCGCTCAACCACGCCTCGATTATTGATGGTGTAAGGCTCTGCAAGGCTGTGCGCTATCGCTACGCAAATGCCGATATGGAGGAACTCGAAAACTGCCTCAAACTCGCTCAGGCTCAGCGTTTCCGCATCATCGTAACCGATGGTGTCTTCTCGATGGACGGCAACGTGGCAAAGATGGACGAGATTTTGGCTCTGGCAGAGAAGTACGATGCCCTTGTGATGGTTGATGAGTGCCACTCGGCAGGCGTTGTGGGTGCAACAGGTCGTGGTGTGACCGAACTCTACAACTGCCGCGGTCAGGTAGACATCCTCACCGGTACTCTCGGCAAGGCATTTGGTGGTGCTGTGGGTGGTTTCACAACGGGTCGCAAAGAGATTATCGAGATGCTCCGTCAGCGTTCACGTCCCTACCTCTTCTCCAACTCCGTACCCCCCGCAGTGGTGGGCGCAAGCATCGAGGTCTTCAAAATGCTCGAAGAGAGCAACGAGATTCACGACCGCTTGGTGGAGAATGTGGAGTACTTCCGCACCAAGATGTTGGAGGCTGGCTTCGACATCAAACCCACCCAGAGTGCAATCTGTGCAGTGATGCTCTATGATGCACCTCTGTCGCAGGTTATGGCTGCCAAACTTCTCGAAGAGGGTATCTATGTTACCGGTTTCTACTACCCCGTAGTTCCCAAAGGTCAGGCTCGCATCCGCGTTCAGGTGTCGGCAGGTCACACCCGCGAGCACCTCGACAAATGTATCGCCGCCTTCACAAAGATTGGCAAAGAACTCGGCGTTATCAAATAGTCTAAACTGTTGATTATAAAATGCTAACTCCCCTCGGTGCAAACTTGTGGGGAGTTAGTGTTTAACATCTACCGCTATGAGCAAATTCCTACTCACAAAAAAGTTCCGCTTGGAGATGGCTCACGCACTTGTGGGCTATGAGGGTAAGTGCCGCCGTTTGCACGGGCACTCCTATCGCCTCGAAGTGACCGTAGAGTGTGAGGCATCAGCCCTCCAAAATGCAGGCTCCGAGGAGGGGATGGGCATCGACTTCGGTGTCATAAAAGAGATTGTCGAGCGAGTAATAGTGGAGCCCTACGACCACTCGCTTCTCCTGCACCACACCCCCCAAACACAAGAGGTTGTAGAGGTGCTCTCTCGCCACTTCGAAGGTGTTTATGCTTTTGATTGGCAGCCAACAAGCGAGAACATTCTCACTCACTTCGCCTCGCTCATCGCACCCCACATCCCACAAGGCATACGCCTCCACTCCCTGCGCCTCCACGAAACCGCCCACAACTGCGCCGAATTGGTCTTGTAAGGGTTTATTTCGCGACTTTCTTCTCCGCTTTTTGTAAAAAGCGGAACCAAAAACTTTTCGTGCACCAACCAATCGTGGTACTACCCACCGTTTTGCTTAGGAGTGGCTTCGGAGCCACCTGCACAAAAGCGTCACTCTGACGCCCTTGCGGTGGCGTGACTGCCTTGCGGCAGGTCTGAAATGAGCAAACCACCTATCTCTTTCAAACAAGTTTGAGAGATGGTGCTTTCCTCATTTCTGCTCCTTCGGAGTATCCACACCACCGAAAAAACTGCTCTCAAACTCCCCTATAATCCTTGTTACACCTGCCACCCTTGTTATCCCTGCAAGAAAAACAAGATAGGTAGATGCCAACCGCCTGCCTGCGGCAGTCGTGGCAAGACGGACATACCTCTCCCCCGCTTCGCGGACCCTCCCCTAACTTAGGGGAGGGATAAATTACTCGCAGGCGTAGCCTGCACCACAAGTCTCAATTATCCATTCTCAATTCTCATTTCTCAATTCTCAAGTCTCAATTCTCAATTCTCCTATCAGCCTTCGAACTATGGACGTTAGACAAAAGAGAGAACGGAAGGCTCATTGAGCCTTCCGTTCTCTCTTCGCTATTTGTATCGTATCCACTTGGCGAGTTCGCCGAGGGTAGGTTTCTTACCATACATAAAGACACCCACGCGGTATATTTTGCCCGCAAGGTAGACCATCGCCACAAAGGTTGCAACGAGCAGACCAATGGAGAGTGCGAGTTCCCAACCTGGGACACCATAGGGCAGGCGCACCATCATCACAACGGGCGAAGTGAAGGGTATGAGGCTAAACCAGAATGCCAAAGGTCCGTGGGGGTCTTGCATTGCGCTCATCATCACAAAAATTGCGAGGATGAGGGGGATGGTAATGGGCAGTTGGAGGTTGTTTGTGTCCTTCTCGTTGTCCACAGCACTACCCACAGCCGCAAACATAGCCGCATAGAGCAGGTAGCCGCCAATGAAGTAGACAAGGAAGCCGCCCAAGATGCGTAGGAGGTAGGTGGGGTCGGTGATGGTGCCGAGGACGGCAAGCAACTCGCCATCCATAGCGGGCATCTCGGCGGCACCCATCATTGCTGCGGGGTCCATAGCTGCCGAGGCGGTGGCTGCTGCCATCATATCGCTAACACCAAAGAGGCTCATTGCCACTCCGCCGACAACCAAGATGAAGACCACCCAGATGACAAACTGAGTGACAGCCACCGAGGCGATACCGAGAATCTTGCCCATCATCAGTTGGAAGGGTTTGACGCTCGACACCATAACCTCCATAACCTTGTTGCTCTTCTCCTCGATGACGCCCTGCATCACCATATTGCCGTAGAGGAATACGAACATATAGATAAGGAAGCCGAAGATGTATGCCAAGGCGATGTTGAGGATGGAGGAACTCTCCTTGGTCTCGCCACTCTCGCCCAGCTGTTTTACTTTGAGCGATACGGGAGTCTTGATAGCCTCCAAAATGGAGTCTATATCCTCGATGTTGTATGCTTTGAGTTTCTCTGCCTCCAAGATGGTGCGTATTTGGTCGGTAATCTCGCTCTCGATGTTGATTGTCGAGGACTCGTAGGTCAGCAACTGCACATTCGAGGGGTTGGTTGCCACATCGCTACCTATTATGAGGATACCGAAGATGTCCTGCTGCTCGGCGGTCAACTCTTCCAGAGTGCGGTCGGAGGAGGTGTAGTCGATGGTCGCGCTGTCCTGCATCTTGGGGGCTATGGTGCCACTCTGGTCCACAACTACAATTTCGTGTTTCTCGTCACTCTGTATGTTCATCATCAGCACCGGCACGAACATAATAGCCACAAAGGCTATGGGCATCAGTATGGTGGTGATGATGAAACTCTTTTTGCGCACGCGCTCGTTGAACTCGCGCCCTGCTATGATTGCAATTTTTCCCATAATCTTACGTTTGGTCTAATGGTTGGAAACTTAAAGCTTACCCGCGACTGCGCGTATAAAAATGTCGTTCATTGAGGGGATAACCTCGCGGAAGGAGCGCAGTGAGGTATGATTGTTGATGATAGCCACCACATCGCGCACATCCTCATCGTTGGGGATGTGGATTTTCAGTAGCGAGGAGCCAGCACTCTGCACCGCTTCATCGTCCGAGATGGAGGTGTCGAGCAGGGTACAAGGGGCCGCTGCGAGAGCCGCTACAAGAGCCTCCTGTGAGCCTCGGTGGTCTATCTCGAAGATGTTGCCTCCGTGACTACGGCGAATTTCGTTAAGGGAGCCACTGAGGATATTGTGCGACTTGTTGATGAGGGTTATGTGGTCGCATACCTCCTCCACCGAGGACATATTGTGGGTGGAGAAGATAACTGTTGCGCCCTTGTCGCGAAGAGCCAAAATTTCCTCTTTGAGCAGATTGGCATTGATGGGGTCGAAGCCGCTGAAAGGCTCATCGAAGATGAGAAGTTCGGGCTCGTGGAGTACGGTGACGATAAACTGCACCTTCTGAGCCATACCCTTCGAGAGTTCGCTGACCTTTTTGTTCCACCAGCTCTCAATACCAAACTTCACAAACCACGCTTTCAGGCGGCGTGTTGCTTCTGCCTTCGACAGTCCTTTGAGTTGTGCGAAGTAGAGAGCCTGCTCGCCCACCTTCATAGTTTTGTAGAGACCGCGCTCCTCTGGCAGATAGCCAATGTGGGGCACGTCTGCTGGCGAGAGGGGATGACCGTTAAACCACACCTTGCCACTATCGGGGGCGGTGATGCGGTTGATGATGCGTATGAGTGTGGTTTTGCCCGCACCGTTGGGACCGAGCAGACCATAGACTACTCCGCGGGGTATTGTGAGCGACACATTGTCGAGTGCTGTGTGACCTGCAAAGCGTTTGGTCACATTTTCAACTCTGATAAGTTCTTCCATTGCCAAATTTATAGAATCTACCTTAAAAGTGTTTTAATATGCACAAATATAGAAATAATTTGCGAGGCGGAGCGTTCTCTATTGTAAAAATTGACTACTTTTGGAAACGAAAAAGAGAAATAGAACAAGTAATATGCTATATCCACTAAAATTTCATCCCGTACTGAAAGAGGTCCTGTGGGGCGGCGACCGCTTGGCTAAGGCGGGCAAACCATTGCCACGAGGAGCCAACCCTAAGTCTATTGGCGAGAGCTGGGAGCTTTCGGGCATCGAGGGCGCAGAGTCGGTAGTTGCCGAGGGTGCCCTTGCAGACAATAGCCTCTCGGAGTTGTTGGAGGTCTATATGGGCGAGCTGGTGGGCGACAAGAACTACGAGACGTATGGGTTGGAATTTCCCGTGCTGCTCAAATTCATTGACACTCGCGATAGACTCTCGGTGCAGGTGCACCCTTCGGATGAGTTTGCCCACCAGATGCACTCCTCTCGCGGCAAGAGCGAGATGTGGTATATCATAGATGCCGAGGAGGGAGGTGCTATCTACCTCGACCTGAAACACCCCCTTTCGGAGGAGGAGTACGATAAGGCTGTCGAGGAGGGCACCATTGCCGAGCACCTCAATCGCATACCCGTCCGCAAGGGCGAAGCATATTTTGTCCCCGCAGGAACGGTGCACGCCATAGATGGCGGGGTTTTTCTGGCAGAGATACAAGAGAGTTCCGATATTACATACCGCATCCACGATTGGAATCGCTTGGACCGCAAAGGTCATCCTCGCGAGCTGCACACTGCACTTGCGGCAGAGGTCGTAAGGTTGGAGCCACAAGAGGGGTTGAGTATCACAAAGCCCTCGGTGCCCAACGAGGCTGTGGAACTACTCTCGTGCGAACAGTTTTCGGTAAACCTCGTGGAGGTAAATGGGATTATTGAGGCGGACTATGCGCCGCTGGATAGTTTTGTTGCCTTTATGTGTGTAGAGGGCGAGGTTTTGGTGCGTGCTATGGGTAGCGAAATGCCCCTTGCAACTCTCGAAACGGTGCTTGTTCCCGCCGAGGCAACCGACCTTACACTTAAAGGCAAAGGCAAACTCTTGGAGGTTTTCATCAAGTAGCGTGAGGGAGAAAAAGCACCCCGAGCACTTGTACTTTCCCAAAAAAAACATATATTTGTAAAAACAACCGCAGACCATAGGGTTTGCGGGCTAATTATAATTGAACCAAATATATGGGAGAGAGTACTCCAAAGAGGATTGCGGGGCACGTTGTGCAGATTATCGGACCCGTTATTGATGTAAGTTTTGAGGATGTGATGGGGGGCGAGGTGGAGTTGCCTGCCATTCACGATGCAATAGAAATCCAAAGACCAGATGGCAAGAGGCTCCTTGCCGAAATCCAACAACATATTGGCGAGTGGAGTGTGAGAGCTGTGGCTATGGACTCCACAGACGGACTGAGTCGTGGCGTGGAGGCGGTGTCGCACTACGCCCCAATCTCTATGCCCGTAGGCGAGCAAATCAAGGGGCGACTGATGAATGTTGTGGGCGATGCTATTGATGGCATCGGAAGCCTCGCAATGGAGGGAGCTCTGCCCATCCACCGCGATGCGCCCAAGTTCGATGACCTCACAACCTCGCAAGAGGTGCTCTATACGGGCATAAAGGTCATAGACCTCTTGGAGCCCTACGTCAAGGGTGGTAAGGTCGGCTTGTTTGGTGGCGCAGGTGTGGGTAAGACTGTGCTCATTATGGAACTTATCCGCAATGTGGCGAAGAAACTCGGCGGCTACTCGGTCTTTGCGGGTGTTGGCGAGCGCACGCGCGAGGGTAACGACCTGCTGAGGGAGATGATCGAGTCGGGCGTTATCCGCTACGGTAAGGAGTTTGAGGAGGGTATGAAGAGAGGCGATTGGGACCTCTCGACCATCGATCCCGAGGAACTCCGCAAGTCGCAGGCGACACTCGTCTTTGGTCAGATGAACGAGCCCCCAGGTGCTCGCGCCTCGGTTGCGCTGTCGGGCCTGACGGTTGCCGAATCATTCCGCGATGGCGGTGCCAATAGGGATATTCTTTTCTTTATAGATAACATTTTCCGTTTCACGCAGGCGGGCTCCGAGGTGAGTGCGCTGCTGGGGCGTATGCCCTCGGCTGTGGGCTACCAACCCACGCTGGCCACCGAGATGGGTGCTATGCAGGAGCGTATCACATCGACCAAGAACGGCTCTATTACCTCCATTCAGGCGGTCTATGTCCCCGCTGATGACCTTACAGACCCCGCCCCCGCAACAACCTTTACCCACCTCGATGCTACGACCGTTTTGAGCCGTAAAATTGCCGAGATGGGTATCTATCCCGCTGTGGATCCCCTCGAATCGACCTCCCGCATCCTCGACCCCAATGTGGTGGGCGAGGAGCACTATAAGACCGCCCAGAGGGTTAAGCAAATCCTCCAACGCAACAAGGAGTTGCAGGATATTATCTCCATTTTGGGTATGGAGGAACTCTCGGAGGAGGATAGGCTGACGGTCAATCGTGCAAGGCGTGTGCAACGCTTCCTCTCGCAACCCTTCTCGGTGGCAGAGCAGTTTACGGGCGTGGAGGGCGTTATGGTGTCGATTGAGGATACCATCCGAGGCTTCAAGATGATTCTCGATGGCGAGGTAGACCACCTGCCCGAGGCTGCATTCCTCAATGTGGGCACCATCGAAGAGGCTATCGCCAAGGGCGAGGAGATTCGCCGTAAGGTTGTCGAATAGAAGAGGTTGTACCACTTAGTAATCCACACCGAAAGATGACACTGAAAATCATTTCCCCCCGAGGAGCGGTTTTTGAGGGCGAGGTACAGAGGGTGCTGCTCCCTGGTACTAAGGCGCCATTTGTGGTGCTGCAACGCCACGCACCACTAATCTCTTCGCTCACCAAGGGCAACGTGGTGTTCACTCTCGCGGACGGCACCCGACAGGAGGTGGCTGTTGAGGGCGGCTTTGTGGAGGTCAAAAACGACACGATTGTGGTTTGCACCGAGTAAAACAATGAATAAAAAGAGAGATATGAGATACAAAACAGTAGCCAATGTGCTCATTAGTGCAACAGTGCTCTATGGTGTGGCTCTGCCACTGTTGAAGACGCTGGGGGCAGATAGTTACACTCTGCCAATGTGGATTGCACCCGCATTTTTCTACCTCTACGAGAGTGTTTTTGTGTGGCTTGTGGGCAGATACGAGAGGATGAAACCCCAAAAGGTGCTCACAACCTCGCTGGCGATGCGAGGCATAAAATTCCTCGGAGTGGCAGTGATGATGTTTGTGTGGGTGGCTCTAAGGCTTCCCGCCAAGACAGAATTCCTGCTCTATACGCTCGGCTACTATCTGCTCACTTCGCTCTTCGAAGGGTGGGTAGCCAAGGCGTACGGCAAAGAGATGTCCGACAAACAATAACAACGAACAGGCTATATGAAACCACGATTGAGAAATATCACACTATTGCTTACAATGCTCCTTGTGGGGGCGCTGTGGGGTGGTGTGTATGCTCAGTCGGAGGAACCACGCCCTGCAAGCAACGATGCCCAAAAGGTGCAAGAGGCAGAAGAAGGGTTCGATGTTGTGGGACTCATTTTCGACCACATCAGCGATGCCTACTCGTGGCACATTGCAACCTATAAGGGACACCACATAGAGATACCACTGCCCTGCATTGTGCGCTCGCGCACAGAGGGCTGGGAGGTTTTTTTGTCCTCGCGCCTTGCCCACGGACACTCTTATAAGGGATTTTCCATTGCCCCCGAAGGTGCCGAGTGGGAGGGTAAAATTGTGGCTACGGGCGCAGATGGCGAAGTCTACCGCCCCATAGACCTCTCGATAACGAAAAACGCTGCGGGAGTTATCATCAACTCACTCATACTGTTAGTTGTAATCCTTGGCTGTGCAAGGTGGTACAAAAGGCGCGATTATAGCATTTATGCTGTCCCCAAAGGGTTTGTGGGGGCTGTGGAGATGCTCATTGTGAGCCTTGTGGACGATGTTATACGCCCCTCGGTAGGTAAGGACTACAAACGCTACGCGCCCTACCTGCTGACAGCCTTTTTCTTCATCTTCATCAATAACCTTATGGGTTTGGTGCCGACCTTCCCGGGCGGAGCCAACACTACGGGCAACATTGCCATAACGCTCATTTTGGCTTTGGCGACAATGTTTGCGGTCAATGTCTTTGGCAACAAGGAGTATTGGAAGGAGATACTTTGGCCCGATGTGCCCATTTGGATGAAGTGCCCCATCCCCCTGATGCCCGTCATAGAGTTATTCGGCATAATATCCAAACCCTTCGCACTGACCATACGTCTTTTTGCCAACACCCTGGCGGGACATATGGTCATCCTTGCCCTCACGAGCCTTGTCTTTGTGTCGGCAACGATGGGCACAACGATGAATATCGTTATGACCATCTTCTCGGTCTTGCTGACCGTCTTTATGCTGGTGTTGGAGATTCTTGTGGCATATATTCAGGCATACGTCTTTACGATGCTCTCTTCGGTCTTTGTGGGGCTCTCGCGCAAGGACCACCACGAGGCAAGGAAAGAGAAAACAAAACAATCAGAATAGAATTATTAACCTTTTAACACTCAAAAAATTATGATGGCATTTGTAACACTTTTGCAAGCCGTAAACCTCGGCGCAGCAGTAGCACCTCTGGCAGCCGCTTTGGCAGTATTTGCCGCTGCTTGGGGCATTGGTAAAATTGGTTCTAACGCCTTGGAGGCTATGGCTCGCCAGCCCGAGGCAGCAGGCTCGTTGCAGTCGTCTATGATTATCGCAGGCGGTCTTATCGAGGGTGCAACTCTGTTTGCTATTGTGGTCTGCTTGCTTGCAATCTAAACATTAAAGAAACAGCAAACCTATGTCGCTACTTACACCCGATTTGGGACTCCTTTTTTGGATGCTCCTTTCGTTCCTCATTGTGTTTGGTGCGTTGGCGAAGTTCGGCTTTCCTGTGATTACGGGGATGGTCGAGAAACGCCGCACACACATCGAGGAGTCGCTGAGTGCTGCCGATGAGGCACGCCAAAGGCTCGAAGGAGTTGAGGAGGAGGCTCAGAAGATGATGGAGGATGCCACACGCCGCTCGAAGGAGATGTTGTCGAGTGCTGTGGCAGACTCGCAGCACATTGTCGAAGCCGCTCGCCAGAGGGCTGAGGCAGATGTTGCGGCGCGTATGGAGGCGGCACGAACCCAAATCGAAATCGAAAAACAGAAGGCTCTGGGCGAGTTGCGCACTACGGTGGCACTCCTCTCGGTGGATGTTGCCGAGAAGGTGCTGCGCCAAAGACTCGAAGAGGGCTCTGCTTCGGGAGAGTATATCGACCGACTGATAGAGGAGGCAGAGCAGAAAGGCGTACAACATAAGTCATAGAGCCACGCAACGCGCCACAAATCACACACACCCAAGAACGATGAATAGAGGTCTACTTGCAGGAAGATACGCCAAAGCGCTCCTCGCCTACGCCATAGAGGTGGGCGAGGCGGATGCTTTGTACCCTATTTTCAGCAAGCTCAGATATGCGCTTCGCTCATCGCAAGGGGTGGTTGCCAACCCCACACTCTCGGAGCAGACACGCGCTGAGGCGGTGGTGGCAATGGCAGGCGAGGGCGCTCCCGCTCTCTTTGGGCGATTTGTCGATTTGGTCTTCTGCCACAACCGCGAGTCGCTACTTGCCGATATGGCAATGGCTTATGTTAGGCTCTACCGCCGCTACAAGGGGATAACTTTTGTGGGGGTGCGCTCGGCTGTGCCGCTTGACGAACACGCTCAGCAGAGGATTGCGGAGATGGTGCACCGCCAGCGCGGCGGAGAGATTGAGATGCAGGTTGAGGTTGAAGAGGGGCTCCTCGGAGGCTTTGTCCTCAGGGTTGATGGCGAGGTGTTGGATGGCTCCGCAAGGAGTGCCATAGAACGCATCCGCCACCAATTTGTCAGTAAGAACAAAACATTAGTATAGAAATAGTTACGATATATGGCAGAGATTAAACCATCGGAGGTGTCGCGCGTACTTCACGACCAACTCGCAGGCGTAGATACCTCACTCCACTTTGAGGAGGTGGGCTCGGTGCTACAAGTGAGTGATGGCGTGGCCCGCATCTGGGGCTTGGAGGGTGCCGAGGCTGGCGAACTCTTGGAGTTTGAGGGTGGCGTCAGTGGCGTTGTGATGAACCTCGAAGAGGATAATGTGGGCGCAGTGTTGCTCGGCTCTACCGAACACGTCAAGGAGGGGCACAATGTAAGGCGCACCCACCGCATAGCCTCGGTGCAGGTCAGCGAAGAGATGGTCGGCAGGGTTATCAACCCGCTTGGAGAGCCCGTAGATGGCAGGGGCGATATTGGTGGCGAGAAGTTTGAGATGCCCTTGGAGCGCAAAGCCCCCGGCGTGGTCTTCCGTCAGCCCGTGAGTGAGCCTTTGCAGACGGGTCTGAAAGCGGTGGATGCGATGATACCCATCGGCAGGGGACAGCGCGAGCTCATCATTGGCGATAGGCAGACGGGTAAGACCGCCATCGCTATTGATACCATCATCAACCAACGCGCCAACTATCTCAAAGGAGAGCCTGTCTATTGTATCTATGTTGCTGTGGGGCAGAAGGGCTCTACGGTTGCAACCATTGTGAACACCCTGCGCGAAAAGGGCGCAATGGACTACACCATTGTGGTTGCGGCAACAGCCTCCGACACAGCAGCAATGCAGTATTTTGCACCCTTTGCGGGTGCAGCCATTGGCGAGTTCTTCCGCGATACGGGGCGCCACGCATTGGTGGTCTATGACGACCTCTCGAAGCAGGCGGTAGCATATCGCGAGGTGTCACTCATCTTGCGCCGTCCCTCGGGTAGGGAGGCGTACCCCGGCGACATCTTCTATCTCCACTCGCGCCTTTTGGAACGTGCGGCAAAGATTATCTCGCGCAAGGAGGTTGCCGAGAAGATGAACGACCTGCCCGAGTCGCTCCGAGGTAGGGTAGAGGGCGGCGGCTCGCTCACTGCACTCCCCATTATTGAGACTCAGGCGGGCGATGTGTCGGCATATATCCCTACGAATGTAATATCCATTACCGATGGTCAGATTTTCCTCGCCAGCGACCTCTTTAATCAGGGTATACGACCCGCTATCAATGTCGGCATCTCGGTGTCGCGTGTGGGCGGTAACGCACAGATTAAGGCGATGAAGAAGGTGGCAGGTACGCTCAAAATCGACCAGGCACAATACCGAGAGTTGGAGGCGTTCACGAAGTTCGGCGGCGACTTGGATCCCGTTACAGCGTACGTCATCGACAAGGGACACAAGAATACCCAACTGCTCATACAACCACAGTATAGCCCAACGCCCGTTGAGGAGCAGATTGCGGTGCTCTACTGCGGCGTTAATGGACTGCTCAAAGAGATTGCAGCCCAGCAGGCGGGGGAGTTCGAGAGGCAACTTTTGGAACGACTCAGAGGCGCACACCAAGAGGATGTGCTCATCCCCTTGGCAGAGGGCAAACTGACCGAAGAGGTTACCGCTACAATAGAAAAAGTTGCCCGCGAGGTGGTAGAAAGTTTGGTCTAACGTCAATAGTCCTAAGGCTTATAGGAGAATTGAGAATTGAAAATTGAGAATTGAAAATTCTTGTCTTTCTTGTTCTTCTTGCAAGAGTAGCAGGGGTAACAGGGATAACAGGGGTAATAGGGGAGTTTGAGAGGAGATTTTTTCGGGGAGGTGTGGGCTCTCCGAAGGAGAGTGGCAGACGAAATAGGAGCCCTCTCAAACTTGTTTGAAAGAGGGCTGCTATTTAGGCTGCCAGACTATCTGCGAAAGATAGCCACACCTCACCGCAAGGGCTACACGAAAAGTTTTTGGTAGCACCTTTTTACAAAAAGGTGCGAAAAAAGGTGCGAAAAAGAACGCTTTTTACAAAAAGCAGAGAGAAAAGCGGAGAAAAAAGAAAGAAAACACACAAGTAAAGTGGCATCGCTTAAAGAGATAAAGGAGAGAATTCAGTCGGTGCGTTCTACGCGCAAGATTACCTCGGCTATGAAGATGGTTGCGGCGGCTAAGCTGCACCGTACTCAGAGGGAGGCATCGGCTCTTGTGCCCTATTCGGAGGAGTTGCAACGCATTGTGGCTCATCTCTCGGCGGGGACACACGAGGAGGTTGTTGCGCTTGCCACCGAGCGAGAGGTTAGGGGTGTGACGATTGTGGGTTTTGCCTCCAACTCCACGCTTTGTGGTGCCTATAATGCCAATGTGGGGCGCGAGGTTGCGGCTGCTCGCAACACCTACTCTCAACTACCTCCCGAAGGGGTTAGGGTTGTGGCTATGGGCAAACGACTCGCCACCGAACTTACCAAGTTGGGTGTGACGTTTGAGGAGGGCGATGGGGCACTCTCCGAACACCCCAACTATCCCGATTTTAGGCAGATGGCAGAGGGGCTGATGGCGGACTTCTTGGATAGGCGTACCGATAGGGTGGAGTTGGTGTATTATAAATTCCATTCGGCGGGCAAACAAGAACTTGTGCGCGAAAGGCTACTCCCCATAGAACTACCAGAGGGGAGCGCGGAGAACTTCCAAGATGTGGATTATATCCTCGAACCCTCGCGCGAGGAGCTGATTGCCACCTTGCTACCCCGCGAGGTGTCGCTGAGACTCTATACGGCTGCGCTGTCGGCTATTGCCTCGGAGCACGCCGCACGAATGGTGGCTATGCAGGCGGCAACCGACAATGCCGATGACCTTATTGGCGAGCTCTCCATAGAGTATAATAAGCAACGCCAACAGGCTATTACCACCGAATTGCTCGATATTGTAGGCGGTCAGAGTAGATAGAGGGAAAGGGTAATGATGCCCCCCCTAAAAAAGAGTTGTACGATGGAACACCCAACGCAAAAGGAGAACATAACACAAGATAAGACCGGTAGGCGCGTTACTTTTGACTTTATAACTAAAAGTCTTGGCCTGCCACAAGGGCCGAGGATTTGTCTTCTCGACTTGTGTGCAGAAGATACCCTATGGGGTAATACCTTCGATCGTTCGGTCTTGATAGAAGATGCGGTGTTGGTGTGGCTCTGCCGCAAAGGTAGTTGTACTGCTATGGTTGGGGGACGCAACCACACGCTCGAAGAGGGGCAGTTGTTGTTGGTCTTTTCAAACACCTTTTGCCGATTTAGCTCATCTTCCCACGACTTCGAGGCTTCTACGTTGGTGGGCCACATCAACCCTCAGGCAACCCATAATAGTATTGCGTCAAACTATCCACAGATTGTTGCCACACCTGTGCTAACGCTTAGCGAAAGCGAGTTGAAAACGCTGCTCTCGCTATTCGACTATGCCAAAAACTCCCTCCACAATCCCCACAACTCACGCCGCGAGGAGTTGGACTTGGGTATTTTGCGAGTGTTGCACGATGAGTTGTCGGATATGCTTCTGCGCCACAACTTCGAGGCACAAGAACAGACCCCGAATGAGCGTATTGTTGAGGAGTTCAGATCTATGCTTGCGACAAGCACTTTTGAGCATCGCGATGTGGAGTACTATGCCTCCCAATTTAATCTCACACCAAAGCGTTTTGCTGCTATTGTGAAGAAGGTTACAGGGGAGACACCTTTGTCGATGATTGCCGGTGCGCTTATTGTTGTTGCCCAGAGGATGCTTGCTTGTACGGAGCTGACATCGAGCGAGATAGCCGAAAGGCTCTATTTCGCAACCCCATCGTTTTTCTGTCGTTACTTCCGCCGCTATACGGGGCAGACCCCTACGGAGTGGCGCAATACACACGCACAACCATAGAGCATCTTCTCTATGGTGCTACATCTCAATACCAATACGAAAGATTTTCTGCCAATGAAGCGGGGTGGGTTATTGTAGGGGCTCGCTCTGCTGAACCTCTGTTTCTTGTGTGGGTGCTGTCTTCTCCTCAGTGCTCTGCACCTCTGTGGGTTCTTCTTTGGCAACCTCTTCTGCTTGGGGTTGGTGGAAGTAGAGTAGCTCCTGGGCGGGAATTTCGCACATCACAATGAATGCCTTAGGGAAGTGTATCCTAACCTTCGAGAGGAGTATGATAGCCTCTTCGTGAGTAAGGCAGTTGCCACAAGTTACAAGAAAGTATGGGTTCTCGTAGGCAAAATAGACGGGAACTGCGTAGTTCTGCTTGAAGAGTTCGATGGCTGCTTCGGCATCGGTGCGTGCGGTCTGGTTGTTGCTCGCAAAGATGCGGATGCGATAGCCCTGATAACTCTCTTTGGGCGAGGTCTGGGTGTTGTACTTCTCCATTGCCTCTTCGGCACTGAAATGGATGGTTACATTCGAGCGTGCGCCACTCAGCGAGTCGGGCTCCGAGAGCCTCTGCTCAAAACCTCCGAGCTGTTGCCCCATAGCATTGAGCGAGATTATACTTGCCACCAACGACAAGACCACATATAATAGATACCTCTTCATTCTTTTTTGTCGGTTTTGTTTAGTTGTTCAAATACTCCTTAGGCTCGCCAAAGATACTGATAAATTTGGAAATGGGCACATCTCGCCTCTCGTAACGCTTCTTGAAGAACCAAATTTTACCCTCTCCGTAGCCCGAAATCATTAGGCTTTCGGGCGAAGATGTGAGGACTCCGAGTGCTTTGAGGGCGGCAAGTGGCGAGGCAAAGCGCAAGCCCACATCGAGCCTAACGGTTGTGGTAGATTTGCGGGGTAGTACAACGGGATGTTTCATAAAAACCTCGCCTATGGGGTCGCCTTTGAGGTCGGCAGCAAGCTCGCCCCCCAGAACTGTAACTTTGAAGAGCGACTTGTTTTCGATGGTCATCTCCACCACAGCCCCCTTTGAGAGGTCGAAGGAGAGAATTTTTGCCTCTTTGAGCACAAAACTGTTGAGCGAAATGAAGTTGCACCCCGCCAGCAGCGAAGTTATCGCCACTGCCAAAACCATTGTTGTGTATCTTAGGACTCTCCTCATTGCGGTAAACTATTGATATTTAAGTGTTTGGTCGGGGCGTATGCGCGAAGTTATCGCTACGGGTATCATCATCAGCAGGAGCAGCACAACGGGCAGCAGTATGTTGAGCCCAAGCCACCATCCCCACTCGAAACCTACGGGCACCGCCGAGAGTAGGTATGCCTCTGCATCGAGCGCAACAAAGCCCGTAAGGTGCTGAATGATAAGTAGCGCGCCACCAATAAGGTTGCCCCACAACATACCCCTTAGGACTATTCTCACTCCGCAAATCAAAAATACTCGCTGCACACTGCCATTGCGCATACCGAGTGCTTTGAGGGTGCCGATGGTGCGGATGCGCTCGAAGATGATAATCAGCAGTGCCGAAACCATATTCAGCAGAGCCACAGCCAACATAATTATGATAATAACCGCCCCGTTGATGTCGTGTGTGGCGAGCCAATCGAAGATTTGGGGGTAGTTGTCGGCAATGCTGAGCGTGCGCCACATCTCCTCGCCCCCCATCATATACCCCTCGGCACGCACATTGCCACAAAGCTCCTCGACACCATCGAAGCTATCTGCCATAATCATATAGCCCGACACCTGGTGCTCCCCCCAACCGCCGAGGCGTTGCACGTTGCGAATATCTGTAATTGTGAGGTTCTGCTCCATAGATGACATCCCCGTAGAGTAGATGCCCGACACTTTGTAGGCATCGCGCCTTATGGGGCTATCGGGCGAGTTAAAGACAAACTCCACCTTGTCGCCCACCTCCACTTCCAAGAGTTTGGCAAGGGTTTGGGATAGGAGAATATCCTTCTTGCGCTCTGGGGTGCCGATGCGAGGTAGTGAGCCCTCGATGAGCACCGAGCGGAAGAAGAGCGAATCGTAGTGCTCCTCCACACCTCTCAGGTAGGCTCCCTGCATCGCGGTGTTGCTCTTTATGATACCTGCGCGGGATGCAAAAGGTGCAATGGAGCGGAAGTGGTCGAAGGTTGCCACGCGCTGCTCAAATTCGGGATTGAGCGTGAGGGGGGTGTTGTCGAGCGTGTAGTGGCTGCTGCTCGGCTCAACCGTTATATGCGCATCCATACCCGTAAGCTTCTCGTGCATAGCCACCTCGAAGCCCGTGATGACAGATAGAGCAACCAACATCACCGCAAAACAAATGGCAACACAAAGCCGAGCAATGCCCGTCATCGCACCACTTCGCTCGCCCTTTTTGGGGGCTATTCGGCTCGCCAAAAATAGTTCTACTCTCTCTCGTGCCATCTTTTTTGCTTGTGTCGGCTCAAAAGTACGAAAAAAACGGTATATTTACCATCAGAAAATAGACAAATTAACAAAAACAGGAATGAGTAAAGTAGTTTTAATCACAGGAGCAACCTCTGGCATTGGCGAAGCAACAGCAAGGGCTTTTGCCGAAGAGGGGTATAAAATTATCATCACAGGTCGCCGTAGCGAACGTCTGGCAGCGCTCAAAGCCGAACTCAAAGAGCAGTTTGGTGCCGAGGTGTGCGTGGCATCGTTTGATGTGAGGGACGAGGCTATGTGCGAGGCGGCACTCGCAGCACTGCCCGAAAAGTTCGCCAATATCGACATCTTGGTCAACAATGCGGGCTTGGCATCGGGCTTGGAGCACCTGAACGAGGGCGCATCCTCCGACTGGAACGCTATGATAGACACCAATGTCAAGGGTTTGTTGTACATCACTCGTGCAGTGTCGAACCGTATGATTGCAAGGGGCGAGGGTGGTCACATTGTCAATCTCGGCTCCACGGCTGGCACTCAGGTCTACGAGAATGGCAATGTCTATTGCGCCACCAAACACGCCGTACACGCTCTTTCGCACGGTATGCGCATCGACCTGCTCCGACACCGCATTCGCGTTACGGAGATACGCCCCGGAATGGTCGAAACCGAGTTCTCGGTCGTGCGCTTCCACGGTGATAGGGAGCGTGCCGATGGCGTCTACAAAGGGCTAAAACCCCTTACGGGCGAGGATGTTGCCGAGGCTATCGTGTGGGCTGTTATGCAACCTTCGCACGTCAACATCAGCGAGATAGTCCTCACGCCTACCGCTCAGGCAGACTCTTACTACAAATTCCTCGAACAATAGAAACCCCTCCGATTGCGTTCTTAGGGAGGACCAATAAATAGATAAAAAATGAACGTATCGTATTTTTTGATAATTGTGATAGCCGTTGTCGGTATGGTTGTGCAGGCAAGGCTCCAATCGGTGTTTAGGAAGTATTCGCGCGTTGCCTTCCCCGGTGGATTTACGGGCAAGGATGTGGCTGAGAAGATGCTGCGCGACCACGGCATCTATGATGTGAAGGTTGTCGCCACACGCGGACATCTTACCGACCACTACAACCCCTCAACCCGCACCGTAAACCTCAGCGAGAGCGTCTATGCGAGTGCCTCAATTGCTGCCGCTGCTGTGGCTGCACACGAGTGCGGTCACGCAGTACAACACGCTATGGGCTACGCACCTCTGAGGCTCCGCTCGGCTCTGGTGCCCATCATCCAGTTCTCCTCGTCACTCTCGACTTGGGTTATCATCTTGGGCATTGTGCTGCTCAACTCCTTCCCTGCAATTTTCTGGGTGGGTATAGCTATGATTGCCGCCTCGGCACTCTTCTCGATTGTTACCCTCCCCGTGGAGTATAACGCCTCAAATCGTGCCCTCGCGTGGCTCGAAAATAGTGGCGTGCTCGCCCCTGAGCAGATGAGGGGTGCTACGGTGTCGCTCCGCTGGGCTGCTCGCACCTACCTTGTGGCTGCGCTGAGTGCCATTGCTACCCTGCTCTACTACTTGGGCTTTGCAAGGGATAACGACTAAGTTGCCCACGCAATATCACAACACAAAACACTCTAACCCAAACACAGATAGATGAATTTCACAACAATAGACCATAGTGCCACTCTCTGGCTCAACTTCGATGGCGGAGTGGTGGTGGATAGGCTGATGTGGCTTGCCTCCGAGAGGCTCACTTGGGCACCACTCTACACACTCCTCTTGTGGCTCACATACCGCAAGTGGGGATGGCGCTATATGCTCGTCATATTGTTGGCGGTGGTGCTGGGTGTTGCCCTCAGTGACCAAATATGCAACTACTTCAAGGAGACCTACCAAATGCTGCGTCCCAATAGGGTGGAGGGTGTGAAGGAGCAACTGCACCTTGTTTGGAATCCCATCAAGGAATACTTCTATGTTGGAGGTCGCTATGGCACAATTTCCGCCCACGCAGCAACCACAATGTCTATCTTTGTGATTGTTGGAGCGGGGGCTCTGCACCACTCAAAACTCTATTGGTGGCTGATGCCGCTGTGGGTGCTTTTGGTAGGCTATTCGCGCATCTATTTAGGCGCTCACTTCCTCTCGCAAGTGCTCTTTGGGCTGATTTTGGGAGCATTGGTTGGTGGGTTTGTTGTTTGGTTGGTCGAAAAGTTCGCTAAACGATTTAAGCATAGCAATATATAACGATTTTTAGGGATGAAAAATAAGGTACATTTTGGCGCAAACGTACCTTATTTTTCTCGTTGCAGACGAAAACAATTCTCCAAAACTTTCTTTTTTTCACAAGATGACCCTATCTTTGCAATATGGAGGCACTTTTAGGTAAAAATATAGAGGAGTTGAGAGAGGTTGCACAGTGCGTGGGACTGCCCAAGTTTGCCGCCACTCAACTTGCCGAGTGGATGTACAAGAAAGGTGCAACCTCGTTTGACGAGATGACAAACATCTCTCTGGCGGGGCGCAAAGCCCTTGCCGAGCGTTATTCGCTCGGAACGAGTGCTCCGGTGAGTGTTGCCGAGAGCAGTGACGGCACCAAGAAATACATCTTTGTGGTCGCTGGCGGACAGCGCATCGAGAGTGCCTTCATCCCCGATGGCGATAGGGCTACGCTCTGCATCTCCTCGCAGGCAGGTTGCAAGATGGGATGTAAGTTCTGCTTCACGGGCAGAGGTGGCTATCACGGCGACCTCTCGGTGGCAGAGATTCTTAATCAGATATGCTCACTGCCTGAGCGAGAGAGGATTACGAATGTGGTGCTGATGGGTATGGGCGAGCCTTTGGACAACCCCGACAACGTGCTGAGGGCGTTGGAGGTTATGACCTCGGCGTGGGGTTTTGCGTGGAGTCCCACGAGGGTTACGCTTTCGACAGTTGGTGTTATTCCCAACCTCAAACGCTTCCTCGAAGAGTCGCAGGTGCACCTTGCCGTATCGCTCCACAACCCCTTCTCTGAGCAGCGCCGAGAGATTATGCCCGTAGAGAAGGCTTTCCCCATAAGGGAGGTTGTCGCACTGCTCAAACAATATGACTTTTCGCACCAGCGGAGGGTGAGTTTTGAGTATATTGTCCTGAAAGATATGAACGACTCGGCAGAACACATTAAGGAACTTTGCCGCCTTCTGGATGGGCTCAAATGCCGCATCAACCTCATACGCTTCCACGCCATCCCCGACTCGCCCTACGTCAGTCCCGATGGCGAGAAGATGATACGCTTCCGCGACACACTCACTCGCAAGGGCATTATGACAACCATCCGCGCTTCGCGTGGTGAGGATATAAAAGCCGCTTGTGGCTTGCTCTCGGGCGAGGCAGGGCGCAAATAATCATACACGAATCCAATGGCAGCAAACCTATCGAAACTTGCAGGGCAAGTGGCAATCTATGGTATCAGTAGCGTGGTGGCACGACTGCTCAACTACCTTTTGGTGCCATACTACACCCGTATAATGACTCCCGCAGAATATGGAGTCATTACTGACATCTACGCCCTTATTCCCTTTGCCTTGGTGGTACTCACGATGGGTATGGAGAGTGGCTACTTCCGCTTTGCCTCCAAAGCCGAGGGCGAGGTGGAACGCAAGAGTGTCTATGCCACCACTTGGGGTGCGGTGCTTGCGGCAGCCACACTCTTTTTGTGCGCCACACTACTCTTCGAGGACGGCATTTCGAGGGCTTTGGGCTACGAAAACACCCCATACGTCTGGATTACGGGTGCGATTATTTTCTTCGATGTTGCGGGAGCCATACCCTTTGCACGCCTCCGCCAAGAGGGTAGGGCGATGCGCTATGTGGTCATACGGTTGCTATCGGTCATCATCAACATTGGCTTGTGCCTTTGGTTCTATACCGCTCAACCAGAGTGTTTTAATATCTTCCCGACAGCCACCGACCCCGGCTATGCCTTTGTTGCCAATCTGGTGGCAAGTGGAGTTACCTTTGTGCTGCTTGTCCTCTCGTGCAGGGGCGTGGCGCCGAAGATTGAGCGCAAGAGGCTCAAAACCATCTTCCTCTACTCCCTGCCACTGCTTGTGAGCGGTATTGCGGGCACTGCAAATGAGTTTATAGACCGCCAGATGATTAAATTCCTGATGCCCGCCGAGGAGAGCCTTGCGGCACTCGGAATTTATGGTGCGGTGGTCAAAATAGGAGTCGTTATGCTGCTCTTCACGCAGATGTATCGACTTGCCGCCGAGCCCTTCTTTTTGGCGGAATTCAAGAAGGACGAGTTCAAGAACTCCTCTGCCGAGGTGATGAAGTTCTTTGTGATAGTGAGCCTTGCCATCTTCTTGTTTATCACGCTGTTTAGCGACCTTTTTGCGCTCATTGTTGGTCCCGATTTCAGGGAGGGTATGCACCTGCTGCCGATAATCCTCATCAGCAACGCTCTGAGTGGCGTGGTGCTCAACCTCTCGTTCTGGTATAAGCAGTCGGGAGCCACAAAATATGCCATCTGGATTACGGGTACGGGCTTGGTCTTTACGGTCGTTTTCAATGTGCTGCTTGTCCCCTCGCTGGGCTATCTTGGTGCCGCTGTTGCAAGGCTTATCTGTGAGTGCTCAATGGTGATTGTGAGCTACCGCCTTTGCCAACGCCATAGCCCCACACCCTACAACCTCAGGCGGATGCTCTTCTATGTGCTCTTTGCTGCCCTACTGTGGGGATTGTCGCTCCTTACCAACGAGTTGCAACCCGTTGCTAAATACCTCACAAATAGTGTATTGCTCGTTGCCTTTTTGCTCGTTGCTGTAAGGCGCGAGAGGATAAATGTAGGCGGGCTTGTGCGCTCCGTTTTACGCCGAAAATAAACCTCAAAAAAACCATAATTTGCTATGAAAGTGAAAGTGATAAACAATTCGCACCATCCCCTGCCTCGCTACGAAACACCCCTCTCGGCAGGTATGGATGTTCGCGCCAACCTCTCGGAACCCATCGTTCTGCGCCCCTTGGAGAGGGCTCTTGTGCCTACGGGACTCTTTGTGGAACTGCCTGCGGGCTACGAGATGCAGGTGCGTCCCCGTAGCGGCTTGGCTGCCAAGTATGGTCTTACGGTGCTCAATGCCCCCGGTACGGTCGATGCCGACTACCGTGGCGAAGTGAAGGTCATCCTCGCCAATCTTTCCAATGCAGACTTTACGATTAACGATGGCGAGCGCATTGCTCAACTTGTTGTGGCTCAGCACGCTCAGGTGGAGTGGGAAGAGGCTGTGGAACTCTCCGACACTTCGCGAGGTGCGGGAGGTTTTGGCAGCACCGGCAAATAGGCGAGTGCATCTTGCGGGTAAATTTTGCACCGCACTGCGATAGGCGAGTTCCTCATTTACACCAGAGTAAACTGCGGACTCGCCTTCTTGTTTGGCACAAAATTTCCTCCACAATCTGCTACTCGCTACTCGCGCATCTTGTGGGTAAATTTTGCACCACACCAATCTGCTACTTGCTGCTCACAAATATAGCGGATGTGTTACTCGCTAAGAGTTAAGGTGCGAGCGCAGAATGCGCTCGCATTTTTTTTATTCTTGCGCATTCAAAACCACAATTCGTAAAATTTTCAATTTTCAATTGAAAAGACTATTTTTGTAGTTTACAAAGCACCGTAGAGAAGGGCAAAAATGAAATTTGGCGAGATTGTAGGACATAGGGACCTTGTTGAACGCTTGCGTCAGAACATTGATGCAGGCAGGGTAAGCCACGCACAACTCATTGAGGGCGAGTGTGGTTGGGGTACTTTGCAGGTAGCCCTCGCCTATGTTCAGTATCTCCATTGCTCCCACCGCGAAGGTGGCGAGCCTTGTGGCAAATGCCCCTCGTGTGTGCAGATTGAGGCTCTTGCACACCCCGATGTGCACTTCGTTTTTCCCATCGTAAACCCCTCCAAGACACCAACAAGCGACTCGTTCATCGCAGAGTGGAGAGAGATTGTGGCTGAGAATGATGCCATTTTTGACGAGTACGATTGGTATGATGCCATAAATGCCCAAAACGCGCAGGGCATAATCCCCCAAAAGGAGGCAGACGAGATTATTCGCAAACTCTCCTTCAAGGCGTTCGAGGGCGAGCGTAAGAGCGTCATCATCTGGCTCCCTGAGCGTATGAAGCGCGAGGCAGCAAACTCGCTCCTAAAAATCCTCGAAGAGCCCTGGGACGGAACACTCTTCCTGCTCGTGAGTGAGCACCCCGAGTCGCTCCTTACGACCATCACCTCCCGCACCCAGAGCATAAGCGTTGGTCGCATAGAGCCCGAAGAGTTGGCAGAGTATGCGGTGCGCAAGTTGGGAGCCTCGCCCGAGGCTGCGGCTGCGGCTGCGAGGGTGGCAGACGGCTCGCTCATAACGCTCAAACGTGCCTTGCAGGGCGAGGGTGTGACAGCCTCCGACAACTTCGAACTCTTCACGAGGCTTATGCGCCTTTCGTACAGCAATCGCCACCTCGAACTCTTCGAGTGGGCAGAACAACTCGCCACAGCAGGCAGGGAGAGCCAAAAGCACTTCTTGGAGTACGCCCTGGGGATGATTCGCGAGAGTTATATGCTTACAGCAGGTGTGGAGAGTGTGAGCCACCTGTGGGGTGCCGAGAGGGATTTTTGCCTGAAATTTGCTCCCTATGTGGCTAACCACAATGTGGAGCAGTTGGTGGCAGAGATGGAGCGTGCGCTGCGCGACATCGGGCAGAATGGCAACCCACGAATGGTCTTTACGCACTTTGCGCTGGCTGTGAGCAAACTAATAGCCCTCAGGGGATAGAAAACCGAGAAATTAACCTAAAACAAAACAACAAAAGATATGGCAAAAGCGATTATTATAACGGGCGGCAATGTGGGTGACGTTAAGGATACCCTCCGCCGCGCACAGCAGGAGATTAACAAGCAGTTGGGCATCATCCTGCGCTGCTCGCACTCCTACGAGAGTAAGGCTTGGGGCTTTACCTCCTCGGAGAACTTCTACAACCAGGCGATAATCCTCGACACCGACTTCTCGCCCGAAGAGTTGCTCGACAAAGTCTTGGATATCGAGAAACAACTCGGACGTGACCGCGAAGAGGAGGCACGCATCAAGGCGCAGACGGGCGAGAGGTTCGCCCCCCGCAAAATCGACATCGACATCCTCTTCTACGAGGACGAGATTATCGACACCCCGAGGCTCCAAATTCCCCACCCCCTGATTCAGGATAGGGACTTTGTGTTGCGCCCCCTGAATGAGATTGCGCCCGAGAAGATACATCCCGTGCTGCGCAAGACTATACACACGCTCTTCGAGGAGATGGAGTAGCGAGCACATCTCGTGGGCGAGCGTGCCTTGTGGGTGCTTTTTGCACCAAACTGCGCATCGCAACTTCCTCATTTGCGCTGAGCAAACTGCGGAGTTGCTCGCTTGTTTGGCACAAAAATCCCTCCACAAAACCCACTCGCTGGGATTAGGTCTAACGTCTAACGTCAATAGTCCTAAGGCATATAGGGCATATAGGGCTTATAAGGCTTATAGGGTGTATGGGAGTTATGGGAGGACTGAGAGATATGGGATAAACCCACAGCCACTATTCCTTCTAACTTAGAGGGGGAATAATAGGAAGGTTTGAGAGGAGTCTTTTTTTCGGGGAGGTGTGAGGCTCTCCGAAGCCACTCCTAAGCAAAGCGGTAGGTAGTACCACGATTGGTTGGTGCACTAAAAGTTTTTGGTAGCACCTTTTTACAAAAAGGTGCGAAAAAAGGCGACTTTTTATAAAAAGTCGCAAAAGAAGAGAAACAGAATGAAAAAATTGTTGGTTAAGAGATTGTTGCAGGTTGCGATGGTGGGGTTGTTTGGCAGCAGCCTTTTGTGGCGTTGTGCGAACATTACATCGCCTCAGGGCGGACCCAAGGATTCGCTGCCTCCAATTATTGTGAGTGCCAATCCGGGTTTCTTTACCACCAACTTCACGGGTAAGGAGATCTACATTGGTTTTGATGAGTATGTGCAGATTAAGGACCAACAAAAAGAGTTCTTCACATCGCCAATGATGAAGAAAACACCCACGATTACCACAAGTGGCAAGGGCATCCGCATCACAATCCTCGATACGCTCGAAGAGAACCAGACCTATGCGCTCAACTTTGGTAACTCCATTGTGGATAACAACGAGGGTAATAGGCTGAGCGACTTCCGCTATGTTTTCTCCACGGGTAGCGAGATAGACTCAATGGTTATGAGTGGCTATACGGTAAGTGCGAGCAAGGGCGATAGTGTGAGCTCTTCGCTCATCTTCTTCTACCCTGCCGAGGTGGACTCCATCCCCGACTACGACTCCATATTGCTCAAATATAAACCTGCGGCGGTGGCTAAGGCGGCCACGAACGGTATTTTTATCGCTCAGAACCTCAAACCGATAGACTATAAGATCTACGCCATTGCCGACAAGAACAACAATTTTACCTACGACCCCGAGACCGATATGGTAGGTTTCCTCGACTCGGTGCACAACCCTCTGAGGGAGCCCGATTTCAGGGCTTGGTACGACACTACGCGCCACTACCTGACTGCCGAGCCACAACTCTACTTCAAGATGTTTACCGATGGGAGGTTTAAGCGTCAAAACCTTGCAGAGTCGAAGCGCGAGATGCAACATAAGGTAACACTCTTCTTTGGTGCCCCCAACCCCGAGGTGTTGGAGTTTTCGATAGATAGCATAGCCCCTGAGGAGATAGTTACGGAGTATGTTACGCGCGGTAAGGACACCATCAACTATTGGCTCAATGTGCCTTCGGAGCGTCTGGGCGACACTCTCAAAGGTAGGGTTATCTACCTCAAACACGACACCATAAACAACCTTGTGCCCGATACGGCAAAACTCTCGCTCTTCTGGAAATACTTCGAGAGTAAGGAGGAGAAGAAGGCCCGCGAAGAGGAGGAGAAGAAAAAAGAGAAGGCACTCAAAGATAGCGTGGAGTATGTGCCCCCTGTGCCCAAGAACCCATTTAAGGTCGATATGGCAAAGGGAGAGCTCAACCCCGAGAAGACCATCTCGTTCAAGTTCGAGATGCCTCTGGTGGCTGTTGATACCACAGCCATAGACCTGCGCCTTGCGGGTGCTGCGCTCTCGCCTGAGGAGGAGAAGAAACTTGCCGAGGAGAAGAAGAAAGAGGCTCAGAAGAAGGGCGTGGAGAGCATTGCCGAGGATGTGAGCGAGCTCCCAACGGTGCCATACGAACTCTTCCAAGATAGTGTGGATATGAAGATTTGGCACCTGAGGGCGGCGTGGGAACCCAAGAGTAAATATAAACTCACAGTGCCTGCGGGTGCTTTCCGCAATGTGGCAGGGCAGTCGAACGATACCCTCAGAAGTGACCATACAACCTTTGACCCAGAGCAGTTTGGCACCGTCATAGTGAATGTTGTGGGCAAGAGCCCACAGTCGCAATATGTTCTCTACCTCAATGATGAGAGGGGTAAGACTATTGCCGAGATTAAGAACGCCACAACGGGCAAACACCTCTTCAACTACGTCAAACCCGGCAAGGTAAAGATTAGTGTGCTCGAAGACCCCAATGGGAATGGTATGTGGGATACGGGTAACCTCATCGAGCGCCGCCAGCCAGAGCGCACCGAGCCCTATGTGGATGAGATGGGCGAGGAAGTTATGGAGGTAAAAGCCAATTGGGAGGTGGAGATCACTGCCGATATGAACACCATCTTCAAACCTATAACCTTCGAGACAATCAACGAACAACTCCGCAAGACGGAGGCTGTAAGGCTCAAAAAGATACTCGAAGATAGGGAGAAGAAACGCCAAGAGAAACTCAAACAAGAGCAACAACAGCAGGGTGGCGGCTTGGGCGGCTTCTCTTCGGGTATGGGCTCTATGAAGGGCGCAGTGAACTCCATTGGTGGCAGCAACGGTATGGGCGGTATGGGCGGCTCCCGCAACCGATATTAACGGAATTTTGAAGACAACGATGAAAAGGATTGGTAAGATATTGCTGAGCACAATGCTCTTGTTGCTCTTTGCGACAACCACCTCTTCGGCACAGTTTCAATACTTGGGCGTGAAGGGTGGCTGGGGCGAGGGCGATGTGAGGCTCTACCCACACTGGACAAGTCCCCCTGAGTGGGGCAAACTCAATGGAGGTATCTATTGGGTGTACTATGGCGGCGGTAAGTCGAACTCCTACCTTGCCGATGACTACACGGGAGGTGTGTGCGTGGAGTTGGAACTGCTACAACGTGGCTTCAAGTATGCGGCACTCGATAGGAATACTAAACGCTATACCTATGGTAGAGAGATGAATACCATTATGGTCCCCGTGATGTGGCAACCACACGCACTGCTGCTCAACAACCGATTGAGGATTTTCCTCAATGTGGGCGCTACACTCTCCTACAATCTCGATTGGGGCTCCAAAGAGTTCTATATCGACCACGGACCCGATGGACGTCAGGATAACGACTACTCAACGGGCACCCGCGAAGAGTTTGACTACGAGTGGCAGAGTGTCAGGGACAACCGCTGGGGCTATGGCTTAGTGGTGGGACTTGGTGGCGGCTGGTGCTTTGGCAATGTGGAGGTTATGTTGGAGGGAAGATACTATTTTGGCTACTCCGACATCGTAAAGCGCAAGACCATCTACCTCGGCACACAGTTTTTGCGCTCACCCCTCGATAATATCAACCTCAGCCTTGGCGTGGCTTACCGCTGGGAACACTCAGGGAGCTGGTCGTTTAGCCCCGCCAAACGCAGAGCAAAGAGGGTGGTGCAAACAGATGCGGTGCCTTCGGAGATGGTAATTCGAAATTGAGATTTTGGTCTAACGTCTAAGGTCTAACGTCTAACGTCAATAGTCCTAAGGCTTATAGGGCTTATAAGGCATATGGGACATATATGAGTAGGGGTTTGAGAGACGTCTTTTTTCGGGGAGGTGCGAGGCTCTCCGAAGGAGAGAGGCGGGCGAAGTGTCAGCCCACTCAAACTCGTTTGATGGTGGGCTGGCAGTTCGACTGCCAGACTATCTGCGAAAGATAGCCACACCTCACCGCAAAGGCTACACTAAAAGTTTTTGGTTCCGCTTTTTACAAAAAGCGGAGAAAGAAGAAACAAAACAAAAAACAGATATGGAGAATACATTTGGGGAGTCGACACGTCAGCAGAAGGTGGCGCGTCAGATACAGAAGGACATCAGCGAGCTTTTTTTGCGTGATTGTGCCGATATTGTGAAGGGTGTTATTGTGTCGGTGACGGCTGTGAGGGTTAGTCCCGACTTGGAGTATGCTCGCATCTACCTGAGCATCTTCCCCTTTGCCAAGCACGAGGAGATTATGGCGAGGATTGAGGCTGAGAGTTGGAGGATACGCAAACTTTTGGGTGCGAGGATGCGCAACCAGCTGCGTGTGGTGCCCGAGATTACCTTCTTCCTCGATGACTCGTTGGAGTATATCGAGAACATTGACAACCTCTTGAAGAAATAACACCTTGTAGGGCAGACCTCGTAAATTGTCGCTGTCGGTCACGCAATGAAACACCTCGCTTTGCATATTGCTCGCCGCTTTCTGCACTCGGCAAAGTCGCTGTCGGTTATCAACACTACGGCGAGGGTGAGCTCCATTGCCATAGGTGTTGCTGTGGCGGCGATGGTGATATTGATGTCGGTCTATAATGGCTTCGATGGGCTGCTCCAAAGGCTCTATACGACCACCGAGGCGGACCTTGTGGTGCTGCCTGCCAGGGGTAAGACCTTCCCATTGGAGGATGCCCTAAGAGAGGCTGTGGAGGCTGTCGAGGGGGTGGAGAAGAGCTCTGCCTACATCGAGGAGAGCGTTATGGCGGAGTATAGGGGCAGACAGTCGTTTGCAACCCTCAGGGGGGTAGACGAGGGGTATGCCGAGGTTGTGGATGTGCGCGATGTGATGTGGTATGGCGAGTGGAGACTCACACTTGGCGACTACCGCCGCGCGGTTGTGGGGTGCGATGTGGACTACCTCTTCGCAGATGGCTATGCGGCAAAAAATCCCACACTACACGATGCGCTTACGATCCATACGCTCCGCAAGGAGAACATCTCGCCACTGCTACCTATGTCGGCAATCAAAAGCGATAGGATTCGCCACGCGGGAACACTCGAAGGGGGCGCAACAACACTCTCGAAACACATCTTTACCTCGCTCGATTGGGCACAACGACTGCTCGGACAAGAGGGTAGGGCTTCGGGCTTGGCGGTGGCTGCCTCTGAGGGTGCGAAGTTGGAGCGCGTAAGGCGCGATATGCAGGCTGTTGTGGGCGAGGAGTTTGAGGTTAAGACGCGCTACGAACTCGATGAGGCGGTCTATAAGGCTACGCGCTTGGAGAAGTGGAGCATTTTTTTCATACTGCTTCTCGTGACAATTATCGCCGCTGCGACTATTGTGGGCTCGCTTGTGATGCTCATAACGGAGAAACGTAACGATATAGCAACCCTCTACTCGGTGGGCGCACGCAGAGGCTTTGTGGCGAGGATTTTTACCCTTGCGGGCTTGATGATAGGTGGTAGGGGTGTCGTGGGGGGTGTTGTGCTGGGCGTGGTGGTGTGCGCAGTGCAGATTCTCTTTGGAGTTATTAAGATGCCGGGCAATACCTTTGTGGTGGAGAACTACCCCGTGAGCATCGCACTTATGGATATTGTGGGAATTGTGGTGGCGGTGATGGCTGTCACTTGGATAATAACAAACTTTACAACCTCTCGGATGATACCGAGGGACTCGAAACCAGATGAAACACGCAATAAATAGAGTACTCCTTGTGGTGATTTTGGCGGCACTTTGCCTCGGTGGAGCGGGTTGTTCGCGCAAGACTATCATTCCCGACAGCGACTTGGAGCGTATCGCTCGCGAGATGTTCCTTGTGAATGCCTACGCCAATGCCGAGAGGATGAAGACCGACAGCTTGGACATATACACTCCCATCTTGGAGCGCTATGGCTACACCCAGAATGACTTTTTCAACACCCTCGCCAACTTCCAAAAACGCAAGAGCGCACGCCTCGGCGATGTTATAGAAGCATCTATCGCTTCGCTCGAAAGCCTTGCCGAGGGCTACGAGCAGAAGTTGCGCAACCTGCGATATGTGGATTCGTTGGCTAAGGCACAGTGCAGCCAAGAGGTGCTCTGGATGGAGCATATCGCTGTTAATAGGCTGAAAGACACCACCAAACTGCAACTATCGTTGCCCATCCACGATAGGGGCGAGTATATTGTGAGCTACCACTACTATATCGACACCCTCGATAAGAACACCCGCCTGCAATCCACCCACGAAGTATACGACAAGGAGGGTGCACGCATATATTACAACCGCAATAACCTCACTCACGATGACTCGCTGCGCTATACCACAACCATCAAACCCAAAACGGGGGCTGTGGAGTATCGCCTGACGCTTGCCGACTATACGCGCCGCGAAGACGAGCCACATATTGTCTTCGACTCGGTTCGCATAGTATACCTACCACCTTCGGAGGTCGCGCTGGCTAAGATGGACTCCACGTTGCACTTCCGACCAATGCTGCTCTTCAACGACTCCATAAGGGTGCGTGGCTATTTGGACGCTGTGCCTCCTATGCTGCCCCACGATACGGTGTGGTTGCGTATAGACTCGGTTGATATGGCTCACGCAGAGAGTCTTAGGGGGTGCGCCGACTCGCTCGTGGGCGAGGGTGTGAAATTGCGTGAAGAGGTTGATAAACTCCTCCAAAAGAGCGATAAACTGCGCACAGCCGCCGCCAAGAAATGGTACCGCAACGACTCCCTGCGACAAGTAGCCCACCTGAGGAATGTGGCTGAGGCGGACTCGTTGGTGCTCCTTGGCGACTCGCTAACACTGAGAGCAGAGTTGTTGGATAGTCTGGCTATGGACAAACGCGCTGTTGCCGATTCCATAGATGTTGTTCTGGGAATTGGAAATTGACAAAACTTTGTTTTGTCTAAAATGCTCCCGCTCGGCATAGTCTGCGAGCAGCCTCTGCCCTCGCTTACTCGCATTTGCGAAAATTGAAAATTGAAAATTCTTGTCTTTCTTGTTTTTCTTGCAAGAGTAGCAGGGGTAACAGGGATAACAGGGGTAATAGGGGAGTTTGAAAGGAGATTTTTCGGTGGTGTGTGATGCTCCGAAGGAGCAGAAATGAGGAAAACACCATCTCTCAAACTTGTTTGAAAGAGATTGGTGGTTTACTCATTTCAGACCTGCCGCAAGGCAGTCACACCACCGCAAAGGCTACACTAAAAGTTTTTGGTAGCACCTTTTTACAAAAAGGTGCGAAAAAGGCGACTTTTTATAAAAAGGTGCGAAGAAAAAGGTGCGAAAAAAAGGAAGACTAAAAACACTAACATAAAATGTACAAACGAGAAGAGATTTATTCGCCAGAGGTTACGGCGGAACTTATGGAGCACTACGAGGCGATATTGCGCCTGTTGGGTGAGGACCCCGAGCGCGAGGGGCTTGTTAAGACCCCCGAGAGGGTTGCCAAGTGTATGCAATTTTTGACTAAGGGCTATGCTGAGGAGCCTGCTGAAATTTTGCGCTCGGCGATTTTCAAGGAGGATTATCGCCAGATGGTACTTGTGAAGGACATAGAACTATATTCGATGTGTGAGCACCATATGTTACCCTTCTATGGGAAGGCTCACATTGCCTATATCCCCAATGGTCAGATTGTTGGCTTGTCGAAGATTCCCCGCTGTGTGGAGAGTTTTGCTCGCCGTTTGCAGGTGCAGGAGAGGCTCACTATGGAGATTCGCGACTGCATACAGGAGACGCTCAACCCTCTGGGTGTGGCTGTGGTTATTGAGGCTGCGCATATGTGTATGCAGATGAGGGGTGTGCAGAAGCAGAACTCCATAACAACAACCTCGGCTTTCAGCGGAGCTTTCCTCAACCACCACGAAACACGCCAAGAGTTCCTCGAACTCATAGGGGCAAAACTGCACTAACGTGTTTTTTGCGAAACATACGTTACATTAGCCCCGAGCCATAATACAACAACGCCCTGCACACTCCAAGTGCAGGGCGTTGTTGTATATATAGGTATAGTGTGGCTGCTACTCCGCAATGAGGAGGTAGTAGTTCTTCTTACCCTTCTGCACCAAGAGATACTTGCCTGCAATGAGGTTGTCGTTGTTCACAACCATATAGGGGTCCGTAACCTTCTCCTTGTTGAGCGACACGCCGCCGCCCTGAATGAGTTTCCTCAGTTCGCCCTTCGAGGGGAATGTGGGGGCTTTCTCAACACACAGCGAGAGGAAATCTACGCCCTCAGCCAACTCAGAAGCGGCAATTTTGAACTGTGGAACACCCTCAAAGACCTGTAAGAAGGTCGCCTCATCGATGGATTTCAGAGCCTCGCCGGCATTCGAGCCAAAGAGAATACCACTTGCTGCCACAGCCTTCTCGTACTCCTCGCGCGAGTGAATCATAACTGTAATCTCCTCTGCCAGGCGTTTTTGGAGTTTGCGCTCGTGGGGTGCTGCCTCGTGCTCGGCAATGAGGTTGTCGATGGTCTCCTTGTCAAGGAATGTGAAGATTTTGATATAACTCTTGGCATCCTCGTCACTCACATTGAGCCAGAATTGATAGAACTTATAGGGCGAAGTGTAGCGAGCATCGAGCCAGATATTACCACTCTCGGTCTTGCCAAACTTCGTGCCGTCAGCCTTCTTAATCAGGGGGCAGGTTAGCGCATAAGCATCCGTAGCACCCTTCTTGCGGCGGATAAGTTCCGTACCGGTGGTGATGTTACCCCACTGGTCGCTACCGCCAAGTTGTAACTTGCAGCCGTGAGCCTCGTAGAGGTGGTAGAAGTCGTAGCCCTGCACTAACTGGTAGGTAAACTCCGTGAAGGACATACCATCGCCCTCGCCATTGAACCTCTTCTTCACCGAGTCCTTAGCCATCATATAGTTAACGGTAATGTGTTTGCCCACATCGCGAATGAACTCCAAGAACGAGAACTCCTTCATCCAGTCGTAGTTGTTCACAAGGATTGCTGCATTGGGGGCATCGCTATCGAAGTCGATAAGGCGTGCAAGTTGAGCCTTAATGGCCTCCTGATTGTGGCGCAAAGTAGCCTCGTCCAAGAGGTTGCGCTCCTGCGACTTGCCCGAAGGGTCGCCAATCATACCCGTAGCACCACCCACCAGGGCGATGGGTTTGTGACCACACCTCTGCAAGTGTTTCAGTATCATAACACCTACCAAGTGACCAATGTGCAGCGAGTCTGCCGTAGGGTCAATGCCGAGGTAGGCGGTTGTCATCTCCTTTTTGAGTTGCTCCTCAGTACCGGGCATCATATCCTGAATCATACCCCTCCACCTGAGTTCTTCTACAAAATTTGCCATCTTTCTTCCTTTATTATTATTGTTTGTTGTTCTTTTTCTTTCGCGACTTTTTCTTCGCGACTTTTTATAAAAAGTCGCCCAAAAACTTTTAGTGCAGCCCTTGCGGTGGTGTGACTGCCTTCGGCAGGTCTGAAATGAGTAAACCACCAATCTCTTTCAAACAAGTTTGAGAGATGGTGTTTTCCTCATTTCTGCTCCTTCGGAGCATCACACACCACCGAAAAAATCTCCTCTCAAACTCCCCTATTACCCCTATTACCCCTGTTATCCCTGTTACCCCTGCTACTCTTGCAAGAAAAACAAGAAAGACAATAATTCTCAATTCTCAATTTTCAATTTTCGCAAATGCGAGTAAGCGAGGGCAGAGGCTGCTCGCAGACTATGCCGAGCGGGAGCATTTTAGACAAAACAAAGTTTTGTCAATTCTCAATTCGAACCTATTCCACATCCAAGCCGAGGTCCTGAATCAGCGTGTTCAGTTCGGGGTTTTGCTCCACGAGGAAGCGCACCTTGTCCATCGGTCTGTGTGGTGTGTTATCCTCTTTGGCGGTGCTGACCGTAATGTCGAGCACAATGCTACCCTCCAAGCCGCAAGCCTCCTGCAAGAGTGCCGTTATCTCGTTCTGGTTGCGCATCAGCTCGTCACGAATAATCTCCGTGGTGACCGTCAGCGCCAGGGTGTGACCATTCACGATGGTCTTTTTCAGTGCGTGTCCCATACGGGGGTGCTCCACCATCATACGCTCCATAAAAGCCTCCCAACCCTTGGTTATCTTCTGCTGTGCGTAGGGGTCGTAGTAGGTAACTTTCTCCTCCTCTTCCGAACTCTTCTGACCGCTCATAATGGCACTTATGGAGCCACCAAACAACCCCTTCTTGGGCTTTGCTGCGGCAGGAGCGGGAGCTTGCGCTACATTGGGTGCCACTTGGGGTGCCACTTGGGGTGCAGGTGTGGGCGCAACAGCGGGCTGTGGTGTGTGTTGTGGTGCAGGCTGTGGTACCGCAGGCTGTGCGGGAGCAACCTCCACCTTGGGCGCAACGGTGGGTTGTGGTGCGGATTGTAGCGCAGGGGCAACTTGCTGAGCCTGTGTGGGCTGTGGTGTGCTTGCCTCGCCCTTGACGAGTGGTGGCAGCGAGGGGTAGTCGCTTACATCAAGAGTTTTTTTTTGACCGAGCCCTGCAAGTTTCATCAGTGCCAACTCAACGTGCAGTCGTTGGTTGGTGGCGGTGCGGAAGCCTCCATCGACCTCGCCGAGGAGTGCCGCAGCACCAAAGAGGAAACCTATGTCGCAACGTGCGCTCTGCTGTTTGTAGCGGTCGAGCAGCGAGCCGCTAATCTCCAAGAGGCTCATAGTCTGAGGCTCCTTGCACATCAGCAAATCCCTAAGGTGCGTAGCCAATCCGGAGGCAAAACTCTGCCCCGAGAAGCCCTTTTTGAGCACCTCATCGAAGGTCAGCAGCGCACTCTTGTAGTCGCCAGCCACCAGCGCATCGGTAATGCCGAAGTAGGTGTCGTAGTCGAGCACGTTGAGGGTTGCTGCCACCTCTTTATACTCCAATTTGCCGCCGCAGAACGACACCGCCTTGTCGAACATCGACAGAGCATCCCTCATACCACCGTCAGCCTTGCGGGCGATAAGGTGCAACGACTCGTCATCGAAAGCGACACCCTCGCGTGTGGCGATGAGTTTGAGGTACTCCACAGCGTCCTCGATGCGTATGCGCTGGAAGTCGTAAATCTGGCAGCGCGAGAGGATGGTGGGTATTATCTTGTGCTTCTCGGTTGTTGCGAGAATGAAAATGGCGTGGTGTGGTGGCTCTTCGAGCGTTTTGAGGAAGGCGTTGAAAGCCGCCTGCGAGAGCATATGCACCTCATCGATGATGTAGACGCTGTACTCGCCAATCTGGGGAGGAACCCTCACTTGATCCGTCAGGTCGCGGATGTTGTCTACCGAGTTGTTCGATGCGGCATCGAGCTCGTGAATCGAGAAACTCCTGCCCTCATCGAAACTGCGACACGACTCGCACTCGCCGCAAGCATCGCCCTCGGCGGTGGGATTAAGACAGTTGATGGTTTTGGCGAAGATACGCGCACAGGTGGTCTTGCCGACTCCTCGGGGTCCGCAAAAGAGGTATGCGTGCGCCAACTGCCCTCGCGCTATGGCATTTTTGAGCGTTGTGGTGACGTGACTCTGCCCCACCACTGACTCGAAGGTCTGTGGGCGGTATTTTCGTGCCGAAACAATAAAGTTGTTGTCCATCTCTTCTCTTGTTGTTGTGAGGTATAACCTCACAAAGATACCGATAAAAATTCAAAATTAAGAATTCAAAATTCAAAATTATGGAATAAATGCTTATATTTGTGCTAACACATTGATTTTACGCGGAAAGTGTAAGTTTATTCTCGCAAGATAAATCTGGTAAATTTTGAAGAGAGAATGAGCAGACATCTTCTCACGCTGTACCCTGCAATGGGTATAGGCGTGGGCTGTTGCGTATTTATCTTCAAGGTTTTACCAGAGCCCATCTTGCTAAAATAAGTCTTTCAGCACCACGCTTTCTTTGTGTTTATTAATCACTATCGAGGTGCGGGTAGTAAGAATTTGAGAAACAACGAGTTTAACTTAATAATTCTTACTAAAATGAGAAGGGGCATACAATTGCTAATTATCTGTATTGTACTGTTATTGATGAATGGTTGCAATGAAGTTGACTTGCAGAACTATAATGCAAAAAGAACGGTAAAGACACAATTAAAAGAGTCTATTCAAGGTGATTCATACAAACCCTATGCTTGGGGGCAAGTTGAATTTGAAGATATATTTGCAGGAACCGGTTTTGAGGATGTGTTGGGTCTTCGTAAAACAAAACAGATCCCATCTAAATGGAGTATCGTCCATAAGTTTAAAATGCGCAATAGGATTGGTATGGAAATGGTGTATGTTGTTCGTTTCTTCTTTTCCGATAAGTCGTGCACAGAATATGTGGGAATGGAATATGTTGATGAAGAAATAGATCCAGTTGTTTGGGGTTTAACAAGGCAATAGAGTCCACTTATAGTTTAATGATGAATCAGTTGGAACCAATTGGCTTAACGAGCGTAATGTGCGCTCGTCTTGCCACGACCACAGCGAGGTGGGCGGTTGGCATCTACCACTCTTTAAGTCAAACGGTTGCTTATTTGCTCGCGGGTATCAAAAAAGATACCCGCGAGTTTTATGCGTATATGGCTTATAAGGCTTATAGGGCATATAGGACTTATAGGCGACAGACCTCTCCCGCCCTTCGGGCACCCTCCCTGCTCGGCGGGGACGCCGAGCGCAATTTCGACCACCCCTCCTAACCTCCCCTTTCGTAGGGGAGGAACCCCTATAACTTAGGAGAGGGTAGTTAAGGTCATTAAAGCCCTTATCCTCCTTAAAAATCATCGGGCTCGGCACTTTTGCCGAGCCCGCGACTATTGACGTTAGACGTTAGACTCCTCTTGCCATTAGGCAAAGATGGTGTGTTCGAGGAGGATTTTAAGACCAATCAGTATGAGGATGATACCGCCGGCGAGTTCGGCTTTCGACTTATACTTAGCACCGAAAACGCCTCCCATTTTCACACCCACAGCCGACAGCACGAAGGTCGTAACGCCAATGAGCAGTGCCGAGAGCCATATATCGACACCCAAAAAGGCAAAACCCACACCCACCGCCAAGGCGTCAATGCTCGTGGCAATAGCCATAGGCAGCATTTTGCGAGCCGCCAGTGGGTTTTCCTCGCACCCTTTGTTCTCCACATTGTCCTCCTCCTTGCCGAGTGCCTCGCGAATCATATTGATACCGATGAGTGCCAGCAGCGCAAAGGCAAGCCAATGGTCGAAACTCTCTATGGCGTCCTTGAAATGTATGCCCACAAAACAACCCACAATGGGCATAAGTGCCTGAAAAACACCAAACCACAAGCCCACAATGGAACACTTGTCCGCTCCCGCACGAGGCAGTGCGAGCCCCTTGCAGATAGCCACCGAGAAGGCGTCCATCGACAGCCCCACAGCAATCAAAAATAGCGACAAAAAATCCATTGTTTCTCTCGGGTTTGGGTGGTGTAGATTATATCGACAGAATATAGTGGGCAACCTTCTCTATGAAAGTCCCATAGTTATTGAATATCACAGCGTTGCCAAAGCGACCATAATCAATAGAGCTCTCAGATAGCCTCAATTTGTCGATGTTTTTGGAGTAGTATTCTATGTATTCCTTTTTGGTGGTTAGAGGTTTGTTTGCATCGGGAATGTGGTATGCGAAAACAAGTGTTTTGGTAGGAGTATGCATAAAGTTGTCGGTGTTGTCCTGCGACATCTTTAAGTACTTCTCGGCGTGGTGTTTTGCAAAACCCTCCCATTTGGTTATAACCTTTTGGTCGTTGTAGTAGGGGAGTTTGTCGGGGATTGCAAAGAGTTGAAAGTATGGCATGTTATTGCTACGCAGGTTTGCGGTTTCGCCCATCATATTTTCAAAATAATTATTGGAATTTTGGGCATAGTTCTGCATTACCATCTTAACGCCAAGTCCTGCAACCGCAATCTCTTGGTTGCCATCTTTTTTGAAAAAGGTTATATCTACTTTTTTGTCAAAGTAACGACCGGTGAGCGTAGCTTCTTTACCCTCTCCCACACCAAGAGATTTGACGCAATAGTCACTTCCCAACAGCGAGAGGATGTCTGTTGCGACCTTGTGGTGTAGAATCAGCAATTTCTGATTGCTGCGAGAACCGGTAGATAAGAATTTTGCAAAAGCGTCTTTCAGTACGGACAAAAACTCGCTGTTATTCATTGCTTTGTAGTTTGTAGTTTAGATAAAGTTCAACATCTTTTGCTGTGCAGGTGTAGTATCCGCCGCTCTTGTAATTCTTCAACGTAGCAATGTATGAGATATACTCCTCCGAGGAAACCAACTCCTGAATCTTCTCAAAACTGACAGCCGAGAGCATATACAAGCCACCATATACCCCTTTGCCACTAGGGACGAAGGATAGTTTGATACTACTCTTGTCCTTGATGACAGAGTTGATGGCGATTTTGTCCTTTGCCACATCGTTTATCGCCTGAGTGCGACCAAAGAGGTGCCACGTGGTATTCTGCATTCCCTTCGGACATTGCACCCCAAAGAGGTCTTGTTGTGGCGTTGGCTCGGGAGGGGTGGTGTCCTTGCATAGAGCCTCCTTTTTGCTCATATAGTACTCGTAGACATCGGGGAACTGTTGCTCAATCTCACACAGAGGAATGGGTTTGGAGTTGGAGTAAGGGAATAGGCACTTGCTCCACTTGCCTGTCGAAGACTTAACAACATCTATGGTCATTCCACTAAAATTCCAGTCGCCAATAAAGACACCATCCGCAAGGGTTGCAAAGCCGTTTTTGACTCTGACATTTTGCGGATGAGGTACCATCCTAATCTCTCTTAATCGTTGCAGTGTTTGAGAATCTGCCAGATAAAAAAGCCCACCAATGTTCATCTCATCAAGAGCTATGTGGCAACGATAACACTTTCCGAGGGTTTTTTCGTCAAACACATTGTACTCTATCTGTTCGCAAGGCGTTTGAGAAAAGCGCGAAATGAGAGAATAGGTGGTTGCCTTAAATGCTTGGTGGTGTTCAAGGTCAATAACTCCATTCAATTGCTTGCTTTCCGCAAGGTATGAGCGAAGAACACTCCCCGCCACACTATTAAGCCAAGAGTTTGGAGTAATAAGGCACATTTTGCCAGCAGGCGACATCATTCTGAAACCTATTTCGAAGAACACTACAAATAGGTCGGTCATACCCCCTTGTGCAAATGTGTATTTTTTGACGTGTCGGTAGGTGCTGTCCGTGAGGTTGTGTACCCTAACATAGGGTGGGTTTCCCACAACATAGTCCATCTTGCCGTTGTATGCAGACGTTGCAAGGGTGTCTTCGCAAACGACATCCCAACACACATTAGTTAGACCGAACACTTCGGCGACAGAGTTGAGATTCTGTTTGCACACTTCGCACTCGTGGGAATCTATCTCTATGCCGTGAATAAAGGTGCTTAGGTTTTGCCTGAGGTCTTCGATGCTACCCCCTGCCGATATGTGTGCATTGCAGTATCGGCGGACAATCTCCACCAAGAAAGCACCATCGCCACAACTATTGTCGATGATGTGCTTGCAAAGTATGCTCTCGGAGCCCACATAGCCCACATAGTCAAGCATTAGTTTGACCAAGTAGTGTGGAGTATAAACTCGTCCATATAACTTTGCAGCATTCATATTTCAGTGTGATTGTGTCACAAAATTAGCAAAAAACCGAATTTAACAAAAAGAAAAGGAAATCTAAAATGATTCCCTTTCCCAATAACCGTGTAGTTAAGTCGTTACAGTACGATGTTGATAATCTTACCGGGAACGATGATGACCTTCTTGGGGGTCTTGCCCTCGGTGTAGCGGGCGGTCTGCTCGTCTGCCATCACAAGAGCCTCAATCTCGCCATTGGAGATACCCAGAGGTAGCGATTTCTTGAACCTCATCTTGCCGTTGAATGACACAGGGTACTCAAACGAGTTCTCGACCAAGAAGTCGGGGTTGAACTCGGGGTAGGCGGCATCGCAAATAGAGCCCTCGCATCCCAGCAGGAGCCACAACTCCTCGGTGATGTGGGGTGCAAAGGGCGAGAGCAACACTGCGAAGGGCTCCAAAACAGCCCTCTTGTTGCACTGACCGAGTTCGTTGAGGCAAATCATAAATGCCGAAATGGAGGTGTTGAACGAGAAGTTCTCGATATCCTCCCTAACCTTCTTGATGGTCTTGTGGAGGGTTTTCTGTTCGGCAGGAGTGGGCTCTTCGTTGCTTACGGCGAAGTTACCCTCCTTGTCGAAAAATTTGCCCCAGAAGCGGCGCAGGAATTTGTGAACGCCGTCTATGCCGTTGGTGTCCCAGGGCTTGCTCTGCTCCAAAGGACCGAGGAACATCTCGTACATACGCAACGTGTCGGCACCGTAATTATCTACAATGTAGTCGGGATTGACCACGTTGAACATACTCTTACTCATCTTCTCGATAGCCCATCCACAGACGTATTTGCCGTCCTCCAAGATGAACTCAGCATCGTGGAATTCGGGACGCCAAGCACGGAAGGCATCAAGGTCGAGGATGTCGTTTTTCACGATGTTTACATCAACGTGAATCTCCTGTGTCTCGTACTCCTTGCGCAAGCCGAGCGACACGAATTTGTTGGTACCCACAACACGATATACGAAGTTCGAGCGCCCCTGAATCATACCCTGATTGACGAGTTTCTTGAAAGGCTCGTCCTCGCAGATAACCCCCAAGTCGAAGAGGAATTTGTTCCAGAAGCGCGAGTAGATAAGGTGACCCGTAGCGTGCTCAATACCACCCACATAGAGGTCCACGTTGCGCCAATAGTCGTTTGCCTTACGGCTCACAAGAGCCTCCGCATTGTGGGGGTCCATATAGCGCAGATAGTAGGCAGAGGAGCCTGCAAAACCGGGCATTGTGCTGGTCTCGTAGGCGTAGCCCTCGGTGGTGTGCCACTTCTCGGAGCGAGCCAATGGGGGTTCGCCCTCGGCGGTGGGGGTGAACTTCTCAACCTCGGGCAATTCGAGGGGCAGTTGCTCTGCCGACAGGGGGTGTGCAATATCGTCTTTATAGTAAATTGGGAAGGGCTCGCCCCAATAACGCTGGCGGCTGAAAATAGCATCACGCAGACGGTAATTCACTTTACGTTTGCCCAATCCGCGAGCCTCAATCTCGTCCCACATACGCTCAATGGCAACCTTCACATCCAAACCGTTGATAAAGTCCGAATTGATAAGTTTTCCCTCTTTGGCATCGTAGGAAGCCTCCTCTACATTGCCGCCTTCCACAACGGGGATAATCTCCAAGCCAAAGTGTTTTGCAAAAGCCCAGTCGCGCGAGTCGTGGGCGGGAACCGCCATAATGGCACCCGTGCCATAACCAGCCAACACATAGTCACTCACATAGATAGGAATACGCTTACCCGTGAAGGGGTTGATGGCGTAGGAGCCCGTAAAGACGCCGCTCACACGTTTCGTCTCGGCGATACGCTCACGCTCGGAGCGTTTCTTTGTTGCCTCCAAATATGCCTCCACTTCGCTTTGGGCATCGGAGATTGTCAGCTCCTTTACCCACTCGTGTTCGGGGGCGATAACCATAAACGTAACGCCAAAAATTGTGTCGGGGCGGGTGGTGAAAATTTCGAGTTTCTTGTCGCTACCCTCAATGTCGAAGAAGACCTGAGCACCGGTGCTCTTGCCAATCCAATTGCGCTGAATCTCTTTGAGCGACTCGCTCCACTCCAACTTATCCAAACCCTCCAAGAGGCGGGGTGCATAGGCGGTAACCCTAAGGAGCCACTGTTTCATCCTACGCTGCACAACGGGGAAGCCACCGCGCACCGAAAGACCATCCTTAACCTCGTCATTGGCAAGCACGGTACCCAACTCGGCACACCAGTTCACCATTGTGTCGGCACGGAACGCCAGACGGTAGTTTTGGAGTACCTCTTCGTGCTTTTTCTCGTCCCACGAGTTCCACTCCTCGGCAGTAAACGAGAGCTGTTCGGTGCAAGCAGCATCCAAGCCCTCAGTGCCTTGAATAGCAAATCGCTCGACGAGTTTTTCGATAGGCTCAGCCTTGTCGGTGGTGTTGTCGTAGTAGTGCGAGAACATTTCGAGGAAAGCCCACTGTGTCCACTTGTAATACTCTGGCTCACAAGTGCGTACCTCGCGCGACCAATCGTACGAGAAACCAATCTTGTCGAGCTGGCTACGGTAGCGTGCCACGTTCTGCTCGGTGGTCACTGCGGGGTGCTGACCGGTCTGTATGGCGTACTGCTCGGCGGGCAGACCAAAGGCATCGTAGCCCATAGGGTGGAGCACATTGAAGCCGCAGGAGCGTTTGTAGCGCGAGTAGATGTCCGAGGCGATGTAGCCCAGAGGGTGACCAACGTGAAGTCCCGCCCCCGAAGGGTAGGGGAACATATCCAAAACGTAAAACTTGGGTTTAGAGTCGTCTACATCGACCTTGTAGGTCTGCTGTTTTTGCCACTCGGCTTGCCACTTGGCTTCGAGTTCTTTGAAGTTGTATTCCATATATTTTGAAGTTTTTTCGCTTTTTGCACAACCTTATGAGCCACAAAGATAAACATATTTGTGGTGCAAAATGCAAATCCTCACAAAGTTTTTTTGTAATACTCATATTATCAGCAAAATACAGGGGTGCCCCACAAAAAGCAATAAGCAAAACAAATAATCCTCAAAAAACGATAAGAAAAAAGAATTGACCAAAAGCCCAAAAAGGGGCTAAAATGCTGAAAAATCGGCTCAAAAGGGGCAAAAATTTTCTCATATATATTGTAGAAAAGAAAAAATGCCGTATCTTTGCACGCCCGAAAAATGGGAAACGCGATGTTCCCTACGGGAAACGAGAATTAAATGTTTAACAAAACAAAGGACTAAAAAACAGTAAAATGCCAACTATTCAACAGTTAGTAAGAAAAGGCAGGGTACAGTTGGAGATGAAGAGTAAATCTCCCGCCCTTGACGCTTGTCCTCAGAGGCGCGGCGTGTGCGTGCGTGTTTACACCACCACCCCCAAGAAGCCTAACTCGGCAATGCGTAAAGTTGCTCGTGTGAAACTCACCAACCAGAAAGAGGTGAATGCCTACATCCCTGGTGAAGGTCACAACTTGCAGGAACACTCAATCGTTTTGGTGCGCGGTGGTCGTGTAAAAGACCTCCCCGGTGTACGTTACCACTTGGTGCGTGGTGCATTGGATAGCGCAGGTGTGGATGGTCGTCGTCAGCGCCGCTCGAAGTATGGTGCTAAGCGTCCCAAAGCAGCCAAAAAGTAATCTCTCACAACAAAGTTAGTTAAGAACACATTAAAGATTTAAGACAAAATGAGAAAAGCAAAGCCTAAAAAGCACATTCTACTTCCAGACCCCAAGTTTGGTGACGTTATGGTTACCCGCTTTGTGAATAATTTGATGCTGGACGGTAAGAAGAGTATTGCATACACCATTTTCTACGATGCGTTGGATATGGTGGGCGAGAAGATGAAGGATGCAGACAAGGCTCCTCTTGAAGTATGGAAGCAGGCATTGGAGAACATCACTCCCCAGGTTGAGGTAAAATCTCGCCGTATCGGTGGTGCTACCTTCCAGGTACCTATGGAGGTTCGTCCTGAGCGCAAAATTTCGATTTCGATGAAAAATATGGTCCTTTATTCTCGTAAGCGCGCAGGTAAGTCTATGGCAGAGAAACTCTGCGGTGAGATTATGGCTGCCTACAACAACGAGGGTGCTGCCTTCAAACGTAAAGAGGAGATGCACCGTATGGCAGAGGCAAATAAAGCATTCGCACACTTCAGATTCTAAGAGATTCGATGGGAAGAGATTTAACATATACTCGTAATATCGGCATTATGGCGCACATCGATGCCGGTAAGACTACTACTTCCGAGCGAATCTTGTTCTACACCGGTAAGACTCACAAGATTGGTGAGACTCACGATGGTTCGGCTACTATGGACTGGATGGTTCAGGAGCAGGAGCGTGGTATCACCATTACTTCGGCAGCAACTACCGCTTTCTGGAATTACAAAGGCAAACAGTACCAGATTAACCTTATCGACACTCCCGGACACGTTGACTTCACTGTTGAGGTAGAGCGTTCGTTGCGCGTGTTGGACGGTGCTGTGGCAACTTTCTGCGCTGTTGGTGGTGTTGAGCCCCAGAGCGAGACCGTATGGCGTCAGGCAGATAAGTACAACGTTCCCCGTATCGGTTACGTTAATAAGATGGACCGTACCGGTGCAGACTTTATGAATGTCTGCGCACAGGTTAAGGAGCGCCTTGGTGCCAACGCAGTGCCTATCACTTTGCCCATCGGTAGCGAGCAGTCGTTCCGTGGTGTTATAGACCTTATATATAATAGGGCTATCATCTATGACGATGCAAAGAAAGACCAACTCGTAAACTATACCTACGAGGAGGTACCCGAGGAGATGAAAGCAGAGGTTGAGGAGGCAAGGGCACACCTCGTAGAGGAGGTTGCTACGGTCGATATGGCTCTTATGGAGAAGTTCTTCGAGGATCCCGATTCGATTACTCCCGATGAACTCATTGCTGCAATCCGCAAGGCTACCATCAGTATGCAGATTATCCCTATGTTGTGTGGCTCGTCGTTCAAGAACAAAGGTGTTCAGCTTCTGTTGGACTCGATTATGATGTTCTTGCCTTCGCCCCTCGACATTGAGGCTATTGTTGGTACCGATCCTCGCAACGAGAGCACCGTTAAGCGTTACCCCACCGATGAGGATCCCTTCTGCGCTCTCGCGTTCAAGATTGCTACCGACCCCTATGTAGGTCGCTTGGCATTCATCCGCATCTATTCGGGTAAACTCGATGCAGGTACCTATGTCTTCAATACCCGCTCGGGCAAGAAGGAGCGTATCAGCCGTATCTACCAGATGCACGCCAACAAGCAGAATCCTATGGATACCATCGGCGCAGGCGATATTTGCGCAGTTGTAGGTTTCAAGGATGTTCGCACCGGCGACACCTTGTGTGTTGAGGACAAACAGATTACCTTGGAGTCGATGACCTTCCCCGAGCCCGTTATCGGTATCGCTGTGGAGCCTAAGACTCAGAAGGATTTGGATAAACTCGGCATCGCACTCGGCAAGTTGGCTGAGGAGGATCCCACCTTTACGGTTAAGACCGACCAGGATAGTGGTCAGACCATTATCAGCGGTATGGGCGAGTTGCACCTCGATATTATTATCGACCGTCTCCGTAGGGAGTTTGGTATCGAGATTAACGTAGGTGCTCCCCAGGTATCGTACAAGGAGGCTCTCAATGGCACCTTCCAGATGCGCGAGGTATTCAAGAAACAGTCTGGTGGTCGCGGTAAGTTTGCAGATATCATCTTCGAGATCGGTCCCGCAGACGAGGGCGTTCAGGGCTTGCAGTTCATTGACGAGGTTAAGGGCGGTAACGTACCTAAGGAGTTCATCCCCGCAGTCCAGAAAGGCTTTGAGTCGGCAATGGCAAACGGTCCTTTGGCTGGCTTCGGTATCGACTCGATGAAGGTAACCTTGAAAGATGGTTCGTTCCACCCCGTAGACTCCGATGCACTCTCGTTTGAGATTTGTGCTCGCAACGGTTTCCGCGAGGCTACACCCAAGTGCCAGCCCGTACTCAAAGAGCCCATTATGAAGGTGGAGGTTGTAACTCCCGAGGAGTATATGGGTGACATCATCGGCGATTTGAACAAACGCCGCGGTCAGATTGAGGGTACCGAGAGCAAAGGTGTTGCAACGGCTATCAAAGCAAAAGTGCCCCTGTCGGGTATGTTTGGCTACGTTACCGTATTGCGTACACTCTCTTCGGGTCGCGCAACCTCGACTATGGAGTTCTCGCACTATGACGAAGTACCTCAGAATGTAGCAAAAGAGGTTATCGAGAAGTGCGGTGGCAAAAAACAAGAATTGGAATAAAAGAATAAATAACCATGAGTCAGAAAATTAGAATCAAACTCGAATCTTACGATCACAACTTGGTTGATAAATCGGCTGAGAAAATCGTAAAAACTGTGAAAAGCACAGGCGCAGTAGTTAGCGGTCCTATTCCACTTCCTACTCAGAAAAAGATTTTCACTGTGAACCGTTCGACTTTCGTTAACAAGAAAGCTCGCGAGCAGTTCCAGCTCTGCACCTTCAAGAGGATTCTTGATATTTACAGTTCAACCCCCAAGACTATTGACGCTCTGATGAAGTTGGAGTTGCCCTCGGGTGTTGAGGTAAACATCAAAGTCTGATAAACTGCGGGGTGATGCAAAATAGGGGGTTCCTTGTCCGATACCTATAAATAAATACGCACGCGCGAGGAACCCGCCTTATTGCGCTCCCGAAAGAAGGACAACAAAAGCGATAAAGTAGAAGAAACTTTATACACACAAACTTTTTATTTAACAAACAACAAGTAATTAAAGACAGGTAAAATGTCAGGACTTATTGGAAAAAAAATCGGAATGACTTCCGTTTTCAGTGCCGAGGGTAAAAATATACCATGCACTGTTATTGAGGCTGGTCCCTGTGTAGTTACGCAAATCAAGAACGAGGAGAAGGATGGCTACTCCGCAGTTCAGATTGCCTATGGCGAGAAGAGTGAAAAGCACACCAGCAAAAGCTTGTTAGGTCACTTTGGCAAATCGGGTGTATCGCCCAAAGCCAAATTGGTGGAGTTCAAGGAGTTCGATGAGGTAACTCTGGGTCAGACACTCACCGTTGCAGACACCTTCGAGGAGGGTGACTGGGTAGACGTAGTGGGTGTATCGAAAGGTAAAGGCTACCAGGGTGTTGTAAAACGCCACGGCTTTGCCGGTGTAGGTGGTCAGACCCACGGTCAGCACAACCGCCAGCGTAAACCTGGTTCGCTTGGTGCATCTTCGTATCCTTCGCGCGTCTTCAAGGGCAAACGCTTGCCCGGTCAGACCGGCGGTGAGAGGGTTAAGGTTCAGAACCTTAAAGTCCTCAAAGTTATTGCCGAGAACAACCTTCTCTTGGTTAAGGGTTCGGTTCCCGGTGCAAAAGGTACTTATGTAATCATTGAAAAGTAGGATTGAGGAGATGGAACTTACAATTTACACCACCACAGGAACTCAGACCTCGAAGAAAGCAGTTCTTTCGCAGGAGGTCTTTGGTATTGAGCCCAACACTCACGCTATCTACTTGGCTGTTAAGCAGTACTTGGCTGACCAGCGTCAGGGTACCCACAAAGCAAAACAGCGTAACGAGGTAGCAGGCTCGACCCGCAAACTCAAACGTCAGAAAGGCACAGGCGGTGCTCGTGCAGGTAGCATCCTCTCGCCTCTCTTCCCCGGCGGCGGTCGCATCTTTGGTCCCGTACCCCGCGATTACAGCTTCAAGCTGAACAAGAAGCTCAAATCGCTTGCACGCCGCAGCGCACTCTCTCTGAAAGCCCAGGCAGAGGCTATCACCGTTGTAGAGGATTTCGTTATGGAGACTCCCAAAACCAAATCGTTCGTAGCAATGGCAGAGGCTCTCAACTTGGCTGGTAAGAAGGTATTGCTCGTAGTAGCAGAGACCGACCACAACATTTGCCTGAGCGTTCGCAACCTTCCCAAAGTGAAGGTAATGCAGGCTGCCAACCTCAACACCTATGACGTGATGAACGCAGGTGTGATGTTGTTCACCGAGAGCGCATTGGCTAAGGTAAACGAGAATTTCTAATCACTAAAAAACCGAACAGACAATGAATGTAATTATCAAACCCATCTTGACCGAGAAAATGGCAGGTCAGGGCGAGAAACTCGGTCAGTATGGTTTTATCGTTGACCGCAGGGCTAACAAATTGGAGATTCGCGCAGCCGTAGAGCAGATGTACAACGTAGTTGTTGAGAGCGTAAACACCATCAACACCAAAGGTAAGCTCAAAGCACGCTACACCAAATCTGGCTACTTGGTAGGTCGCACCAATGCAGTGAAAAAAGCAATCGTAACCTTGAAAGAGGGCGATACTATTGATTTCTACAGTAATATCTAATTGAGAGATGGCAGTAAAAAAGTTTAATCCCGTAACTCCGGGAACAAGACATAAAATCGCAGGTACCTTTACGGATATTACCTGCTCGGTGCCTGAGAAATCGTTGCTCGAGCCTAAGAAGAGCAGCGGTGGTCGTAACCACGCCGGTAAGATGACCGTTCGTTACATCGGTGGTGGTCACAAACAGATGTACCGTGTTATTGACTTCAAACGTGCGAAAGATGGTATGGCTGCAACTGTTGCAACCATTGAGTACGATCCCAACCGTTCGGCTCGTATCGCTCTGATTGTTTACGCAGACGGCTCGAAGAGCTACATTTTGGCTCCCAACGGCTTGAAAGTAGGTCAGACCGTAATGAGCGGCACTGAGGGCGTTGCTCCCGAGGTAGGTAACACCCTGCTTTTGGCAAACATTCCTCTGGGTACCATCATCCACGCAATCGAACTCTACCCCGGTCAGGGCGCAGTTTTGGCTCGTTCGGCTGGTACCTACGCACAGCTTTTGGCTCGCGAGGGTAAATATGCTATTATTAAACTTCCTTCGGGCGAGACCCGTATGGTTCTCTGCACTTGCCGCGCCACTGTTGGTGCTGTGTCGAATCCCGACCACAGCCTCGAGCAGCACGGTAAAGCCGGTAGGAAGCGTTGGCTCGGTCGCAGGCCTCACAACCGTGGTGTGACTATGAACCCCGTTGATCACCCTATGGGTGGTGGTGAAGGTCGTTCGAGTGGTGGTCACCCCCGTTCGCGTAAAGGTCTGTTGGCTAAGGGTTACAAGACTCGCAATCCTAAGAAGACCACCAGCAAATTCATTATCTCCAAGAAAACAAAATAAAAAAATAGTAGCATAATGAGTCGTTCACTTAAAAAAGGACCGTTCATTGAGCCCAGGCTCGAACAGCGAGTAATCGCTCAGAACGAGAGCAATCAGAAGACCGTAATTAAGACTTGGTCGAGGGCAAGTATGATTTCGCCCGACTTCGTAGGTCAGACAATTGCTGTACACAACGGTAACAAGTTTATACCCGTTTATGTAACTGAAAATATGGTAGGCCACAAACTCGGAGAGTTCGCACCCACACGCACCTTCCGCGGTCACGCCGGTAACAGAAAAAAATAAAGTAGGATATGGGAGCAAGAAAATATCAAATGGCCGAGAAAATGAAGGCCGCAAAGAAGCAGGTGGCTGTTGCCTCGCTGCGTGATTGCCCTACCTCGCCCCGCAAGATGCGTATCGTTGCCGACACCGTTCGCGGCGTAGAGGTTAATAAAGCATTGGGTCTTCTCCGTTACTCGAAGAAAGAGGCTTCGGTGAAGTTGGAGAAACTTCTCCGTTCGGCTATCGCCAACTGGGAGGCTAAGAACCCCACCGAGCGTTTGGAGGACACCAAACTCTGTGTAAAAGAGATCAAGGTGGATGGTGGTCGTATGCTCAAACGCATCCAGCCCGCACCTCAGGGTCGTGCACACCGCATTCGTAAGCGTTCCAACCACGTTACGATTATTGTAGACAAAATGGTAGTAGAAACTAAATCAGCTGAGTAAGAGATGGGACAGAAAGTTAATCCAATTGCAAACCGTCTTGGTATCATCCGTGGTTGGGATTCCAACTGGTACGGCGGTAAAGATTTTTCAACCCGCTTGGTTGAGGACTCGAAAATTCGTACCTATCTGAATGCCCGTCTTGCAAAGGCTAGCATTTCGAAAATCATTATCGAGCGCACTCTTAAACTCGTGACCGTAACCATCAGCACCGCTCGTCCCGGTTTGATTATCGGTAAAGGTGGTCAGGAGGTTGACAAGCTCAAAGAGGAGCTCAAAAAACTCACCGGCAAAGAGGTACAGATCAACATCTTTGAGGTTAAACGCCCCGAGATTGACGCTGTAATCGTTGCAAACCAGTTGGCTCGCCAGTTGGAGGGTCGCGTATCGTATCGCCGTGCCATCAAAACCACTATCGCATCGACTATGCGTATGGGTGCTGAGGGTATCAAGATTCAGATTAGCGGTCGTATTGGTGGCGCTGAGATGGCTCGTAGCGAGACCTACAAAGAGGGTCGTATTCCTCTGCACACTTTCCGCGCAGACGTAGACTACTGCCTTGCTGAGGCGCTTACCAAAGTAGGTATCCTCGGTGTTAAGGTATGGATTTGCGTAGGTGAGGTTTATGGCAAACGTGACCTGTTCGAGATTGCAGGCGCATCGTCCGTAGCAGGTCCTGCACAGGGCGAGCAGCGTGGTGGCAAACCCCGCGGCGACCGCAAGCGCAGGAGAAACAATAACAACAAATAGGAACACTTCTAAATAAGATAAGACAATGTTACAACCAAAAAGGACTAAATTTAGAAGAATGCAGAAAGGACGCATGAAAGGTCTTGCTCAGCGTGGCAACCAGCTTGCGTTCGGTTCGTTCGGTCTGAAAGCAATGGATTCGACCTGGATTACCGGTCGTCAGATTGAGGCTGCTCGTCAGGCTATCGTGCGTTATATGAAACGTGAGGGTCAGATTTGGATCCGCATCTTCCCCGATAAGCCCATTACCAAGAAACCCGCTGAGGTTCGTATGGGTAAAGGTAAAGGTAACCCCGAGGGCTATGTTGCTCCTGTTACTCCCGGTCGTATTATGTTTGAGATTGAGGGTGTTCCCTTCGAGGTAGCCAAAGAGGCATTGCGTCTTGGCGCACAGAAGCTCCCCATCGAGACCAAACTCGTTGTACGCAGAGATTACGTTGAATAGTTAACCATTAAAGCAGACAAGAGAAGTTATGAAAACAGCAGAATTGAAAGAGATGGCAGTAGCCGATTTGGTAGAGCGCATCGAGGCTGAGCAGGCAAAACTTGCCACTTTGAAGGTTAATCACGCCGTATCTCCCGTGGAGGATACTACCGTTATTAAGAAAGCTCGCAGAGACATCGCTCGTATGAAGACTGTACTGCACCAGAAAAACACTAAATGTTAATTGAGGCTATGGAAAGAAATCTTAGAAAAGAGAGAATCGGTGTGGTAGTCAGCAATAAGATGGAGAAATCCATTGTCGTTGCAGTTCACCGTAAGGTAAAACACCCTATCTATGGTAAGTTCGTGAACAAGACCACTCGTTTTGTGGCTGAGGACGAGCAGAACACCTGCAACGAGGGCGACACCGTTAAGATTATGGAGACGCGACCTCTGAGCAAGACTAAGCGTTGGAGATTAGTAGAAATTATTGAAAGAGCTAAATAGTCATGATACAACAGGAAAGCAGATTGGTAGTAGCCGACAACAGTGGTGCCAAAGAGGTTCTTTGCATCCGTGTTTTGGGTGGTACCAAGAAGAAGTACGCCTCGATTGGCGACAAAATCGTTGTGACCGTCAAGAGCGCAACCCCTTCGGGCGACATCAAGAAGGGTACCGTATCGAAAGCGGTTGTAGTTAGAACAAAGAAGGAGATTCGCCGTGCTAACGGTTCGTACATTCGTTTCGATGACAACGCCGTAGTATTGTTGAACCCCCAGGGTGAGATGCGTGGTACTCGTATCTTTGGTCCCGTTGCTCGTGAGTTGCGCGACCAGTATATGAAAATCATCTCGCTTGCACCCGAAGTATTGTAATCTTAAATACCGATTAGCAGTATGAAATTACATATCAAAAAAGGTGATACCGTTTTCGTAGTTTCGGGCGGTAGCAAAAGCAAAGAGAAAACCGGTCGTGTTTTGGAGGTAGATACCAAAAATCAGCGCGCAATCGTTGAGGGTTTCAACATCATCAAAAAACACACCAAACCCAGTGCCAAGAACACCCAGGGCGGTATTGTTGAGCAGGAGGCTCCTATTCACATTTCGAACCTTATGCTTGCAGACCCCAAAACCGGCAAACCTACCCGCGTAGGTCGCAAAGAGGGCGAGAATGGCAAACTTGTACGTTACGCTAAAAAATCAGGAGAGGAGATTAAATAATGGCTTACATTCCTACACTCAAAACCACTTATAAGGAGCAGATTGTACCTGCCCTTATGAAAGAATTTGGCTACAAGAGCATTATGCAGGTACCCAAATTGCAGAAAATCGTGCTGAACGAGGGTGTTGGCGAGGCTGTTGCTGACAAGAAACTCATCGAGATTGCTCAGGAGGAGCTCTCGATTATCGCTGGTCAGAAGGCTGTTCAGACCCGTTCGCGCAAGGATATTTCGAACTTCAAACTCCGTAAGGGTATGCCCGTAGGTGTTCGCGTAACCCTCCGTGGCGACCGTATGTACGAGTTCTTGGAGAGGCTTATCGCAGTTGCACTTCCCCGTATCCGCGACTTCAAAGGCATCAACGAGAAATTTGACGGTCAGGGCAACTACACCCTCGGTATCAAAGAGCAGATCATCTTCCCCGAGATCGACATCGACAAGATCACCAAGATTCTCGGTATGGAGATTTGCTTCGTAACTACCGCAAATACTGACGAGGAGGGTTATGCTCTTCTCCGTGAGTTTGGTCTTCCATTCAAAAACGCTAAAAAAGCATAAGGTATGGCAAAAGAATCAATGAAAGCACGCGAGGTTAAACGTGTTAAACTCGCACAACGCTATGCTGCAAAGCGTGAGGCTATCGCTGCCGCTGTTAAGGCAGGTGAGATGAACGAGATGGAGGCTTGGCAGGCTCTTTCGAAACTGCCCCGCAACTCGAACCCCATCCGCCAGCACAACCGCTGCCAGATTACCGGTCGTCCCAAAGGCTACATTCGCCAGTTTGGTTTGAGCCGTATTCAGTTCCGCGAGATGGCTTCGCACGGTCTTATCCCCGGCGTGAAGAAAGCATCGTGGTAGCAGGGTGCCAAGAGAGGGGCTAAGTGGTCTATGTCTGAGGCTCAGGGCTGAGCAATGAGTGTTTGTTGCGAGGTTTGTGGCGCAGGGCGTAGAAAGCAAAAATAGGGTAAGATGTTGAATTTCTGCCCCGAAGTTTGCAATTTATCCACAAAAAGTTCCTATCTTTGGCGGCTAAAAAGCGAAAAACAACAAACCACCAACATTGCCGACTATCCCTCACAAGGGGTGGTCGGCAGTTGAGGTGTTATGAGAGAGGTGCCTGAACAGATGTTGTGACGAGGCTTTTGCTGAGAAGTGGCGGAATGTGTAAGGTGCTGAACTCGAAATAATTAACTTACATTTTTAACATTTTAATCCATTAAAACTATGACAGATCCTATTGCGGATTTCCTCACGAGGATTAGAAACGCGGCGAAAGCCAACCACAAAACGGTTGAAGCTCCCGGTTCAAAAATGAAGGAAGAGATGACCAAGATTCTCTACGAACAGGGTTACATCCTCGCCTACAAGTTTGACAAGAACGAGAAGGGCTTTTCGACTATCAAAATTGCGTTGAAGTACCACCCCCAGACCAAGCAGTGCGCTATCAAGGGTTTGGAGCGCGTATCGCGTCCCGGTCTTCGCCGCTACTCTTCGGCAGCCGATATGCCTAAGGTTCAGAACGGCTTGGGTATCGCTATCGTTTCGACTCCCAAAGGTATTATGACCGACAAAAAAGCACGTCAGGAAAACGTAGGTGGCGAGGTTCTCTGCTACATCTACTAGTATTAACTTTACAAAACAAACAAAAACAATGTCAAGAATTGGTAAATTACCTGTAAACTTGCCCGCAGGCGTAACCGTAGAGGTTGCTGCTAACAACGTGGTAAGCGTGAAAGGACCTCTTGGTGCGTTGAGCCAGAAAGTTGATTCGGACATCACCGTAACCGTTGAGGGTAACGTATTGACAGTAACTCGTCCTACGAACCAGCCACGCCACCGCTCGATGCACGGCTTGTACCGCGCACTCATCAACAATATGGTAGTGGGCGTTTCGAAAGGCTACGAGATTAAACAGGAACTCGTAGGTGTTGGTTTCAAAGCAGAGGTTGAGGGTCAGCTCCTGAAACTCTCTTTGGGTTATTCGCACGATATTTTCCTTATGTTGCCCGCCGAGGTTAAGGCTGAGGTACAGCAGGAGAAGAAGGGTAACCCCATTCTCACTCTCAAGAGCATCGATAAACAACTTGTTGGTCAGGTTGCTGCAAAGATTCGCTCGTTCCGCAAACCCGAACCCTACAAAGGTAAAGGTATTAAATTTATTGGTGAAACCTTGCGTCGTAAGGCTGGTAAGTCTGCTAACGCTAAATAGTAAAATCGCGTAAATATGGCATTGAATAAAATCGAAAGAAGAGAGAGGATTAAAATGCGTATCCGCAAAGTAGTTGAGGGTACCGCAGCAAGACCTCGTATGACTGTATTCCGCAGCAACAAGCAGATCTATGTACAGTTGATTGACGACACTAAGGGTGTAACTTTGGCAGCCGCTTCGTCTTTGGACAAAGAGATTGCTGAGGCAGCACAGAAAGTAAATGGTATCGAGCAGGCTAAGATGGTCGGCAAACGTATCGCAGAGATTGCTCTTGCAAAGGGCATCGAGGCTGTATCGTACGACCGTAACGGCTACCTCTACCACGGAAGAGTAAAAATGTTGGCAGACGCCGCTCGCGAAGGCGGTCTTAAATTCTAAGAAGCAACTATGGCAAACAGTAATATCAAAGTAAAAACAAGCGACCTCGAACTGAAAGACAGGCTCGTAGCAATCCAGAGGGTGTCGAAGACTACCAAAGGTGGTCGCACAATGAGTTTTTCGGCAATCGTAGTTGTTGGTAACGAGGCTGGCGTTGTAGGCTACGGTCTTGGCAAGGCAAGCGAGGTTCAGTCGGCAATTGCGAAAGGTGTTGAGGACGCAAAGAAGAACTTGGTAAAGATTCCCGTAATCAACGGCACAATTCCCCACTCGCAGGAGTTCCGCTATGGTGGTTCGCAGGTGCTTATGCGCCCCGCAGCCCCTGGTACCGGTGTTAAGGCAGGTGGTGCAATGCGTGTTGTGTTCGAGAGCGTAGGTATCCACAACGTACTTGCAAAAAGCAAAGGTTCATCGAACCCCCACAACTTGGTGAAAGCAACCGTAGGTGCTCTTATGGAGCTCCGTGACGCTGCTTCGGTAGCTCAGTTGCGTGGTATCTCTATGAATCAAGTATTTAACGGCTAATCAAGAAAGGAGAAATTATGGCAAGATTGAAAATCACTCAGGTAAAGAGCCGCATTGGTCAGACTAAGAACCAGTGCAGCAACCTCGATGCACTTGGTCTGCACAAAGTAAACCAGACCGTTGAGCACGAGGATTCGGCCATCATCCTCGGTATGATTAACAAGGTTAAACATCTGGTTAAGGTTGAGACCGTTAAAGAGTAAAGTTCACAGAAGTAAAAAAGTAAAAAAAGAGAATAACGATGAATTTAAGCAATCTTAAACCCGCAGCAGGCTCTACTCACCACGAGAAGAGAATTGGTCGCGGTCAGGGTTCGGGTCACGGTGGTACCTCCACACGCGGTCACAAAGGTGCACAGTCGCGTTCGGGTTACAGCCACAAGTTGGGCTTCGAGGGCGGTCAGATGCCTTTGCAGCGCCGTATGCCCAAGTTCGGTTTCACTAACATCAAACGTGTTGAGTACAAACCCATCAACTTGGATACTCTCGAACAGTTGGCTGCAAGCAAGAACATCACCGACATCAATATCGAGACTCTCATCGAGGCTGGCTTCATCTCGAAGAACAACCGCGTGAAGATCCTCGGTAAGGGTGAGGTAACCAAAGCACTCAACGTAACTGCTCACGCTTTCAGCCAGACAGCAATTGCTGCTATTGAGGCTAAGGGTGGTAAAGTTGAAAAACTCTAATTACAACCAGACTAACAAAGTTAAGCGATGAAACTTGTCGAAACCATTAAGAATATATCTAAGATTGAGGAGTTGCGTAAGAGGATTCTCTACACGCTTGGTCTTCTTCTTATATATAGGTTCGGAAGTTTTGTGGTGATTCCCGGTATCAACCCCAACGCCCTGAGCGCAATGAGCGCACAGACCGCCGATGGTCTTATGGGTCTGTTGGATATCTTCTCGGGTGGTGCGTTCTCCAATGCGTCTATCTTTGCGCTCGGTGTAATGCCCTACATCTCGGCTTCGATTATCGTACAACTTCTGGGTATTGTAGTACCCTACTTCCAGAGGTTGCAGAAAGAGGGCGAGAGTGGTCACCGCAAGATGAACCAAATTACAAGATATCTGACCATTGCAGTTTTGTGTTTGCAGGGTCCCGCTTATCTTGCTAACCTGCACGCCCAAGCTCCTGGCGCTTTCGTTATGGAGTACAACGCCTTCTTCATCTTCACAGCACTCGTGGTACTTATTGCCGGTACTATGTTTGTGATGTGGCTGGGTGAGAAGATTACCGACAAAGGTCTTGGTAACGGTATTTCGCTGATTATTATGGTGGGTATCGTTGCACGTCTGCCCCACGCCCTTTTGGCTGAGTTGGATGCAAGGACCAATGCGGCAACAGGTGGTTGGGTAATGCTCGTTGTGGAGTTCGTACTCTTGTACTTCATCTTTATGGCTGCTATCGCACTCGTGCAGGCAACCCGCAAGATTCCCGTACAGTACGCAAAACGTATTGTGGGCAACAAGCAGTACGGTGGTGTACGCCAGTACATTCCTCTGAAAGTGAACGCTGCGAATGTGATGCCTATCATCTTCGCTCAGGCACTTATGTTCATTCCTATGTTGTTTGGCAACTGGGAGTCAACCAGGGGCATTGCTGCTGCATTCAACAACTACACCGGCTTCTGGTATAACTTTACCTTTGCTCTGCTGGTGTTCGCGTTTACCTACTTCTACACAGCAATTATTGTGAATCCCCAGATGATGGCGGACGATTTGAAGCGTAACGGTGGCTTCATTCCCGGTGTTAAACCCGGTAAGGAGACCCGTAACTACATCGACACCATTATGACGAGAATCACCCTTCCCGGCTCGATTTTCTTGGCTTTGGTGGCTATCCTGCCCGCATTTGCCGAGATGCTTGGCATCAACCGTCAGTTTGCGCTCTTCTTCGGAGGTACCTCGCTGCTGATTTTGGTGGGTGTAGTTCTCGACACTCTCAAACAGGTCGAAAGTTATCTGCTCCTTCGTCACTACGATGGTCTTATGAAGACCGGTAGGATTAAGGGCCGTTACTAATAGACTTGTGCTTGTTGGAAGTAAGAGTTCTTAAAGAAAAGACGAGATGATATATCTCAAAACACAGGAAGAGGTCGAACTGCTGCGTGAGAATAACCTGCTGGTGAGTGCAACACTTGCCGAGGTTGGCAAACATATCCGCCCTGGGGTAACAACTTTGGAGTTGGATAGGATTGCGGAGGAGTTTATCCGTTCTCACGGAGCAGTTCCGGGCTTCCTGGGCTACGGCGGATTTCCCAACACACTCTGTGTGTCGGTGAATGAGAATGTAGTGCACGGTATCCCATCGAACTACGCCCTCAGGGAGGGAGATATAGTGTCGGTGGATTGTGGTACCATCCTCAAAGGCTTCTATGGCGACTCGGCATACACCTTTGGTGTGGGCGAGATTGCTCCTGAGGTGGAGCAGTTGCTCAGGGTTACCAAGGAGTCGCTCTACAAAGGTGTGGAGAAGGCTGTTGCGGGCAACCGCGTAGGCGACATATCGTCAGCAGTGCAGACACACGCCGAGAAGTATGGTTATGGTGTAGTGCGTGAACTTGTGGGTCACGGCTTGGGCAGAGATATGCACGAGTCGCCCGAAGTTCCCAACTACGGCAGAAGGGGCACAGGACCACTCCTGAAAGAGGGAATGGTCATCTGCATAGAGCCAATGATTAATATGGGCTCGAAGAATGTGGTTTTTGAGCGTGACGGCTGGACGGTGCGCACAAAAGACCGTAAACCCTCGGCACACTTCGAATTTGCGGTGGCAATACGCAATGGCGAGGCAGATGTGCTGACCGATTTCGGCATCATAGAGCAGGCGTTGGCAGAGCGTAAGTAGTTGAAAATTTGGTAATCCAAAGAAAATTACTATCTTTGCGCGCTAAACAAAAAAGGAATTTCGTAAAACAGAACAAAAACAAGAACTCTTATGGCAAAGCAAGCGGCTATTGAAAAGGACGGTACTATCGTGGAGGCGCTCAGCAACGCAATGTTTCGCGTAGAGCTGGACAACGGACACGTTATCACCGCCCACATCTCGGGAAAGATGAGGATGCACTACATCAAAATCCTTCCCGGTGACAAAGTAAAGGTTGAGATGTCGCCCTACGACTTGACGAAAGGTCGCATCTCGTTCCGTTACAAATAACCTCCCCGCCGAAGAACAAGGGGTCAAGAGTACAGAGTGTTGCAATAAGCCAGCGGTCAATACAAAAAGGATATTGAGGCTGAGCAAAGAGAGCAAAATCGGGGTGCAAGGCACTTTGGGTTTGCAACAAAGGGGCAAAGACGAGGTGCAAGGCGCCTTGGGTTTGCAACAAAGGGGCAAAGATGAGGTGCAAGGCACTTTGGGTTTGCAACAAGAGAAGGCAGAGTCGTATGGGAATATGACTTTGGTTTCTAAAAGAGAGAAAAGAACTGTGACAGTCGCTACTTTTGGTTAAACCTTACGGCGAAGAGATTATGCCACAAAAACAAACTAAATTAAAAACTTTTCAAAGATGAAAGTTAGAGCATCAATTAAGAAAAGAAGCGAGGATTGCAAAATCGTAAAGCGTGGCAACCACCTCTATGTTATTTGCAAGAAGAATCCTAAATTCAAAATGCGCCAAAAGTAATTAACTAAAAAGAAAAAGAAGAAGATTTATGGCACGTATAGTAGGTGTAGATTTACCTAAAAATAAACGCGGCGAAATCGGCTTGACCTATATTTATGGTATCGGTCGTAGCACCGCACGAATGATTCTTGATATGGCTGGCATCGACTACAACACCAAGGTTGATGACTGGACCGATGAGCAGGTAGGTGCTATCCGTAACGCTATCGCTGAGAGCGGTATCAAAGTTGAGGGTGAGTGCCGTTCGCTCGTACAACTCAACATCAAACGACTGATGGATATCGGTTGCTATCGTGGTATCCGTCACCGTGTTGGTCTTCCCGTTCGTGGTCAGAGCACCAAGAACAACGCTCGTACTCGCAAGGGTAAGAAGAAGACCGTAGCAAACAAGAAAAAAGCAACTAAATAATTAAGTAGAGAGTTATGGCAAAGAAACCAGTATCAGTTAAGAAGCGCGTAGTAAAAGTAGACGCAGTCGGTATGGCTTTCGTACACTCGACTTTCAACAACGTAATCATCACCATCACCAACGCTGCTGGCGAGGTTATCAGTTGGAGTTCGGCAGGTAAGATGGGCTTCCGTGGTTCGAAGAAGAACACTCCCTACGCAGCACAGACTGCTGCCGCAGATTGTGCAAAAGTTGCATACGACTTGGGCTTGCGTAAAGTAAAAGTTTATGTAAAAGGTCCCGGTCAGGGTCGTGAGTCGGCAATCCGCACCATCGATGGCGCAGGTATCGCTGTGATGGAGATTATTGACGTTACTCCACTGCCCCACAACGGTTGCCGTGCTCCTAACCGCCGCCGCGTATAATTCGGGCTCGCAAAAAAGGAGAGTAAACATTTAGTTTCAACACAAGTAAAACAAGAAGAACAATGGCTAGATATACAGGTCCAAAAAGTAAAATCGCTCGTAAGTTTGGCGAGCCTATTTTTGGTGCAGACAAGGTTCTCGACAAGAAGAACTATCCTGCTGGTCAGCACGGTCTGAACCGCAAACGCAAAAAAGTTTCGGAGTACGGTACCCAGCTGAACGAAAAACAGAAAGCAAAATATACCTACGGTTTGTTGGAGCGTCAGTTCCACAATGCGTTTGAGAAAGCTGCCGCTATGGGTGGTATCACCGGTGAGAACCTTTTGAAATTGCTCGAAAGCCGCCTCGACAACGTAGTATACCGTCTTGGTATTGCTCCTACTCGTGCAGCTGCACGTCAGTTGGTGTCGCACCGCCACATCACCGTTAATGGCAACGTGGTAAACATTCCTTCGTACAGCCTCAAAGCAGGTGATGTTGTTGCAGTTCGCGAGAAATCGAAAACTCTCGAAACCATTACCGAGAGCCTTGCAGGTCGCCGCGCAAACCAGTATGCTTGGTTGGAGTGGAACGCTGAGACCCTCACCGGTAAATTCTTGCAGCGTCCTGAGCGCGAGGATATTCCCGAGAACATCAAAGAGCAGCTCATCGTTGAGTTGTACTCGAAATAGTACTTAACAAACAAAGAAAGGATACACCATTATGGCAATTTTAGCATTCCAGAAACCCGAGAAGGTGATTATGCTCGAATCCACCTCCACATTCGGAAAATTCGAATTCCGTCCTTTGGAGCCCGGTTTCGGTATGACCATCGGTAACGCTTTGCGCAGGGTGTTGCTCTCCTCGTTGGAGGGTTACGCAATTACCACCGTGAAGATTGCTGGGGTAGACCACGAGTTTGCCGCCATCCCCGGAGTTATGGAGGGAATGATTGATATTGTCCTGAACCTCAAACAGGTGCGCTTCATTCGCACTATTGAGACCGCCGAGTCGGAGAAGGTTACCATCAACGTAGCAGGTCAGACCGAGCTCACCGCAGGCTATATCTCGAATTTCCTTTCGAACTTCAAAGTGTTGAATCCCGAGTTGGTAATCTGCCACCTCACCCCCGATACCAAGTTGACCATTGACCTCACTATCGGCAAAGGTCGCGGTTATGTTCCCGCAGAGGAGAACCGCCCTGCCGATGCAGAGTTTGGTCTGTTGCCTATCGACTCGATTCACACCCCTATCATCAATGTTAAGTACTCGGTTGAGCCCTATCGTGTTGAGCAGAAGACCGACTACGATAAACTCAACATCGAGGTTACAACTGATGGCTCTGTTCATCCCAAAGAGGCTCTGAAAGAGGCTGCTAAGATTCTCATCCACCACTTGATGCTCTTCTCGGACGAGAAGATTACGCTCAATATGGAAGAGGCTTCGCCCGCCGAGGAGTTTGACGAGAATGTACTTCATATGCGTCAACTCCTGAAAACCAAACTTTCCGATCAGGATCTTTCGGTTCGCGCCCTCAATTGCTTGAAGGCTGCTGAGGTAGATACTATTGGTGACTTGGTACGTTACAACCGCAACGATTTGTTGAAGTTCCGTAACTTCGGTAAGAAGTCGCTCACCGAGTTGGATGACCTCTTGGCATCTTTGAACCTCCACTTTGGTATGGACGTTTCGCCCTACAAGTTGGATAAGGAATAACCCACAAAAAGAAACATTAATTTATGAGACACAATAAGAAAGTAAACCACTTGGGTCGTCAGGCTTCGCACCGCAAAGCGTTGATGTCGAATATGGCTGCAAGCCTTATTCTCCACAAACGCATCGAGACCACTGTGGCAAAAGCAAAGGCTCTGAAAAAATTTGTTGAGCCCATCATTACCAAATCGAAAGAGGACACCACCCACCAGCGCCGTGTTGTTTTCAGCTATCTGAAAGACAAATTTGCAACCGCAGAGTTGTTCCGCACCGTTGCTCCTAAGATCGCTGACCGCCCCGGTGGTTACACTCGTATTCTCCACACCGGTTTCCGCGTAGGTGACGCTGCTGAGATGTGTATCATCGAGCTCGTAGACTTCAACGAGACCTATGTTGAGGGCGTAGCACCTAAGGCTGCTGCTCCCAAAACTCGCCGCAGCCGCGCTAAGAAGGCTCAGGACGCAGAGGTTGTAGCAGAGGTTGCCGAGACCGCAGAGGTTGAGGTTGCTGAGGCTCCCAAAGCCGCTAAGAAGCCTGCTGCAAAGAAACCCGCTGCTCCCAAAGCTCCTAAGGCTACTGCCGCTAAGACTTCGGGTGCTAAGGTTAAGGCTGTTAAGACCGGCGCCAAAAAAGCATAACACGAGCGATAGCTACGTTATACTTCGATAAGCGGACTCCTCATTTACGTTAAGTAAACTGCGGAGTCCGCTTTCTTGTATGCCTTGCTCTCATCTCGTGTTATGCTTTTTTGGTTGGGAGAAATCCCATCATAAAAGCGTCACTCTGACGCCAAAAATCCCTCCGCTCTGTGCGTTTTCTGCTCTTCTTCGTTTTCTCTATATACACTGAATAGAAATCCCAACACCGCAAAGGCGTCAGAGTGACGCATTTGTGCAAGTGGCTCCTAAGCCACTCCTAAGCAAAGCGGCAGGTAGTACCACAATTGGTTGGTGCACGAAAAGTTTTTGGCAGCACCTTTTTACAAAAAGGTGCGAAAAGGCGACTTTTTATAAAAAGTCGCAGAAGAAAATAGAGAAAAATACTAACTTTGTGAGTCTATACGTTTACTTTGTCGGGTGGCGTGTGCGCTGACCAAAAACGAGAGAAAATAGATATAAAACACAACAATATGAGCGAGATTATTAACATCAAAGAACTGAATGAACGTATCGAGAAGGAGAGTCTGTTTGTGGACTCGCTGTCGATGGAGATGGGTCGTGTGATTGTGGGTCAGCGCCACCTTGTCGATACTCTGATTATTGGCTTGCTTACGGGCGGTCACATCCTTTTGGAGGGTGTCCCCGGCTTGGCTAAGACCTTGGCTATCACCACACTCTCGAAGGCTGTGGATGCTAAGTTTAGTAGGGTGCAGTTTACGCCCGATTTGCTGCCTGCCGACCTTGTGGGCACCTTGATTTACTCCCAGAAGAACGAGGAGTTCACCGTAAAAAAAGGTCCCATCTTTGCCAATTTTGTTTTGGCGGATGAGATTAACCGCTCGCCCGCAAAGGTGCAGAGTGCGCTTTTGGAGGCTATGCAGGAGCGACAGGTAACTATCGGCGAGGAGACCTTTGCTCTTCCCGAGCCCTTCCTCGTTATGGCTACCCAGAACCCCATCGAGCAGGAGGGTACCTATCCTCTGCCCGAGGCTCAGGTCGATAGGTTTATGCTCAAAGCCAAAATCTCCTACCCCAAACGCCAGGAGGAGCGCGATATTGTAAGGCTCAACCTTGCCGGCGAGGGTATGCCCGAGGTGCAGAAGGTAGTAACTCCCGAGGATATTGTGAGGGCTCGTAAGGTTGTGAGCGATGTCTATATGGACGAGAAGATCGAGAAGTATATTGTCGACATCATCTTTGCCACCCGCGAACCCGCCGAATATGGTCTGTCGAAACTCTCGCCTATGATTTCGTATGGCGCTTCGCCCCGTGCAAGTATCGCATTGGCTAAGGCATCTAAGGCTTACGCCTTCATCAAACATAGGGGCTACGTCATCCCCGAGGATGTGAGGGCTATGTGCCACGATGTTCTGCGCCACCGTATAGGCTTGTCCTACGAGGCTGAGGCGGAGAATGTTACCACTGAGGAGATTATTACGGAGATACTGAACGCCGTAGAGGTACCTTAGCGAGCACATCTCGTGGGCGATTTCTGCGTTATGCTTTTGATTTTGCTTCCTCATTTACCATTTGTAAACTGCGGAGCAAAATCAAAACCAAGCCTTGAACTCGCCACACGATATGCACTCGCGGTTTTAGGGTCTAACGTCTAACGTCTAACGTCAAGAGTCCTTAGTCTTATAGGGCTTATAGGGCATATAAGGCATACAGGAAACATACCCCTCAGTCGCGTTGCGACCGCTCCCCTAACTTAGGGGAGCAATATGTGGGAGTTTGAGAGAATGCTTTTTCGGGGAGGTGTGAGGCTCTCCGAAGGAGAGTGGCAGACGAAATAGGAGCCCTCTCAAACTTGTTTGAAGGAGGGCTGCTATTTTGGCTGTTAATCTGCCCGTAAAGGCAGTCACACCTCACCGCAAGGCGTCAGAGTGATGCTCAAAGTGCAAGTGGCTCCAAAGCCACTCCTAAGCAAAGCGGTAGGTAGTACCACTATTGGTTGGTGCACTAAAAGTTTTTGGTTCCGCTTTTTACAAAAAGCGGAGAAAGCGAAGAAAAATAAGAACAAATTGAAGGAGACATCAGACATACTCAAACAGGTCCGAAAGATAGAGATTAAGACTCGCGGACTCTCCAACGACATTTTTGCCGGACACTACCATAGTGCTTTCCGTGGCAGGGGTGTGTCGTTCAGCGAGGTTAGGGAGTACCGTGTGGGTGATGATGTGAGGGATATAGACTGGAATGTCACTGCCCGTATGCGCAAGCCCCACATCAAAATCTATGAGGAGGAGCGTGAGCTGACGATGATGCTGATGGTCGATGTCAGTGGCTCGGGGGCATTTGGCTCGGGCGATAAGACGAAGCGTGCGGTGATGACCGAGATTGCGGCTGTGCTGGCGTTCTCGGCAGCCCAGAATAACGATAAGGTGGGCTGCTTGCTGTTCAGCGATAGGGTGGAGAAGTTCATACCTCCCAAGAAAGGTCGCTCACATATCCTCAGGATTATCAGCACTCTTTTGGAGTTTGAGCCCGAGAGCAAAGCGACCTCGCTGGTGGTGCCTTTGGAGTACCTCACAGCGGTGCTGAAAAAGCGCAGTACGACCTTTGTGCTGAGCGACTTCGACACTCCCGCAAGTGAGGACGAACGACTCTCGAAGGTGCTGGGTATCGCTTCGGGCAAACACGATATTGTGGGTATTAAGGTCTATGACCCGAGGGATGCCGAACTGCCCGATGTGGGCTTGGTGGAGATGGAGGACTTGGAGAGCGGTCGCCGTATGTTTGTCGACACCTCTTCGAGGGCAGCGAGGGAACACTACGCCGCACAGTGGAACGCCCGCCACGAGGCTATGGATAAGATTCTCGCCCGCGTAAGGGTAGACCACGCCGATGTGACCACCGAGGAAGACTATGTTAAGGAACTTATCAAACTCTTCAAAAGACGATAGATGAGAGGGTTGAAAAGATATATTATTGCGCTGTGTATGAGTGTGGGAGTGGTGTTTGCTGCTGCCGCACAGAGGGGTGTGGAGATTGTTGGTGCAAGGTTTGAGCCCGATAGTGTGCTCTTAGGCGACCACTTCGACCTTGTGTTGGAGGTTGCTGCTCCCGAGGGCTATGGTGTGGGCTTCCCCTCTATAACCTCCGAGTTTGCCGAGGGCAAGATAGAACTTCTCGAAGAGAGAAAGTTGGATACCACAAAGCTTGCCGAGGGTAGTATTCAGCTGCGCAAGAGGTGGCGTATGACCTCTTTTGAGCCCGCAATGTATAGCCTCGACTCGCTCGCAGTGCTCTATACTGACGGTGTGAGGGTGGACACCCTTTTCGCTTCGGAACCACTACATTTGCAGGTGCAGATGATGCCCGTAGATACAGCACAAAAGACCATCTACGACATCAAACAACCCCTCAAAGCACCCTTGAAACTTGGCGAGGTGGGCGGCTATACGCTTGCTGGCTTGGGTGTGGCGGCTGTTGTGGCAGGCTTGGTGCTGCTGGTGCTCTCGCGCCTAAGGAAGAGAAAACAGACCACAGAGGAGCGCAGAGAACCCCCACACGTTGTGGCAATACGACACTTGGAGATGCTCCACAACCAGAAATTGTGGCAGAACGGAAAGATTAAGGAGTACTATACCCGCCTTACGGAGATTCTCAGGGAGTACCTCGCAGGGCGTTATGGTGTGGGAGCTATGGAGATGACCACTGACGAGATTCTCTCGGCAATGAAGGCGGCAGAGGTTGAGCCTAAACACACAGCCAACCTCGGCTCACTGCTCGCCGAGAGCGACCTTGTGAAATTTGCGAAATATACCCCCTCGGAGGAGAGCCACGAGGAGTACTACAATATGGTCTACTACTTCGTGGAGGAGAGCAAGGAGATTAAGGAGGAGGTTGTCGCCCCCGAGGCGCAAAACATCGAAGGTGTTGTCGCCGAGGAGAGAAAGGAGGGAGCAGATGAGTAGAGTTCTGAAATACCTGTTGCCACTGCTTGCTCTCTTCGTAGCAACGACAGCCTATGGTCAAAAATACCCCGAACGCAAACACGTCCGCAGGGGTAACTCACTCTACGAGGAGCAACGTATGGAGGAGGCGCAGAAGGAGTACCGCACAGCGCTCCAAAAAGATGCTGCCTCGGTGGAGGGTAAGTTCAACCTCGGCGACTCACAATACGCTATGGGCGACTTCGAGAGTGCCGAGAACACCTTCCGCGAACTCTCCGAATACCCCAACCTTTCGGATGAGGTAAAGGCAAAAACACTCTACAACCTCGGCAATGCGCAGTTCCAACAGCAGAAGTTGGAGGAGGCTTTGGAGTCGTACAAATCATCCCTGAGGCTCAACCCCAAGGATATGGAGGCTAAGTTCAACTACGCCTACACCAAGGCTATGATGGAGAACCAGCAGAACAACGACCAAAACCAACAGAACAACCAGAACAACCAAAATAACCAAAACCAGCAGTCCGAAGGCGGCGAGGATGACGAGAAGGGCGACAAGGAACAGAACCCCAACGAGCAACCCCAACCTGAGGACCAACAGGGCGAGAAACCTGAGCCGAGCGACCAGGATGAGGAGCCTCAGGAGACCCCCGCACCCCGACCAGAGAGCGAGCAGATGCTCGATGCTGTGCAGGCTGCCGAGGATAAGACTCGCGAGAAGGTGGATGGCGAGAAGGCTGCGGTTATGATGCCACGCTCCGGCAAGAACTGGTAGCGAGCGTGCCTTGTGTGCGGCTGATTTCTGTGGGCGATTTCTGCGTTACGCTTGCGCTCGAAATGCTCATTTACTTTTGTAAACTCCGCTCTCTCGCGCTGCGCAAGCCTTGAACTCGCCTCACATAAATCACCCGCAGGTTGGGAATTGTGGCGCAAAAATCCCTCCACAAAACCCACTCGCAGGGAATTTTGGTCTAACGTCTAACGTCAATAGTCCTAAGGCTTATATGGCTTATAAGGCATATGGGGCATATATAAGTAGGAGTTTGAGAGAAGTTTTTTCGGGGAGGTGCGAGGCTCTCCGAAGGAGAGAGGCGGGCGAAGTGTCAGCCCACTCAAACTCGTTTGAAAGTGGGCTGGCAGTTCGACTGCCAGACTATCTGCGAAAGATAGCCACACCTTACCGCAAAGGCGTCAGAGTGACGCTCTTGTGCAGGTGGCTCCGAAGCCACTCCTAAGCAAAGCGGTAGGTAGTACCACAATTGGTTGGTGCACTAAAAGTTTTTGGTAGCACCTTTTTACAAAAAGGTGCGAAAAAGGCGACTTTTTATAAAAAGTCGCAAAAGAAAAAGAGAAAAAGAAAAATATGGAGTTTGCAAGTCCGAAGATGTTGTGGTTATTGTTGCTGCTTGTGCCGATGGTGGGATACTACTTGTGGCGCGAGCGGGCTGGTGGTGCTTCGCTGAGGGTGTCGAATGTGGGGATGCTGAGTGGTGCTCCTCGCACATTGCGCTCGTGGTGCAGACATCTGCCTTTTGTGCTGAGATGTGCGGCTGTGGCAATGATTGTGGTGGCTTTGGCTCGTCCTCAGACCACCGAGCAACTGAGCAAGACAACGGTTGAGGGTATTGATATTGTGCTGTCGTTGGATGTGTCGGGTACTATGCTGGCTGCGGACTTCGAGCCCGATAGGCTTACGGCTGCCAAAGATGTGGCTGCGAGGTTTATTGCCGACCGCCCCAACGATAGGATAGGTTTGGTGGTCTTTGCGGGCGAGAGCTATACTCAGAGCCCTCTGACGACCGATAAGGCGGCATTACAGACGCTGCTGTCGCAGGTTGAGTTTGGCGTTGTGGAGGACGGTACAGCAATAGGTATGGGCTTGGCAACGGCTGTCAATAGACTTCGTGAGTCGGAGGCTAAGAGCAAGGTTATCATACTGCTTACCGATGGTGTTAATAATGCGGGACAGATTGCCCCACTGTCGGCTGCCGAGATTGCTGCCGAGTATGGCATAAGGGTATATACTATTGGCGTGGGTAAGAGGGGCTACGCTCCCTACCCCTACTACGATGCTTGGGGTAAGATGCGCTACTCGCAACAGAGGGTGGAGATTGACGAGCAGACGCTGACAGATATTGCTGCCAAGACGGGTGGCGAGTACTTCCGCGCTACGGATAAGAACACCCTGCGTGAGGTCTATAATAAGATAAACGAACTCGAAAAGACCAAAATCGAGACCGATAACTACACCCGCCATAACGAACTCTTTGGTGTGTGGCTCTTGTGGGCTTTGCTGCTGCTGGTGGCGGAGTTCTTGGTGGAGAGGGTGTGGATAAATAAACTACCTTAGCGAAAAAAGAGAGATGTTTAGATTTGCGAACATAGAGTTTTTGTACCTGCTTTTATTGGTACCCGTCTTTGCGGTGCTGTTTGAGCTGATGGTAGCCCGTAGGCGTAAAGCCCTCGCCCAATTTGGCAGCCAGAGTGCCCTTAGACGTTTGGCTCCCGATATGTCGATTGCGAAACTAAGGTGGAAGTTTTGGATTTTTGCGGTGGCTGTGGCACTTGTTGTTGTCGCTGTTGCACGCCCTCAGGCGGGCTCCAAACTCCGCGAGGTGGAGCGCGAGGGCGTAGAGATTATGGTGGCTATTGACGTGTCGAACTCTATGCTGGCGAGCGACTTCTCGCCCAATAGGTTGGAGCGCACAAAATATGCAGTTAGCAGGGTTATAGAGGGCTTGTCGGAGGAGCGTATTGGCGTTGTGGTCTTTGCGGGCGATGCCTATGTCCAACTACCCATCACCTCGGACTACCTTACAGCCCGCAACTTTGTGGAGCGCATCTCGCCCACGCAGGTAACTAAACAGGGTACAGCAATAGGTGCTGCCATAGACCTCGCTACAAGTGCCTTTTCGAGCGACTCGGAGGGTAGTAGGGTGGTGGTGCTTGTAACCGATGGCGAAAACCACGAGGACGATGCTTTGGCGGCGGCTGAGAGGGCTGCCGAGAAGGGTGTGCAAGTCTATACAATAGGTATCGGCACACCAGAGGGCGCACCCATAAGCATAGATGGCGACTTTGTGCGTGACGACAAGGGCGAGATTGTGGTGTCGAAATTGGACGAGACAACTCTCCAAAAAATTGCCGCCACAACGGGTGGAGCCTACATTAGGGCTACCGCGGCGAGTGTGGGTGTGCAGGAGATTGTCGATAAGATAAACCGCACCGAGAAGTCGAAGTTCAAGACCGAGATTTTCGAGGAGTATGACGAGAAATTCCATATACCGCTTGTTGCGGCACTTGTGTTGCTGTTGGTGGAACTCGTTATCCTGCCACGCCGCAATAGGGTGCTTGCACGCTTCAACCTCTTCGGTGGCAAGGAGTAGAGGGGCGTAGGATTTGCTCCTTACGATAAAAAATACTAACTTTACAATCAAACTTGAATAAACACACTTTTTCCTATGGCATATTTTGAGGTTTATGGCGGACGCTCGATGAAAGAGGGAGCCGAAATTACCCCCCAGGGTGCAAAGAATGAGGCATTGCAGATTATCTGTGCCACACTCCTTACCGAAGAGCGTGTGACACTCCACAATGTCCCCGAGATTGTCGATGTGCTGGCACTGATTGAACTGCTGCGCAACTTGGGCGTGGAGATTGAGCGACTTGCCGAGGGCACCTACACCTTCCGTGCTAAGAATATCGACCTGGGCTACCTGCGTACCGAGGACTACCGCAAACGTGGCTCTAAGTTGCGTGGCTCGGTGATGGTCATTGGTCCCCTGCTGGCACGCTTTGGTGTGGCTTACATCCCCAAACCTGGTGGCGATAAGATTGGTCGCCGCAGGCTCGACACACACTTCATAGGCTTCCAAAAACTCGGCGCACACATCAACTTCGACTCTGCGGGCGACTTCTTCGAGGTCGATGCCTCGAAGTTGCAGGGTACCTATATGCTCCTCGATGAGGCTTCGGTTACGGGCACAGCCAATATCGTTATGGCAGCCGTTCTTGCCGAGGGTACAACCACTATTTATAATGCCGCTTGTGAGCCCTATCTGCAACAACTCTGCAAGATGCTCTGCCGTATGGGCGCCAAGATTGAGGGCATAGCCTCCAACCTTCTGACTATTCACGGTGTGGAGTCGCTCGGCGGTACGGAGCACACTATGCTGCCCGATATGATTGAGGTTGGTAGTTTCATCGGCTTGGCAGCGATGACACAGTCCGAGCTGACCATCAAAAACGTGTCGTTTGACAACCTCGGCATCATCCCCGCACAATTCGCCCGTATGGGTATCCGCTTCGAGCAGAGGGGCGATGACATCTTCATTCCCAAACAGGAACACTACGAGATAGAGAGCTTTATGGATGGCTCCATTATGACCATCGCCGATGCTCCCTGGCCCGGTCTTACCCCCGACCTGCTGAGTGTCTTCCTCGTTGTGGCTACGCAAGCCAAAGGCTCCGTCCTGATTCATCAAAAGATGTTCGAGAGCCGCCTCTTCTTCGTGGATAAATTGATAGATATGGGCGCACAGATTATCCTCTGCGACCCCCATAGGGCTACGGTCATCGGTCACGACCACTCGCGCCGCTTGCGCCCCACAACAATGGCTTCGCCCGACATCCGTGCGGGCGTGGCTCTGCTCCTTGCAGCACTCAACGCCGATGGCAAGAGCATTATCCAAAATGTCGAGCAGATTGACCGAGGCTACCAAAACATCGAAGGACGATTGAATAATCTTGGTCTTAAAATCATCCGCCACGAATAAAAAGTACATCTTGCGGGCATCTGCTGCGTTACGCTCGGGCTCGGATTGCTCATTTGCGAGGGGCAAACTCCGCATCCTCGCCCATCGCAAGCCTTGCATCTGCTCCGCAATATGCACTTTTTATAGGGGGGGAGGGATGAGAATACCTCGACTTGCGATACGCACTCGTTCAAAGTACATCTTGCGGGCATCTGCTACGTTACGCTCGGGCTCGGATTGCTCATTTGCGAGTGGCAAACTCCGCATCCTCTCCCATCGCAAGCCTTGCATCTGCTCCGCAATATGCACTTTTTATAGGGGGGAGGGATGAGAATACCACGCCTTGCGATACGAACTCGTTCAAAGTACATCTTGTGGGCATCTACCCCTTTTTATGAGGGGGAGAGGAGAAATGAAACAATACTAAACACTATAAACTAACTCAAACAAAACTAAAAAATTATGGGATTTATTCTTTACATCGTAGGTCTTGTGTGCGCTGTGTGGTGCGTGCTTGACGTATTTAAGAAAAACATCGACCTGCCCTGGAAGCTTATCGTGGCAGTGATTGTATTGGCAACAAGCTGGGTAGGTCTTGCCCTCTACTACTTCTGGGCTCGCCAAAACCTCGAAACTTGGCTCAATAAACAACAATAGTTTTCCCCTCGCGCGAAACTCACGTTAATAGTCGGTGCGGTACCTTTGGGGTAACTGCACCGACTATTTTTATAGGAGTGGCAAACAAGGATAGCAGGGGTAACAAGGATAGCAGGGATAACAGGGGTTACAAGGATGGTTTGAGGGAAGCCTTTTTCGGGGAGGTGTGGGGCTCTCCGAAGGAGAGTGGCGGGCAAAAGAATAGCCCTCTCAAACTTGTTTGAAAGAGGGCTATTGTTTTGACAGCTAATCTGCCTGCAAAGGCAGCCACACCTCACCGTATGGGTGCACTAAAAGTTTTTGGTAGCACCTTTTTACAAAAAGGTGCGAAAAAGGACGCTTTTTACAAAAAGCGGAGAAAGAAAAACCTACTCCAACTTGGAGCCATAGGCGAGGTCGCCGGCATCGCCCAGACCGGGGATGATGTAGCTTTGTGCCGAGAGTTCGGGGTCTACCGATGCGCACCAGATGTGTGTGCCGTGGGGGAGGTGTTTCTCGGCATATTCCACGCCCTCTTCGCTGGCTATGACTGCCGCAACGTGCAACTCTTTGGGGGCTCCGCCTTTGGCTACAAGTGCTTCGTAGGAGTAGACGAGCGAGGTGCCTGTGGCAAGCATTGGATCGACCAGAATAAGCACCTTACCTTCGAGCACACCACACGAAATATACTCCACCTTAACCTCGAAGGAGCCGTCTTTGTGGTGTTTGCGGTAGGCGGTCACGAAGGCGTTTTGTGCGCCATCGAAGAAGTTTAGAAAGCCGCTATGGAAGGGTAATCCTGCACGCAGAATGGTGGCAAGGACAATCTTGTCATCCGAGAGCATCACCTGAGCCTCTCCCAGTGGTGTTTCGACAATCTGGGGTGTATAGTTGAGGGTGCGGCTAATCTCGTAGGCGCAAATCTCTGCAATGCGTTCGAGGTTGCGGCGAAAGCGCATACTGTCGCCCTGAATGTTTACATCGCGAATCTCCGCAAGAAACTTGTTGAGAATTGAACTCTCTTTGTCAAGAATGTGTACCATACCTTTGTTGTATTATATAGTTACTTTTTTGGTCTCTTTGCTCTAATACAAGAAATTGTTGAAGGGATAACGCCCCGCGTGTATCTCGCGTACCATACCGTAGAGGTCGGTGCGGAACTTGTCGATATTCTCCTTTGTGAGTGCCGAGAGGAATATGCAGGGGGTGTTTGCCTTGGCTATCCAACTGCGCTGCAACTCTTCGAGCGATATGTTCTCTTTGGTTGCGGGCGTTAGGTCGTCTTCCTCCTTTGGAGTCCAGGTGTAGGCGTCTATCTTGTTGAACACCAAGAATACGGGCTTGTCGCTTGCACCTATGTCGGCAAGGGTCTGCTTGACGACATTCAGCTGGTCCTCAAAGGCAGGGTGCGAAATATCCACAACGTGGATGAGTAGGTCCGCCTCCCTCACCTCATCGAGCGTAGATTTGAACGCCTCGACAAGTTGTGTGGGCAATTTGCGGATGAAACCTACGGTGTCGGACATCAGGAACGGGAGGTTGTCGAAGACCACCTTGCGTACCGTGGTGTCGAGTGTTGCAAAGAGTTTGTTCTCGGCAAAAACATCGCTCTTGCTTATGAGGTTCATCAGTGTCGATTTACCCACGTTGGTGTAGCCCACCAGCGCAACCCTTACCATTGAGCCACGGTTGCTGCGCTGCACAGCCATTTGTCGGTCAATCTTTTTGAGCTCCTCTTTGAGCTTCGAGATATTGTTGCGCACAACCCTTCGGTCGGTCTCAATCTCCCTCTCGCCCGAACCTCCACGAGTACCCGTACCACCTCTCTGGCGCTCCAAGTGAGTCCACATACCCGTCAGACGGGGCAACATATACTCATATTGTGCGAGTTTGACCTGCGTTTTGGCGTAGGCTGTGCGAGCCCTCTGCACGAAGATGTCGAGGATGAGCCTTGTGCGGTCAGATATGCGCCTGCCGATGACCTTTTCGATGTTGCGGGTCTGCGATGGCGAGAGCTCGTCATCGAAAATCACCACATCTATCTCGTTCTCCTCGCACCAGTCGCGTATCTCCTCCAACTTACCAGGTCCTACGAAGTAGCGACTGTCGGGCGTAGAGAGCTTCTGCACAAAGCGATGCTCTGTGACAATATGTGCCGTCTCGGCGAGGAATTCGAGCTCGGCGAGATACTCCTCCACCTGCGCCATAGGCTGACGGTCACGACACACAGCAACAAGGACTGCCCTCTGGTAGTCGCGGTTGATGGTTGGTATGTTGTTGTCTTGTTCTGCCATAGTCTAATCCTTGACACTCAAAAAGAGAGCCGAAATGGATGCCAAATGAGTGGTGAAATGTGTTGTCCTAAAAAAGGGGACTCAACAAAGCAAGCCCCCTTGTGATGTTTTTGTCTTTTGATACACCCCTACTGCAAGCGGCAGTCGATAGGCAGGATGTAGAATACGCGAACTACTTGGTCACGCTGACGACCGGGAGTCCAGCGGGGCGACTTCATCAGCACTCGCCTTGCCTCATCCTCGTAAACCTTATCGGGCGATTGGAGGAACTCAATACCGCCAATGCTACCATCTTTCTCAATCACGAATTTCATAACCACCTTGCCCTGAATGCCATTCTCAGCAGCCACTGCGGGGATTTTGAACTCGCCCGAGAACCAGGTACGGAAAGTGTTGAGGTCGCCACCCATAAACGAAGGCATAATCTCTACCTTCACAAAAGCAGCCTCCTCTTCAATATCCTCCTCTACGACAATCTCTTCTACGATGATCTCCTCTTCGGTAAACTCGGCAAAATCGAACTCGGTCTCGATTACGGTCTCGTTCTTAACCACGTTGATAGCATCGCTGATGAGTTTTACAGCTTGCTTTACGGGAGCCTGTGGTTTGGGCTCTTCGGTCTTGGTAATGTCTACCAACTCCACCTCTACCTCAGGACCGCTAACGGTCACAATCTCGATAGTTTTTTTGCTCTGACCGAGGCTGAATGCAACAATGCAAAGAGCGAGCGAGACGATCAAACCGATCTCCAAATAGATGCCTTTACGGTTTTGGAGGTCTACTTTGGGATTCTTTTTAACTTCCATTATTGTAGTGTATTTAATTGTTTATCAGTGTGTTTGTGGTGTATGGTAGGCGTATGTGCCACACTTTACCCCAAAATGTACCTACAAATATATGAAGAAAAAACGAAAACAACGCACAAACTTCCTTTTTTATTACAAAAAATATATATCTTTGCAGAGCAAACCGAGGGGGATTAGCTCAGTTGGTTAGAGCGCTTGCATGGCATGCAAGAGGTCACGAGTTCGACTCTCGTATTCTCCACGAAGAAAGGACAACCCGAAAGGTTGTCCTTTTCTTGTGGAGAATAGGTGTTACCTATCCCCCAAACCCCCTTTCTGTAAAGGGGGCTTACTATGGGTGGGTGTTGTAACACGAACTCGTGACCTCCGAAGCCCTCCTTTTCAAAGGAGGGTTTGGGAGGATTGTGAACACAACCCCAAAGGGGTGCGCGAGCACCCCGAGTTCGACTCTCGTATTCTCCACGAAAATAGAGGCAGACCGTCTGGTCTGCTTTTTTTCGTGGAGAATACCTTGTCCCTGTACCTTTTGTTATTCCTATTTTTCTCGCAAGGGTAGCAGGGGTAACAGGGATTGCAAGGATAACAGAGTGAGTTTGAGAGATGCCTTTTTTCGGGGAGGGGGATGTGTTGCTCTTCGCGAGAAGAGCATAAAATAGGACACCACCGCCACTCAAACTTGTTTGAAGGTGGCGGTGGCGTTCTGTTTTAAGAACTGCTGTAAAGCAGACACATCTCTCTCCACGCGAAGGCTGCACTAAAAGTTTTTGGTTCCGCTTTTTACAAAAAGCGGAGAAAAAGCGGAGAAGAAGAAAGCCATAAAGCAGACACAAAAAGAGCGGGTTGAAGTCTCAACTCGCTCTTGTGTATAGTGTTTATCGGTAGGCGATGATTGCGCTGGTACCGTGGACGTAGAAGTCGCTGCCTTTGAAGGGGCGGGGCGAGGAGAGTTGCATCCTACCATCTTCGCAGACGATGTTCCACTCGCCCTCGGGGAAGACCATATCTACGCCTGTGCGGTTGCCATTGTAGATTACCAGCACCTCGTTCCAATTGTCGCCCACTGCTGCGCCATTGATGGTGTACATCACAGTGCCTTCGGGCGAGTCGAGGAATTTGAGGTTAGCCACAACCTGCTCGTTGGTTGCCATACGGAATGCGGGATGGGTGCGGCGCATAGCGATGAGTTGCTTGTAGTAGTCAAACACATCGGCATATTTAGCCTTGTGGCTCCAATCTATGCGGTTGATATGGTCGGGGAGGTTGTAGGTGTTGCGGATGTGGCCTTTGGTGCGATAGAGCTCCTCGCCGCAGAAGATGAAGGGTACGCCCTGCGAGGTCATAACGACTGTCTGTGCCAAAAGGTCCATACGCTTGCGCTGCTCGGGGGTGGCATCTTTTGCTACCATATCAATCTTGTCGCGCAGACACTCGTCATCGTGGCACGAAACATAGTTGATAACCTCTATGGGGTCGTTGGCGTAGGGTGCCGAGGAGTAGTTCACAGCCTCGTAGTCCACCTGGGGGTGCTGACCTGCGCCCACAACGGCAAACTTGATGCTCTCCTTCTGGCGGTTTGTAACCTTGCCCGTAGCAAAACCGCCCTCGCCTGCGCTCATCCACTCGCCACGCAAGCCGTCACGCACGTCATCGCTAAATACAGCTATACGGGGGAACTTGGGACCGTTGTGCTTCGATGCCTGCTGCTCGGCGGGCAGGGGAGTGCTGCTTGCCATCCAACCCTCGCCATAGACAAATATGGAGGGCGATATTTTGTCCAACTCGCTGCGCAGGAGGTTCATAGTCTCGATGTCGTGGATAGCCATAAGGTCGAAACGGAAACCATCGATGTGGTACTCCTGAGCCCAATACTTCACCGACTCGGTGATGTAGCGGCGCACCATAGGACGCTCCGAAGCGGTCTCGTTGCCACAACCCGAAGCGTTGGAGTAGTCGCCATCGGCGGTCTGACGGTAGTAGTAGCCGGGAACGGTCAGCGAGAAGTTCGAGCCGTCATTCACAAAGGTGTGGTTGTACACAACGTCCATAATCACGCCAATGCCCGCCTCGTGGAGAGCCTGCACCATCTGCTTCATCTCGCGGATGCGCACCTCGGGAGTGAAGGGGTCGGTGGAGTAGCCACCCTCAGGAACGTTGTAGTTCTTGGGGTCGTAGCCCCAGTTGTATTTGTTCTCCTCCAAGTGGGCCTCGTCAATCGAACCGTAGTCGTAGGATGGGAGAATATGAACGTGGGTTATGCCGAGCTCTTTGAGGTGGTCGATGCCGCTCTTCAAACCCTCGGGAGTGAGGGTGCCCTGCTCCGTGAGAGCGAGGAATTTACCCTTGCTTGCGATGCCACTGTTGTCGGCAATCGAGAAGTCGCGGTGGTGCATCTCGTAGATGACGATGTCGGTAAAGTTCTCTACCTCAATGCGATGGTCATTCTCCCAACCTTCGGGATTGGTGTCGGCGAGGTTGATGATGGCAGCCCTTACGCCATTCACACCCACAGCCTTGTTCCACACACCCGGGGTTTCGGCAAGAGCCTTACCCTGGTGGGTAATCTGATAGGTGTAGAACTGACCTTTGCGGTCGCCTTCGAGTGTTGCTACCCAAGTACCTTTGGTGCTCTTCTCCATAGCGATGGTTTCGAGAGCCTCGCCACCCACGCCCTCGGCATAGATGCGAAGGGTTACACTCTCTGCGCTGGGAGCCCATAGGCGGAGAGTTGATTTTTCGGGGGTGTAGGTCAGTCCGAGGTCGCTCTTTTTGTACTCGGGGTAAGAGGCGAAGTCGCCAACGGTAGTTTGGGTTTTGCAAGCCATAGTCATCACGCCACACGCAATGGCGGCAAGTTTAAGAAGTGTTTTCATTATTATATTTTTTGTTTATTGTTTTGCCTTGCTCTTGCGCAGAGCGCAAGGTAGCGATTTTTCTCCAAATCGCCACACACTTTGCGATGAATAGGCAAATTTTAGGGATAAGCAAGGGGAAACGAATTGAAAATTGAGAATTCTCAATTCCCGTTGAGCCATTCGAGGAACTCGCCTGTGCGTGCGCGTGACACAAAGAGGTCATCGCGCTTCGAGGAGCGCAGCTGCACCCTCAGGCGCGAGCCGAAGTGCTTAGTTACCACTTGAATTTGCGCCAGCGATACAATGCACGAGCGACCAATGCGGAAGAAAGAGGTGGGGTTTAGTTTCCCCTCGATGGCATCGAGCGACTCATCGACAATATACTCTCTGCCCTCGTCCGTAACGAGGAAAGTGGTCTTGTTTTCGGAGTAGAAAAAGGCGATATTCTCCACCCTCACGAGGATGATTTTGTCGCCCACCTTAACCAAAAAACGATCTTTCCACTCAACTTGTCTGGGTGTGAAAATCTCGGCAAGACGAGCATAATCAATGCTCTCTTTGGGCGAGGCGGAGAGCAGCGAATAACAGTGATTTACGGTGTTGCGCAGAGCCTCTCTGTCGATGGGTTTGAGCAGGTAGTCCACCGAGTGAATTTTGAAGGCTTCGAGGGCGTAATTGTCGTAGGCTGTGGTAATTACAATCTTGCCGCAGACCGTTGTCCTCTTGAAAATATCGAAGCACAACCCATCGCTCAGCTGTACATCCATAAAGACCAAATCGGCACCTTCGGGGTGGGTGTTGAACCACTCTATCGACTCTGCCACAGAGCCCAAGCTCCCCACAATTTCTATGTCGGGAGAGATGCTCCTAAGGGCACGAGAAAGGTTGAGTCTCGAAGGAATTTCGTCTTCAATTATTAATGCTCTCATAGTAAGGGAAATTTGACTGTAAAGAACTCCTTATCTTGTTCTACATCGATGCTCTCGCCAGAGAGAACGCTATACTGCACTCTGAGGTTTTTGAGCCCAAATCCATTAGATAGGGAGGGTGTTTGTTTGTGGTTTATGTTGTTTTGCACCACAACCTTGCCCCCTTCACTCCAAATCTTGATTTTCAGTTTGTGATCGGGTGTTGCGGTGTTGTGCTTAAAGGCATTTTCGACCAAAACCTGCAAGGCACAAGGGACAACCTTGCGTGAGAGCACCTTTGAGGGAAGGTCGATTTCGACCTCGAAACCGTCCAAAAAACGCTCTCTCATAATGTCAATATAGAGCCCCAAAAAGTCGACCTCTTTGGAGAGTTCTATGGTGTCGTACTCCTCTTGTTTTAGCAGGTAGCGGTAGATGTTGGCGAGTTTTTTTATGTAGTCGCTCGCACGCTCGGTCTGTTGCTCCTGCACAAGGTAGTCGAGGATGGAAAGGCTGTTGAAAAGGAAGTGAGGGTTGAGTTGCTGTTTCAGCTGAACATACTGATAATTAGTGCGTTCGCTCTTGGCAATGACCTTCGATAGATACCTGCGCGAAGAGCGAAACCACAGCCACAAATGGAGCGCAATGAGGATGATGGCGCAAAAAAGAATGGCAACAAAAAGGAGCGAATACCACTCAATGCTACCCACTGAGAATTGGCTCTGGGAGGTGGCAATGAAGGTCGAAACAAGGGCACAAATGAGCACCACAATAACCCACGAAAGCACCCTAAAAAACGTGTGCGCACGGAGCCACTCAATTTTGTTTATGAGGTAGCCCGTAAGGAGTGTGAGCGACAAGGTTATGGGTAGGTTTAGGGTGTCGAGGGCAATGATGCCGATGGCATCGAACATATCCACACCACCCGCTGCACCGAAATACTCGTAGATGCCTACGAGTCCGATGCGGAGGAGCAAAATGGCGACAACAACAAGGATGATGCGGCTCAGTTCTTTGTTCATAACGTGATGATTATTTGCGCTTTGCCGAGATGAGTGTTGCTGCCCAGCCGAGGATTTCGGTCACTACGAAAGTAGTTATTTCGCTGGAATATCTGATGAGAAAATCAAAGCCAGAGGCTGTGAGCCATTTGCCACCGAGGGTGCCCAAATAGTAGCCCGCAAAGCAGCACAACACCGCCAAAGCAGCAGACACCTCCAAGGGCAATTTGTAGATTTGCGTAACTGCCACAATCATAGAGATGGTCAGAAGCGAGAGCAGAATCTCGTCATCGAACCCCCATTGCCCCATCGCGAAAGACGATATGGCGTGCGCTATGGCAAAAAGGTGTATTATCCAACTACACTTGTTGAGTTTTGCGTTCATTGGGTCGGAACGTTTTGGTTTAGGTTTTCAAAGATAGCACTTTTTTGTGGGTTTCCAAACCTTTTTTAGAACATTTTTTCTCTTTGCTCGTCACGAAAAATGCGCCATTCGTCAAAATTTTGTGATTGTTTCAAGAAAAAAACGTATATTGCAAAGTTTTATTATAATAAATAGGTGTGCGCGTGTGTATGCGGGAGAGAAAATGGCTCCCAAAACGGGCGCAAAATAGAGCCTCGAAGAGGGTAAAACAGAGCAAAAAAACACAAGAAAAACTATAAAACAAAACAAACAAAATGAGTAACAAAAGAAATCTATCGTTTTGGCAGATGTGGAATCTGAGCTTCGGATTCTTCGGTGTACAGATTGCCTACGCATTGCAGAGTGCCAACATCAGCCGCATTTTTGCAACCCTCGGTGCAGACCCCCACACCCTGAGTTTCTTCTGGGTGTTGCCCCCTCTTATGGGTATGATCGTTCAACCCATCGTGGGTGCTATGAGCGACAAGACTTGGTGTCGCTTGGGTCGCCGCAAACCCTACCTCTACGTTGGCTCCATCGTGGCAGTTATCGTTATGGCTCTTCTGCCCAACTCGGGTAGTTTCAACCTTACGGTTAAGGCTGCACTCGGCTTCGGTGCCATTATGCTGATGCTTTTGGATACGTCAATCAATATGGCTATGCAGCCCTTCAAGATGATGGTTGGCGATATGGTAAACGAGGAGCAGAAGACTAAGGCATATTCTATCCAGAGTATGCTCTGCAACGCAGGCTCGCTCGTTGGCTACCTCTTCCCCTACTTCTTCACTTGGATTGGTATCAAGAACACCGCACCCGAGGGTATGATTCCCCCTTCGGTAACTTGGTCGTTCTACATTGGCGCAGTAATCCTCATCCTCTGCGTGCTCTTTACGGGCGTGAAGGTTAAGGAGATGAACCCTGAGGAGTATGCTGAGTTCCACGGTATCAAACCCGCCGAGAAAGAGGAGAAGAAAGAGAAAACCAACCTCTTCGTGCTGCTTCTGCACGCTCCCAAAGCCTTCTGGCAGATTGGTCTTGTGCAGTTCTTCTGCTGGTTTGCGTTCCTCTATATGTGGAACAACACCACAGGTGCCATTGCCGAGAATGTTTGGGGTACGGTAGATGCTAAATCGGCTGCATTCCAGAGTGCGGGCGACTGGACGGGCGTGCTATTCGCTGTTCAGGCTGTGGGTTCCATCCTTTGGGCTTTGGTACTTCCCTTGTTCCGCCGCGAGAAGGTCGCATATTCGGTGAGCCTTTTGCTCGGTGCCGCAGGTTTCATCTCGACCTACTTCATCCACAATCAGTACCTCTTGTTCGTGTCGTTCTTGCTGATTGGTTGCGCTTGGGCGGCAATGCTGGCAATGCCTTTTGCTATGCTGACCAACTCGCTTTCGGGTAAGTCGATGGGCTCCTACCTCGGTCTTTTCAACTGCACCATCTGCCTGCCTCAGATTGTGGCAGCGCTCGTTGGTGGCTTCCTCTTCAAGACCTTCGGTGGCGCAATGGTAACGCTCGAAAGCGGTGCTATGGTACAGAGTGGTCAGGGTGTGATGCTAGTTATTGCGGGTATCTCGCTCGTGCTGGGCGCAATCGCAGTCTTTGGCATTAAGACAAAGAAAACAAGCGAAAAATAATCGGTAATATGAAACGCGAATTTGTAAAATATTCTTCCATTCTACTCTTAATGGCAGGTCTGCTTACATTTGCCGGTTGTTGCAAGGCAGACGGGGACGAGAATGGGGGAGAGCAACCCAATGTCAATCTGAACGAGTTTCAGCCATTGATTTATACTGTTCCCTATTTTGTGGCTCCCGATAGTGCCGAAGATGTGCGTGTTGTGGTCAATGTTGAAGGCTATGGCATCGAAGAGGGCGAAGTCCTCTATGCACACACCGGCGTTCTTACGACAGATAGTACGGACAATGGTGATTGGAAGTATGTTAAGCACGATTGGGGTGTAAATGAGGTGGATTGTTGCCTCACTCACGAGGGCGGTACAATCTACTCGCTCGTTATCAAGGGCGGTCCCCGCGCCTTCTACAATGTCGGCACTGAGGACGTATTGACTGCGATGACCTTTGTATTCCGTAATGCTAACGCTACAAAAGTAGTTAAGGCGTATGGTGGAATTGCAGACTTCGTTCTTCCTCTCTATGCCGCAGATGCGACAGCGGCTCAGATTCTTGCACCAAGTGCAGGGTCGATGGTATATGTTGGCGAGCCTTGCCAATTTTTGGTGGTGGCTCAGAATATTCCCGAGGGATATCAGATCTATTCGGTAGAGTATAATTTTGCCGAGGAGGACCAAGAGCCCACCTTCGCCCACATTGCCTCGCTGAACAATGGCGTAAATAAGTTTGAGTACACCTTCGATGCACCCAAGAACTTATCAATATGCTGTGGTGGCGAGGCTTCTCAGTATTTTGCTCTGTGCAGGTCAGGTATTACTGTGATTGAGCGACCCGATTCCGAGAATCAATAATCAAACAAATCATAATACACTATGAAAAAAACATTTTTTAGTACAATCAAACTGATGAGCCTCGCCTTGATGGCGGCGGCTTCGCTGATGACCTCTTGCGAGGAGGATCCCGTAGAGGAGCCCGTTGGCGGTCGCAAAGCGGTTAAGATCAATGCGACCATCGAGAACTACACAAAAGCCACCGACACGGCTTTTGAGAATGGCGATGCTGTGGGTGTACACATCTACACCTCCAAGATCTACCTCAACAACGCTCCCTTTGTCTGCAAAGATGGTGCTTTTGGCTCAGAGCAGAAGTATACTTGGTATGAGGACGAAAATTTGGAGTCGATCGTTATGGGCTACTACCCCTACGATGCTAACGCAATGTACAACAGTAGTGGCTATGTTGCAACCGTGCAGAACAACCAGAGCGGTCAGGAGGGCTACAAAAAATCGGACTTTATGTTGGCAATTACCAACTCCAAACCCACTTCGGAGGCTGTGGAGTTGCCTTTCCGCCATATGCTCTCGAAGGTTGTCTATGCTGTCAATATGCCCGAAGGCGAGGTTATTGAGAGTGTGACAGTGTCGGGTCTTTATACCAAATCGCGCATCAAACTCAAAGATGGCTCCGCCACTGTGGTAAACAACTCAAAGGGCAACATTACCCCCGCAAAGGTAACCATAGATGGTAAAGAGGCTTATGCCTTCATCTCTGTTCCTCAGGCAAATGCCAAGGTTGAGGTTGAGATTCTTTCCACTTCGGGTAACCGCTACCTTTGCACCTCGACATCCTCTTTTGAGTCGGGCAAGGCATACACCGCAAACTTGGAGCCCAAAGCCAGCGAGAAGGTTCAGTTTACCACTACCGTTACCGATTGGGTAGCTGAGAACGAGGGCGCAATGGAGTTTGATAGGATTGATAACGATGTTGTAATTCAGGATATTTACAGCATTGACGACATCAACCCCACTCTCGAATGGCCCTTGATTGCTACACTTCCTTCGCTCGTGTCGCCCGATATGTCTACCGACTTTGTGGTTGTTGTCAATACTCAGGGCACAAGCATCACACCTGGCGAGAAACTCTATGCTCACACCGGTGTTATCACCGACAAGAGTGTTGGTGGTGGCGACTGGAAATATGTGAAACACGATTGGAATGTGGATGCAGAGGACTGCTGCCTCACACACGTTGGCAATGGCATCTATGGCCTTGTGATTTCGGGTGGTGCTAAGGCATTCTATGGCGTTCCCGAAGGCGAGGAGGTTAAACAGTTGGCATTCGTATTCCGCACCAGCGGTGGTACCAAAGAGGTTAAGAACAATGGTCAGGATATTTATGTAGACCTTGTTGATGCTTCCGAACTTGTTGTGTCGTTTGTTTCGCCCACACACGGCGAGATTGTATCTGTTGGCGATGAGGTCTCCGTGAAGGTTGTGGCTCAGAACTCCGAGAACCTTGTGCTCTCGCTCAATGGCTCAGAGGTTGCTGCTACCGATAGCGAAGAGATTGTCTATGAGCACACCGTTACCGAGGTTGGCGATATGGTATTTGAGGCTACCGCCTACGACAAGGATGGCGCAACTGTTACCGAGAAGGTTATCGTTGCTGCGCTGGGCTCGACTCAGAGTGCCGCACGTCCCGCAGGCGTAAAAGAGGGTGTTACTGTTGAGGGCTCGGAGGCTACCTTCGTACTCTTTGCTCCTGGTAAGAAACAGATTATCCTGCTTGGCGACTTCAACGAGTTTGCTCCCTCGAACCAGTATCTTATGAAGAAGGATGGTGACTACTTCTGGACCACCGTTAGCGACTTGCAGCCCAACACCGAGTATGCTTACCAATTCTTGGTAGATGGCAAAATCCGCGTTGGCGACCCCTACTGCGAGAAGATTCTCGACCCCTGGAACGACAAGTGGATTAACGAGCATAACGAGATTTATCCCAACCTGAAAGAGTACCCCGCAAATACCACCGATGTGGTGTCGGTATTCTCGACCACCAAGGAGGTTTATAATTGGCAGGTTACCGATTTTGAGCGTCCCAACCGCCACTCGCTCGTGATTTACGAGTTGCTCATCCGCGACTTTACCGAGGAGGGCTCGATTGACGCTGTTACCGAGAAACTCGACTACCTCGAAACACTCGGCGTGAACGCTATTGAGCTGATGCCTATCCACGAGTTCGATGGTAACAACTCGTGGGGCTACAACCCCTGCTTCTACTTTGCTGCCGACAAGGCTTACGGTACGAAGGAGGACTACAAGGAGTTTATCGATGAGTGCCACAAGAGGGGTATTGCTGTGATTTTGGACGTTGTGTTCAACCACGCAACAGGTCAGTTCCCCTGGGCTAAGATGTGGTGGGATTCGGCTAAGAACTGCACGACTTCCAGCAACCCATTCTTCAATGTGGAGGCAAAACACAACTTCAACGTATATCACGATTTCAACCACTCCTATGCTAAGACCCGCTCCTACTTCAAGGAGGTATTGCAGTTCTGGCTCAAAGAGTACAACATTGACGGTTATCGCTTCGACCTCACCAAGGGTATCGTTCAGAACCCCTCGAACTACGATGCAGGTGGTTATTCGGCAGAGCGTATCGGCTGGCTCAAAGAGTACGCCGATGCTATCCGCGAGATTGAGGATGATGCTTATATCATCTTCGAGCACTTCTGCGACAGTAAGGAGGAAAATGAGCTTGCTGCTTATGAGGGTATTATGCTCTGGAATAAAGGTGCGATGACTGCTATGCAGGAGAGCGCAATGGGCTGGCACGAGAGCGGCAAGAGCAACTTCTCGAACATCCGCACCTATGGTCGCATCAACTTCGCAGAGAGCCACGATGAGGAGAGGGTTGCCTTCAAGATGACGAAGTATGGCAATGGCGTACTCAAAACCGTTGAGTCGGCAGAGGCAGCCAGCCAACTCTCTGGTCTGTATGCTTTGGAGTTCCTCTCGCCCTATCCTAAGATGATTTGGCAGTTTGGCGAGTTGGCATACGACTACTCCATCGACTACAACGACCGTACAGGCGAGAAACCCGTTGCTTGGACCCTTGGCTACTACGAGAATACCCACCGCAAGGCTCTCTACGACAACCTCTCGAAGGTTATCTCGTGGCGTACCGACCACCCCGCAATCTTCTCGCACGATGGCGGCAACACTCAGTGTAAGGTTTGGAATGTTGGCGAGTCGGCAGCGGCAGGTAAGACACTTGTGCTGAGCAACGATGATGGTGCTGTGATTGTTGTTGCTAACCAGACCACCAACCAGACCAAGGAGACCACTATCAATGTTCCTCAGACTGGCGAGTGGACCAACATCATCACTGGCGAGAAGATTACTTTGGGCGCGACCTACAAGGTAACTCTCAAACCCCACGAGTTCATTGCCCTTGGTAAGGCGAACTAATGGATGATAGCAAATTGCACGAATGATGAAACGTATTTTTGTAACTCTTATATCTACCCTTTGTGCGCTCTCGCTGAGCGCACAAAAGGTGGATCGTGTGGAGCCCCTTTCGTGGTGGACCGATATGAAAACTCCCCTGCAACTGATGTTGCACGGCGAGGATATCGCCTCCTCGGAAGTATCGGTAGAGGAAGAAGGTCTGTATCTGAAAGGCACAATTCGTACCGATAATCCAAACTATCTCTTCCTCGATTTGGACGTGAGGAAGGCTGGCGATTGGAACATCACACTCTCCAAAGGTCGCAAGAAACACACCTTTGCCTACCATATCGACAACCGTCGTGATGGCTCGGCAGAGAGGGAGAGTTTTAGCGCAAAGGATGTGGTGTATCTGATTATGCCCGATAGGTTTGCCAATGGCGATGAGTCGAACGACACCGTTGCCGAGTGCGCCGAAGGCTGCAACCGCAAGGAGCCCTTCGGTCGTCACGGTGGCGACATTCAGGGTATCATCGACCACCTCGACTACCTTGCCGACTTGGGTGTTACGGCAATCTGGAACACTCCTCTTACGCTCGACAACGAGGGCTTTGCTTCCTACCACGGCTACTCCACCTCGGACTACTACCATATTGACCCCCGCTATGGCTCCAACGAACTCTACAAAGAGTTGGTTGCTGAGGCTCATAAGAGGGGTATTAAGATGATTTTTGATGTTGTAACCAACCACTGCGGTACGGCTCACTGGTGGGCAGGCGACTTCCCTTCGAGCGATTGGGTACACAATGGCGACAAACCCCTCATCACCAACCACGGCTGGATGATGCAGGCAGACCCCGTAAACCGCTCCTCGCGCGACCAAAAGATGATGGAGGAGGGCTGGTTTGACTACTCAATGCCCGACACGAACTTGGAAAATCCTCTGGTGCTCAACTATTATACCCAACTCTACTGCTGGTGGATTGAGTGGGCAGACTTGGACGGTCTGAGGGTAGATACCTTCCCCTATAACAACAAATGGGCTATGGCTCGCTGGACTCGCTCAATTCTGAACGAGTACCCCAACCTCAACATTGTGGGCGAGTGCTGGAACTCTGTTCCTGCCATCTGCGCCTATTGGGAGGGCGATAGCAACAACCGCGATGGCTATTCGAGCGGTCTGCCTTCGGTTATGGACTTCCCCCTGCAAGAGAAAATCGCACAAGGTCTGTCCAAGCAGCCCGATGGCTGGATGTGGGGCGGTCACGGTGTCTATGCCTCGATTATGCAGGACTTCCTCTATGGCAACCCCAACACACTTTTGACCTTCCTCGACAACCACGACATTGAACGCTTTGCCGACACCGTAGAGGGCGATTTGCGCAAGTATAAAATAGGTATGGCAATCATCGCCACCACTCGTGGTGTGCCTCAGTTGCTCTATGGTACCGAGATTATGCAGCGTTCGAGCGACCTTTCGCAGGGTCACGGCGGCGCTCGCAGCGAGTTCGAGGGTGGCTGGAAGGGCGACAAGAACAATAAGTTTACTGCCGAGGGTAGGAGTGCCGATGAGCAGGCAGCCTTCGAGCATACCCGCACGTTGCTCCGCTACCGCACTTCGGAGCCCGTTTTGCACAGCGGCAAACTCACACAGTTCTATCGCACCGACAACCTCTACGTCTTCGCACGTCACAACGAAGAGAAGGTGGTGCTGACCATTACAAACTTCTCGCCCGAGGGACGCAAACTCACTTGGAGCGACTACGAGGAGGTTATCCCCGAGGGTGCAAAGGGTTGCAGCATTCTCAGCGGTGCAGAGGTGGTTGCAGGTGGCTCCGAGGTTATCGAGGGCTATGGCTGCGATGTAATAGAATTCGTTAAATAACAACAAGATAACAATATAAAAGGACAGATGAAAAATATCTATGAAACTTCGCCCTTTGCGACCTTCTTCCCCCGCGAGAAGGAGGCGCAGTGCAGGGCAAAGCACCGTCTTTCGTTCAGGGTATATGCTCCCGCAGCACGCCCTTCGCAGAGGCTCTATATCATCGGTAGCAACGAGGCTCTCGGTGCGTGGGACTTGGCTAAGGCTGTGCCCCTCACACTCTCTTCGTACCCCTACTGGACCCTCACTCTCGACCTCGCAAAGTTGGGCGATGAGTTTGAGTACAAGTTCATCATCAAGGAGAATGGTCAGACTTGGTGGGAGGATGGTTACAACCGCCGCTACTACGTTTGTGGCGAGATGGAGAGCGAGCAGATTGACGCCACTTTCCGCGGCAACTTCGACTGGAAGGGTGCAGGTGTGGCAATTCCCGTTTTCTCGCTCCGCACCGAGCAGAGCCAGGGTATTGGCGACTTTGTGGATTTGAAGAAGATGGGCGAGTGGGCTGCCGCTACGGGCCAGAAGATTATCCAAATTCTCCCCATCAACGACACCACCCAAACCTTCACTTGGAAAGACTCGTATCCTTATAGCGCAATCTCCATTTTTGCACTCAACCCCCTCTACCTCTCAATCCGCGAACTCGGAGCCGAGGGCGAGGAGATGGATAGACTCAATGCGCTGGAATTGTGCGACTATGACGCCGTTGTGAAGATGAAATTCGAGTTCATCCGCAAGGCTTTTGCCAAGAGTGGCAAACGCACATTGGCGACTAAGGCTTTTGCGAAATTCTATGAGGCAAACAAAGATTGGCTCGACAATTACGCTGCCTTCTGCTACCTGAGGGATAAGAAGGGTACCGCCAACTTCCACGAGTGGGGCAAGGAGGCTAACTACTCCAAAAAACTCGTTGAGAAACTCATCGACCCCGCATCGAAAGAGTACTCGAAGGTAGCTCTCTACTATTGGTTGCAGTACCAACTCGACCGCCAGCTCAAAGAGAGTGTGGAGTATTGCCGCTCGTTGGGCGTAGTGCTCAAAGGCGATATTCCAATCGGCATCTCGCGCGACTCGGTGGAGGCTTGGAGCGATGCAAGGCTCTTCAATATGAACTGCCAGGCGGGTGCTCCACCCGATGACTTCTCGGCAGACGGTCAGAATTGGGGCTTCCCCACCTACAATTGGGAGGTAATGGCTCAGGATGGCTACGCTTGGTGGAAACGCCGCTTCGAGAAGATGGCAGACTACTTCGACCTGTACCGTATCGACCACATCCTCGGCTTCTTCCGCATTTGGGAGATTCCTATGGAGTCGATTGTCGGCTTGCTCGGATATTTCAACCCCGCAATGCCTTTCAGCTACGAAGAGTTGGCTCAGAGGGGTATGCCAATGAATCGCGAGAGGTATGTGGAGCCCCAAATCCACTGGGACTACCTCGGCGAATACTTTGGTGGCGAGGACTGGACTCCCTATCTCAATCCCAAAGACAATGGATACTTTGAGCTGAAACCCGAGTACCGCACCCAGCGTCAGATTGCAGAGGCTCTGGGTGGCAAGAACGACAGGGTTAAAAATGCTCTGTTTGGTCTTACGGGCGAGGTGCTCTTCATTGAGGACCCCCGCAAACCCGGTCATTTCCACCCCCGCATCTCGGCACAGCACACCAAGAGCTACCAGTGGCTCTCGCAGTGGGAGAAAGATAGGTTCAACGAACTCTACAACGACTTCTTCTATCGCCGTCACAACGATTTCTGGGGCGCACTTGCAATGGAGAAACTCCCCGCACTTGTGGATGCTACCGAGATGATGTGCTGCGGCGAAGACCTCGGTATGGTTCCCGACTGCGTGGGTCCCGTTATGCAAAATCTCGGCATCCTCTCGTTGGAGGTGCAGCGTATGCCTAAGGACCCCAAAAACAAGTTCGGCTTCACAAACCGCTACCCCTATGCTTCGGTCTGCACCACAGGCTCGCACGACACGAGCACCATCCGTGGCTGGTGGCGCGAGGATAGGGCTACCACCCAGGCGTTCTACAACGAAATTCTCTGGAAACAGGGCGTGGCTCCCGCTGAGGCTAATGGCGAGATTTGCCAAACTATTGTAAATAACCACCTTCTGTCGCCTGCGGCACTCACAATTTTGCCCTTGCAGGATTGGCTCTCGATGGACGAGAGTGTGCGCAAAGAGGATGTGGAGAGCGAGCGAATTAACATCCCCGCAATCCCCAACCACTATTGGCGTTATAGGATGCATCTGACGGTTGAACAGCTCCTGAAAGAGGAGGGACTGAACCAGAAGATTAAGGGTATGATAGCCGCTTCGGGGCGCTAATCCTATGGAGATGGGACACCACCCGTCACTCAAAACGGGTGGTTTGTCCCTAAAACCAGCAAAATTAGAGGCTGTATACCTATATTTACAATAAAAATGTTATTTTTGCCAATAGCTTGGCAAAACCAAAAGGGAAACACAAACTACTTAATAAATAACTAAACAATCGCTTATGTTAAAACAATTACTAAGTTTTAGAAAGGCATTCTCGTTGGTGGCTGCGCTGTTTGTGCTCAGTGTTGCTGCCTACGCACAGAAAGTACCCGTATCGGGTGTTGTGACGGATGCCAAAGGCGAGCCCGTCATTGGTGCTACGGTTGTGGATGCTAAGACTAACTTGGGTACTATCACAAGTTACGATGGCTCCTACACCATCAATGTGGACAAAAACGCCACTCTGTGGGTTAGTTATGTTGGCTACACCGACATCTATGAGCCCGTTGCAGGTCGCTCGACCATCAACTTCACCCTCGAAGAGAGCGCACAGCAGATTGAGGAGATTGTGATGGTGGGTTACGGCTCCCAGAAGAAAAAAGAGGTTACCGGTTCGGTGGCAAGCATCAAATCGGAGGACTTCAACCAGGGTATCAAAACCAACCCCGTAGGTATGTTGCAGGGTAAGGTTGCAGGTTTGAACATCATCAAGACCACCTCCGACCCCACCAGCACCGGTTACAGTATGCAGATTCGTGGTTTCTCCACTCTTGACAAGGGTGCAGGTACCTCGCCTCTGTTCATCGTGGATGGTGTGCCCGTGAGCAACATCGACAACATCTCCAACGATGAGATCGCTTCGATGGACGTCCTGAAAGACGGTTCGGCTGCGGCTATCTATGGTACTCGTGGTACCAACGGTGTGATTATCATCACCACCAAACGTGGCGAGAACTTCTCGAAAGAGGCTAAGACCGCTGTTGAGTATTCTGGCTATGTGTCGGCTTCGGTGCAGAATGGCGATATGGGTCTTGCAACTCCCGAGGAGTTTGTAAACCTCGAAAAACTTTCGGGTGGCAAGGTTGTTCCCGTTATCTACAAGGATAAGGACGGCAATGTTAGCCAGACTGATTGGATGGATGCTCTGACTCGCGATGTGGCAATGACTCAGCACCACAACGTGGCAATTACCGGTTCGGCAAGCAACTTCAACTATCGCGCTTCGGTGGCTTATAAGGATGCTCAGGGTATCGCTAAGACCTCCAACCGTGAGGAGTTGATGGCTAAAATCGCTGCTTCGCAGAAGGCTCTGAATGGCAAACTCGACTTGCAGTATGACCTCTCGTATATGCAGTACCGCAACGACTTCTTCTGCGGCGACTTCAAGCAGGCTGCTATCGTGAACCCCACCTATCCCATCTACGACAAGAATACCAAGTCGGGTTACTTCAAACCCCAGGGTACGGGTCAGTCGAACCCCGTTGAGAATATGATGAACAAGGAGAGCTATGGCGATGGTAACTTCTTCCGTGGCTCGATTAAGGCTTCGTATGAACTCTTCGATGGCTTCAAGCTGAACGCTTTTGCGGCTATGGAGGAGGGCGACAACCGCTCCTATTGGGCAAATGGTATCATCAATACCGATGAGACGGGTTCGGGTATGGCTGGTCGTTCGAGCAATATGAGCCTTTCGCGCCTCTATGAGATAACTGCTGACTATGTTTGGTCGTATGACGCTCACAGCATCACCGCAGTGGCTGGTGTTTCGTACCAAAACTTTATGTACGATGGTATGAACATCGAGAACAACGGTTTTGCTACTCCCGACATCAAGTACTACCAGATTGGTAACGGTGAGGTTAATAAACTCTACCTCAATGCCGGCTCGTACCGCAACTCCAACACCCTGGCAGCAGCCTTTGGTCGTGTGAACTACTCGTATGATGGCAAGTACCTTGTTTCGGCTTCGCTTCGCCGCGAGGGTTCGAGCCGCTTTGGTGCCAACAATAAGTGGGGTTGGTTCCCCGCCGTTTCGCTCGGTTGGCGCATCAACGAGGAGGAGTTTATGATGGGTAACGACTACATCAACGACCTGAAACTCCGTTTGGGTTGGGGTGTTACCGGTAACAACCTCAACGAGGACCTCCGTTCGATTACCGTTGTATCGCCCGGTGGTACCTTCCTCTACGATGGCAAGTATGTACAGACCTATGGTGTTTCGCGTAACGTGAACCCCGACCTCCGCTGGGAGAAGAAACACGAGTATAACCTCGGTTTGGACTACGCTGTTGCCGACAACCGCTTCTATGGTAGCTTGGATGTTTACTATCGTCAGACCCGCGACCTGTTGTGGGACTACGAGGTTCCCACTCCTCCCTACACCTATCCCACGCTGCTTGCTAACGCAGGTCAGATGGATAGCTTCGGTGTGGAGTTGGTACTCAACGCAGACATCATCCGTAGCAAGGACTTCACTTGGACCTCTACTCCTACCATCGCATTCAACCGCAACTACATTACCAAACTCTCCGACCCCAGCAAGGGCTTCAACTATAAGCAGACCACTTCGGGTGGCGTAGGCGAGAATGGTATTATGAATACCAACACCCAGATCCTTATCGAGGGTCAGTCGGTAGGTGCTTTCTATGGCTATGAGTTCTATGGCTTCTCGAAAGACGAGTGGGTATATATCACTCCCGATGGCGACTATACCACCGGTACTACCATCAACGAGGGCTACCGCAAGGTTATTGGTAACGCACAGCCTTTGTTTACATACGGTTGGAACAACACCTTCCGCTATAAGAACTTCGATGCAACTATCTTCGTTCGTGGTGTCTATGGCAACGATGTGCTGAACGTAACTCGTTGGGCATACGGTCCTCAGAGTTCGCAGTCGCTCAATGTGTTTATCAAAGATGCAAGTGCCAAGAAGGTTCGCTACTCCAACAAATCGCAGTTCTCTTCGTACTACTTGGAGGATGGTTCGTACCTGAAAGTTGACAACATCACTTTGGGCTACACTCACAAACTCCCCGAGGGCTCGTCAATCGAGAATTTGCGCGTTTATTTTACTGCACAGAACCTGCTGACCCTTACCAAATATACCGGTCTCGACCCCGAGGTTGATACCAACAGTGTTTGGAGCGCAGGTATTGACTATCCCGATTTCTATCCCACCGTTGCAACATTCTTGTTCGGTGTAAATGTTACATTCAACTAATAAATCCCACAGAAGATGAAAAAGTTATTTTACATATTGGCAGCCGTAGCCACTCTTTCGATGACCTCTTGCTCCGATTTGTTGGACGAGGTAAACTACGGCAACCCCTCTGTTGAGGATATGATGTCGAGCGAGGAGACCGCCGTTATGATGTTTGGTCAGTGCTATGCAGACCTCAAATGGGTACACGACCACTGGGGATATTGGGGTGTATCGTCACTTACTGCCGACGAGTGTCTTTGCCCTATTCGTATGCCAAGCGAGCACTGGGCTGATGGTGGCTATTGGAAACGACTCAATACTCACAAATGGAACTCTTTTGCAGATGCTTTCAAAAACATCTGGAACACCACTATTTCGGGTGCAGTAAACTGCAACCAGATGATTAAGACCTTTGCTGACTTCAAAGAGAAGGCAAATATGTCCGAGGCATCCTACAACGCTTTTGTTAGCGAGTTGGAGGTATTGCGTTCGTACTATTTCTACCTCATCTTCGACTGCTTCGGTCGTATTCCCTACCTCGAAGAGTATGTAGAGAGTGTTGAGCCTCTTATGGAGCCCCACTTGGTATGGTCGTACCTTGTGTCGTGCTTGGAGCGCAACCTCGACAAGATTCCCGAGGCAGAGGGCACCCAGTACTATGGTCGCGTAACTCGTGGCTTTGCTCAGGGTCTGTTGGCTCGCCTCTACCTGAACGCCGAGTCGTATGGCTGTACTCCCGAGAATGTCTTCCCCGAGAATATCTTTGTTAAGGAGATTCCCGCTTTGAAGGAGGATGCCACCGAGGAGGAACAGAAAGCGTGGAAAAAGGAGTATGGTCACTTGCGCCTTTTGCCCGCAAGGTGGGATGGCAACAAGAGCTTCTACGATTGCGTTGTTGAGTGCTGCGATGCAGTTATCGAGAGCGACATCTACTCCATCGAGGAGGACTACTTCGCAAACTTTGCCATCGACAACGAGTCTTCGAAAGAGAATATGTTTATTCTTGTAGAGGATGGTAGGGCAAACTTCGATGTTCGCTACAACGGCTCGATGATGAATAAGATGCGTATGATTCACCTTTCGCTCCACTATTCGCACCAGTCTTCCTACAATCTTATCGAGAAACCCTGGAATGGTTTCTGCGCTCGTCCTAAATTTATGGAGTTGTTCAATGTGAACGATGTTCGTGGTGCTGGTTGGGAGACCGACAAAGGCACTAAGCGCGAGAAACAGTGGGGCTGGTTTGTAGGTCCTATATACAATACCAAAGGCAGTCTTGCTGCTGATCAGAATGGTGCAACCGATCCTATTCGTGTTGAGGTTGAGAGCCTCGATGCAGCCAACTGGTACGATGGCGCTCGTATGACCAAATACGAGATTGACGAGACCGGTACCTATGCTTGGGCAGAGAACGACTTTGTGCTGATGCGCTATGCCGATGTTCTTTGGATGAAGAGGGAGGCTATCTTGCGCGGTGGTAAGGATACGGGCTTCAAGGGTGACGAGCAGCGTGACCTTGCTACCTTGAAGAAACGTGCATTTGCCTATGGCACCAAAGAGGGCGAGGAGTACACCTTCGAGCAGGCTTATGGCGAGATTACTCTCGACAACATCCTCGATGAGCGTGGTCGTGAGTTCTCTTGGGAGTTGGTACGCCGCCGCGACCTTATCCGCTTTGGTAAGTTTGGCGACCCCAGCTACGTTCAGTATGTTGAGGGCACCAGCGAGCACCTGAATTGGTTCCCCATCCCCTACTCGGTATTGGAGAAATCGCCTGAGATTGATGGTGTGGATGTTTGGACTCAGAACGAGGGCTATTAATTGACAACATAAACCTTATATATTAACTTAATTATCAAAAACACAATGAAAAAACTTTTGTATTTGTTCGGTGCTATGGCACTGATGCTTGGTATGGTCGCTTGTGGTGAGGAGCCCAATGGTGATGACCTTGGTGATGACTTCCTTGAAAATGTTACCCAAGCTGGTTTCTATGTTTATGGTCCCGCAACTGGTAGCGAGGTTGTTATTTCTGCAAATATGATGGCTCGTGGCTACAATGAGGTAGACAAAGAGTACCGCGTTGGTATGTACGAGAAGTACATCTGGTTGGAGGGTGGCAAAGACTTCTGGCTGGCTGAGTATAAAGGTGGCGAACTCCACTATTACAGCGCAGTTTTGTCTCCTGTGAAGTATGACTATGATGAGAACCCCGAGGCTATGGTACATAGTGGCAAACTTATGGACGAGGGCGATGTTCCCGAAGGTATGGAGATGCCCGCTATGCAAGTAGAAGAGGATGGTTTCTATCACATCATCTTCGACACCAACATTTCTGAACCCCTTATGCCTCAGGCACAGATTATCTGTATGCCCGTTGATTGGTATATCAATGGTGGTAATGTTCTTGCTGAGGACAAAAAAGGTGTTCGCGAGGTAAAAGAGGATGGTACTATCACTTGGACTTGGGACGAGGTTGAGCTCACCAAAGGTGCTGCATTCAAATTCAAATACGACCGCACCGGTTGGAAGATTAACCTCGACTCTTCGGGTCTTGTAAAGGCTGAGATTTCGCTTGGCGATAAGTTCGATGGCGAGAATGGTCTTTCGAACACTACCGACAAGTCGATTGCAGAGTACAACGACATTATCAACGAGGTTGGTGGCGTTTACAAAGTTATCTTGACCTACGACAAGACTTCGGGCGAGGTTGGTGACTCGTTCAAATACTCGACCACTTATGTTCGTAAGCTCAATAGCTTCCTCGTTGGTGGTTACGAGATCACTCCTATCAATGGCGACACCAAGAACAGCTGGGCAGTGAAGTATCTTACCGCTGGTACCGAGTTGGAGGCAGTTTCGTCTATCTACAACAAGGAGACTGGTAACTTCGATGAGGCGACCGCTGCAACTGTAACCGTTGAGAACACTGGTTTGACTCTCATTATCTACAACAGTGATGATAAGGCTATTACCCTTTCGCCCGCTACTGTTTGCGGTTTGGGCGATGCATTCGGTGGTTGGGATAATACCAGCGCTGGTCAGGTGCCTCTGACTGTAAATGCTGACGGTACTGTTAGCGGTGTTGCTACCGCTGATGGTTTGCTCCGTGCATTTGTTAAGATCGATGGCGTAGACGCTTGGAAGGCAGAGTTCTCGATTTTCGAGGGCGAGATCGTTTACCGTGGTAACGGTGGCGACTTCGGTGCTCACAATGCCGCTTCTGTATACGCTGAGCAGACTATTACCTTCGACTTCAACGCAGGTACTGGTACTATCGAGTAATTACAGGTTAGTTACGCAATAAATTTTTGGGTGGGGCGGCTTACTACGAGTCGCCCCACCTTTTTTGCGAGCACATCTCGCACCGCATCTGCTGCGTTACGCTTGCGCTCGAAATGCTCATTTACTTTTGTAAACTCCGCTTTCTCGCGCTGCGCAAGCCTTGAACTCGCCTCACATAAATCACCCGCAGGTTGGGAATTGTGGCACAAAAATCACCTCACAAAACCCACTCGCTGGGAATTTTGGTCTAACGTCAATAGTCCTAAGGCATATAGGGCATATAAGGCTTATAGGGCTTATGGGAATTTAAGGAGTTTAAGGACTTTAATGACCTTAGTGACCTTAACGTCCTTAATACCCTGTTATCCCTGCAATCCTTGCACCCTCCCCTAAGTTAGGGGAGGGTCCGCAAAGCGGGGGAGAGGTCTGTCCGTCTTGCCACGACTGCCATAGGCAGGCGGTTGGCATCTACCTATCTTGTTTTTCTTGCAGGGATAACAAGGGTAGCAGGGGTAACAGGGATTGCAGGGGAGTTTTTGAGAGGAGTCTTTTTTCGGTGGTGTGGAATGCTCCGAAGGAGCAGAAATGAGGAAAACACCATCTCTCAAACTTGTTTGAAAGAGATTGGTGGTTTGCTCATTTCAGACCTGCCGCAAGGCAGTCACACCACCGCAAAGGCTACACTAAAAGTTTTTGGTTCCGCTTTTTACAAAAAGTGGAGAAGAAAATCACAAAATGAAAATCGAAGAAAGAAACCTCAGAACACTTCCGAGAGGATGCGGAGTGAGGAGATGGTGTGGATGGTATCCAGATGGTAGCCGTAGTAGGCGAGGAGTGCGCCCAGGAAATCCTTGCGTTGCACTCTCGAAAGAGCTATCTGGGCGAGGTCGGCTGGCGAAGACTCCAAGAGTTGGTGGAAGAGCAGTGTGTTGTCGGCATTGATGTAGAGTCCGCCTAAGGGTGGTGTGGCGGCGAAACATCCCGACTCTATGTCGAAAATCATACCCTCGGCATACTCTCCCGAGGGGTAGAAGCCCAGATGACGACTCAGGGCAACCATAAACCACAAGTGAAAGTTGTAGACGCCCTCGTTCATCCTATCGAGAGCCACTACCGAGTCGTAGACAAACTCGAAGAGTGGCGAGTTGGGCTCCACTTCTCGCACGAGTTTATAGAGCACCTCCGACATAAAGAGCGCAATGGTGCTCTTGCGCACATCGAATGGGATGGTTTGGAGCGGCTCGGCGAGGGTGACCTCTTTCAGTCGGTCGAGGTCCATCTTGTTGCTCTCCAAGCCCACAAACTCCACCAGAAACATAGGCTGAAACAGCGCACCCTTGCCCCGTGAGGAGCCTTTGCCCTTGCCCAAGCCCTGCACCATATAGCCACGCCTACCCGCCACATCCGTCAGGATGTGGGCGATGATGGACGACTCGCCATATTTCAGAGTGTTGAGGACTACGCCTCGGGCTTTGTATTGTTTCATTGTTTTTTTGTCTAACGACTTGCTCTTTTGCGACTTTTTATAAAAAGTCGCCCAAAAGTTTTTATGCGATACTGCGTATCGCTTTATTACTTTGGTGCCGACTTGCACCACTGCCTTATGCCGCACTCCTCGCACTTGGGACGGCGGGCGGTGCAGACATACCTGCCGTGGAGTATGAGCCAATGGTGGGCTATGGGTAGCAGGTGCTTTGGAAAGCCCTTTTCGAGTTGCTCCTCGGCTTGCAGAGGGGTTTTGGCACCAACCGTAAGACCTATGCGGCGCGACACCCTAAAAACGTGTGTATCTACGGGCATAACCTCCCTGCCGAAGAGTACCGAGGCGACCACATTGGCAGTCTTGCGCCCCACCCCTGCGAGGGTTTCGAGCTCCGCCACCGTATCGGGCACCATGCCCCCAAAGTCGCCTACAAGTTGTCGAGCCATCTTGGCGAGGTTTTTAGCCTTGTTGTTGGGGTAGGATATGCTCTTTATGTAGGGATAAATATCCTCGGCTGTTGCCTCTGCCAGCTCGGCGGGCGAGGGGAAGCGGTCGAAAAAGGCGGGTGTTGTGAGGTTTACCCTCTTGTCCGTACACTGCGCCGAGAGCATCACTGCCACCAACAACTCATAGGGCGAACGAAAGTCGAGTTCGCTCTCCGCTACGGGCATCGCCTCGCTGAAATACTCCACAATTCCACTATATCTTTCTGCGCGTTTCATTTTGCTAAGGACTTTAATGGCTTTAATGGCTTTAAGGACATTAAAGAATAACTCTCAATTTTCAATTTTCAATTTTGCATATTTTGCCAAGAGGTTTTTCACATCCCCGTTGTCGAACCTTACGGTCAGTTTGGTGTCGGATGTAAGCCTCTCGATAGCCTCAATCACGCCCACGCCAAAGCGAGCGTGGCTAACCCTCTGCCCTACGGCATAGGCACCCGCACTCTCCACCTTTGCGCTGCCTCCTGCCTCGGTGCGTATGCCTACGCTACGGAATTTCGACATATCGGGACGTTGGGGTGCTACGGGGCGTTGAGGGGTGTTGGGTGTGTAGTTCTGGCGGCTACTCTGGAACTCTCTGCGCTCCACAATGGTGCGCCCTTGTCGCTGGTCGAAGCGGCGGCGCAGGTCGTCAATCTGCTCGCGGCGGCGTGAGCTTTGTTGCTCCTCATCTTGCTCCTCCTCGTCCTCGTAGCGCACATCCAAGTAACGTGGGTTTATCTCTTTGAGGAAGCGGCTCGGGCGGCTGAACTCCATACTTCCCCACTTGAAACGAGAAGAGGCAAAGGTTATCGTAACATCCACCTTAGCCCTCGTAAGAGCCACATAGAAGAGCCTGCGTTCCTCCTCGACCTGCTCGGGCGAGGTGAGCGATATGACGCTCGGGAAGAGGTTCTCCTCCATACCCGTGATGAATATATGGTCGAACTCCAAACCTTTCGAGGAGTGTGCTGTAAGGAGCGTTACCCAGTTGCGACCATCCTCCTCGCCTTCGTCCATATCGGTCAGTAGCGAGATGTTCTGCAACCACTCTTCCAATGAGGGCTCCCTAATCTCCTCTTCGCCCGCAACCTCTATGGTGTTGTGGCGGAAGTCTTGCATCGAGTTGAGCAACTCCTCTATGAGTTGGAGCGCATTTTCACTCTCGGGCGAGGGGTTGAGCTTGTAGAGCGAGAGGATGCCGCTGCGTGTGGCAACCTCCACGCCAAATTCGTAGAGTGTCTTGTGGCTACGCAGGAGCGAAAGTGATGAGATGAGCGAGTGGAACTCTCCGACCTTCTTGCCCATCACAGCCTGCTCCTCGGGCGAAGCACTCTGCATAGCCTCCCACATACTTACCCCCTTGCTTTGGGCTATGGTGCGTATTTTACCGATGGTAACATCGCCAATGCCTCGTGCGGGGAAGTTGATAATCCTCAGCAACGACTCGTCATCTTTGGGATTGACGATGGTCTTGAAGTATGCCATCAGGTCCTTGACCTCTTTGCGGTCGTAGAATGAGTGACCGCCATAAATACGGTAGGGGATATTGCGCTTGCGCAGTGCCTCCTCCAATGCTCGCGATTGGGCGTTGGTGCGGTAGAGTACGGCAATGTTGCTCCAATCGCTCGTGCCATCGGCAATGTGTGCGCCACGAATACCGTTTGCCACCATCTGAGCCTCCTCGCCCTCGGTGTAGGCACGGAAGATTTTTATCTTCTCGCCCTGAGAGTTCTCCGAGAAAACCTGCTTTTTGATGCGGTATTTGTTGTGCTCTATGACGCTGTTGGCAGCATCCACAATGGTCTGCGTAGAGCGGTAGTTCTGTTCGAGCTTGTAGATTTTGGCCTTCGGGAAATCCTTCTGAAAGCGGAAGATATTTTCGATTTTTGCCCCTCGGAAGGAGTAGATACTTTGTGCATCATCGCCCACAACACAGATGTTGCCCGTGACAGCAGCCAAATTCCTCACAATGAGGTATTGGGCAGCGTTGGTGTCCTGATACTCATCCACCAAGATGTAGGGGAACTGAGCCTGATACTTCTGCAACACCTCGGGGTGGTCGCGGAAGAGTATGTTTGTGAGCAAAAGGAGGTCGTCAAAGTCCATTGCATTGTTCTGGCGGCAACGAGTAGCGTAGTTCTTGTAGAGCTGGTAGAACTGTGGCTGACGGCGCTTTTTGTCCTCCTCTATGAGTGTTCCGTTTGCCTCGTAGGACTCGGGAGTCACAAGGTTGTTCTTGGCGAGAGATATGCGTGAGCGCACATCGCGAGGCTTGTAGACCTCGTCACTCAGTTGCATCTCCTTGATGATACTCTTCAAAAGGCTCTCGGTTTGCGAAGTGTCGTAGATTGTGAAGTTGGGCTCGTAGCCTATGTGTTGCACCTCGCGTGCGAGTATTTTGAGGAATATGGAGTGGAATGTGCCCATCCAAATGTAGCGAGCCTTCTGCTCGCCCACCATAGCAGTTATACGCTCCCTCATCTCTTTGGCTGCTTTGTTCGTAAACGTGAGAGCCATAATGTTGTAGGGAGCCACACCCTGCGAAATCATCCACGCAATGCGACACGTTAGCACACGGGTCTTTCCCGACCCCGCACCTGCCACAATGAGCGAAGGGGAGGTATAGTCCCTCACTGCTGCCTCCTGAGCAGGGTTCAGCCCCTGCAATATCTTTATCTCTTCTGCTGTCATTTCGACTCCCTAATTTTGAATTTTGAATTTTGAATTCAAAAGCACTGCTTTTGCACACCTTCATCTTGCCTCCGTCATCGTAGATGAAAAGGGCGGCGATGTTCTCCCTCTCGGCAATCTCGCGCGAGCGTTCCAAGCCGAGGGCTATGAACATTGTTCCATAGGCGTCTGCCAGGGCGCAACTCTCCGCCAAGACCGTAGCCGACAGGAGCGAAGAGGTTGTGTTCGCGCCCGTGCGCGGGTCTATAATATGTGTGTACTTGTTGCCCTCGGAGTCGGTGCGGTAGTTGCGGTAGTTGCCGCTGGTAGCCATACCCACCTCCGACACCCTCACAACGGTAGTGATATGCTCGCCCGTGAGTGAAAAATTGCCCTCAAACGGCGTCTCTATGCCCACACCCCACCTCTCGCCACGAGGGTTGGTGCCTCGGCAGTAAATCTCACCACCGATGTCCACAAGGTAGTCGGTGCAACCCACGCTCTCCAAGAGTCTGGCTGCCAAATCAACCGTATAACCTTTGGCTATGGAGTTGAGGTCTATGGTTGTGCGTGGGTCGCTCTTGATGATTTTGGAGCCCTCTACCCGCACCTTCTCGTAGCCCACAAATTGCAACAGCGAGTCTACATTGACCTTGTAGTCGGGGTTTTTGCCCGCAAAGCCAAAAGCCTCTACCAAAGGCTTGATGGTAACATCATACGCACCATCTGAAATTTGGCTTACCCTTTGCGCCATAGCCAAGCAGTGGGCGATGTGCTCGTCAGCCTCCTCCACCTCGCCACGATTGATGCGACTCAACAGTGATTGGGGGTCGAAGATGCTCATCGAACGGTTGGCAACCTCGAAGAGCGAGTCCAACCTCTGCCCGAAATCGTCAGGCAGCGAGCCGAGGGCTGTGATTTGATAGAGCGTGCCGAGAGCCTCACCACGCAGAGTCACAGAGGGTTGCACCTCTTTGTGGGCGGGGTTGCGGCGGCAATCCACAACCAAAAGCGCCACCACAGCGACAGCCAACACAAGGGGGAGTATGAGTTTCGAGTGTTTCATACCACAAAGATAGAGGGGAGAATTGAAAATTGAAAATTGAGAATTGAAAATTGATAAAATAAATTTAGTGGTCTTGGAGTCATAGGGGAGTCGGCAATTTGAGTAGGTTGTTGGTTGCTGCTCGACCATCAAAGTGAGTTGTTGACCCCCTTTTTTCACTTATTTTCAATAAATTTCAACTTTCAATTTTCAATTTTCAATTTTATTTGTATTTTTGCGCCACGCTTTGGCGATATTCGGGATAAGGCGGATTCGCCGCAAAGTGGAACATAACTAAATTTTTACAAAACAATGAGTTATTTGAACGCAGAGAAAAAGCAAGAGCTTTTCGGTCAGTACGGTGCTTCGAAAGTAGATACTGGTTCGCCTGAGAGCCAGGTAGCACTTTTTACCTACCGTATCAACCACCTTACCGAGCACATGAAACAGAACCGTCACGACTACGGTACACAGCGCGCACTCCTCCGTTTGGTAGGTAAGCGCCGTCAGTTGCTCGACTATCTCAAACGTGTGGACATTGAGCGTTACAGGGCTATTATCAAGGCTCTTGGTATCCGCAAATAATCCCCACGCAAAGGAGAGGTGTAACAGCAAAGGCAATGTCCCATTATGGTACTTGCCTTTGCTTTGCGTTTGGAAATTACAATTTTGGATGCAATTATATTAGACGAAAAAAAGATGTTGTACAACGAAATCAAGAAGGTAATTAAGCTCGATGCAGAGCGCGAAATTACCATTTCGACTGGCAAGTATGCCAAACAGGCTGACGGTTCGGTAATCGTTCAGCAAGGTGACACAATGTTGCTCGCTACCGTAGTAGCAGCAAAGGATGCAAAGGATGATTGTGACTTTATGCCCCTCTCGGTGGAGTACCGCGAGAAGTATGCAGCAGCAGGTCGCTTCCCCGGCGGTTTCCTCAAACGTGAGGCTCGCCCCTCGGATAGCGAGATTTTGGTAGCAAGGCTTATCGACCGCGCATTGCGCCCCTTGTTCCCCTCGAACTACCACGCAGAGGTGTTCGTGACCGTAAACCTTATCTCGGCTGCAAAAGATATTCAGCCCGACGCTTTGGCAGGTTTGGCTGCTTCGGCTGCACTTGCAGTGTCGGACATCCCCTTCGAGTGCCCCATATCCGAGGTGAGGGTAGCAAGGGTAAATGGCGAGCTGATGATTAACCCCACATTCGAGCAGAATGAGAATGCCGATATCGACCTTATGGTTGGTGCAACCTACGACAACATCCTTATGGTTGAGGGTGAGATGAAAGAGGTTAGCGAGGCAGATATGTTGGAGGCTATTAAGTTTGCTCACGAGGCTATCAAACCCCAGTGCTTGGCTCAGATTGAGTTGGCAAAAGAACTCGGCAAGGATGTCAAGAGGGAGTACTGCCACGAGGTAAATGACGAGGAGTTGAAGGCAAAAGTTGTTGCCGAGACCTACGATAAAGCATACGCCATTGCTACCGCAGGTAGCGCAAAACACGAGCGTAGCGAGGCTTTCGAAGCATTGGAGGCTGAGTTCTGCGAGCAGTTCACCGAGGAAGAGTTGGAAGAGAAGAAGGGTATGATTCACCGCTACTTCCACGATGAGGTTATGAAGAAGGCTATGCGTAATATGATTCTCGATGAGGGTAAGCGTCTGGATGGTCGTAAGACCGACGAGATTCGCCCCATCTGGTGCGAGGTTGGTGTTCTTCCCTGCGCTCACGGCTCGGCTGTCTTCACTCGCGGTGAGACTCAGTCGCTCTCGACCGTAACCCTTGGCACCAAACTCGATGAGAAGATGATTGACGAGGTACTCACTCAGGGTAGCGAGCAGTTCGTTCTCCACTATAACTTCCCTCCCTTCTCCACAGGCGAGGCTCGCCCCGCACGCAGCCTCTCGCGCCGCGAGATTGGTCACGGTAACTTGGCTTGGAGGGCTCTGAAACCTATGGTTCCCGTGGGCGAGGATAACCCCTACGCAGTGCGCGTAGTGAGCGACATCTTGGAGTCGAACGGCTCCTCTTCGATGGCTACCGTATGTGCCGGTACTTTGGCACTTATGGATTCGGGCTTGAAGATGAAAAAACCCGTTTCGGGTATCGCTATGGGTCTTATCTCGGAGGGCGACAGGTATGCAATCCTCTCGGATATTCTTGGTGATGAGGACCACTTGGGCGATATGGACTTCAAGGTTACCGGTACTGCTGACGGTATCACCGCAACCCAGATGGATATTAAGGTTGACGGTCTGTCGTATGAGGTGCTGGCTAAGGCTTTGGAGCAGGCTCGCCAGGGTAGGATGCACATCCTCGGCAAACTCACCGAGTGCATCGCTGAGCCTCGCGAGGACTTCCGTCCCTTCGTGCCCCGCATCGTTCAGATTATCATCCCCCAGGACTCGATTGGCGCAGTTATCGGCAAGGGTGGCGAGGTTATCCAGGACATCCAGAAGACCACCAATACCACCATCACCATCACCGAGAAAGATGGCAAAGGTATTGTTGACATCTTCGGTACCGACAAAGAGGGTATGGACGCAGCTTTGGCACGCATCAATGGCATCGTAGCTGTTCCTGAGATTGGCGAGATTTACAATGGCAAAATTCGCTCTATCGTAGCGTTTGGTGCGTTTGTTGAGATACTCCCCGGTAAGGACGCGCTGTTGCACATCTCGGAGATTGACTACAAACGCTTCGAGACTATGGAAGAGACCGGTTTGCAGGAGGGCGATATGATTGAGGTTAAACTCATCGGCAGCGACCCCAAAACCGGCAAACTCAAACTCTCGCGCAAAGTGCTACTCGAAAAGCCTGAGGGCTATGTAGAGCCTGCTGAGCGTCCTGCTCGCCCCCGTGGTGAGCGTTCGGGCGACCGCAAAGGTGGTCATCGTCCTGAGCGTAGGGAGAAAAAATAGCACTAAATTGCTGTTTTTTCGCTCGAAAGAGACGTTATATTGAAAAAAACATATATCTTTGTTAGTCGTATAGTGGGGTAGAATGACTTTGTCAGGCTAAACCACTATCGGCACAAAGAGAGGTTCGAGAGAACGAAATTTAGTAATAATAACAATAAACATCTGAAAATCAAAACATTATGAAAAGATTGGCTACTGTAAGTCTGGTACTTTCGATGGTTGCAACTATGTTGGTTGGCTGTGGTGAGTGCTACGAGAAAATGCAGAAAAAACAGGACCAGGTTCAGGTAACTTGCGTTCCAGAGGTATTGACCCTCAAAGGTTCGACCGTTGAGGCTGACATTACTGTTACTTTCCCTGAGATGTTCTTTGACGAGGAGACTATCTTGAAAATCACTCCCGTATTCGTTTACGGTTCGGAGGAGATTGCTTGCGCTCCCAAATATGTTCAGGGCGAGGACGTTGTAGGTAACTACACCGCCATCAGTCGTTTCGAGGGTGGTTCCTACACCCAGCACATCTCCTTCCCCTTCGACAAAGGCGTTGTGGGTACTTTGGAGTTGCGCGTAGAGGCTAAATGCTTTGACGAGTGCCGCGAGATGCCCGACTTCACTCCTTGGGCAACCATCGCAGTTGCTAAGGGTATCAGCGCTGTTCAGTCGTTGGCACAGGGCGTTGGTGCTACTCCCGCAGTTGTTGAGGATGCTCCTGTAGAGGTTGTTGAGGCTGTTGAGGTTGTAGAGGGTAAAGTTACTACCGATAACAACGGTCACTACACTATGTCGGAGGCTAATTTCGAGCGTAGCTCGGTGAAGAATGCTGAGGCTGAGATCAAATACCTCATCAACTCTTCGAATGTTCGCAAGAGCCAGCTCACCGCTGAGCAGATCACCCTCTTCAAAGAGTTCGTAGCTGCTAACAGCGCCGCAGAGCGTACCACCCTCGGCAATGTATACGCTTCGGGTTACGCTTCGCCCGATGGTCCTGAGAAGTTCAACAACAAACTCTCCGAGCAGCGTAGTAAAACTGGTGCTAAGGCTATGCAGAAAGAGCTCAAAGGTATCGAGGGCTTGAACTACGAGATTGCTTCCTATGGCGAGGACTGGGATGGTTTCAAAACTTTGGTTGAGAACTCCGACATCGAGGACAAAGACCTCATCCTCAATGTTCTTGCAATGTACTCTTCGCCCGTTGAGCGCGACCAGGAGATTCAGAATATGAGCGCAGTATTCAAAGTGTTGGCAGAGGAGATTCTTCCCCAGTTGCGCCGCACCCGCTTCGCTGTTGAGGCTACCTACGCAGGTCTTACCGATGAGGAGATCTTGGAGGCTGCTAAGAAAGGTTGCGACTGCCTCGATGTAGAGCACCTCTTGCACGCTGCAACCCTCACCAACAATGTTGCTGAGAAGACCGCTATCTATGAGAAGGCTGCTACCAAATATGGTGACGCTCGCGCATACAACAACTTGGGTGTTTGCTACGCTCTCTCTGGCAAACTCGCTGAGGCAAAAGATGCTTTCGCAAAAGCTGAGGCTGAGCCCGCAGTTGCTGGCAACCTTGCAGCTGTTTCGCTCGCAATGGGCGACCTCGAAGAGGCTAAGAAGTATCTCGCAAGCGCTGACGCTGAGGCTGTGAAGGCTACCGAGGGTGCTCTCGCACTTGCTGAGGGTAACTACCAGGAGGCTAAGACCAAACTCAATGGCTACAACCTTGCAGTTGCTGAGCTTTGCGACAACAACATCGAGGGTGCTAAGGCTGCTATCGCTGAGGTTAAAGGTGCTGACGCTGACTACGTTCGCGCTATCATCGCAAACCGCGAGGGCGATGTAGAGAAGGCTACTGCTTACCTCAAAGCTGCTATCGCTGCCAAACCTGAGTTGAAGGCTAAGGCTGAGAATGATATTGAGTTCTATGAGCTGATGCAGACTATGTAAAACTAATATAACGCGCGTCTGCGGCGTTATACTTCGATAAGCGGAGTCCTCATTTACGTCAAGTAAACTGCGGACTCCGCTTTCTCGTATGCCTAGCATCCATCGCGTTCTATTCGTTTTACTGTTGTGGGGCTTCCCTGCACAAATGTGTCACTCTGACGCCTGCGGAGGGGATTTTCTTGTGCGCCTACTATTCGCCTCACGTCAATAGCCCTAAGGCTTATAAGGCTTATAAGGCTTATAGGGCATATAGGGCTTATAGGTGTTTAATGACTTTAAGGGCTTTAACGATCTTAATCTCCCAAAAGACTCATAACTCCCATATCTATCATCCCTTCTCAGGAGAGTAGTGGATGTCCATTCTTGGCAGGTTAGCCAAAAGAAAGAGCCCGTTTAAGACAAAACGGGCTCTTTTAACTGATATGTGCGCCACACATCACACATATCTTATTAGAAGTTGGTAGGCTGGTCACCAAAGGGAGAGAAAGGCGACCTCCTTGACTTATAGATGCAAAAGTGGGGCAAAACGTTGCACGGGTGCTAATAATTTTTTTGATTTTTTCTCTTAGCGACAACTAAGTGCTTGTTTGGCAGTGTTTTACAAAAACAAAAAACTCGACATTTTGTGTCGAGTTTTTTATTTGTGTAGGTAAGAGGGTGGGTTTAGATGGAGATGTCGAGAATCTCAAACTCCATAATACCTACGGGCACCTGCACCTCCACTTTGTCGCCCTTTTTGTGACCGAGCAGTGCGTGGCCGATGGGGGTTTCTACCGAGAGTTTACCCTCCATAAGGTTTGCTTCGTGGTCGCCCACGAGTGTATACTCCATTTCGGCATCTGTCTTAGTATTGCGGATGCGCACTTTGTTGAGGATTTGCACCTTGCTCATATCGAGGTGCGACTCGTCAATGAGTCGTGCGTTGGCGAGCATCATCTCCATACGCATAATCTTCTCTTCGAGGTTGCGCTGAGCCTCTTTTGCTGCGTCATATTCGGCGTTCTCCGAGAGGTCGCCTTTGTCGCGTGCTTCGGCGATAGCCTCGGCAGCTTTGGGTCGCTCAACAATACGCAACTGGTCCAATTCGGCTTTTAGTTTGTTGTAACCCTCTTTGGTCAGAACAATTGTTTCGTTTGCCATAGAAATCACTTTTTTTATGTTAGTATTTAATAATTTTTGCCGCTTTGGCAGGAGCGAAAAAAAAGATGAATTCCGACCTGTGGAGGTCGAAACCCAATACCTTTTTTGCGCAATTGCCCTTAAATGTGTCACAAAGGTAATTATCTTTTTCAAATAAACAAAATTTGTGCTAAATTTGTCGAAAGTATCATAAACCCCAACGCTATGTTTCTGAACAACGGTACATTTGGTTTTACGGACGTATGGACGATAATATCGTTCACATACACCGTTTTTGTTGTGCTGACCGTCTTGGCGGTGGTTGCCGATAGGCGTGAGCCCATCAAGACGCTGGCGTGGATTATGGTTATTACGATGTTCCCCGTGGGCGGTATGATACTCTTCTTTATGTTCGGTCGCAACCACCGCAAGGAGCGCACTTTTATGCAGAAGGAGCTCTTCGACCACGAACTTATCGTTAAACTTTGTGGCGACCAACTCCGAGCGTTGCCCCAAGGTGTCGATTTTGAGGACTCAGACCGTAGTCTTATTACCCTTATGCTCAACAATAGCCGCTCGGCACTGACGCTCCACAACCAGGTGGATATACTCAACAATGGCGAGGAGTGCTTCCCCCGCTTGTTTGAGGATATGGCTCGTGCCGAGAAATTCTTGCACATAGAGTTCTTTGGCATAGAGAGTGGCAAACTCTTCGAGCAGATGTTTCCCATACTCGCCGAGCGTGTTGCCCAAGGGGTGGAGGTTAGGGTTATCTACGACAGCGTAGGCGGTAGGGCGCTGCGCAATAGGGACATAAAACGTATGAAAGACGCGGGTATTGACACAAGGAGCTTTATGCCGGTCCTCTTCACTCGCTTTTCGACTCTTGCCAACTACCGCAACCACCGCAAAATCGTTATCATAGACGGCGAGGTGGGCTATACGGGCGGTATGAACATTGCCGATAGATATGTCGATGGCGTCAGGGGAGGCATTTGGCGCGATGTGCATATCCGCATCAGGGGCGAGGCTGTGGCGATGATGCAGACCGTCTTTGTGGCAGATTGGGCGTTTGTGACTGAGGGTATGACGCTCGATGATATGCGCTATTTCCCACCCTCAGATGTGGAGGAGTTGTGCCCCGTGCAGATTGCCACTTCGGGTCCCGACTCAAAATATGCAGCCATCAAACACTCATACTTTGCGGCCCTCGGTAAGGCAAAACGATATGCCTACATCTCTACCCCCTACTTGCTGCCCGATGATGCTATGCTTACAGCCTTGCGTGTGGCAGCACTCAGCGGTGTCGATGTGCGTATTCTCATACCCGTCAGGGGCGACAACTTGGTGGTTGCGTGGGCGGGCTACTCTTATGTTGATGCACTCTTGGATGCGGGTGTTAAGGTCTATCTCTACCGCAAGGGCTTCAACCATTCCAAATTCATAGTCATTGATGACGAACTCTGCACCGTAGGCTCTGCCAACCTCGACTACCGCTCCTTCAACGATGACTTCGAGGTGCAGGCCCTCATCTACGACAACGCCACCACTTGCCAGATGCGCGATATATTCCTTGCCGACTTGGAGGATGCCGAAGAGGTTACTCACGAGAAGTGGCAAAGCCGCTCGCGTATGAGCAAAATTATGGAACCCGTAGCTCGTCTGCTCGGACCGCTGTTCTAAGCAAAACCTACTCCCTAAAAGGAGTAGGTTTTGTTTAGAGTTGAGGGGTTGGTCGGTTAGAAGAAGACTCCGAAGTTTATCTGAACGGTGCCATCGTGGTTGATTTTCAGGTGCTCCTTTTGGTTGGCAACCATCACCTCCGAGGTGGTTTGTTCGAGATAGCTCGTATAGCGCACTTCGAGGAACACACCATCGAACTCCACACCAGCACCTCCCATCGCTGCAATATCGTTGTCGTTGAAGACTATGTCGAAGGGTGTGCTGCCACCACCTTTGGCATACTGCCTCGCACCAATTCGCCATACAGGGCCACCAAAAAGCCTTACGTTGCCCAACTTGAAACCCAACAGCAATGGTACATCCACTCGGTAGGTGCGTATGGTTTTGTACTCTTTTGGGAGCGAGGGATACTTAACGCCGAAGATGTACTCCCTCTGCGAGAATTGTACTTCGGGCTGAATGAAGAGGAATGTGGGGATGGAGAGCCTCATAAAGAGTGCTGCCTGATAGCCTCCGACTCTGTCGCCTGCCGGTTCGAGCGAACCACCTTCGATGCTTACTGAGTCAAATTCGTAGGAGCCGGTGCCTATGCCAATGCGAGCACCAAACCCCAAGAGCTGAGCGTCTGCCGCCCAGACGGTCAGCAGTGTGCCGACCAAGAGTAAAAAGATCCGTTTCATAATCATTAGAGTGTTTTTAGTGAGAGTTTATTCTTTACACTCTTGGATGTGCAAACCCTGTGCCCTATAAATGGCGGAAGCCCAAAGAAAATTTATTTTCTTTGGGCTTCCGATTGCGATTGTTGCGGCACAATTTGTGAGTATTACTCCTCTTGGTGCCACTCGGCGTAGTAGTCTTTCTGGAAGGCACCGAGTTGCTGGCGATATTTCTCGATGTTCGATGAGGCGAGCCAAGTGATGTAGCCACCCGTAAGACCTGCATCGTAGAGACCTCTAATCTCCTTCTCTACGTTCTCGGCATCATAAGCAATACCGTTCTTATCAACGTGGCGCATCACATTGTATGCCTGCACCCAGGTGCGCACAACGGCTGGCGTGGGCGTTACCTGCTGCCTGCCCTGCACGCGCTTACCCCACTCGTAGAGTATCTCGTAGGGGTTGTTCCAGGGCTTCTGTATGCCATAGTAGCCGTTGGAGAAGTGGTCGGGGTAGGGCATACCGCTAATCACATCTGCCACGTTGCTGATGGCGGGCCAATACTGACCGTAGGCGGTGGTGTAGCCGGGGTTGGCACTCTCGCCAAAGACGTCAATCGAGACGTAGGCACCCACCTTGTGTATCTCGTCACAGGCGTACTGCACAAAACGCTGTATTGCTTGCACCTTGCTCTCGCCATAGCGGTTGTGGTAGTCGACAATATCCTCCACCTTGCTCATACGGTCGGGGAAGCGTACATAGTCGAAGTTTATCTCGTTGAAGCCGAACTTCTCCACCGACTCCTTAGCCAGAGCCACATTGAACTCCCAAACCCTTCGGTCGAAACCGCTGGGCCAATAGGCTTTGTTGTGCTTGAAGGGCTCGCCCGTAGCCTTCTCGGTGATGGCGCATTGTGGGTTGTCCTTAACGAAATAGGAGTCCTTGAAACAAGTGATACGACCAACGACATAGAAACCCTCCTCGTGCAGACGGCTGACCACCTTGCGATAGAGGGCCTCCTTGTCGCCCGCACGCTTGTGGTTGGTGGGCGAGTAGGTAGCCATAGCATCTGCCTTGTAGCCGGGACTCTCGTTGTCCTTGATGTCTATTACGAAGGTATTTATCTTGCTCTCTTTGGCGAGGGCAATGTAAGCCTCAATGTTTTTCAGCACATTGGTGCCCGCATTCAGATAGAGCGAATAACACGCCTTGGGCATAGGGTTGTGCTCGAAGGCGGGCTTCTCTACGGGGTAGAAGTCGCAACCGATAGCCTTGCCACCACCGAAGGAGTTTTTGACCTTGCTGTGTATGGGGTCGTAGAGGTCGGCTTTGTAGCGCTTGGCGGCCTCCTCAGGAGTAAAGACGGTGTATTTGCCGTAGATGTAACCCTCGCCACTCTCGCCAACCCTCACGCGGTAGGTTGCAACACTGCCGTCTGCCCTCAGCGAGTCGTAGCCGAGAACGGTGAGTTGGGTGTTTTTGTCCGCAAAACCCGCAATGGTCGAACGCTCGGGGTCGGCAATGAGGGTTGCGGGAGTGCGCACCCAAATGCTCTGCTCCCTGACAACCTCGCGGGGCGTGAGTGCCAATGCACTCTCGTGAACGTAGAACTCCGAGCCCTCAAAGAGCACCTTTATATAACGATCCTCGCCCGCCTTCTTGTAGCTGTTGGGATATGCCACCACGCTTGTGCCCCTCGCAAAGTCGCCTGCGGGGTCGAGGGCAGTACCCTCCTCGTTGAGTGTGTAGAGCCTTGCGGTGGTTGTTGCAGAGGCGAGATAGCGTATTTCGGTCAGTTCGGGGTCCTTGCAGCCGAAGAGTGCCGCAGCCAGAGCCACGAGTGCGATGTATTTTGTGGTTTTCATACTCTTTTTTTGTTTAGGTGTTCGGTTACAAAGGCAAATGTACGCTTTTTGTGCGAGAATAGTTATATTTGTAGAACTATAAATTTAATAATGGGTGTATGAAACAGATTTTTTTATCCGCTATCCTGATTTTATCTGCACTGTGGGGCGCATCTGCCCAACCGAAAGTTATTGCCCATAGGGGCTATTGGCGTGCCGAGGGTGCGGCACAAAACTCCGTAGCATCGCTCCGCGCGGCGGGCGAGTTGGGCTGCTGGGGCTCGGAGTTCGATGTGTGGCTTACGGCAGACGACCACCTTGTGCTCTACCACGATGACGAGTTCGAGGGGCGCAGGGTGGAGGAACTCTCGCTCGCCGAACTGCAACACCACACCCTCGAAAATGGCGAACCTCTGCCCTTGTTGGAGGACTTTTTGCGTGTGGCGCAGGAGTACCCCGAGCTGCACCTTGTCTTCGAGCTCAAACCCCACAACAATAAGACGCAAGAGCGCAAGGCTGTGCAGGCTTCGGTGGCTATGGTCGAGGCTCTGGGACTTGCCGACCGCACCGACTACATCAGCTTCTCGAAGGAGGCGTGCTTGGGGTTCATCGCTGCTGCTCCCGAGGCAAAGGTCTACTACCTCAATGGCGAACTCTCGGCAAGCGAGTTGCAGGAGTTGGGCTTTGCGGGTGCCGACTATAACCACTTCCTCTACCGCTTCCAACCACGCCTCATAAAACGCCTCCACGCCCTGGGCTTGGAGTCTAACGCTTGGACAGTCAATAAGCGTGGCACTATGAAGTGGCTTGCCGCCCACGCCCTCGACTATCTTACTACCGACTATCCTGAGGTGGCGATGACATTATATAGTGAGTGAGTCTTGCGGGTAAATTTTGCACCGCACTGCGATAGGCGAGTTCCTCATTTACGCCCGAGTAAACTGCGGACTCGCCTTCTTGTTTGGCACAAAATTTCCTCCGCAATACTCACTCACTGCCCACGAGTGCAGCTTTGCGACCACCACAACACACAATGTACCCCCCCCCTTGTTCACGGGTATCTTTTTTAATACCCGTGAGGTTAGGGGGCTGTGGGGAATAGGGGTTGTAAAACTCCGTCTTGCCACGACCACCGTGATGTGGGCGGTTGGCATCTACCGCTCTTTTTTTTGTGCGCGTTCCGCGCACCCCACCCACCCCGCTCCGAACATAGTTCTCCGCTCCCTGATTATGGGGATGTTGCCCTAACTTTGTGGAGGGGTTGCTGCCCGATATGGTGGGGGTTGTTGCCCGACGTGGAGGGGTTGCTGTCCGATGGGGTGGGGGTTGCTTTTTGCAATTCCTGTTATCCCTGTTATCCTTGTTACCCCTGCAAGAAAGATAGGAAGAATGAGAGACACAAGCAGTTACTCATATCTGACCAGCCTGCGGCTACTCTAAAATGCTCTCGCCCGACTCGCATTTCCCTCAAACCCCCAACTGTTTTCACCAAAAATTATTCCCATAACTCCCATAACTCCCATATCTCTCATCCCTCTCATATCTCTCATCCCTCCCACAATCCACCACCACCCCCCAAAAAAACAAGAAGCCCGACCAATCGGTCGGGCTTCTGTGCTTAAAGGTTTATAGCGGAGGGGCTATATATGTTTAATCCTGTCGGAAAATTGTATAACCCGCTGTGCTACCATCTGCATTTTTAGCCACAACTTTTACAGTTCTGCCTGCGCCAGTCGTGTTTGTTGCGAATTCAACACCAATATAGATAGCTGCACCTCCATCAGTCCATGAGTAGAAAGATGTAAACTCACTAGGATTTGTGGTAAGATTATCAGTTGCATGGATTAGGTCGTCAGTAGTTAGTTCTGCGAACTCAAAAGCGTGTGCGATCAACGCCGACATAAGAGAAGTGTTATTGTACAACTCTGTAATTCCATCCCCTGGCGTATATGTTGTGCCATCAATGGTTATGTTTTGGAAGTTAAAATAATGTCCAATTTGACCACCACCAACAGGAACCTTATCGCCATTGCGATGAACATTGATTGTATACGAGAAAGTGTGCTCGGGCTCTACCACCTCGCCACCTTCGGGGTTAGCCTCTTGGTTGATTGTTACATCCTCCACGAGTTTGTTGCCCGATTTGTCTTTGATAGTAACGGTGTACTCTTTTGCCTCAATGGAAGCATTTGCGGGAATAGTGGCAGTGATGGTGCCATTGGCAGCCAAAACAACGCTTGCGCCACCATTGATGGCTACGTTGCAGAACTCGTTAGCATCAGCCACAGCATCGCCATCGGCAGTAAGAGCCAACGTACCAACGGTAATATCATCGCCCTCGTAACTTACGGTGCCGGCATAAACATCGTTCAAAGTAGCAACAATCTCTGCACTGTAAGCCTCCTGAGTAATCTCAAACTGACCAAAAACAAGTTCTGTTTCGCCTGCTTCTTTACCTTTGAAGATATAACCCTCAGGAACGGTAAGAAGAACTCTTACGAGAGATTGGCGCTGTACACCAGAGGTGTTTGCTTCAACAGTTATGCGGGGCCAAGCATTGTTGATGTTGCCACTTGCATCGGTTGGGTAGTAGATAGAAATCCAATCTGCTCTTTCGGCAGCAGCGCTAAGAGTCTGGTGGCAGAAGAAATCAACACTCTTATAGACGGTATTGGTCTCCTCTTTTCCCCAGAAAGCGTCACCCTCCAACTTCATTCCATCAACTTCTAATACCAACCAGCAGTTGCCTATTTTAGCACTTACATTTTCATCAACCACTTCACTTACGTTTACATCTTGTAATGCTTGGTGAGATAACTTGAAGTTGCGTGGCAGACCAGCCAGATTATTTACCTTAATCTCTTTTGCCGAGCCAGCGGCAGCCTGAGTGAAGGTTACAGTGAAGGAGTAGTTTGCGTCATCTACCAAGTAGCCATTTGCATCGGCAAAGGTTACGGTGAGGGTTGCGGTGCGCTCCTCAGCATTGGGGTTAGCCTCTGCATCAACCAAGATGTTGTCGTTGTTCTCGGCATAACCGACTGTCAGCCAATCCTCCGAGGTCTCGAAGGTGATACCCTCATAGTAAACGGAGTTTGCGGCATTCTTGTCGCGTTTAACCCAATCGCTTGAACCAAGATCTTGCGTCTTGACATATATGTAACCAATGTTTTGGTCGGTTACAGCCGATGCGCCAAGAGTAACATTCTCTGGCAAAGTCTCCTCCCAAGTCAAGATGCCTTTTTGTATAGTATCGTCCACTCGGCTACCATTTTCGAGTTTGAGATATACATTCCTAAGTTCATTATCTCCAACTACGAGGTTTTCATCCGAAGAGAAGGTGTAGGTTGCTACATCGGTCTTAACAGTAATGGTGTAGCCCACGATGGGGTTGGTTTCGGTGGTACGGGCAATTGCCATATAAATACCCTTGCTGCTCTCGCGCGAGTTGGCATTGGTAAGAGCGAAAGGCTCATCAAGGTTGATACGAACAAAGTTGTAGTTTCGCCAGTTGATGTCATTTGAACCCTTATAAGTACCTGCTCCACGGTCGTAAGCAACGGTACCAACAATGCCGTTGGTATTTTTGCCAGTAAGTTCAACATACTGAATTTTCTCATCGTTGTATGTTTCGGTATAGGGCATAATGCGGAAAATAGCACCAGCAATATCCATGTTTACAACGGGACCCTCGCCTTGGGTGATATTAACAAGACCAGTGCCCGAGTGGAGGAAGAGGTAACGGCTGTTCATCTCGCCTGCAACTGCCTGCGAATAAACATTGCAACCCACGGTACCCAAAGTAAACTCAACCTCATTGTAGTTGCCGGGGTGGCATTTTGTGGAAACAAACCAACCTGTGCGGTCTACTTCGTTGAGCGAAGCGGCAAATTTGAAGTTGGCGGTGTAGCCATCGTCCTCAATATCCTCAGCGGTAAGAGCCTCCGAAACAAGTTCAACACCACCGGCATATTTAATCTGGTCGCCAACTTCCCATTTGATACCCTCGGCATCGGTAAGCGAGCCTTTGGTTGCATCGCTCATACCAACCTTAACGATGCAGTATTCTTGGGTGTTGTCGGGTGTTACGCCCTCTTCGGGCTCGTTTGTACAAGCAGTGAGTGCGGCTACGCCTGCTACCACTGCAAACATCATCTTAAAAATCTTTTTCATAGTCTTTTTTAGTTTTAATTTAACAGTGGTTTGGTTTAACCCCAAGTCTCGTCATTGGTTACTTCGTAGGTAAAGTCGCCCTGACCGCCCTGTTCGTACCAAAGTATGGTATCGCCGCTTACAGCGATTCCACTCTCTACGGAGCATTGCATCTCGACAATCTCCGGACTGGTGTAAGTTTGCTTTTTCATTGAATAGATTGTGTTTATTGGTTAATTAATGTATTGGTATATTTCTCCTATTTGGCTTTGCGCAGGCACATCCAGTTGAAGCTGCCCCTGCCCTGAGTGAGCGACATACGCAGCGTGTGCTTGCCCTCCGAGAGGTTCAAACCCTCCACGCGGGTGGTCTTCCACACCTCCGTGCCGCCCAACTCGTAGCACTTAGCAAAGGTGTGCTCCACCTCGTTGCCGTCTATGGCGAACTTGTAGGTGGAGTCCATAAAGGTGGAGTAGCGCACCAAGAGTTCGTACTCGCCAGCCTCCTCGACCTCCACGCCATACTCAACCCACATCTCGGTGCTGTAAAAGTCGGTCAGCATAACCTCGCCCGTAGAGTCGGTCGAAGCCTTGATTTTGGGTGCATATTTCCACTCCGTACCCTCGGCTACCTCCTCGGCGTTGTTGGAGCGGTAGTGCGCTGCGGGGAACGCCTCCTCGGTGGGGTAGTAGCACTCCTTGTCGAACGAGGAGAACCACACATACTCCTTGCCGAGGTTGGTCAGCGCGGGCTCCTTTGCGGAGGTGTTTACAAGGCTGATGGCTTTCCAGTTGCCCGAGCCACGCAGCATAAACCACGCATAGCCGCCCACCTTATCGTCACACTCCATATAGTTCAGCACGTCCGACATATAGTTCTGCTGGGTTGCCTCGTTGTTGGTGATGCTGTTGTTGGCGTGGCAAAATTCGGTCATATAGACGGGTTTGCCATACTTGTCGAACCTGCGTATGAACGATTTGAGGCTCTCGCCCGAGGGCATATAGCAGTGCACAGCAATACCTGCCACATCGTCAAGACTCACGCCCTCACAGGCGAAGAATTCATCGAGCCACTTTATGGGGTCGCTATAACCTGCCAGCGTACCGTAGTTCACAGCGGGCGAGATAAGCTTCATACCCAACTCCTGAGCCACCGCTTTGAGTGCGCCCCAATGCGAAGCCGCCACCTCGGGAGTCATATTGGCTTGGTCGGTAAGGTTGGGCTCGTTGTAGGCGAGGATATACTCTGCCGAGGGGTTGGCAGCCTTGTAAGCCCTCATCTGGTCGGCACCAAAGTTGGCATTCCACGCCATAGGGAGGAAGAGCATATTGCCCTGCTGCATCAACTCGGGGAAGGGTGCCGTTGCGCCCCAATTGTAAACCCAAGCCACGCCTGGGGCAATCATCGTGATGTCGCTCTCGATTTGCGGATGACCGCTCAAACCCCTCTTTGAGCTACGCCTCTGGCGCACCACATACTCCATCGTGAGGTCCTCGATGTTGCCATCGCCCTCGTTACCGCCGGGCTGCTCGGTGTTGTTACCGCCACCATTGTTGTTGCCACCGTTGGGCTGTGGGGTGGGGAGCAGTTCGCAGCCCGCCATCATCACTGCCGCAAGGGCTGCAATAAAAATCTTTGCTCTGTTCATAGTCGCTATGTGCTATTTCTGATAAACTTTCACAAAATCTACATACATCTTAGCCTCGGAGCCCTCTTCGGGGAGTGCCGTAATGCCTGCGGGGTTGTTCACAATGCCTGTGAAGTGTCCGCCCACAGCGAGGTTGAAGAGGATGAAGTGGTCGTGGTGGAAGTACAGCCCCGTTGCCCACTCGTCATCCGTACCCTCAATGCCCATCTCGTAGTAGGGCTGCACATTGGGGTATTTGTCTAAGTCGAGGTACATACGAATCATCGCCTCGTCCCACACGAGCGTAAAGAGGTGGAACTCGCCATCCTGCACCGAGTAGGGGGCGTTGGAGTGCTTGCCGTAGTTGGGATAGGCGTAGTTGCCGCCTCCGACATCTTTGTAGAAGCCCCAGTGGCACGCACCATTCATAAAGCTCTCCTGGGTGCCCGAGGAGATGCCGCCAGCGTTACCCATTTCGAGGATGTCTATCTCGCCACAGCGGGGCCAGCCAACCTCAGGATAGTCGTTGCCCATCATCCAGAATGCAGGCCACAAGCCGTTGGCGGTCTTGGGAAGGCATACATAAGCCTCCACCTTGCCGTGTGTGAAGTACTTTTTGCCCATCGAGTTCACTCTGCCCGATGTGAAGGACTTGCCACCATAGGACTCGCGGCGTGCGGTGAGTGTCAGACAACTTCTGCCGCTTGTGGGCTCTTTGGAGATGCTCACATTCTCGCGGCAGTAGTACTGCGACTCGTTGTTGCCGCCTCCGTTGCCATTTACCTCTATGTTCCACACGCTCTCATCGAGCACCTCGCCATCGAAGAGGTCCTGCCATACGAGTTTGTATCCGTTGCTCTCGCCCGAGCCCTCTTGTGCGGGATAGGTGGGCGTTTCGGGAGTGGTGCCGCCACCATTGTTCTCGCCACCACCCTCGTTCTCGTTGTTGTTACCACCTTCGTTTTCGGTGCCGCCATTTTCGGTGCCGTTGTTCTCGCCACCACCGTTGTTCTCGCCACCGTTACCACCCTCGTTCTCGGTGTTGTTGCCACCGCCGGGGTTGATGTTAAACGAAAGTTCGCCACAAGCAGTCATTGCTGCCACGAGCATAATGATAAGTGCAGTCTTCTTTGCCATACTCTGTGTCCTTTGTTTTAATTACTTTTTTTGTTGTGACCCGAAGGGTGCATTCAAACCCTCCGAGCCTAAACTGCCTAAGCTCTATTATTTATTAATACACTTTCGAGTTGGGCAGTTCCGCATTTGAGAAATACGGAAAACTTATTTTGCGGGTTTGTAGATGAAGCAAGCATCGAGGTTGAGTGCACCAGTTGCACCACTGAGCACAGCCATAACATTGTGACCGCCAGTAGGAGTTGTGGTAACATTGTCACCAGCTACAGAACCTGCGCCAAGACCAGGAGCCCAAAGCAGACCCTGACCAGTGAGGTATGTCATAGGAACCTCAATCTCGCACCACTCGCCGTTACGCTCGTAGTTGTAAACGTGACCACTGGTAGGAGTACCAATCTCAATCTTTGACTCAGAACCATCGTTGCTATAAAAAACAAGAGTGTGAACTGCGTCATCCTGAGATTTGAGAGCAATGTGGAAAGTGTAGTCTGCGGGAGAAGTGGTAATGGTAGTAAGTTTGGCAAGAGTGTCTGCGTTGTAGCAGCAGAAACCTGCACCCGACCAACCAATTGTACCTACGTTAAGACTAATCCAACCCTCAACTTCACCGAAGTAGTTGGGACCCGAGCAAGACCCTGCAACATAGGTGTTATCCCAAATCCAGAGGTGAGTGTTGTAGTCATCAGTACGAATGTCAGCAACAACCTTATTCTTGATGCTCTCGTAAGTTACAGCATCCATGCTGATAAGATAGTAGTCGCTACCATTGAGGCAAGCGTAGTCGCTATCGGTGTTGCCACCCTCGTTGCCACCAGGCTGCTCGGTGTTGCCGCCCTCGTTACCGCCGGGCTGCTCGGTGTTGCCGCCGCCCTCGTTACCGCCGGGCTGCTCGGTGTTGTTGCCACCGCCATTGTTGTTGGGCTCCTCTACGGGCTCCTCGCACGAAGCCATAGCAAATACCAATGCTACCGCTGCGAAAATGCTAAGAAATTTTTTCATAGTCTTTTGTGTTTTAATAGGTTAATGTATAAGTGAATTGTATGGTTGTTTTGTCTAATCTCTAATGTCAAGAGTCCTAAGGCTTATGAGAGATATGAGAGATATGGGATTGTTTCAACTTTCAGCTTTCAATTGACCAGCCTTCGGCTGCTCTAAAATGCTCCCGCTCGGCATAGTCTGCAAGCAGCCTCTGCCCTCGCTTACTCGCATTTGCCTCAATTCTCAATTCTCAATTCTCAATTCTAATAGTATCCCTCGTTCTGCGAGAGTTCGCTAAGTCTTACCTCCTCGGCAGGGATGGGCATAAGTTCGTGTTTGCCCACCACGAAGGGCTCCATATGGCTACCCTCGATGTTGCCATTAGCGTTGTCGGCTCCATATTTCACTCTATAAGCGTTCATAACCTCGCCTGCAATGCCCCAGCGACAGAGGTCAAACCAGCGGTGTCCCTCCATTGCGAGTTCCACCCTACGCTCGTGGCGCAAGTTCTCCTCGGTGAGTTCCACCTCGCCCAAGCCCACGCGCGAGCGCACCCTGTTCAGTGCCTCCTTGCCTTTGTCGAGGTCCACACCGCTCTCCAAGCACGCCTCGGCATACATCAGCAGAACATCCGAGTAGCGTATCTCCCTGCGGTTCTGCTCGCCACGACTCTGGTGAGAGAGTGCGAGGTAGCTGCCCGAAGCATCGAGGTTGGCATATTTGCGGTTCAGATAGCGACAACCAAGGGGAATCTCCTGCTCGCGGTTTTCGATTTGGGCATCCGAGGGGTTGATGATCGTAAGGTCCCTACGGGGGTCGCCCTCCTCGTACTCGTCATAGAGGTCTTGCGAGGGTTTGTTGAAGCCCCAGCCTGCCTTGCCACCCGTGAGGGTTGTGGAGCGTGAGCGTGTGAGAATGGTTGTGAAGGTGCCGCGCGAGAAGCCGTTGCCTTCGCCGTAGTCACTCGTGGGGTCGTCAACGTACTGCACCTCAAAAACAGACTCAATGCCATTCTCGCCCTCGATGAGGAAGTTGGTGTAGTATTCTGGGTTGAGGTCGTACTCGCTACTTGCGATAACCTTCTCGCCCCACTGACGAGCCTTGTCGTAGTTCTTCATATAGAGGTTAACCTTCATAAGCATCGCCTGCGCTGCGCCTTTGGTAGCTCTGCCGAGGTCCTCGGGAGCCATCTCGCTTTTGAGTTGCAGTTTCTGCTCAGCATCCTCCAAGTCGCTGAGGATGAAGGTGTAGATGTCCTCAGCAGTTGCGCGGGGCTGTTTCCATTTGTCCGAAGAGTCGACAACAAAATCGACCTTAGGCACGCCACCAAACATCCTCACAAGGCGGAAGTAGTAGTATGCCCTCAGGAACTTAGCCTCGCCAACGTAGCGGTCTTTCAGAGGTGCGGTCATAATCGTATCTACGGGCATATCGGGAACATTCGCAAGCGAGAAGTTACACCTTGCAATGCCCTGATACTGTGCGCGGTAGAATTGCAACAGCAGTTCGTTGCTCGCCACGGTCTTGAAGTTCTCGATGTCGTATGCCGCAGCCATATCGAGGATGTGCTCGCCACCCTTCACGGCATCATCCGAGGCAATATCGCCCACAAACCACTCCGAGAAGTAGGTGCCCTGCAACTCCCACATCAGAGGTGTGTAGCAGGCATTGACCGACTGCAAAGCGGTGGTGCCGTCCGTAAAGAAATCTTCGAGTTTGGTGCTACCGGGTGCATCCTCGCGGAGCCAATCGTTACAACCCGTCAGCACGGTTGCCATAGCAACCACCATTATAATATATAAGGTCTTTTTCATAGTCCTCTGCACTGAGTTTAGAAGTTGATGTTTGTACCAAAAGTGATTGTGCGCGACTGGGGGTAGTTGCCCCAATCAACACCACCGCCCACCTCGGGGTCATAGCCCGTATAGTTTGTGAAGGTCAGCAGGTTGCCCATAGTAACATAGAGCCTGCAACTCGAAATGCCAATCTTCTTCGAGAAGCCCTGAGGCAGGGTGTAGCCCACTTGGAGGTTTTTGAGCCTCAGGTAGCTGCCGTCCTCCACAAAGCGGCTCGAAGCCTCCTTGTTGCGCGAAGAGCCCGAAGGACCTGCGTTGGGAATAGTGCCGTTGGTGTTGCTCTTGGTCCAAGCGTTGCGCATAGTGGTGCTCAGCGTAGATTCCACGCCTGCACCCTCGGTGCGCAGCCTTACAGCATTGTAGATTTGGTTGCCATAGACGCCTTGGAAGAAGAGGCTTACATCCCAGCCGCTCTTGCGGAGCGAGAAGTTGGCACCGTAGGTCAGCCAGGGGAATGGGTTGCCGATGGCCACCAAGTCGTCATTGTTGATTATACCATCGGAGTTCTGGTCTTTGTAGCGTGCATCGCCCCAATGTTCGGTGGGGGTAGCAACACCCCATTGGTGTTCCGAAACCTCCTCGTTGCTCTGGTAGATACCCTCGTATTCGTAGCCCCAGAAGGAGTAGAGGGGCAGACCCTCGTCACAGATGGTGTAGGCACCATAAACCCTCTCGCCACCATTGAGTTTGGTCAGCTCGTTGGAGATTACCGAGCCGTTGATGTTCACATCGTACTCCCAGCCGTTGCCGATGGTGCCGCTGTGACCCAAAGTAAGCTCGATACCCCTATTCTGCACCGTACCCACATTTGCCGTAGGCGAGTAGCGGTTGCCAACGTGTGCGGGAGCGGTCACCGAGAGGAGCATATCGTAGGTGTTGCGCTCGAAGAGGTCCACAGTACCATAGAACTTATTGTTCCAGAGGCTGAAATCCAAACCGAGGTTGAGTTGCTCGGTGGTCTCCCACTTACCGCCACTATTTACATAGGTGAGGACTGTTGCACCCGTTGCGAGTTCGCCCGTAGCACCAAAGGGATAGCCCGTGAAGGTCAGGTGGTCCTGATGAACTGTTTGTGTGAAGGCGCCCTCGGCAATCTTATCGTTACCGATGCGTCCCCAGCCAAAGCGGAGTTTGAGGTTGTCGAAAGCCTCAGCATTCTCCATAAACTCCTCCTCCGAGAGCCTCCAAGCAAACGCCATAGAGGGGAAGTAGCCCCACAGGTGTTCGGGGAACTTCGAGGAGGCGTCAGCGCGGAAGTTGATAGTCGCCATATAGCGGTCGGCGTAGTTATAGAACAACCTGCCGAGCAGCGAGAAACGCCTTGTACGAGCCACAGAATCGCCCGATTCGGTCTTATCCTCGGTGGTCTGGTTCAGGTACCAGTTGTTCTCGCTGGGGTTGGTAATCGTAGCACCGGCACCGCCAATCGAGTAGTAGGTGTACTCCTCGGTGGTCTGACCGATCATTGCGGTGAAGCGGTGGTCGCCACTCTCGTAGGAGTAGTTGAGTGTATTCTCATAGAACATCGTGCGCCCCATACCAATAGACGAAGAGAGGAAGTTTTTGTCCATCTTGTCGTAGTCCGAGTGGATGTATTTATCCTTGAAGGAGCGGTTGAGGCTGGTGGTCTGGTCGATGCTTATCGAAGAGCGCAACGTGAGCCCTTTGAGAAGCGTAGCCTCCAAGTAGATATTACCCAACAAGCGTTGGTCTTGGTTGTTGGGGTGGGTATGCTCCACCATCGAGAAGGGGTTGGTAACGTTTTTGAAGTTGGAGCCTGCGGCAATCGCACCACTCAGGTCCTCGCCATTGATGTTGACCGAGCCCTCGGGGTAGTGTGTGGGGTCCCAGGGCGCCATCGCAAGGGCTGCCGAGAGAATAGAGGCACCCGCACTCGAAGAGTTGTTCATAGCCCAGCGCGAAGAGGAGGAGATGAACGAGATGCTCTCGCCCACTTTGAGCCACTTCGTGAGATTGTACGAAGAGTTCAGACGCAATGTCAGACGCTCATAGTTGGAGCCTATAATAGTACCGTCTTGTGTGAAGTAGCCCGCACTGAACGAGTATTGGCTGTTCTGGCTACCGCCATCCACCGAAAGGTGGTAGTTCTGAATGGGTGCATTGGCTTTGAATACCGCATCCTGCCAATCGGTCTCGATGGTCGAGTAGTCGAGCTCGGTGGGGTAGTAGGGCGACTTGCCCAGGCGGTAGGCTTTGAGCCACTTCAAGAAGCCGTGTTTGTTGTAGAAATTCTGCTGCGAGGCAACACCCTCAATGGCGATGATAGTTTGAGCCATCTCGTCACGCCCCATAAGGTCGAGTTTGTTCCAGCGGTTCTGCACACCCGCGTATGCGCTCAGCGAGATTTGGGGTGCGCGGTCCTTAGCACCGTTCTTGGTTGTGACGATAATCACACCATTGGCACCTCGCGAACCGTAGATAGCCGTACTCGAAGCATCTTTCAGCACCTCCGTAGAGGCAATGTCGCTGGCGTTGAGAAAGGCAATATCCTCAGTAATCACACCATCTACAACATAGATAGGTGCCGAGTTATTCACCGTACCGATACCACGAATCCTAACCTCGGCAGCGGCACCGGGCTGACCTGTCGAAGCATTGACCGTAACGCCCGCAATACGACCAGCAAAGGCTTGGTCGATGGTTGCTACGGGGGTGCGCTGCAAGTCCTCCGAGTCCACCGAAGCCACAGCACCCGTAAGGTCGCTACGTTTCATCGTACCGTAGCCCACAACCACCACGTCCTCAATCACATCGGCACCCATCTCCAACTTCACGTCCAAGCGTGTGGTCGAGGGAGTGACCGTGAGAGTCTTGTCGTTATAGCCCATATAGGAGAATGTAACCTTCTTTGAGGAGGCTCCTCCGAATGGTACCGACAACGAGTAGTTTCCCAAGTAGTCGGTGATGGTAACGGTCGAGGTGCCCACCAACTCTACGGTAACGCCAATGAGCGCCGAACCGTCAGAAGCATCGGTAACCGTACCCTCCACCTTGTGGGTCTGAGCAGCCAATGTGCCACAAGTCACTAAGGCTGCAATCATTACCAATAGTCGTTTCATCGTATATCTGTTTTACCTATAATTTTATTAGTTGTTTGTTCCGAAAATCACTACTCAACCCAGAAGGAGAGCCTCTCGCCCGATGCGCTGTCGCCAGCCACCCACAGGTGGAATTCGCCAGCCTCCACAACCTTCTCCATATCAATGTTCCAGAAGGCGAGCCTCTCTACGGGGAGAGTGATGGTGCACTCGCGACTCTCGCCAGCCCCTAAGGTTATGCGCTCGAAGGCTTTGAGCTCCTTCTTGGGGCGCGAAACCGAGCCTGCAACGTCCCTAACATAGACCTGCACGACCTCCGTAGCCTCCACCTTGCCGCTATTGGTAAGTGTGAACGAGATGACTACATCGTCCTTCTTGCCATAAGTCTCCTTGTCGGTCTTTATGTTCGAGTACTCGAAGGTGGTGTAGCTCAAACCATAGCCGAAGGGGTAGAGGGGACCAAAGCCAGCATCGAGCCAATAGGCGGTACAGCCGAGCGAGGTCTGACCTGCCTCCAACTCGATGTCGTCCAAAAGGATTTCGTTGCCACTTGCGGGACGCTCGGGGAAGTGTGCGTTGTAGTAGATGGGCTCCTGACCTGCCGCAACGGGGAAGGTGATGGGGAGTTTGCCGCTGGGCACCTCATCGCCAAAGATGAGCTCGGCAAGCGCAACGCCACCCATAGTGCCGGGGTGGAACGACCAAATAAGAGCATCCATATTTTCGAGGTCTTTGCCAACCGAGAGAGCCCTACCAGCCATAACAACAGCGATGACGGGCTTGCCACTGCGGCGTGCAGCCTTCAAAAGTTCGCTCTGGCTACCCTGCAAATCAAGATTTACAAGGCTGTGAGCCTCGCCCGAGAGGATAGACTCCTCGCCGAGGAAGAGCACCACAGCATCGTAGGTGGCTGCCTTTGCGGTGAAGAGTGAGAGTGCGGCGCTACTGCATTTCTCGCGACTATAAGAGAGAATATCCGAATAGCCAACCTTGACACGATCGCCATAGTTCTCCAAGAGAGCCTGCAAGGGAGTTACGGTGTGCGACTTCTCGCCATCGAAAATCCAAGTGCCCAGCTGGTCGTGGGGTGCCTTTGCCAAAGGACCTGCAACCAAGATACGTTTGGTTTTGGCTGTGAGGGGAAGAGTATTTTTGTCGTTTTTGAGCAGTACGGCACTCTTTGCGGCGGCCTCGCGCGAAGCCTCCAAAGCCTCAGGAGTGTAGTAGGCTGCCTGATAGTTCTCCTCTTCAACATAGGGGTTCTCGAACAAGCCGAGGCGGAATTTGAGCCTCAGCACGTTGCGAACACTCTCGTCAATGACCTTTTCGCTCAGTTCGCCACTCTCCACCAAATCTTTCAGGTGGGGCAGATAGGCGTAGGACATCATATCCACATCGGTGCCTGCTGTAAGACCGCGTTTGGCGGCCTCCCTCATATCGGCAGCAAAGCCGTGTGCAAGCATACCGCCCACCGAGCCCCAATCGCTCACTACGCAGCCATCCCAACCCCACTCGTCACGCAAAACATCCCTAAGGAGGAATTTGTTACCCGCCGAGGGAATGCCATCGTTGTCGTTGAACGAGGGCATAAAGGTCATACATCCCGCCTTAGCCAGAGCCTCAAAGGGAGGAAGGTAGTAGTTCCTCAGTTCGCGCTCGGTGATGTGGATGGGGGCGTAGTCCAAGCCACCCTCCGAAGCACCGTAGCCCACAAAGTGTTTGGCGCACGCAGCAAGGGGTTTTTTGTTATCCTGATAACCACGCAACATTGCCACCGCAAGTTCGCTTGTCAGATAGGGGTCTTCGCCGAAGCTCTCGGCAATCCTACCCCAGCGCGAGTCGCGCGAGATGTCGACCATAGGCGAGAAAGTCCACCTTACACCCGAAGCCACAGCCTCTTGGGCAGCAATGCGGGCACCCTTCTCGACCATCTCGGCATCGAATGATGCAGCCTGACCGAGGGGAATGGGGAAGATGGTCTTAAAACCGTGAATGACATCGCGGGCAAAAATCAGAGGAATACCCAGACGACTCTCCTCAATGGCGACCTTTTGGAGTTTGTTGATCTCTACGGGGTCGGAAAGGTTGAGGATGGAGCCGATGTTTCCCGCAGCAACCTCAGGGAACATTTGTTCGGTGGTGTAGTGAGTAACCTGATTGAGTTGTCCGATTTTCTCTTCGAGCGTCATCTGCGAGAGGAGCTCGTTGATACGTTTTTCGGTTTGGTTTTCGGAGGAGCAACCCACAGCCAGAAGGGTAGCTGCAACTCCCACGAGGATAGATAGTGCGCGATTCATATTGTAGGTTTGGTTTGTTTTTTGTCAGTTTGCTTTTTTCTGCCATCGGTGGCCGAAACTCATAGTAAAATTAACTTTTTTTATGCGCATAAAAAAAGGTATAGAAAATTTGGTGGATTTTCCATACCTTTTATTTTGTGTTAAGTATCTAATAATAAACCGTTTGCTGTTTGTTGGCCAAGTTGCAAAAAGTGGATTGTCGAGTGGCGCAATTTTGGCAATTTAAGCCCCTTCTATCCAATTTTACGCACGTCATCCTCGAAGTTGTCGCGCTCTACGATAGCCTTGTTTTTCACGCCTGCTCGGTAGTTGTAGATGGTATTTACCGAGTAGCGTAGCAGCGAAGCAATACGCGAAGAGTCCGTAATGCCGAGTTTGATTAGGGCAAAGATGCGAAGCTCGGTATTCAGGCGGCGAGGATTTTTCAGCACAATCTGCTGGTCCTCTTTCAGCAGTGCGTTGAACTCCTCGACAAAGGTCGGATAGAGGCTCAGGAATGCATTGTCGAAGTTGGCATAAAACTCCTCTTCGGCGTCTTCAATGATTGTGGAGCTACCAATCTCCTTTTGGAGGGTATCGATGGCACCTTGCGAGAGCCTTTTGCGCACGTTGTTGTGGTAGGATTTCAGCAGGTCGATATAGTTCGAGCTGATGACAAGGAAGAGTCCTATATACTGCTCTTTGACAGCGTTAGCCTCGCTCAGTTTTGCCGCCAACGAGTGCTCGATTTTGTTCTGCTCCGAGAGTCGTGCAACATACTCGCTGAGCTTGGCATTCATCTCTTCGAGTTGTGTTTTGGCCTGCTCTATTTGGCGATTTTGGCGGCTCTTGGCAATGAGTAAGCCCACAAGCGCAACCCACAAGAGCGAGATGACAATAATGGCAATGAAGAGGTCTTTGCGCTGCGATTCCCTCTCTTTGCTGTAACTATTCTCGATTACGGGCAGCAGTGTTGCCACCTGCCAGGGGCGTAGGCGCGAGTTGTAGAATGTGGCGTCCTCCATAGCTATCTGTATATACTCGAAGGCGCGTTTAATATCGCCGGTGTGGAAGAGTATCTCGGAGAGCATACAGAGCGATGCGTGGTCGTTTGTGAGGCTCAGCATATCGGCACGAGCCGAGCGTGCCAAGTGTATCATAAACTCCTCGGTGGAGCCTCGGTTGTCGCCTACGCTGAGTGCTTTCAGGTATGAGTAGAGGGCAAACTCCTGCTCTACGGGCGAGAGCGTGGGCATTATGACCTCCAACTCGCGACTCATACCCTCCCAATCGTAGGTGTTGCTATATTTGGTACAGAGGAGTTTGTGTTTTGCAAGAGTGTCGCTCTCGGTGGCTATTAGGCGGTCTATGTAGTACTCCTCCCGCTGTTTCGAGAGTGCTTGTGTTTGTGCATCTGCGGAGTACTCGCGCCTCTCGCGATGGTATGTGTGTGCTGCACGATAGTACTGACGCTTCTCCGCAGGACTCATACGGAGTGTGTCGATGGAGTGGAGTATGGCTGCTGCATCGCCATAAAAACCTGCTGTTGAGTAGAGTTCGAGTGTGCGGAGTTTGAAAGAGCGCATCCTACGACTGTCGCCCGCTGTGGTTGCTACTTCGGTGGCGCGGTCTAACCACACAAGTGTGGAGTCGAGCTGATACTTGGTGTATTCGTCCACGAGCGACTCAATGATTGACAATCGCTCCTCGTAGGAGATATTCTCGCTGCCGAGCGCAGCGCGTTTGAGCGCAATACGCCTCTCTTTGAGTTGTGTGTAGTTCTCGCGCAGAGATATTGCAGCATCGAGTTCGCTCAGCGCCACCGCCAAAGAGTCCTCCTTGGGGGTGTTGCAGGCGGTTGCAAAAAGCATCGCACAAGCGAAAAGGATGTAACCTATTGTAAACCGTTTCATTGCTCCGTATTAGTAGTTACACAAATGTAAGGATTTTCTGCTAAAATAAAAAATCTAAAAGGTGTTTTCTTCCCACCAAAGGCGATTTCGATCTCCGCATAATCTACTTTTAGAGTGGTTGTGTTTCGGTGTTAATTTGCTGATTGGTAGGTTGTTGTGTGGTGTGTGTTTATGCCCACAATCCACTTTTTTAGAGAGTGGTCGCCCAGAGCGCACTTATTATTAGTAAATTTGTTGAGAACTCAGCACAAAACATTCACTAATCAAATAACCCCAAAACCTATGAAAAATTTACTAAAACTCGGTGCAGTTGCACTACTTACGCTCTTTATGGCTGCTTGTGAGGAGACACCAGAACCTCAGCCACAACCTAAGCCCGAACCCGAACCAACGCCCACCATTCGCACTTTGGAGGTGGAAGCAACCTTTGAGGCAATCTCGAAGGCTTCGCTCTCGGATGCTATGGAGTTCGATTGGGAGCCCCAGAATTGCAAACTCGTGCTGCTTACCAATGAGGCCCAGCAAGTGGAGTCCAAGTCGGTGGAGGTAGAGAATGGCGTGGCACACTTCTCGTTCGACATTCCCTACGAAACCACTTCGGCAAGGGCTTTCTTTGCGCCCAATGTGCTCACTCCCACTCAGTTGCAGGTGAGGGTTGCACCTTCGGTAACGCTCAATGCTGCGGGTAGCACTCAGGGGCTTGCCCTCTCTCTCGTGGATACTGAGCCTATGCTGACTCCCGTTAGCGCACCCGGGGCTACGGTCAATATGGCTCTTGCAACCTCGCTGGCTCGCTATGTGGTCTACTCCTCTGAGGAGGCTCTCGTTGGCGAGAAAGTGCTCTCCGTAACCCTCGAAGCCGCTGCCCCCATTGCGGGTACTCTGCTCTACGACCTTGCAAAGAACACCTCGGCAGTATCGACAAGCGAAACCCCCTCGCAGAGTGTTGTAGCAACTCTCAATACCCCCTATGAGGTCGGTGCCGACAAGGATACTGCAAAGGGCATCTTTATGGAGTTGCTGCCTGCCAAGAGTGCGGGTGCTAAGGTTGTCGTAAAGACCGATGTGGCAAAATATACCTTCGACTATGGCGAGCAAGAGTTGACCTTTGAGTGTGGCGCAGTACATACCCACTATTTCGACCTCAAAAATGCCACCTCGCGCTTGGAGCACGGCACAAAGGTGGTGACCTACAATGCAGCCAATGTCATCACTTCGCTCTCGATGAGCGCATTGGGTGGCGAGCAGGATATGGGATACTACTTGGCAAGCGTAGATGGCGTGGAGGATACCACCAACTATACTGCCGACTACTACACCCAAATCTCATTTGAGATTGAGGGCGCAGATGGCGCGGCTGCCGATTGGGTAAGCGGAAAGATTGTAAACAACAACCACCCCGTGCTGACCATTGCCAAAAACGACTCCACCGAGGGACGCACCGCAACCGTAAAACTGCTCTACACCCCCTCTACCAAGGAGTACGCTATCGAAAATCCCGTCATTGCCACTATCGAGGTGGCTCAAAATGGTGCCACTGCAACCCACTCACTTGCATACCAATGGTTTGGCGATGCTGTGGTGACTATCCCCGGTGGCGGTCAGAGTGGCGTAAAGGGCTTGGGATATTTCCTTGCCTACTTGGATGGCTCGGCTACCGCTGTGGCAGATGCAGAGGCTATCGAGCCCTTCTTCAAGACGGTGGAGGTTACCACCAATGCCGATTGGTGTACTGTGGCTGTTGTGAGTGCCAACTTCAATAACCTCGAACTTGCAGCCATCGAGCCCAACCCATCGACCACCGAGGAGCGCAGGGCAACCATCACTGCTACCTTCAAGGGCGACACCGAAACCTACATTATGACTCCCGACAACACTGCCTTCACTATTGAGGTTGTGCAGCAACCAAGCAAGGCTGTGGGCGAAAGGAGCGAACTTTACTACACCACCGCCAATCTCTCTACATCGTTGGTGGTAACTCCCGCAGGTTTGACCGAGCGCGATTTGGGCTACTTCTTTGCTATGGTCGATGGCTCGCAGACCGATGATGGCGGCTCGAAGTGGTTCGCTTCGCTCGTGGTGGAGAGTAATGCTTCGTGGCTCACTGCTCGCATAGGTGGCAATCACGTCTATCTGACCGCTGACTCCTCTGCCGAGGCAGATTGGCGCAAGGGTGTGGTAACACTCTCTTATCCCGAAAGCGATTCGGAGGTGGAGATTGTTGGTGGCAACCCCGTAGTGACCATTGAGGTTACTCAGATGCCCGCTTCGAGCTATGCTCCTGTGGCTGTCTACACCTTCGGCAACGATCCCAACAACATCGTCTTGCAGAAGGAGATGACAACGGGCGCAGTAGGTGCAACCAATGTGGGAGTTCATTGGATGTCGGTTTATAAGGTTATTGACGGTGTGGTAGATGGCACTCGTGACAACACCTTTGGCGATGATGCGCACGCTATGACCTACACCTATGTCGATGCAGAGGGTAATTCGATTGATTGGCTCTCGGCAGGCGTGGGTGGCGACCGGCTCAACTACTCGGCAACCGAGAATACCTCGGGCAAGAGTCGTGTGGGCTACATCCACGTTCATCCTGCAACAGCAGCCGGTCAGGCATACGAGGGCTACAACATCCCCGATCCCTGTCTTGTAGTGAAAGTAACACAAAGCGCTGAATAATGAAACTCTCTAAGCACATAAAATATCTGTTGGGAGCGGTGGCAGCCCTTATGGTGGGCTGTACACCCGCCCCCGAAGAGCCAACCGTAACCCCTAATCCCGAAGAGCCTACACCTCCACCAATAGAGCAACCCGCCGAGGGCGAACTCCTTGCTGTAAGTGTGGAGCAGGAGTCTTATGTTCTCGACTTTTCGGATGAGGTGGCTCTCTATCTTCTGATTGAGGAGCCCACAGCCGAGGTTGAGGCAGAATGCTTTTCGCTTGTGGCTGCCGAGAGTGACGCGGCTCCTGAGCACCTCGCTCTACGCAAAGCGGAGCCTACCCAGACTGAGGGGCGATGGCGTTTGTTCCTCGCCCGCAAAAACCCCATAGGGGAGTTTTGCGAGAGCCTAAGAGTGAGGGTTACAAATGGGCAAACAACGCTCTATACCGAGCCTTTCGAGGTCAGCAGCCGCAATATGGAATATACGCTGAGGAACCTACGTTTCTTGCGTGCGGACAACCCTGCGCTCTCGGGCGATGTGTGGATGGTCTACGACTCCGCAACTCGCACCTTCTCGGGCGCAACCGAGGAGCCCTTAGCCGATATGGCTCTTGTGGCGCGTTTCGAGAGTAGTGCTGAGGCAACCATCGGAGGAGTGGTGCAGCAGAGCGGAGAGAGTGTTGTGGACTTCTCGCAAGAGGTTGTATATACGGTCGGCTCGGAGCAGTTCCGAGTGAGGCTTACGAACTTTACGGGGCTGCCCGTAATGCACATCTATACCGCCGATAGAGGTCCCGTAACCTCCAAGGAGGATTGGAAGAGCGCAACGCTCTCCATAAATGGTATGGGGCAGTATGACGACTTGGAGGATGCCGAGGTCAATATCCGAGGTCGTGGCAACACCACTTGGGGCTGGAACAAGAAACCCTACGCACTGAAATTCGAGAAGAAAACCTCGGTGCTCGGTATGCCCAAGCACAAGCGTTGGGTGCTCTTGGCAAACGCTATGGACAAAACGATGCTCCGCAATCGTATGGCACTGAAAATCGCCCAGCAGACCTCCTTAGCGTGGACACCCCGCAATGAGTATGTAGAACTCTTCCTCAATGGCAAGCACTTGGGTTGTTATCTGCTAACGGAGCACATAAAGGTAGATGAAAATCGTGTGAATATCACCGAGATGACTCCCGAGGATAACGCTGGCGAGGCTCTTACGGGCGGTTATCTCTTCGAGCTCGACTTCCACTTCGACAACGAGTGGCAGTGGCGTACCTCGCGCAACACCCCCTTTGCCATAAAGTCGCCCGATGAGGAGGACCTTACGGCGGAGCAATTCGCCTGGGCGCAGGAGTACATCAACTCTTTGGAGCGTCTTATCTACTCGGAGGATTATCTCTCGCCCGAGAGTGGCTACGCAAACTACATAGACCAGCAATCCTTCATAGACTATTGGCTCGTCTTTGAGGTCTGTCTTAACCACGAGATAAACAACCCCGGAAGTGTCTATATGTACAAGGACCGAGGCGGCAGGCTCACCGCGGGACCCATCTGGGACTTCGATTGGGGCACATTCTCCTACAAGGTTTCCACCTCGGCAAAGGGCAAGCTCTATCTTACGGGTGCACTATGGTACAACCGACTGCTCAAAGACCCCGCAATGCGCACTCTCGCCAAAGAGCGTTGGGCAGAACTCTACCCACGCCTGCTCGCGCTACTCGACTTTATGGACTCCGAAGCGGAACGCCTCAGCCTCTCGGCACAGCGCAACTTCGCACTCTGGAACCCACAAGATACGGGCGGTGTGAATGGCGACGAGGCACTCCCCTGGAACGAGGCTGTCGCCCGTATGCGCACCATCTACTCCGAACGCCTCGCCGACATCAACAACGCCTTCAATAGCGGCGATTGGGATTGATTTTTGCTTTTTCTCCGCTTTTTGTAAAAAGCGGGACCAAAAACTTTTAGTGTACCAACCTTTTGTGGTACTACCTACCGCTTTGCTTAGGAGTGGCTTCGGAGCCACCTGCACAAAAGCGTCACTCTGACGCCTTTTTGTAAAAAGCGGAACCAAAAACTTTTAGTGCAGCCTTTGCGGTGAGGTGTGACTATCTTTCGCAGATAGCTTGGCTGTCAAAACAATAGCCCTCTTTCAAACGAGTTTGAGAGGGCTATTCTTTTGCCCGCCACTCTCCTTCGGAGAGCCTCACACCTCCCCGAAAAATCTGTTCTTAAACCCTCCCCTAAGTTAGGGGAGGGTCCGCGCAGCGGGGGAGAGGTCTGTCGCCTATAAGGCTTATACGCCTTATACGCCCTATATGCCTTATAAATACTCGCGGGTATCTTTTTTGATACCCGCGAGCAAAATAGCGATTTCGTTAATGACCTTAAAGACTTTAACGCCCTTAATGACCTTAACGCCTACTCAAAGTCGTAGCCCACAATGCAGTAGTCATACTCGTTCCAACCCTCGGCAGCCTTATATTCTTCCACGCTCTCGGTGGGCACATAAATCTTGCGTCCCGAAGCATTGTCGTAGAACATAAAATCACCTCCTATTGGCGGTGTTGTGGGCTTGCAATAAACTTCTGCAAGGCTCGAACAACCATAGAATGCATACTCTCCAATCGAAGTAACACTATCAGGAATAGTAATATTTGTCAGCGAGGTGCAACCATCGAATACCAAATCTCCAATCGAAGTGACACCCTCGCTAATAGTTACGCTCTCAAGGCTTGTACAATACATGAATGCGCCCCATCCAATCTCAGTCACACCACCGGGAATAGTTATGCTTGCAAGGCTCGAACAACCATAGAATGCACCACCTCCAATCTCAGTCACACCACCGGGAATAGTTATGCTTGCAAGGCTCGAACAACCATTGAATGCACCACCTCCAATCGTAGTGACGCTATCGGGGCAAGAAATTTTTGTGATATTTGTGCAATAACTAAATACTAAACCCTTAATTGTGGTTATTCCTTCGGGGATAATCACTTCAGTAACTAATTCGCCATTGAGATACAAATTGTGAGCATAAAAAGGAGTTGAATAAAAGTTGATGTTTATCCAAGCTGTCAAATCAGATATGTGAATTTCTCTCATTAAGCCATCGTATTCAATAAAAGCTCCTTCTCCAATTTGCGTAACACTTGCAGGAATGTCAATTCTTGTAAGATTGTTACAGCAATAGAAAGCATAAGCGCCTATTGATGTTACGCCGTTTGGAATGTCAATTCGAGAAAGTGTATTTTCCGTGAACACACTTTCCCCAATTGCTGTAATACCATCGGGAATGGTGTATTCAGTAAGTCCTGCGGGAGCAAAGGATGTAAGAATCCCATCAACAATCAGACATCTTCCATCATCACTAGCAAATGTGCTATCAAACCTTTCGAGGTTTTGACAATTGGAGAATGCGGACTCCCCAATATGAGAAACACTTTCTGGAATAGTGATATTTGTCAGACCCGTTAGTGCCAAAAAACCTTTTCCCAGCGATGTAACCCTATTGGGAATGGTTATGCTTGTAAGATTCGGACAATCATAAAGCGCCATATCTCCTATTTTTGTTATATTTTCTCCAAAGACAATTGAAGAAAATGTTAAGTGGATAAATGGAGAGCTATAACTATCGAAATCTGTTTCGATGATTTTACTATTAATGGTGAGAGTACCTGTACAACCATAAAGTGCGTTGGCACCAACTGAGGTTATTCTCTCGTGGATTGTGATATTTTTGAGTTTAGAACAGCCATAGAACGCCCTATCGCCAATTGTTGTGACGCTTTCGGGAATGTTTATATTTTCAAGCTCTGAACAGTCACAAAATGCACTGTCTTCGATAGTCGTTGTCTTAATTCCTAAATTTACGCTTTGGATACTTTTGCAGTCTTGAAATGCATTGTTTTTGATGGTAACGACACTTTCGGGGAAAGAGATAGTTGTAATTTTGCCACTAACCGAATAAATGATTGATGGCGAGTTGTCAAAGAAAATAGCGCCATTTCCATTTGATGCCACCTGATCAACACTCTCTTCTGATGCAATTATTGTGATTTTGCCATTAGATTGCGATGGATTGTAGGTGTAAGTAATGATGCTTTGGGAGCAACTTTGGAAAATTGAAAACAACAAAGCGTCATCGCTTTTCTTATCTTTTAAGATAATTGTGGCGCTACGACCATTATTTGTATAATTAGCAGAAACACTTACCGTACAGGTGTTGTCGTTGATAGATAGCGACACCCAGTCAATGTCTTTCTCAACACTTATGTCACATTTGTTGATGTCAGACAAAAGTGGCAAATCAAACTCCGTTGCAGACAAGGGTAAATCAATGTGATTATATTCAAGAATGGCAAATTCTTTACCATCCCAAATACCATTATTATCAACATCATCAAATAGTGCAAGATATGAGGTGATTGTGGGGAGAGAAATGGTTATGCCGAGCTCGTAGTATCTATTTGACAAATTCCCTCTCACGCTCTCAGCCAATTGACTATAACTACTTATACCATCTATAGACTCATTGTTGTTTATGATAGTTAATTTGTTTAATAGTTGAGTTGATATATTACCATCATCTGCAAGGTCAGTGCTTAGTTGTGCCAAAAACTCCGAAAGTTCTCCTACACTACGACCATGTTGTAATATGACCGATATTGCCAACAACAGACCATTGCCCTCGCCATTGTTAGCAATGTTCATAGCACCACAACTAACATTGGGCTGCAACTCTGCGGGGATTCCCAATGCCGTATAGAGTTCTTTCTCGGCTTGCTCCTGAGCCTCCGAAATGCCCTTGCCCTCGTTTGTCACAAGGTTTTTGATACGGTTGTATGTAAGTGATGTAAGGAGGTTTACATTGGTCTGCGTTCCGTCTTTAAGGTCGGCAATGGAGCGAAGAGTGAGTGGGGCGGCAGATATTTTGCCCTCGACCTCATCGAAATAATATCCCGTTGCGATAATCTCCGCATACTTGGAGTTAACACCGTCCATCTCGAACATACCCGCATCGTTGGTAGTCTGCGTAGTATACATCTGGCCATTGGGTTTAAGGTGTTTGTTGAGAGGTTGAATGGTGATAGAGGAGCCTTGAATAAAGGGACCTTTTTGAATTGCACCATTAATGGAATAGGTCTCTTCGGTGATGTTGTCATCACCAAGCGACTCGCAGCCCGCCATTGCGAACATTGCAAGCACAGCAAAGAGTGTGAAAAGTTTTTTCATAGCAACAATTATTTAGTTTAACATGTTAGTACCAAACAACATACTACCGTACAACTCCTATGCGGTGATTATTTACAAAAAAGAAAGTGTGTAGTTGATTTCGTTTATCAGATAAGAGGCTCTGGAATGCCCGAAGTAAATAAACGATACAATGCCCCACACCTATGTACAATACACTATCGGCGTGGGTACACCAACGGCATATATACAAGGAATGAGTGCTATTCGTTGTCCTTACTTCGTGAAATTTTCCAGATTTCTTATCTCGGACAGTGCGAAAACACTTTCAATTATGTTTGTCCGTAGGCTCGGAAGCCATTAGACACCACAAATATAGAAAAATTTTCGCAAAACGAACAACACTCACCGTAAAGGGCATTGCATCACACCAAAAAATAGCCTCACAAAGCAACCCCCACATTCTCGGGTATCTTTTTTAATACCCGCGCTCCGAGGGGGAATGATGAGCAATAGAACACAGGTATCTTTTTTAATACCCGTGAATGTGGGGGGCGTGGTTCTTTTTTAGAGGTGGCGCACTTGGGATTAGCAGCGGTTGGTCGGTGGTGGGCAAAAAAAGAGGTGGTTCCCATCAGCGGAAACCACCTCTTCGTGTATTGTCAGACCTCTGACTATTTCTCCAACTTGGGACCTGCTGCAACCAGAGCCTTACCCTCTTCGTTGGTGGTGAACTTCGAGAAGTTCTTGATGAACCTGCCAGCCAAATCCTCAGCCTTAACAGTCCACTCAGCCTCTGCTGCGTAGGTGTCGCGGGGATCCAAAATTGCGGGGTCTACGCCGGGCAACTCGGTAGGTACGGTGAAGTTGAAGTAGGGAATCTGCTTGGTAGGAGCCTTGTCGATAGAGCCGTCCAAGATAGCGTCAATAATACCGCGGGTATCCTTGATGGAGATACGTTTGCCGGTACCATTCCAACCGGTGTTCACAAGGTAGGCGGTTGCGCCCGAAGCCTGCATCCTCTTAACGAGCTCCTCGCCATATTTGGTGGGGTGGAGCGAGAGGAATGCTGCGCCGAAGCAAGCCGAGAAGGTGGGGGTGGGCTCGGTGATACCACGCTCGGTACCTGCAAGTTTTGCGGTGAAGCCCGAGAGGAAGTAGTATTTGGTCTGCTCGGGAGTCAGAATCGACACGGGAGGCAGTACACCAAATGCGTCAGCCGAGAGGAAGATAACCTTCTTAGCGGCGGGAGCCTTCGAGATGGGCTTAACGATGTTGTTGATGTGGTAGATGGGGTACGAAACACGAGTGTTCTCGGTTACGCTCTTATCTGCAAAGTCGCAGTGACCCTCAGCGTCTACGGTTACGTTCTCCAAGAGAGCGTCACGGCGGATAGCGTTCCAGATGTCGGGCTCGCTCTCCTTGTCGAGGTTGATAACCTTAGCATAGCAGCCACCCTCGAAGTTGAAGATACCCTCGTCATCCCAGCCGTGCTCGTCATCGCCGATGAGTTGGCGTTTGGGATCGGTCGAAAGGGTGGTCTTGCCGGTACCCGAAAGACCAAAGAAAATTGCGGTCTCGCCCTTCTCGTTGGTGTTTGCCGAGCAGTGCATCGAAGCGATACCTTTCAAGGGCAGGAGGTAGTTCATATAGGAGAACATACCCTTCTTCATCTCGCCACCATACCAGGTGTTGATGATAACCTGCATCTTTTCGGTGAGGTTGAAGACAACGGCGGTCTCGCTGTTCAAGCCGAGTTCTTTGTAGTTCTCAACCTTTGCTTTCGAAGCGGTAAGCACTACGAAGTCGGGCTCGCCATAGTTTGCGAGTTCCTCCTCGGTAGGACGGATGAACATATTCTTCACAAAGTGAGCCTGCCAAGCAACCTCCATTACGAAACGGATTTTCAAACGAGTGTTCTCGTTAGCACCGCAGAAGGTATCCATAACGTAGAGTTTCTTGTTGCTGAGCTGGTTGGTAGCGATTTTTTTGAGCTCTTTCCAAGCCTCGGGAGTAACGGGTTTGTTGTCGTTTTTGTACTCCTCGCTGGTCCACCATACGGTGTTCTCGCTAGTGGCATCTTTTACGAAGAATTTGTCTTTGGGCGAGCGACCGGTGTAGATACCGGTCATCACGTTCACTGCACCGGTCTCGGTGAGCTGACCTTTCTCATAACCGGTGAGGTTAGGATTGGTCTCATCCTCAAAGAGTTGCTCGTAGGAGGGGTTGTAGATAATCTCGGCACCCTCAATGCCGTACTTTTTCAAATCCAAAGTAGCCATAGAATACTGCTTTTTATTGTTGATGTTTGTTTTGTGTTTGATTTTGTTTCTAACTAACCGAGTGCAAAGGTAATACCTTTATTGTTATTTTGTGAACAATGAGTGTAAACTTTACATTAATTTTTGTCCAAGTGCATCTCGCGGGCATCTGCTGCGTTACGCTCGGACTCGGATTGCTCATTTGCGCCCAGCAAACTCCGCATCCTCATTCTTCGCAAGCCTTGCATCTGCTCCGCGATATGCACTTGGGGGGGGCGTCTACCGCCCGCTGTGATTTATGAGAGATATGAGAGATATGGGAGGGCGCCCAAAAATTTTGAATGTTGAATTTTGAATTTTGAATTTCTTTGCTGACCTTTGGGGTATGATGACGACCTCTTCACTCTACATACACATTCCTTTCTGCAAGAAGCTCTGCGGGTATTGCGATTTCTACAAAACAATGTCGCTCGCACGCAAGTCGGAGGTGCTGGCTGCAACGGCTCGCGAGATGCACGAGCGTGCGACTATGTTGGAGGGTACGGTGCTCAAAACCATCTACTTCGGTGGCGGTACGCCAACAGTCTGCACCCCCGAAGAGTTGGGAGCACTTGTAGCGTGTGCGAGGGAGGTTTTCGACTGCTCCGAGGTGGAGGAAGTAACCGTTGAGGCAAACCCCGATGACCTTACGGAGGAGTATCTTGCAGGGCTCAAATCGCAGGGTGTCAATCGCCTTAGTATCGGCATCCAATCGTTCCGCGATGAAGACCTTTTGATGATGAACCGCCGACACACTGCCGAGGAGGCTGTGAGGGCTGTGGAGAGGGCTCGCAAGGCGGGTTTTGACAACATCTCCATAGACCTTATTTATGGTCTGCCTACTGCCACTTTGGAGGATTGGCGAGGGAATGTGGAGCGGGCTGTGGCTCTGGGCGTTGAACATATCTCCGCCTACCACCTCACCATCGAAGAAAACACCCTCTTTGGCAAAAAGGGGATAACGACAGCCCCCGAAGAGCTCTCCGACAAGGAGTATGGGGTGCTGTGCGAGGTGCTTCGCGAGGCGGGCTATGAACACTATGAAATATCCAATTTTGCCCGCCCAAACTACCGCTCGCGACACAACTCTGCATACTGGCACGGGGTGCCCTATTTGGGGCTTGGTGCGGGGGCTCACTCCTTCGATGGTAAGAATACCCGCAGTTGGAACCTGCCATCCATAAACAAGTACCTCGAAGGCTCCTCGCTCGAAAGCGAAATACTCTCAACACAAGAGCGTTACGAGGAGATTGTGATGGTGTCGCTGAGGACTGCCGAGGGTGTCGATTTGGTGGCTCTCGAAGAGCAGTTTGGTATAGCAAAAAGGGCGCAATTTGAGCGCATTGCCGAGCCCTTTGTGGGGGCGGGTGTGCTGCTCCGAAAGGGCGAAAATGTAGCCTTTGCCGAGGAGCATTGGCTGGTGTCAGATGGAGTCATTGCCGAGTTTTTCGACTAACCCCCTAAGGCGACCACTCGCACCCCGAAAAGCGCCGTTCGTCTTAACAAAACGACAGTTATTAAAAAAATTTAATAACCCTCTAAATAATATATTGGTAAGTTTGGAAATAATTTGTATTTTTGTGTCGTTTTTGGCTACTTGTTGCCAAAGGCAAACAAACAAAAGCAAATTAAACTTACAAAACACAATAAAACAGCAAAATTGGTTGGGCAGTTGTTCTGCCGAGAGTGCCTTGTGGACGAATGGGTTAGATTAGTGCAAGGAGACCGAAGGACAATGTTCGACAATCAAGAAAAACAGGTATGAAAAACGAAACAGTACAGAAACCGGATTACTTATTTGAGGTTAGTTGGGAGGTTTGTAACAAGGTGGGCGGTATTCACACCGTGGTTTCTACCAAGGCACAGACTATGACCCGCGAAATGGGCGACAAATATATCTTGATTGGTCCCGATATTAACCGCGAGGGTGAAAATCCTGAGTTCCAAGAGGATCTTAATATGCTTCGCGAGTGGCGTCAATCGCTCTATTCGCAGGGCTATCGTGTGAAGATTGGTCGTTGGAAGGTAGAGGGCGAGCCCGTAGTGGTGCTCGTGGACTTCTCCTCGCTCATCAGCAAGAAAGACGATATTCTGAAATTCTTGTGGGAAAATCACAAGGTAGACAGCATCAGTGGTCAGTGGGACTACATTGAGCCTGTCCTTTTTGGTTTTGCCGCAGGCAAGGTTATAGAGAGTTATGTAAACAACTTCTGCTCCTCGAATGAGCGTATTGTTGCTCACTTCCACGAGTGGATGACTGCAAGTGGTGGTCTTTACCTCCGCTCGGCTTCGCCCTATGTGGCTACCGTCTTCACAACTCACGCAACCGTTATGGGACGTTGCATTGCAGGTAGCGGTCTGCCCCTCTATGGTGGCTTGGGCTCGTTCAATGCAGACGACTACGCACGCCAGTTCAATGTGGTGGCTAAACACTCGCTCGAAAAAGTTGCAGCACGCAACCACGATGCTTTCTGTACGGTAAGCAAAATTACCGCTAAGGAGTGTAAGTATCTGCTCGGTTCGGAGGTGGATGTTATCACTCCCAACGGCTTTGAGGATGATTTTGTGTTCAAAGGCGAAGAGGCAGAGAGTCGTAGCAAGGCTGCTCGCAAGGCCATTATTGAGGCTGCCGAGGCTTGCTATGGCAAGAAATTCGACAAGGAGCCTCTTATCGTAGGCACCTCAGGGCGTTACGAGTTTAAGAATAAAGGCTTGGATGTCTTTGTTGAGGCTCTGAAAAAGTTGGCAGAGCGTGCTCCCGAAGGTCGCGAGATTTTGGCACTCATCACTGTGCCTGCTGCCAATGAGGGTCCCCGCCGTGACTTGGCAAACCACTTGGCAGACGGCAAGAGCCCTATTGACCCCTCGCAGCCCCGCTTTGTGACACACAACCTCACACATCCCGAGAATGATCCCATCGTAAAGGCTGTTTCGGGTAGTGTCCTCGATAGTGTCAATTCGAGGGTTAAGGTGCTGTTTGTGCCCACCTACTTGCAGGGTGCTGATGGTATCTTCTCGATGGGTTACTACGAGTGCTTGTCGGGTATGGATTTGACCGTATTTGCATCCTACTACGAGCCCTGGGGCTACACTCCTCTCGAAAGTGTTGCATTCTCCATTCCCACCGTCACCACCTCGTTGGCAGGCTTTGGTAAGTGGGTAGATGACCTCTCGGGCGGTCACAAGGGTGTTACGGTTATCACTCGCAATGACTCCAATAGCGAGTCGGTGGCAGAGACCATTGCAGAGACCATCGAGCGCTATGCCGCAATGGGCAAGAAGGAGTACGATGAGGCTCGCCAGTCGGCATACGAGGTTTCGCGTACGGCACTTTGGAAAAACTTTGTAAACAACTACACCGAGGCATACGGTGTGGCTCTCGATAGGGTTATTACCCGTACCAACAAGGCTGTTTATGATGGTGGCAACACCAACGAGCAGGTTAACTTCGTGCGCCAACAACTCGTTAGCAGCCAGCCTTCGTGGAGCCGTCTGATGGTCGAGAAGAGCCTTCCCGAGCGTCTGCGTGCCTTGGAGATTCTCTCGAAGAACCTCTGGTGGAGTTGGACTCTCGGCGCACACGAACTCTTCGAGTCTATCGACTCTGAGTTGTGGGCCGCAACCGCCAAAAACCCCATCGCACTCTTGGACAAAATCCCCTATGCAAGGGTTAAGGAGTTGGAGCAGGACGAGAAATTCCTTGCCAAACTCGATGAGGTCTATGCTCAGTTCCGCGCCTATATGGCTAAGAAGGCTGAGGCTAAGGGTCCCAGGATTGCCTATTTCTCGATGGAGTATGGTTTGCACTCCTCGTTGAAAATCTACTCGGGTGGTTTGGGTATTTTGGCTGGCGACTACATCAAAGAGGCTTCGGACAAGAATGTGCCAATGGTCGCAGTAGGTCTGCTCTATCGCTATGGCTACTTTACACAAAAACTCTCGGCGCAGGGTGCTCAGGAGGCGGCATACGAGGCTCAGAACTTCCAGAAACTTCCCATCTCGCCTGCTCGTGATGAGATGGGTAACTGGTGCTCCATTCAGGTGGCACTGCCCGGTCGTACCGTGACTGCCCGCATCTGGAAATGCGAGGTTGGTCGCACCGACCTCTACCTCCTCGATACCGACCACGAACTCAACATCGAAGAGGATAGGAGCATCACTTACCACCTCTATGGTGGCGACTGGGAGCACCGCCTCAAACAGGAGCTGCTCTTGGGCGTTGGTGGTATCCGCGCACTGAACGCTATGGGTATCAAGTCGGACATCTACCACTGCAACGAGGGTCACGCAGCCTTCATCGGCTTGGAGCGTATCCACAACTATGTTAAGGGCAAGAACCTCTCGTTCAGCGAGGCTTTGGAGGTTGTTCGCTCCTCTTCGCTCTACACCACCCACACTCCTGTGCCCGCAGGTCACGATGCATTCCCCGAGCAGATGATTCGTCAGTATATGTCGCACTATCCCGATAGGCTCGGCATCACTTGGGAGCAGTTCATCAACCTCGGTAAGACTCGTCCCAACGATCCCACCGAGAAATTCTCTATGAGCTTCCTCGCTTGCAACCTCTCGCAGGAGGTCAATGGTGTGAGCTGGCTCCACGGCGAGGTAAGTAAGGATATCTTGGGCGATATGTGGCCCGGATATTTCAAGGACGAGTTGCACATCGGCTATGTTACCAATGGTGTACACTTCCCCACTTGGACCGCATCGACACTCCGTAGGCTCTATGCTAAGTACTTCGCAGAGGGCTTCTCCGAGGAGCAGTATAATATCCCCGCTTGGCAGAAGGTTAATAATATCCCCGATGAAGAACTCTGGGCTGCTCGTTTGGAGCTCAAACAACGTCTGTTCAAGACCGTTGGTAAGATTATGAGCGACAGAACTAATTCGGCTGTTGCTTCGCCCCGCCAGATGGTGGCAGTGAAAGAGAACTTCAAGGCAGATGTCCTCACTATTGGTTTTGCTCGTAGGTTTGCGACCTACAAACGCGCACACCTCTTGTTCACCAACCTCGAAAGGTTGTCGGCACTTGTGAACAACCCCGAGCGTCCCGTGCAGTTCGTCTTTGCAGGTAAGGCTCACCCCCAGGATATTCCCGGTCAGGACCTTATCAAACGCATTGTTGCCGTTTCGCAGATGCCTGAGTTTGCAGGTAAGATTCTCTTCCTTCCCAACTACGATATGGACATCTCGCGCAAAATGGTACAAGGTGTGGATATTTGGCTCAACACCCCCACCCGTCCTTTGGAGGCTTCGGGTACCAGCGGCGAGAAGGCAGTTATGAACGGCGTTATGCAGTTCTCGGTTCTCGATGGTTGGTGGGTTGAGGGCTACAAAGAGGGCGCAGGTTGGATGCTGCCTATGGAGCGCACCTATGCCGACCAGAACCACCAGAACGAACTCGATGCAGAGATGATTTATCGCACCATCGAGGAGGAGATCGTTCCCCTCTACTACAACCGCGATAAGAATGGTATGCCTCTGGGATGGATTAAGAGTATGAAGAGTTGTATTGCCGACATCGCTTCGAACTTTACGACCAACCGTATGCTCACCGACTACGAGGAGCGATTCTACAACCCCCTCTACTTGCGTCACCGCGAGATTGTCAAGAGCGACTATCTGTTGGCTCGCGAGATTGCGGCTTGGAAACGCAAAGTAAGTGCCGCTTGGGACAAGGTAAGGGTTGTTAGCACCAAACAGGCAGATATGAGCAAACAGCCTATGGTTGTGGGCGGCAAATATCGCTTCGAGGCAACACTCGACATTGACGGTTTGCGTCCTGAGGATATTGGCGTAGAACTCTTGCTGGCAAGCCAGATCGAGAGCGGTCACGATGTGAAGATCGCCAAGAAAGTCGACTTGGAGGTTGTGAGCGTTGAGGGCTCGAAGGTGGTCTATGCTGTGGATGCACTGATGGAACACACCGGCTCGTACGATGCAGCACTGAGGGTTTATCCCAAGAATAGTAAGTTGCCTCATCGTATGGACTTTGCCCTCGTGAAATGGGCATAAAATTCCTCTGGCGGGCTATTGGCACAATAGCCTCGCCAAACGGAGTTTTAGGGCATAAATAAGGTTAAAGAGGTTAGGGAGGTTAGAGAATTTAAGGAGTTCGCAGTGTGCGGAGTCCTTAGATTCCCTGATTTCCCTAACGCTTAAAATAGAGGGGCTGTGATTAGCGGTCGGTAGTCAGTCTTTTTGCGGGAGTGACAGGGGTAACAGGAGTGACAAGGATTACAAGGATAACAAGGAGAGTTTGAGAGGAGTCTTTTTTCGGTGGTGTGGGATGCTCCGAAGCCACTCCGAAGCCACTCCGAAGCAAAACGATAGGTAGCACCACGATTGGTTGGTACACGAAAAGTTTTTGGTAGCACCTTTTTGTAAAAAGGTGCGAAAAAAGCAAAGGAGAAGAAACAATAAACTAAAATAATAAACAAACACGAATAAGGAGAGAGATATGGCAGAACTGACATTTGATAAGAACAGTTTGGGCAACCTCGAATACTCGCTCCAACGCGAGATGCTTTCGACCAACCGCACGGGTGGTTATATGAGCACCACTATTGTATGCTGCAACACTCGAAAGTATCACGGACTTATGGTCTGCCCAATCAGAGAGGGTGATGATAAGAGTTATGTGCTCCTCTCGTCACTTGATGAGACCGTTATCCAGCACGGTCAGCCCTTTAACCTTGCTCTGCATAGGTTCCCTGGAATCTACGAGCCTCGTGGTCACAAGTATATTGTAGACTTCGAGTATAATCTAACGCCTACGATTACCTATCGCGTGGGTGGTGTGCTCCTGAAAAAGGAGATTCTTTGGCGTCAGCACACCTCGCACTCTCGCCTTTTTATTCGCTACACGCTGCTCGAAGCCAAGAGCGAAACAACACTACGTTTGCGCCCCTTCTTGGCATTCAGGGAGAAACACGCGCTGAGCAAGGCTAATATGTACGCCAACGGTCACTCGTGGGATGTGAAGGGTGGTGTTAAGTGCCGCTTGTACGATGAGTTCCCCTACCTCTATATGCAGTGCTCCGACCCTATGGCAGAGTTTGTGGCTGCACCCGATTGGTACTACGACTTCGAGTATGCCGAGGAGGCTAAGCGTGGCTACGACCACCACGAAGACCTTATGACAACGGGCTATTTCGAGATGAAACTCGAAAAGGGCAAACCCGTAGTCTTCTCCGCATCGTTGGAGGAGATTGACCCAGAGAAGTTGGAGGCAGCATTTGAGAAAGAACTCTCGGAGAGGAATGCTAAAATTGACTTCATATCGTTGCTCAGACACTCGGCACACCAATTTATCATCCGCTCGGGTGGCAAGAGTGAGGTTGTGGCAGGCTATCCTTGGTTTGGCAGATGGGGTAGGGATACCTTTGTGTCGCTGCCCGGTATCACTCTCTCGCAGGGCGATGTGCAGGCCTGCTTAGATGTGCTCGACACCATCACAAGGGAGATGAAAGATGGTCTGTTCCCCAATGTGGGCTCGGCATATAACTCGGTGGATGCTCCGCTGTGGTTTGTGTGGACTCTTTCGCAACTCGAAGAGCACATTGGTCGCAAGGCTGTGTGGGAGAGATATGGTAAGTATGTCAAAGATATTCTCGCTTCGTATCGCAGGGGTATTGGCGATGTTGTTGCACTCCATACCAATGGCTTGGTGTGGGCTTCGCACCCCAACTATGCCATTACTTGGATGGATGCTGTGGTGGATGGTAAACCCGTAACGGGCAGGGATGGCTACCAGGTGGAGATTAACGCACTCTGGTACAATGCACTTTGCTACGCTCTGGAATGTGCTTCACAGGCGGGCGAGGAAGAGTTTGTTGCGGAATGGAAGGAACTCCCCGCACTGACTAAGGAGTCGTTCCTGAGGCTCTTCTGGTTGGAGGAAGGCTATTTGGCAGATTATGTGGATGATAAGGGTGCAAATACCTTCATACGCCCCAACCAAATCATCGCCTGCTCGATGAACTATAAGATGTTGTCGTTGGTACAGCAAGAGGCTGTGTCGGATGTGGTTAAACGCCACTTGCTGACTCCTCGCGGTCTGCGAACACTCTCGCCCCGCAACCCTCTCTATAAGGGGCGCTATGGTGGCAACCAGCGTGAGCGTGACGAGGCATACCACCAGGGAACGGTTTGGGTATGGCTCTTGGAGCACTATGTGAAGGCTAAGTTCGATGTGCAGGGCGAGGGCTTCCTCTACAAGGCAGAGGAGATACTCGAAAACTTCGAGGAGGAGATGAGCATCAAGGGCATTGGCTCTGTGTCGGAGATATACGAGGGCGACCCACCACACGATGCACGAGGCTCCATTTCGCAGGCTTGGAGCGTAGGCGCACTGCTGCGTATAAACGAAATGATTGAGAAACACAAAAAATAGGTCACTATGAGAGTATTAATGTTTGGTTGGGAGTTCCCTCCTCACATTGCCGGTGGTTTGGGTACGGCTTGCTATGGTCTTACTCGTGGCTTGGCACGCAATGGTGTGGAGGTGATTTTTGTAGTCCCCAAGGCGTATGGCGATGAGGACCAGCGATTTATAAGGGTTGTCAATGCCAGCGATGTAGATGCTGTTTATCGTAGTGGCGAGGCTGATAGCGAGATTTGGCGCAACGTGAAGTTTATGGAGATTAACTCCAATATGGTGCCCTACATCTCGCCCGAGCAGTTTGAGGCTGAGCGTAGCCGCAGCGAGCAGGTCGGCACCATCCACCACGAAGGCGATGTATGGCGCGAGAGGTATAACTTTTCGGGCAAATATGGCGCAAATCTGATGGAGGAGGTTGCACGCTATGCACTTGTGGCTCGCCAAGTGGCTATCAACTTGGAGGGACAGTTCGATGTTATCCACGCACACGATTGGCTCACCTACTATGCAGGTATTGCAGCCAAGGAGGTGTCGGGTAAACCTCTGGTGGTCCATATGCACGCTACGGAGTACGACCGCAGTGGCGAGAATATCAACACCCAGACCTATGCCATAGAGCGCGGAGGTATGGAGGCGGCAGATTTGGTAATGGCTGTGAGCAACCTCACACGCAACATAATTATTAATAAGTATGGTATCCCTGCCGAGAAGGTTATAACGGTACACAACGCTGTGCGTTTTGCCGATAGCGACACTGTTGAGGAGCGCGGCGTGAAGGATAAAATTGTCACTTTCCTCGGTCGTATTACCTACCAGAAGGGTCCCGACTACTTTGTGGAGGCGGCTGCTAAGGTGCTCAAACGCACACCCAATGTGAGGTTTGTTATGGCAGGTAGCGGCGATATGATGAACCACGTTATTCGCCGTGTAGCACGACTCGGCATTGCCGACAGGTTCCACTTTACGGGCTTCCTAAGGGGCGCAGATGTGCAGAAGATGTTTGCGCTGAGCGATGTCTATGTTATGCCCTCGGTGAGTGAGCCTTTCGGTATCTCGCCTTTGGAGGCTATGAGGTCGAATGTGCCCACCATCATCTCCAAGCAGTCGGGTGTTGCCGAGGTGCTCGATTATGCCGTTAAGGTGGATTATTGGGATGTGGACGCTATGGCTGATGCAATCTATGGACTTGTTACCTATCCTGCACTCGGCGAACTCTTTGCTCGCAAAGGTTTGGAGGAGGTTAATGGTCTGAAATGGAACAACGCTGCTGCCAAAATCAAAGCGGGCTACGAGCGTGTTATAAATGAGATGAATAACAAAAACTAACCGATATGAAAACAGTTTGTCTATACTTTCAGGTACATCAGCCACTGAGGCTTAAAACTTACCGCTTTTTTAATATGGGCAAGGACCACAACTACTTGGATGTTAGTGCCAACCGCTCGATTATGCAGCGCGTGGCTGCCGAGTGCTACTTGCCTATGAACAACCTCCTGCTGAGACTCATCAAGGAGAACGAGGGGGCTTTCAAAGTGACTTTCTCTATCTCGGGCTTGGCTATCGAGCAGTTCCGCAGCTACACCCCCGAGGTGTTGGAGAGTTTCCGTGCCTTGGCCCAGACGGGTTGCGTAGAGTTTTTGGCAGAGAGCTACTCCCACTCGCTCTCTTCGCTCATCTCGCCCGAGGAGTTCAAGAGCGAGGTGGAGGCTCACGTTGAACTTATGAAGAGCGAGTTTGGCTATACACCCACCTCGTTCCGCAATACCGAACTTATCTACTCCGACCAGATTGGCGAGCAGGTGGCAGCAATGGGCTTCAAGGCTATGCTCGCCGAAGGAGCACGCCACGTCTTGGGTTGGAAGAGTCCCAACTATGTCTATGCCAACGCCCTCGACCAGAAGTTGCGCATCTTGTTGCGTAACTACAAACTCTCGGACGACATCGCCTTCCGTTTCTCCAATCAGGGTTGGGGCGAATACCCCCTCACAGCCGAGAAATATGCAGGCTGGATTGCTGACGAGAACACCACCGGAGAGGTTGTAAACCTCTTTATGGACTACGAGACCTTTGGCGAGCACCAGAAGGCTTCGAGTGGCATCTTCGACTTTATGGCAGCACTGCCTAAGGCTATGCTTGCTACGGGTGCTTTGAAGTTTGGCACCGTAACCGAAACCGCTGCTGCAAACCAACCTACGGGCGTTCTCTACTGCACTCACGCAATGTCGTGGGCAGACGAGGAGAGGGATGTGACGGCTTGGCTCGGCAACGAGTTGCAGAATGAGGCTTTCGGCAAACTTTACGGCTTGCAGGAGAAAGTTCGCGCCCTGGATAACGAGGATTTCAACTATGTTTGGAACTTTATGAAGGCTTCCGACCACTTCTACTATATGGCTACCAAGTGGTTCTCGGACGGTGATGTGCACAGTTACTTCAACCCCTACGATTCGGCATACAATGCGTTCATTAATTATATGAATGTGTTGTCCGACTTTGCCAACGAGCTTGACTTGGCGAGTGAATAGGCGATCGCGCCTTGTGGGCGATTAGGTCGTTGCACTGCGATAAACCACCTCCTCATTTACGAAGAGTAAACTGCGGAGGTGGTTTTCTTGTGCGCCTACTACTCGCCTCACAAATCGCAATCGCCCAAGTGTGCCTTGTGGGTGCTTTGTGCACCAAACTGCGCATCGCAACTTCCTCATTTGCGCTGAGCAAACTGCGGAGTTGCTTTCTCGTATACAAGGGTTTCAGGGGTAACAAGGATAACAGGGAATACTCCTTGCAACCCCTGTAACCCTTGCAACCCTTGTAACCCTCCCCTGAGTCAGGGGAGGGTGCTGCGAAGCAGCGGGAGAGGTCTGTCAATTTTCGCAAATGCGATTAAGCGAGTGCAGAGGGCACTCGTGCACTTTGCCGAGCGTGAGCATTTTAGAGAAAACAAAGTTTTCTCAACTCTCAACTCTAATTGTATATCGCTGTGGCGAAGGTGGCGATGCTGACTTTGGCGCCAGGGACTTGGCTAAGGATAGCCTGTGCGCACGAAGAGATGGTCGCACCCGAGGTTATGACATCATCCACCAGCAGGATATGTTTGCCCTCGAACTCCTCTGGGTGGAGCACTCTGAAAATACCATCCACATTCTCCCATCTCTCTCGGCGGCGTTTGCGGGCCTGGGAGGGGTTGTTGATATGGCGTATGAGGTTGCCAGCCGAGCGGGGACGAGAGAGTGCTGTGGCGACTCCTTCGGCAATGTAATCTGCTTGGTTGTAGCCCCTGTGTAGTGTCTTGCGCCTATGGAGTGGTACGGGAACAACCACATCCACCCCATAGAAGAGTCCGCCCTCAGCCAACGCCTCGCCAAGCCACCTGCCACACTCGCGGGCTATACGCCAACTGCCCGAGTACTTAAATTCGTGAATGGTGCGCCTCCAACCGCTACCCTTAGTGAAGCGCAATAGGGCTGCCGCACGTTCTATGGGAACGCTCTCGCGCAGGTGCTCCAATAGGGCGTTGTGTGCTTCTGTGGGGTGGTTTGTAAGCGGGGCATTCATACGGCAGAGCGTGCAGAAGGTTACCTCGCCCTCCACAAGCGTCTTGCCACACGCAGGACACACCCTCGGCACAAATAGGTGGAATATGTCGCTAAATATCTTCAAATTGAATTCTCAATTCTCAATTGACCAGCCTTCGGCTGCTCTAAAATGCTCCCGCTCGGCATAGTCTGCAAGCAGCCTCTGCCCTCGCTTACTCGCATTTGCCTCAATTCTCAACTCTCAATTCCCTACTGCGGGTCAACGTCTATGGTAACGGCAATGTTGCGGTAGATGGGGTCTTTGGCAAACACCCTAAGGCACTCTTTTATAATATCTTTGGTGTCGGTGGGCGATTCGCTACGCTCTATGCGCACCAAAATTTGCATATAGTAGTTGTCGGCAACGTGACTTACTGCGGGCGCGTGAGCATCGGTAACACCTCTGCCAAGCACCTCCCTAAGGCGTTGCGAGAGGGTGTTTGCTCCTCGCCACACAAGTTCGGGCGAGGTGTGGCGCAACGAGAGCCTCACAAGGCGTGTGAAGGGAGGATAGCCAAAAGCCTCTCTATCGCGCAACTGTGAGCGAGCCATAGCCATATAGTCGCCTCGGGCAGCTTGTATGATGGTGTGATTGTCGGGCTGGGCGGTCTGGATTATGGTGCGCCCTTTGTTGTCGGCACGACCTGCTCTGCCGGCAATCTGCACAAGAGTCTGGAAGGTGCGCTCCTCAGCCCTGAAATCGGGGCGTGAGAGTAGGTTGTCGGCATTGAGAACACCTACAACACCCACCCCCGAGAAGTCGAAACCCTTGGTGATGAGCCTTGTGCCGACCAATATGTCCGTCTCGCCCCTCTCGAAAGAGCGAATAACCGAGCGCATACGCCCTGCCGAGGCAGCAACATCGCCATCGAGCCTTGCCACTCTCGCCTCGGGGAACATCTCGGCAACGACCTCCTCAATCTTCTCGGTGCCGAAACCCTGAGGTAGCGGCTCGCCCGAGTGGCACGAGGGGCAACGGGTGGGGCTGTCGATGGAGTGACCGCAGAGGTTGCAACGCAACTTGTTACCTTTTTTGTAATATGTGAGCGTCACGCCACAGTGTGGGCACCTTGCGCTCCATCCGCACGTTGGACACTCCAAGTAGGGGGCAAATCCACGCCTATTCTGAAAGAGTATAACCTGTTGGTGGTTGGCAAGAGCCTCTTGTATTGCATCGTGTAACTCCTTGCCTATATGACCTTTGCGCTCGCCACGCTGGGCACTCTTTATGGTGTTTGAAACAATAACTTCGGGGAGTACACCTTCGCCATAACGCTCGCCAAGCCACACATAACCATAGCGACCTGTGTAGGCATTGTAGAAACTCTCCAACGAGGGGGTGGCACTACCCAAGAGAGTCTTGCAGCCCAAATTGTGAGCCATCCACACCGCCACATCGCGTGTCGAAAAGCGGGGTGCGGGGTCTTGCTGTTTGAAACTCTCATCGTGCTCCTCATCAACGATTATGAGGCGCAGATTGTGTAGTGGTAGAAGTATTGCCGAGCGGGTGCCTACAATAATTTCGCCACCCTCCGAACGACTCAGGCGGATGTACATCTCGGTGCGGGCACGAGGAGTCATTGCCGAGTGATAGACGGTCAGTCCATCGCCAAAAGCCTTGCGTAGCCTACCTATGAGTTGCTCTGTGAGGGCAAGTTCGGGAATGAGGTAGAGCACCGAGCCCCCCTCCTGCAAAATGCTGTTGGCGAGGTGGATGTAGAGTTCGGTCTTGCCACTCGAAGTGATGCCGTGGAGCAAGGTGGTGTGGTAACGCGAGAAACTGCTGCTGATTTTGTCGAGCACCATCTGCTGGCTGTCTGTGAGTGTTGCAGAGTGGCGCAGAAGGGCTGTGTCGTAGTGTGGTGTACGCTCGCGAGAGAAGGTCGCAAGTAGCCCCGCTTCGAGCAATTTTCCCACCACCATAGGCGAGGCGTCCATAGCCGAGCGAGGCAACGAGCCGTCAAAGATATGCTCTTCGCCCACCTTCTGGCAGAACTCCATCATAGCGGCATATTGCGCCTTCTTGCGTGGTAGGAGTGCTTCGAGAGCCACCGAAAGAGCCTCCTCGGTGCGCACATCCTCGCCGAGCCTTAACATCTGCTCCTTGCCGAGCGAAAAGACCTTTTGTGAGAAGAGGTCGTCATTTTGTGCGGAGGGTTTCAGTAGGGAGGGTAGGGCAGAACGCATAATCTCGCCCATCGTGCACATATAGTACTGCGCCATCCACTCCCACAGCGCAAGTTGCCCCACGCTCGCCAAAGGCTCCGAGCGGACAATACCCGAAATTTGGCGTATGCGCTTGTAGGGTGGGGTGTTGTGGTGCAGACGACAGACTATGCCTGTGTAGATTTTGTTCTTGCCCAGAGGAACCGACACGCCCGAACCAACCGCTACGCAGTCATAAAACTCCTCGCCAACCTCAAAAGTGAGCGGTTGGAGTGCCAAAGGAAGTATTATGTCGGCAAAAAGTCGTTCCATTTTCTCTCTCAGAAAGTCTCGCCGTAGGCGAAAGTTAAAAATATCTCGTCTTTGGGGGCAACAATTCTTCACAAAAATAGTCAAAAATCGGGAAAAAGGTTGTACCTTCGTGACGAATTATAATCACAAAGGAAATGAAACTCTCAAAACCTACTCTTGGCAGTGTCTTTACTTGGGTTAAAGACTTGGTACTTATCACAATTGGTATTGCTATTTATGCATTCGCTTGGACGGGTATAATCAATCCCGCAAATGGTATGGGTGGTGGTGCGACCGGTTTCGCCCGCCTTGTATGTGAACTTACCGGCGGTATTGATGGCGGAGGTGTGCCCATCGGTGTTACTTTCTTCATCTTCAATGCCGTGTTCCTAATTATATGCGTGCTGTTGCTCGGTGCAAAATTCGGTATAAAGACAATCTATGCTATTTTGATGACCTCTGTGCTGATGACGCTCTTTGAGGGCATACTGCCCCACGAGGGTATCTTCCCCGCATTGGCTCAGGATAAACTACTATCCTCCATCTTGGGTGGTATTGTTATGGGCTTCGGTGTGGCAAGTTGTCTTTTGATGGGAGGCTCTACGGGCGGTAGCGACCTCATTGCAATGATTGTTACAAGGTATCTCAACGTTAGTTATTCGCAGGTTGTGGTATTTGTTGACATATTTATCATTGGCGCATCTTACTTTGTGTTTGGTGGCGATATTATGATTACCATCTATGGTTTTATCACCACAGCGGTCTTTGGCTATGCAAGCAATATGGTGCTCTCGGGCGACAAACAGTCTTTGCAGATATTTGTCTTCTCGAAGGACTACAACGCTATTGCCGATGTGGTTTCTACCAAGTTGCAGAGGGGTGTAACCCTGCTCAACGGTACGGGCTACTACTCGAAGCAGGATGTGAAGATCGTGATGATTGTATGCCGCAAGAACGAGATGGGTATGATGATGCGAGCAATCAAGAGTGTCGATAGCAAGGCATTCATCTCGGTTGCCAACGTAATGGGTGTCTATGGCGAGGGCTTCGATAAGTATAAAATCGCCGGCAACAAGGAACTCAAAGCTGTTAAGAAGACTGAGGGTATCATCTAATTCGCCCTCGATAGGTTAGGAATAAAAAAATAGGTTTTAACTTAAAGACAATATAAGTTAATGAGCAAGAAAGAGTATAAAAGATATTTGGTCACTTCGGCACTGCCCTATGCCAACGGTCCCGTGCATATCGGTCACTTGGCAGGTGTATATGTTCCTTCGGATATCTATGTGCGTTACCTGCGCCTTAGGGATAGGGATGTAGTATGGGTGTGCGGTAGTGACGAACACGGTGTGCCCATCACTATCAAGGCACGCAAAGAGGGTGTGTCGCCCCAGGATGTTGTGGATAAATACAACGATATTATCAAACGCTCGTTTGAGGGTTTGGGTATCTCGTTCGACATCTACTCGCGTACAACCTCGCCCACACACTATAAAACCGCTTCGGAGTTCTTCCGCACACTCTACGACAAGGGTGTCTTCTCGGAGGCGACCTCGCAGCAGTACTACGATGAGGAGGCTAAGACCTTCCTTGCCGACCGCTACATTATGGGTACTTGCCCCCACTGCCAGGCAGAGGGTGCATACGGCGACCAGTGCGAGAAGTGTGGCTCGACACTCAACCCTACCGACCTCATCAATCCCAAGAGTATGATTTCGGGCTCGGCTCCCGTTATGAAGGAGACCACCCATTGGTACTTGCCTCTCGATAAGTATGAACCCGCACTGAGGGAGTGGATTTTGGAGGGACACAAGGAGTGGAAGACCAATGTCTATGGTCAGTGTAAGTCGTGGATGGACCTCGGATTGCAGCCCCGTGCCGTAAGCCGTGACCTTAATTGGGGTATCCCCGTACCCGTAGAGGGTGCCGAGGGTAAGGTGCTCTACGTTTGGTTTGACGCGCCTATCGGCTACATCTCGGCAACCAAAGACCTTACACCCGATTGGGAGAAGTATTGGAAGAGCGAGGATACGAAGATGGTACATTTTATCGGTAAGGACAATATCGTATTCCACTGCATCGTTTTTCCTGCGATGTTGATGGCTCACGGAGGTTACATCCTGCCCGAGAATGTACCTGCCAACGAGTTCCTAAACCTCGAAGGCGACAAAATATCCACCTCGCGCAATTGGGCAGTATGGCTCAACGAGTACTTGGAGGATATGCCCGGCAAGCAGGACGTGTTGAGGTATGTTCTCTGCGCCAATGCTCCCGAGACCAAAGACAACGATTTCACTTGGAAGGACTACCAGGCTCGCAACAACAACGAACTTGTGGCTGTGCTCGGCAATTTCGTGAATAGGGCTTTGGTACTTACTCATAAGTATTATAATGGCGTGGTGCCCGAGGCTGGCGAGCTGACCGACTACGACAGGGAGATACTCGCTGAGTTGCCCCGCATAAAGGGTGCTTTGGAGGAGAGTTTGGAGAACTATCGCTTCCGCGAAGCACTCAAAGAGGCTATGAACATCGCCCGTCTGGGCAACAAATACCTCGCCGATACGGAGCCTTGGAAGGTTGTGAAGACCAACCCCGAGAGAGTCAAAACTATACTCAATGTGGCATTGCAGATTGTGGCAAACACTACGGTGGCTATCGAGCCCTTTATGCCTTTCAGTGCCGAGAAGTTGCGCCGAATGCTCGCAGTGGAGAAGATTGAGTGGGATATGATTGGCAGAAGCGACATCATCCCCGCAGGTCACACCATCTCTACTCCCGAACTCCTCTTCGAGAAGATTGAGGACGAGGTGATAGAGCGTCAGGTGCAGAAGTTGCAGGACACCAAGAGGGCTAACGAGGCTGCGGCTGCCAAGGTTGCAGAGCAGAAGGAGAGCGTTACCTTCGATGAGTTCGGCAAGATGGATATCAGGGTGTCGAAGGTGGTGGCTGCCGAGAAGGTTGCCAAGACCAAGAAACTCCTCAAACTGACCGTTGATACAGGCATCGACACCCGCACCATTGTGTCTGGTATTGCCGAGTACTACACTCCCGAGGAACTTGTAGGTCGCCAGATTTTGGTGCTCGTAAACCTTCTGCCCCGCGAACTGAAAGGTATCACTTCGGAGGGTATGATCCTGATGTCTGCCGATGCTACGGGTAAACTCACTCTGTTGGCTCCTACGGACGAAGTGCCCGTAGGCTCACAAGTGGGATAATTTTTAATGCAAAATGCAAAATGCAAAATTAGGGTAGAGCAAAGGCTACACTAAAAGTTTTTGGTAGCACCTTTTTACAAAAAGGTGCGAAAAAAGAGATAAAAAACGAAGGTAAACAAACATAAAACCCTAAAACTATCAAAAAAATGAAAGACATTAAATGGCAAGAACTTGGTTTTAGTTACGTTAAAACCGACTACAACACTCGTTGCGTATGGAAAAACGGTGCTTGGGGTAAGGTTGAGGTAAGCGACAGCGAGTACCTCCCTATCCATATGGCAGCTACCTGCCTCCACTATGGTCAGGAGGTCTTCGAGGGTATGAAGGCTTTCCGTGGCGTTGATGGCAAGGTGCGCTTCTTCCGCTTGGAGGAGAACGCTAAGCGTATGCAGCGTTCGGGTGAGTATCTGCGTATGCAGGTGCCCAGCATCGAACTCTTCGAGGAGATGTGTGTGAAGGCTGTGAAGGCAAATGCCGAGTACATTCCTCCCTACGGAACAGGTGCTTCGCTCTACTTGCGTCCTCTGCTGATTGGTACGGGCGCACAGGTAGGTGTTAAGGAGTCGACCGAGTACACCTTTGTGGTGTTCGTAACTCCCGTAGGTCCCTACTTCAAGGAGGGCTTCAAACCTATCACCGTAACTTTGGAGCGTCTTTATGACCGCGCTGCTCCTCACGGTACGGGTCACACCAAGGTGGGTGGTAACTATGCTGCATCTATCGGCTCGGGCTCGCGTGCTCACGAGGCTGGCTTTGCAAACTGTCTCTACCTCGATCCCAAAGAGAAGAAATATATTGACGAGTTTGGTGCTGCCAACTTCTTCGGTATTAAGGACGGCAAGTATGTAACTCCCGACTCTACTTCGGTACTTCCCTCTATTACCAATATGTCGCTCCGCACCTTGGCTGAGGACTTGGGATTGACGGTTGAGAACCGCCCCATTCCCGTTGAGGAACTCGCGACATTCGAGGAGACCGGTGCTTGCGGTACTGCTGCTGTTATCTCGCCCGTAGGTCGCATCTACGATCCTATGACCGAGAAATACTACGAGTATGGTACTGAGGCAGGTCCTGTGAGCGTGAAACTCTACAACCTCTTGCAGGATATTCAGTATGGTCGTGTGGAGGATAAGCACGGCTGGACTACTCTTATTGAAGGCTTGTAAAAAATTCATATAACGAGCGACTGCTGCGTTATACTGCGATAAGCGGGCTTCCTCATTTACGCTTAGTAAACTGCGGAGCCCGCTTTCTTGTATGCCTTGCATTCATCTCGTTCTATGAATTTTATCGTTCCAGACGAGTAAACTGCGAAGGTGGTTTTCTTGTGCGCCTAAAATCCGCTCGCTTATATGCGTTTTTTGGGTGGGGAGTACCACCCTCACAAAAGCATCGTTCCGATGCCTCGCCTTCTTGTTTGGCACAAAATTTCCTCCGCTCTCTGCGTTTTTTTGTCCAACGTCTAACGTCTAACGTCAAAAGTCCTAAGGCTTATAGGAGATATGGGAGTTATGGGAGAAATGGGATAGATTTCACATTACTCTTATTACTCCCATTACTCCCATACCTCTCACAACTCCCATCTCGGACACGAAGTGTCCGCGACTATTGACGTTAGACCTTAGACGTTAGACAAAAAGAGAGAGGGACTCAAAAACTGAGTCCCTCTCTCTTTTTTCCTTAGAAGATGTAGTTCGTACCGATGTTCAGACCGCCCTTGCCATCTCGTTTGTCGAAGGGTTTGCCGTATTCGCACGAGATGATGAAGTTGTGGTTCATCACTATTTTCACGCCTATACCTGCGCTGGCGTGGATGCCGCCATAGCCATCGCCGCTATAAAGTCCCAGAGCCTTATTTGCGAGTTCTGCCACCTCGTTGCTACCCTTCTGTTTGTCGAAGGAGCGTGCTTTGGTGATGACGCCTGCATCCACAAATGGGTTGAGAGCGATGTACCAGTTCTGGTTGATAAGGCGGAAGCGAGCAACCTTAACCCTCGCCTCGAAGTTTGCCCAAGCGTAGCCGTCTGCCAAGATGCGGTTTTGGAAGACACCACGGATGGAGTTCTTGCCACCCAAGCCCTCGTTCTTAATCTGGCGGAGGTAGAGAGGGGTGGTAGTCTGTTGGAGGTAGAATGGGGTGTTGCCAAAGGTCTGCTGCCAATTGATGCGGTAGCCGAGCACTATGTTATCCTCCATTACGGGGAAGAACTGACGCCAAGTGGCCATAATGCGACCATAGGTTTCGCCCTCGCCGAAGAGGTCGGGCGAGAAACTACCCACAATCTCGGCGCAGTAGCCGCGCGTAGGTGCTGCCTCCATATCGCGAGTGTCATAAACCAAACCCGCTTTGAGTTCGAGGTGGGTACCTGCTACCTCGTCATCGCTGATAAGACCTGCTGTGCGGTAAACCTCATAGAGCGAGAGTTCGTCTTTGTATTTGTTGAGTTCAACGTCACCGGTGGTCACATTCCAGAAGGTAAGACCTGCCATCCAAGTGAGCCTGTCGGAGATGCTGCCCTGCACATCGGCAATACCGCGCAACATCGTGCGGTCCATATAGTACCACGAACTGCCGCTCGTCTTGTCCCAATCCATAGGCGAGGCGAAGCCGTTGAAGCCATAGAAGGGCGACATTGCCGAGTCGAGGTAGCTCACCGCAGCCGTCAGACGCAAGCCGGGGATGAGGTATTTCGAGTCGTAGAACATATGTGCTATAGTCTCGCCTTTGGTGTAGTGCGAGAGCTCCACATTGAACTTGTGGAGGTAGGTGGGGTAGGTGCTACCATCGCCAAAGTAGAAGAAGTCGCACAAGGCGCCATACTGAAATCCGAGGTCGGAGTTGTAACTAACTGCGGGCAGAGGACCAAGGTTCCAACCCGTTTTTACCTTCTCCTGAGCCGTTGCACCGAAAGCAATAGCGGCGCACAGGAGCGAAGTGAGGATAAATTTCTTCATAGTATTATCTGTCTGTTATTATTAATTACATAAGTATCACACCGCCGAGCATCTTGAACACCAAGAAGCCCAAGTAGTTGCCCAAAGCGTAGCCCACCAAGCCGATGGTAACGCCCACAACCAGCATATCCCTATTCTTCATCGAAGCGGCAATCATAGGAACGAAGATAGGCGAGTTGATGAGGGTGTTGGAGGTGATAACAGCCGTATCGCCGTCCACCTTGAAGAGTTTTGCACCCAAAATGGTAAGCAGGAACGAGCCAAAGACCACCAAAATCTGGAACAACACGATGTAGAGCGCACCCTCGTAGTTCATCGTGCGGAAGTTTGCCATCGAGGCAACAACCACCGAGAAAATGTAGATGAAGTACATACCCGCATCGTAACTCTTGTCCCACCTTTTGACCTCTTTCCAGAGCGAGAAGAGCAGCGCAAGAGTAGTAATGGTAAGAATCATTACCACCGTAAAGATGTTCTCATCGTAACGCTTTGCAAGGGTTGCTACACCAAATGCCGCGCCAACAATAACGAGTGTCAGCAACAAAATTTTCAGCAACTGGATGAGGCTCTTGCCCTTTGCGAAGTCCTTATAGGGGTTTTTGTTCTCGGCGAGATCTTCGGCGGTAAGCTCTGTGTCGGTGGTGTATTTGCCCCTACCGAGCACCTTGCGAGCCCACTTGATACCTACGGTCATAAGCATAACCAGATAGAAGAAGCAGATGACCATATCGAACGAGTTGAGGATGATGAAGGTGCTGTTCTCCATATTGAGCATAACCTTCAACGCCGCCAAGTTGGGCGTACCTCCCGTACACTTGCCCGCAATGGCACCCGCAATGGTGGCAGCCTCTTCGCCCATACCGCCCCTCAGCAGGAAGAATCCCACCACAACGGTAATCACAACGGAAACAACGCCAATGATGGTAATTTTGAGCGATGTTTTGATTGAAAACCTCTTGAAGTCGCAACTATAAAGCATCATAGGTAGTGCCAAGGGTATGGCAATCGTAGAGATGGTGTCCTGAATACCCTTACAGTCGGCGGGAATGAGGTTGAGATTGGCAACAATGATACCGAGGAAGTAGAGCAAAAGTACGGGACCGATTTTGCTGAGTACCTTCCATTTGTTGCACGCCCACAGTACCACAGCGGGCGAAAGCAGATAGAATAGCACAAGTGCAATTTTTCCTACCATAATTTTGTGTGTATTTTTTTTGTTTTTTGGGTTCTTCTGCTGTTCTTCGCAGGGGTTCTCCTTGCGCTCAAAACAGCCGAGCGGACTCCAAAAATGGTTTGTGTGTGGCGTGTCAAATATAAACATTTTTTCCCAAACGACCACATTTGCCCCCAAAAACACTACGCCCTCCGCGTTTTGGGAGGGCGTAGTGTGTATGTTAAACTCCTATGGGTGCGCTTTTAGAGCACGAGGAGAAGGCGGAATATCAGATAGCCTAAGTAGTTGCCCACAGCATAGCCCGCCAGACCATTGGTAATACCGACCATAATGGCACCCTTGTTCTTCATCGTTGCAGCAATCATAGGTACGCAGATGGGCGAATTGACGAGTGTGTCGGAGGTAATGACTACACTGTCGGCATCGACCTTGAAGGGGCGAGCTAAGAGGACTGCCAAAAGGAGCGAGCCAAAGACAATGATGGTTTGGTAGATGATTACCCAAAGTCCCATCTTCCAGTCGAGTTTCGAGAGGTCTGCCAGCATTGCCATAGCGAAGCAGAATATATAGATAAGGTACATACCCGCATCGAAACTCTTGTCCCACGAGCGCACCTCCTTGAAGCTGGTCAGCAGAAGGCTGATGGTCGTAAGAACGAGGATAAGTGCCACCATCGAGAAGTCGCCACCCAAGACGTCAAACATCAGCGTGCCCTCCTTGAAGAGGTTGCTCACAAGGAGCGAGGTAACAGCCACCAGAGCCGCCGCAACAAAGACCTTAACGAGTTGTTTGATACTCTTCTTCTTGCCAAAATCCTTGTAGGGGTTTTCGTCCGTATACTCCTCGGCATTGATAGAGTCGTTATACTCTTTGATATTCTTGCCGTGGACAATGCGGCGAGCCATTTGCACACCGCCACCCATCAGGAACATAAGGTAGAAGAACGACACCACAAGGTTGCAGGTGCTCACAAGTGCGAATTTCTCGCCCGTAAGCCCCTTGTCGCCAAGCATCATATTAACTGCGGCAAAGTTGCCCGCACCACCCGTGTACTGTCCTGAGAGGGTTGCACCAATGGTTGGACCGTCTGCACCGAGTTGGTCTGCCAGCAGCAAGTAGCCACCGACCACCATTGCAGCAGTGGCAATAACACCAATGACGAAAGCCCTTACGGTTGTGCCTGCATTGAAGTTCTTGAAGTTGCAACCAAAGAGCATCATAGGAATTGCCAAAGGAATCATCACGTCTTGGAGCGTCTTCTGAATGCCATAGCAATCTTCGGGGATGATGTGGAGGTTGGCAACCACCACGCCAAAGATGTAGAGTGTTAGAACAGGTCCCACCTTGTTGAGAATTTTGCTCTTGCGACACGCCCAGAGCACTCCTGCGGGAACCAATAAATAGAAGATGATGAGTAGTAGTTTTGAAACCATAGTTTCCTCATTTTTGTTTTTTGTGGCACCGCAAAGATAACCAAAATTTCCAATTGTGGCACAAAGTTGTCGCAAAACACCCATTGCTCTCCAAGACGAGTTGTGTGTGGTTGTGTCGAATTTGATAATTTTGTGTGCAATTTTACTGCCGCGATGTTCAATTTTACCCCCCCTTTGTTGATTTTTGGCAGAAATGGTGGCTGTTTTGGTCAAAAAAAGGGTGGGAGTTTGCAAAAACAAAAATCTTGACTTACCTTGTAGAGCGAAAACACTCCCGTAGTATAAAATGCACACACATTTTTAACAACTAAAACTTATACAACTATGAAGAAACTTGTACTTTTGGCAACTGCATTGATTGCAGCTCTTTCGATGAACGCACAAATTACTGTTGGCGAACAGGTTGTAAGTGGTACCATTGGTCTTATCAACAACGTCTATGGCAGCTACTACGATAGCAAATTCCCTCCCATTACCGTATCGTATGAGTATGGTCTGTTGGAGAACGCTTGGGAAGTAGACGGTCTTTCGATTGGTGTTGGTGGCGTTTTGGCATACACCGGCGCAAAAGATACTTGGGAACACTATGATGGCTCGAAGTATGGCTACAAATATAGCAGCATCATCATCGCAGCCAAAGGTTATGCTCACTACGATGTTATGAGCCTCTTGGAGATGCCCGTTGAGAATCTTGATACCTATGCAGCCCTCACTCTGGGTTACAACATCGGCACCTCGAAACAGTGGGGCGACTGGTATTCGGGCACCGGCTCGGCAGCCGCAGCCGCTGGCTTGGTTTACGGTTTCCAGATTGGCGCACGCTACTGGTTCTCGGACAACCTCGCAGCTAACCTCGAACTCGGCTATGGCTTGGCAACTATCAATCTTGGTGTTTGCTACCGCTTCTAATTCCATACCTATATATAATATAAGGGGCGCTCTCGCAAAGGGCGCCCCTTGTGTTTTGTCTAACGTCTAACGTCAATAGTCCTAAGGCTTATAGGGCGTATATGGCATATAGGGCTTATAGGGATTTAAGGAGTTTAAGGGCTTTAACGACCTTAATGTCCTTAATGTCCTTAATGTCCTTAATGTCCTTATCCTCCCTAATAACCCTCCCCTAAGTTAGGGGAGGGTGCCGAAGGCGGGAGAGGTCTGTAAAGAAGTTCCTCCCCTACGATGAGGGGAGGATAGGAGGGGTGGTCGAAATTGTGCTCGGCGTCCTCGCCGAGCAGGGAGGGTCCGCAAAGCGGGGGAGAGGTCTGTCCCATATCTCCCATTTATCCCATTTTACACCCCTCCTCAAAATCAACCACTTACATCCTTGCGCTAAAAAAACCTCAAAAAAATCGAAAAATTTTTGGCGAAACGCTTGCAGGTTTGAAAAAAGTCGCTACCTTTGCATCCGCAATTGAGAAGAAACCGAGTCCCAAACGACAAAGTAAAACTCAAAAGCAAAAAAAGTTCTAAAAAATTTGGTGGTTACGAAAAAAGGTTTTACCTTTGTACCCACGTTCGCCTCAGAAAATGCGGCGATTTTTTTAGCGCCTCTTCGGAAGGAGAGGTACCAAAAAAGGTTCTTTGATTTATTGGTTTAACAGAGAGAAAAAGAATGCAGAAGCAATGAAGACTTAGGACTTCATCAAGTTCAATTCAATTCCTTAAATGGATAAAGAAGTAGTCAGGCTCTAACAATACATTTTAATTTACTTTACAATGGAGAGTTTGATCCTGGCTCAGGATGAGCGCTAGCGGCAGGCCTAACACATGCAAGTCGAGGGGCAGCATAAGATGTAGCAATACATTTGGTGGCGACCGGCGCACGGGTGCGTAACGCGTATGCAACCTACCCGTAACTGGGGGATAATCCGGAGAAATTTGGTCTAAT
>JAFTUI010000028.1 GCA_017466345.1 Tidjanibacter sp. | reverse complement strand
TCAATTTTCAATTTTCAATTCGCCAGAGCGTTAATTCGCTCTTTCAGTGCGGCAATCTTTGCCTCCGCATCACGCTGTTTGTTCCTTTCGTTCTCCACAACGGCTGCGGGCGCGTTAGCCACAAACCTCTCGTTGGAGAGTTTGCCCATAACGGTGCGGAGGAAGCCCTCAAAGTATGCAAGTTCCTTGTGCATCTTCTCCAACTCCTCCTCCACGTTGATATTCTCGCTCATAGGAACGAAATACTGGGTGGTCTTGACAATGAAGGCTGCGGCTGTGGGGTTCTTCTCGCCGACCTCCCTAATCTCCGAGAGGTTTGCCATCTTCTCCACAAGGCAGTTGTATGCGGGGTGGTAGTTCTCGTCAGCGATAACCTCCAAAGCCACCTTCTCTTTGTTGGGGATATTCTTCTGTGCGCGGATGTTGCGGATGTTGCTTACGACCTCGCGTGCCAAATCCACCTCGGCGAGCATCTTTTCGTCATAGGCTTTGGGCTCCTCAAAGAGGCTCAGCATAATACTCTCGCCCTCGGTGCGCTCCGCAATGTGCTGCCAGAGTTCCTCGGTAACGAAGGGCATAAAGGGATGGAGCATCTTCATCAGTCGCTCAAAGAAGCCTTTGGTTGCCTCCACGGTTGCTCGGTCGGCAGGCGAGCCGTAAGCGGGCTTAACCATCTCCAAATACCAGCCACTGAAATCGTCCCAGAAGAGGCGATAAGCAGCCATCATAGCGTCCGAGATGCGGTAAGCCTCGAAGTGCTCGTTTATCTCACGGGTGGTCTTGTTCAGCACCGACTCAAACCACTCGATAGCCTTCTTGCTGTGCTTTGGCTGGGGTGCTGCCTCATCCACACTCCAAGTGCCCAACAGACGGTAGGCGTTCCAGATTTTGTTGCAGAAGTTACGTCCCTGCTCACAGAGCGACTCATCGAACATAAGGTCGTTACCTGCCGAGGTGCAGAGCATAAGTGCAACTCTCACGCCATCGGCACCATACTGAGCCATCAGATCCAGCGGGTCGGGCGAGTTGCCGAGTTGTTTGGACATCTTTCTGCCGAGTTTGTCGCGCACGATACCTGTGAAGTAGACGTGGTTGAAGGGTTTTTCGCCTCGCCACTCGTAGCCTGCCATAATCATCCTCGCTACCCAGAAGAAGATGATGTCGGGACCGGTAATAAGGTCGTTTGTGGGGTAGTAGTACTTTATCTCCTCATTCTCGGGGTTGCGGATGCCGTCGAAGACACTGATGGGCCAGAGCCACGAGCTAAACCAAGTGTCGAGCACATCCTCCTCCTGGCGGAGGTCCGAGAGTTGCAAGTTCTCATCGCCCACCTTCTCGCGAGCCAGACGGAGAGCCTCCTGCTCGTTCTCGGCTACCACAAAGCCACCCTTGGGCAGATACCACGCAGGGATGCGGTGACCCCACCAGAGTTGGCGAGAGATACACCAATCCTTGATGTTCTCCATCCAGTGGCGGTAGGTGTTTTTGTATTTCTCGGGTACGAATTTGATGACGTCCTCCATTACGGCACGAGTTGCGGGCTCGGCGAGTTCCTGCATCGAGAGGAACCACTGCATCGAGAGTTTAGGCTCGATAGCCACACCTGTGCGCTCCGAGTAACCTACGTTGTTGGTGTAAGCCTCGGTCTTCTCCAACAAACCTGCTGCCTCCAAGTCGCCCTCGATGACCTTGCGGCACTCGAAGCGGTCCATACCGACATACAAACCCACCTTGTCGTTGATAGTGCCATCGGGATTGAAGATGTCGATAGTTTCAAGACCATATTTTTCGCCAAGCATATAGTCGTTCACATCGTGTGCAGGGGTTACTTTCAGCGCACCCGTACCGAACTCAATATCTACATACTCGTCCCTGATTACGGGCACCGAACGTCCCACCAGAGGAACGATAACCCTTGCATCTGCGGGGAGGTCTTGATAGCGGGGGTCGTTGGGGTTTACGCAGACTGCCGAGTCGCCCAAGATGGTCTCGGGACGTGTGGTAGCCACTATGAGAGCCTTGTCCGAGCCCTCCACCTTGTAGCGCAGGTAGTAGAACTTACCCTGCGACTCCTTGTAGATAACCTCCTCGTCCGAGAGGGCTGTCTGTGCCGAGGGGTCCCAATTGACCATCCTCACACCACGATAGATTTTACCCTTGTTGTAGAGATCTACGAACACCTTCAAGACACTCTCGCTACGCTCCGAGTCCATAGTGAAGCAGGTGCGGTCCCAATCACACGAAGCACCGAGTTTGCGGAGTTGTTGGAGGATGATGCCGCCGTGTTTCTCTTTCCACTCCCAGGCGTGTTTGAGGAACTCCTCGCGCGTGAGGTCGCTCTTTTCGATACCCTCGGCTTTGAGTTTAGCCACCACCTTAGCCTCCGTAGCGATGGATGCGTGGTCGGTACCGGGCACCCAGCAGGCGTTCTTACCCTGCATACGAGCACGGCGCACCAACACATCTTGGAGCGTATTGTTGAGCATATGTCCCATATGGAGCATACCTGTCACATTTGGTGGGGGGATGACGATGGTGTAAGGCTCCCTCTGGTCGGGCTCGGAGTGGAACATATTGTGTTTCATCCAGTAGTCATACCACTTCTGTTCAATCTCTTGTGGTGCGTATTTGTCTGCAAGTTTCATAGTTTTATATATTATTTATTCGTTTCTATGCGGAATAACTTACAAATATATAAAAAAGTTGGGAGTTGAGAGTTGAAACATCAAAGTTTTTTATATCTTTGTGGGAAAATTCCTACTTTTCCAACTTGTAAAACAAAACATACTATGCAAACAGAGAAAGACAAATACCTTTTCGGAGTGGTAAAGGTGGGCGAGAAGGGGCAGATAGTAATCCCCAAAGAGGCTCGCGAAGTGTTTGATATTAAGGCTGGTGACTCGTTGCTCATCCTCGGCGACACTACCAAAGGTCTTGCGCTTGTGAAGACGCAGATTTTTGACTCGGCTGTGGAGGAGGTCTTCAAATAAAGTAATAGTCGTAGTAGGGCATAAAAGGCTTATAAGGCGTATAGGGCTTATGGGAGTTTAAGGACATTAAGGACATTAACGCTTTCAACTCTCAACTCTCAATTGACCAGCCTTCGGCTGCTCTAAAATGCTCCCGCTCGGCATAGTCTGCAAGCAGCCTCTGCCCTCGCTTACTCGCATTTGCCTCAATTGACCAGCCTTCGGCTGCTCTAAAATGCTCCCGCTCGGCATAGTCTGCAAGCAGCCTCTGCCCTCGCTTACTCGCATTTGCCTCAATTCTCAATTCTCAATTC
>JAFTUI010000027.1 GCA_017466345.1 Tidjanibacter sp. | reverse complement strand
GAGGATGGTATCACTCCCAAACTCGAAATTCGCGATGGCTATTGGTACATTTCGTATGACAATGGTCAGTCGTGGGTAGAACTCGGCAAGGCTACGGGCGAGGATGGTAAGGATGGCGCCGATGGTGCTGACGGCGAAGATGGCAAGGATGGCGAGAACGGCAAGGACGGTGCCGATGGCGACAGCCTCTTCGAGAGCGTCACCTGGGACGATGAGTACGCCTACTTCACTCTCTCGGACGGCACGGTGATTAAGATTCCTCTTGCTTTGGATAGTGAAGCGGAAGAGGGCGACCTGCCTCCCGCAAATGAGATTTGGTACACCTCGACCGATGGGGAGGTAGTAACTCCTTATTGGGAAATAGACGAAGAGGGTAATAGTGTTTTTAACGCAAATATCATATCGAACACCTACAAGAACGGCAAGGGTGTAATCACTTTCGACAGCGATGTTACTTCGATTGGATATGGAGCATTCGCTGGGAGTGAGAGCCTTGCAAGTGTAACCATTCCCGACAGTGTTACTTCGATTGGAGGGTCTGCATTCTGGAATTGCACCTCGCTAACAAGCATTACTATTCCCGATAGAGTCACTTCGATTGGACGAGAGGCATTCTATGGTTGCACCTCGCTGACAAGTGTATATTGCGAGGCTACAACTCCGCCCGCAGGAGGCTCGTATATGTTCTACAACAATGCTTCGGGACGCAAGATTTATGTCCCCACCGAGAGTGTGGATGCGTATAAAACTGCTGAATATTGGAGCAAGTATGCCGATGCATTTGTGCCATATGACTTTGAGAAAGGCGAAGTTGATATGAAATATCGCAAAATCTGCTACACTTCGACCGATGGTAATGCCGTAACACCCTATGCTACTAATGTTTTTGGTGCCAATATCGTGTCGAACACCTACGAGGATGGCAAGGGTGTCATAGTCTTCGATAGCGTTGTTACTTCGATTGGAGAGAATGCATTCTATGATTGTTCGAGCCTTGCGAGCATTACCATTCCCGACAGTGTTACTTCGATTGGAGATTTTGCATTCGCTGTGTGTGAGAGCCTTGCAAGTGTAACCATTCCCGAGAGTGTTACTTCGATTGGACTAAGCGCATTCAATAGTTGTTCGAGCCTTGTGAGTGTAACCATTCCCGAGAGTGTTACTTCGATTGGAGAGGGTGCATTCTATGGTTGCAAATCTTTAACAAGTATTACCATTCCCGATGGTGTTACTTCAATTGGAGCACAGGCGTTCTCTTGGTGCACCTCGCTGACAAGTGTTACCATTGGCGACGGCGTTACTTCGATTGGAATTCATGCATTCTCTGCGTGTTCGAGCCTTGCGAGTGTCAGCATTGGAAATGGTGTTACTTCGATTGAACATGAAGCATTCGGTGGGTGTTCGAGCCTTGCGAGTGTAACCATTCCCGACAGCGTAACTTCGATTGGAGATTGGGCATTCTCTTATTGCAGCTCGCTGACAAGTGTATATTGCAAGGCTACAACACCACCCGCAGGAGGTTCGTCAATGTTCTACAACAACGCTTCGGGACGCAAGATTTATGTACCCACCGAGAGTGTAGAGGCATACAAAACTGCTGAGTATTGGAGCGACTACGCCGACTACATCGTAGGCTACGACTTTGGTGGCGACTCGAGCGACACTAACGGAGTAAAAGAGGTCGCAGCAGTTAGTTTGGGGGGTATGTGGGACATGTGGCAAGAAGAAGCGATTATACCCATATGCGGCTTTATATCTGACAAACCCTTTAACGGCGACTTCTTATCTATTGATAGTTGGAGTTATGGATTTACCATCATATCGGACACCGAGCCAATTAATGATGAAATACCCCTCGGCACATACACCTATGTTGATTATGAAAAAATCGTAAATGGAGAGGAAGAGTTAAAGGCTGGCACTTTTGTTATGGATCAGTTAATAGACGATGATATCACCACGCAATGTTACTATACAAATGCCAATGGAGAAACGCAAGGTTTTAACTATACCGAAGGTGTGATGGTCGTTAGCGAGGGCAAAATTGAACTGACGGTTACCTTGGAGAACGGAGAGGTACACCACGTTGTCTACGAAGGCTCGCTCCAAACTTGGGGTCAGGGCGCATAAATGACGGGCACCTATAACAACACTTAGGGGAACTCTTCCTCGCTCGCGGGTATCAAAAATGATACCCGCGACTTTTTCGTCTTGCCACGACCACCGAAGGTGGGCGGTTGGCATCTACCGCTCTCAAACTTCCAAGCCCGCCCCCCTTTCTTCACTGGTATCTTTTTTAATACCTAAGACTTTGCGACAAGGTGTGGCAAGGCAAGCAGACCGCTTTTTGTCCTTGGGGTTTGGTTTTCTCGGGGCATTGTGCGATATTTGCACCACGAAAAAACTGACACAGCACACACTATGGAAGAGAGAGAGTATTTGGAGCAGTACGAGAAGAGGCTCGAAAAACTATTGGCAGGCATTTGCGGTTCCGAGGGAGGTATGTTCCTCGTAGAGGAGTTGGAGGAGCGTTGGACCGAAGATGCACCCGAGTATATGGCAGATGCCGTAGGGCAGATAAACTCCTATCCTGCATTCACTCTGGCAGTTGCGGGTTTCTACGGTATGGCGTTGGCGGCCCTGTGGGACACTGCCTGGGAGGCTCACAAAAGGGACTCCTACGCACTCTTCAAGCAGTGCGGTGGCGGTTTCGACACTGTTGATGAGTACATACTCGAAAAAATCGTAGGCGTGGCACCCGACAGCGATGCCCGCAAAGGCATAGACAATATGATGCGCACACTCTCGCACACCGTTATGAGTGCCATACAGCACGAAAACATCGAGCACCAAACCACTCGCGCATTCTACATCCTTGCACGCTCGGCAAAAGTTATGTTCCGTGCAGGCGTAACCATCGAACTCCGCCGCCGAGGCTACCACTACGAGAAGGTAAAACTTGCCGACTTTGTGAACTAACACCCCACCCCACTCAGCACCAATGAAGCGACTTGTCATCTTCGACCTCGATGGAACGCTCCTGAACTCCATTGCCGACCTTGCAGTGGCTGTCAATCTGGCACTTAGGGCGTGTGGCTATCCCACACACCAAGAGGATGCGTATCGTTTTATGGTGGGTGATGGCGTGCGAAAACTCTTCGAGCGTGCCCTGCCAGAGGCGGAGCGCACACCCGAAAACATAGAGCGCATAAGGGAGCACTTTATGCCCTACTACGACCTCCACAATGCCGACCTCAGTCGCCCCTACGAGGGTATTGCCGAACTCTTGGAGGAGTTGCAGCATAGAGGCATAATGATGGCTGTCGCATCGAACAAGTACCACTCGGCAACCCAAAAACTCATAGCCCACTACTTCCCCACGATCCGCTTTGAGGTGATACTCGGTCAGCGCGAGGGCGTACCCGTAAAACCCAATCCGCAGATTGTTAGCGAGATATTGGACCTCTGCGGAGTGGCAAAAGAGGAGGCACTCTATGTGGGCGACACGAATGTCGATATGCTAACCGCCAAAAATGCCGAGGTGGACGTTTTGGGCGTTGCGTGGGGTTTCCGTCCTCGTGAGGAACTCGCAGCGCACAATCCTCTGTCAATCATCGACCATCCAAGAGAATTAATCAACTATCTATAATATAAAAAGATACGCACTCCACATAGGGGTGCGTATCTTTCTTCACACATTTAATAACTGCCCGAGCGGATTAGAAAGTAAAGCCAACAGCCACCTGCCAGCCGCTCTTCGAGCCACGCACCGAGTAACCCACGCCAATCGAAAAGCGATTTATATCAAGACCTACCGAAGGAGTTACGCCATAGTTGGTTGCACCTGCCGTGAGGTCAATATATTGTGTTGCTTTCATATCAACAAAGGGGCTAACCTTCTTGTTGAGCATACTCCAACGAGCATCCACAAAGAGCGAGGGAACATAGTGAGGAGTGCCCTCTACGCCTTCGCCTTCCCACTCTGCGCCAAAGCCTGCACCACCACCAAGGTAGAAACCACCACCGAAGTTGTAACCGTGCGAGGAGGTAATGTGGAATGCGTTGATAGCAGTAACGTGGAGCTGAATATCTGCGGTGTAGCCCTTGTCGAAGTGACGATTTGCGTTCTGCTCTTGTGCCATAGTTGCGGCTGCCATACCAAACAGCGCAACCGCCATCAAAAGGATTTTCTTCATCTCTTGTATTCTATTATTTGGTTATATAAAAATTGTGTTGGGGAAAATTATTTTGCGTTCCTTACGGAGTCAAGTTTGCGATGAGCAGCCTCTTTGCGCTCCTGTGCTGCTTCGAGTTCGTTCTCCATACGCTTGCGCTCAGCTGCGGTGCGCACTTTGGGGTTCGATTTGCGTTTCTGCTCCTGATAGAATGCTTTGTTTTCGAGTTTGGTAGCCTCGAAGTTGGCTTTGTCAATCTTGTGTTGGAGGCGTGCGCTCTCCTTCATATCGCGGAATGCGCGTTTGAAGAAGCCATCCTTTTTCTCTTCGGTCTGCTCCTCAGCCTGCTGCTCGGTCTGCTGTTCTACAACCTGAGCCTCCTCTTTTACGGGTTCCTGTGCGTTTGCGGCATTAATGCTCAAAAGTGTCGCCATAGATGCGAGGTAAAATGTTCTCTTTTTCATAATCGTAAAATGTTTAGTTAATATAATAAGGTATCTGCTATTTGTCTTCTCTCTCGGTGCCGTCCTCGTTCTCGCCTACCTCTTCGAGGAAACGCTCCACAAAACTCTTTTCGATGCGTTTGTATCCCTTTACCACCCCATCTTCGATTGCCTTGTAGCCACCCACAATGCCATCCTCAATCGCTTTGTAGCCACTAACCACACCTTCCTCGATTGCCTTATAGCCTTTGGTCACCGCCTTTGCGACCTTGCCTGTTTTGAGTTTATACTCCGTCATAGTCTTATTGTTTTGTTGTTCCTTTGTTTTGATGGTGCAAAGGTATGTCAACACATCGCGCTAAATTCGCCTTTTATTCCTTTTTAGTGGAAGATTTTGGGCATTTTTATATTATTTGGCGAAATTATGGAGAATTTTACTACATTTGTAGTCACAAACAAAACACAAAGTGTATGAGCAAAGCACAGATTGACTACTTGCAGTGGCGCAACCGCCTCGATGAGGTTTCCGACAAAAATATGCGTATCGGAACCGATATTTTTCTTGTGAGAGACGAGATAAAGACACTCAAAGACCGTCCTTTCAAGGTTGATGTTACCACTTGTATTATATACATTCGAGGATGGGTGCATTTCCGCATCAATATGAAGGAGTATCGTGCCGAGGCGCCTTGTATGATTATTATGCCCTACAACGCCATCATTGAGACAATCGAGAAGTCTGAGGATTTAGTAACTCGCACTGTGGTTATGTCGCGATCGTTTACCGACTCGCTTTTCTCCACCCAGGCAAACGTATCGCCCCTGCAAAAGCACATAACCGACAATCCTATCCTCGACCTGAAAGGCGAAGAAGAGGGGCTTATCCGTTACTACTCTATGCTCAAAGACCTCGTATGTCGCTCACAAAGTCCCTACCGTCTCGAAGCCGCCAAGCACCTAACGCTAGCACTCTTCTACTCCTATACGGGGCAAAAACACGCCGAGACTATCAAAGACGCAGACGCTCTCGCCACTAAGCGCGAGCGCAAAGACGAGATATATGAGCAGTTTATTGAACTCTTGCAGCAGAACTACAAGCGTGAGCGCGAGGTCGGTTTCTATGCCGAGCAGATGTGCCTGACACCCAAATACCTCTCGAAAGCCATCAAGGAGGCTACTGGCACCTCGGCGACAGAGTGGATAGAGCGTTACGTCACGACCGAGAGTAAAGCACTCCTCTACTCCACCGACCAAACCATACAGCAGATTTCCGATGCGCTCGGCTTCGAGTCGCAATCACTCTTCGGTAAGTACTTCAAACGTGTGGTAGGCGTATCGCCCCGCACCTTCCGACAGCAGATAAAGAGAGGTGAGAATTGAGAATTGAGAATTAAGAATTGAGAATTGAGAATTGAGAATTGTGGTATGCCTT
>JAFTUI010000006.1 GCA_017466345.1 Tidjanibacter sp. | reverse complement strand
TCGGATGACTATCAGTCGTTTTTGCGGTATGGACGAGACTCGAACCCACGCTGCGCGTGGGCATTTCTCGCGATTTATATTTACATTCCTCCCCAAACCCCTCCTTTGGGAAAGGAGGGGCTTAGTCGGTCGCGAGTTCGCACCACAACCGACCATAAAAACAAAACGGATACCTTTTAGGTATCCGTTTTTGTTTTGCGGTATGGACGAGACTCGAACTCGCGACCTCCTGCGTGACAGGCAGGCATTCTAACCAGCTGAACTACCACACCGTGTTTTTTGCGATTGCGGTACAAAAGTAGTACAAATTTTCGTTTCTGCAAACTTCCGAACGCTTTTTTTGAGATTTTTTTACGCTTTTTTGAAGAACGTGAATTGTACGCTGCCGTAACTCCTTGATTGCCAAAAGTTAGGGTGGTACTCGAAATGTTTATCCTTGGAGTGCTCAAAGACCAAAAAACCATCCTCTGCAAGCAGTTCCCTCTCCAAAACAAGGTCTATCACAGCCTCGCTACCCTCCAAATCGTAGGGCGCATCCGAGAAAATCACATCAAACTGCTTGCCACAGCTCTTCAAATACAAAAAAACATTCGCGTGTGTGGCATAGAGGTTCGTAAAGCCCAGCTCTTTGGCAGTCTTGCGGATGAAGGCGTGATGTATGGGGTTTACTTCCACACTCGTAACGCTCCTCGCACCCCTCGAACAAAACTCGTAACTAATTGAGCCTGTGCCCGAAAAGAGGTCCAGCACGTCCACCTCCTCAAAGTCCACAAGGTTGCCCAACACGTTAAAAAGGTTCTCCTTCGCAAAGTCCGTAGTGGGGCGAGCCCTCAGGTTGCGTGGGGGAACAATTGTCCTACCTCGATATTTGCCACTAATTATACGCATACAGTTTCGTTGTTCGACTCCATCTCGCGGGCATCTGCTCCGTGATATGCACTCTTAATGTTTTTATTCTCTAACGTCTAACGTCAATAGTCCTAAGGCTTATGAGAGTTGTGGGAGATATGAGAGATATGGGAAAACTCTCAACTCTCAACTTTCAACTCTCCACCCTCACCCTGCGGAAGTACTTGCGGAGGGTTTTATAGTAGGGTGCGCTCTCTTTGCCAAACAGTATGAAGCGAGCCTTACGCAGGTCGTAGTCCTCGTTGAGCAGTGCCAAAAGGTTTATCAGCTCCGCCTCGCTCTCCAATGGTAGTGCCTCGGCATATTGCAATCTCTTCTCGTTGCTCAGCGCAACATAGCCAACCCCATCCGAGAGTCTTAGCACCACCGTCTTGGGGCGTCTGCTACCCACAATGGCGCGTGCCACGCAACTCATAAGCGGGGAGTGGAGAGATACTTCCAAACCCCTCTGCATCCACTCTTCGACCACCTCTGCGCTCTCTGCCGAGAGTCTCAGTGCGTAACTTACCGCACCCTCGCCCTCTGCCACAAAGACCTTGTCAGTGTCGCCAACTGCCACACCTGCGGTAGTGAGCAGAGCCTTAGCGTCTATCTCGCCACTCAGAGCTGTGGGGTAGGGTGCCACCACCGCTCCCTCCACCCAGAGGTCGATGGCAGTGACATTTTCGGGCACAGAGCAACCCTCGCAATGCAAAGATTGTCCACTCGGGATGCGAATGGACAATCTTGAAGAGTTGCGGTTGTTATTATTACTCCCAGTTACCTGCATCGTTGGTTGCCTGATAGAGGTCGCCTACCTTGATACCGGGGTAGCGATAGAGTACATTCTTCTGCTCATCGATGAGGTTGATGAGCAACTGCTCGTTCTGGTCGAGGAGGAATGCTTTGTAGGGAGCCTTAGCCTCAAAGACGGGCACCTTTACGTTACCAACCTCTACTTTGCTTGCACCCATAATGAACTCCCTAGCCTCACCATTGTTAGCCACAGCCGAATAGGGAATGAAGCGGAGTTGCTCAACCTGCTCAGGGGTGAGTTTCTTTGCGCCGAAGACGGTATCGATAGCCTTAACGGTAAACTTCTCGATGTTTTTCTTGCGCATCTTTTTGAGTTTAGCCAAACCCACCGAGTCATCGGCCGACACGAGCTGACGCTCGAAAGTCATATCGGCAGTGAGCACGAAGTTGATGAGGGTGTCGAACGAGCCGGTGTACTCGCCGTGTACCTGCTTGTAGCCACGCTGAGCCGAGCGGATGTCGCTGATGCGCTCAATAACGGCTTTTTCGCGAGCGATGCGGGTGTTGTCAAAACGTACGGGTGCCATAATGCTGTCGTAGAGCACATAAGCGAGAGCAACCATAACGATTGCGAGAACGATTTGAAGAATGGTCTTTTTCATTTCTATTTTTAATGTTAAGTTTGTAGCGTAAAAAGTAACTTAATATGCTTAGTGAGCACATTGCGTCCCAAATTTACGGCAAATTTCAATTTACTCCAACTTTTGGGCAGAAAAAAATTATAGAATCTCTGGCAGAGTGGATTGTGGATGAAGATTATGAGCGTATTTTCATCCTTAATGGCTATGCCGGTACGGGCAAGACAACTCTCATTGCCACATTTGTTGAGGTGCTTAAAGAGTTGAACCTCAAACCCATTTTGCTTGCCCCTACGGGGCGTGCCGCAAAGGTTATGACCCAAATGGCTCCCTCCACGCCTGCACACACCATCCATAAGCGTATCTACCGCGAGCGCACCTCGGGAGGTTTCGACTCCAAGTTCGACCTTAATTTCAACCGCGAGAAGGATGCTGTTTTCATTGTCGATGAGGCTTCGATGATTGCCGACTACACCGATGAGGGGTCGCTCTTTGGCTCAGGCTCGTTGCTCGATGACCTCTTTGAGTATGTGCGTCAGGGACAGCGTTGTCGCATAATGTTCGTGGGCGACTCGGCGCAGTTGCCACCCGTAGGACACGAACTATCGCCCGCCCTCGATCCTCGCAAGATGGCCATCTATGGCTCGGTGAGTTACAACACTCTCGATGAGGTGGTGCGCCAAGAGGAGGAGAGCGGCATCCTCTTCAATGCCACGATGATACGCTGTATGATTGAGAACCGCATCTACGACACACCACTCCTCGATATGAGTTATCCCGACTTCAAGGCCATATCGGGCGGCGAGTTTATGGAGAAGGTCGAGGAGTGCTACTCCAAATATGGCAAGGACGAGGTTATTGTCATCACCCGTAGCAACAAACGAGCAGTACATTTCAACCAGGGTATTCGTGCGCGGGTTCTGTATGCCGAGGAGGAGATTGACTCGGGCGATATGCTGATGGTCGTGAAGAACAACTACCACTATACCGAGCGCGACGAGGAGGCAAAGGCTGCCTTCATTGCCAATGGCGATGTGGCACAGCTTCGCCGCATACGCCGTTTCAAAAATCTCTATGGCTTCCGCTTTGCCGAGGCGACACTACGCTTCCCCGACTACGACGACTACGAGGTGGAGTGCAACCTGCTGCTCGACACGCTGAACTCCTTTACACCTGCGCTCTCGCGCGAGCAGATGAAGGAACTGTTCTATGCCGTTGAGGGTGATTATCAGGATATTAAGAGCAAGCCCAAGCGTATGCGCGAGGTGCGCGAGAACGAGTACTACAACGCTATGCAGGTGAAATTTGCCTACGCCGTAACATGCCACAAGGCGCAGGGTGGACAGTGGAGCGCGGTCTTTATTGATAGGCTGCTCTTTGGCGAGGAGCGAATGAATAGGGAGTTCCTGCGCTGGCTCTACACCGCCATTTCACGAGCCACCTCGGAGGTGTATCTTGTCAATTTCGATGAGAGTTTCTTTGACCCTACCACATACGAAAAGGAGGACTTTTAAGGCAACCCTTCATCGGCGGTGAAATATAATTCACCGCCGATTTCGTTGAGTATCAGTGAATTATGGCATAGGCTTGTGAAACGACTTTTTTGTGTGTAAATGGATTGAGAGCTGATTTTACCCTTTGTGTGTAGTCTTCTATGTAGTCTAAATTAAGTGTAAATAAATACACCTTATTAATTTTGCCTTTCACATTATTGTGAGAGGCACTTTTTATATTCTCACTGAACAATGTCCCACAAGAGTGTTGTTTGTTGCGGAAATTATTTTTAATTTTGTAGTGCTATTGGATAAATAGCAGACATATAGAAAGTGTTTTCGCTTCTATCCTTGTTGAAAATGTGGAAGTTTTCTTGACCAAAGGATAAACGAACAGCACTCATTTCTTGTATAGCTATGTGGCTGTACGCATTCTGCGTACCTACCCCATACTATCCAAGTGTGGGGCATTGTAGCGTTTGTTTTGGTCAGGTCTTTCCACAACCTTCAACAGATAAACGAAAGTCAACTCCACACTTTCTTGTTTTTATAACCTATCATATTGGAGTTGTATGAGTGAATTTTGTACAATATGGACACCATGAAGACTCCACAAGAACGCCTAAAAGAGATTGTTAAAATCTCATATTCTATTTTGTGCAATAAAATAGCATACGGTGATATCAAGATTGCAAATGAAGCTTCATTGCAAATGCAGTTTGGTGTAATCCTAAAACAAGTTGGGCAATTGTATGAATTCGCCGGCACGGATAGGTTCTCAATAGAATTGGAAGCCATCCAACCTATTTCTCCAACAACAAAGAGTTCAAAAGGTCAAGCTCGTTGCGACATCTCATTGAGGTTCTCTATGGAGAACAACGACACGGCTAACGCTATAATAGAATTAAAACATTTTAAGTACGATAAAACAAGTGAGGCGGTAGCAGACAATCGTTTTGCAATAATGAAGGATATTGAGAATTTAGAACACTACAAAGAAAAGGATTCTCAATTGTTGTGCTATGAGATTCTGTATACGGATAATAAGAATTATGCAAATCCACACACAACTGCAGGAATTAAACTTGCACCGATCATTACTCAATGTTTCACATATTGCCAACAAACAGTTGAATTAAAGGCAGTGTATGAGGCAGAATGGAGCAACCATGGAAATAAGTATTTTATGATAGTAACACTATAACTTAAATATGATATTTATGAAGTTGTTTGCACGGTTCAAAACCATGTCGTCAAGAAAACCAGACAATAATCAAACAGAGGTGAAATCAATATATGACAACAATGGTGAGTTGTATGACACATTAAGTATCGATTGCTCAGATAATATCGATGATGTAATGGATTCTGTTGAGTCTATCGATGCGTGTGAAGATATGGTAGATTATTACGATGAATAGTTCTAATTCAAATAAATAAAGGAGATGCCGAAAACCTTGAATAGAGTAGGCAAATAATTAAATACTTTATAATTATGGGAATGTCATCACCAACAACAAAAGCAGAGGCAAGAGAGCAAATTGCAAAATTACAAGGAGATATTGCCAAACTTCGGGCTCAAGCAGTGGCGCAAAGATCACTGTTCCCTAAAACCGCTGCATGTCACCGTCAGGTTGCGCATGAAATTGCCGAAAAACAGGCTAAAATCGCAGAGTTGAGAGCTAAGATTCCATCATTGCCTTAAAATGCAAGATGTAATAGGAGATTCTTTTGTTGTCTGGGAACCTTATCACAAGGATATTCATCTTTGTGATAGGTTCTCAGTTGAACAATGGAATCAAATAGCTGGAGATATTAAATCAGATGTGGAATGGGCTGAGTTTGTCGGTCGATATGTGAATAGTGTTCAATGTTGGGTACTAAAAAATCGAGCAACAAATCTGCCAATTGCATTTGTTTATCTATTCAATGAAGAGGGATATTGGGAGAAAGTATCCATTCATGGTGGCGGTTGGGAAAGTCCATTGATGTATTATCGTGGATATATACTTATGCTACAACACTTGTTAGAATCGGGTGTAAAGGTTAGGACATATTGTAATAAATCTAATCGTGCCGCAATTCGTTTTGACAGAAGTGTAGGATTTGTACCGTATAGATATTCTGAGAAAAAGGTGTTTATGTGGATTACTGCAAAAAGGCTAAAAAGCAGTAAGCTGTATAAGCATTTTTATCGTTAAAAATCCCACAAAAAATTAGTGGCGTATGTAGTGAACCTTGTAGTTCGCTCATACGCCACCTTTGTTTATTCACAATGCATCTTTGGAAGATGCTTGATTTCAGTACTTTACTTTCAAAAGATTTATATACCTTTGCATTCGTAGTTTTTGGCTTAATTACGACCTCCATGTAGTCTTTTATGTAGGATTTCGTAATTTTCGTAAAAACTAACACTGAAAATCAATCAGTTAAAATAAAATAACGGTTGTCGAAATGTCCTCCTTTTCTTTTTGCGAGCATATCTCGCAGGGTAGAGTAGCGATACGCAGTATCGCCTAAAAATTTTTGGGGTGCCTTTTTATAAAAAGGCACAAAACTTTCAACTTTTAACTATTTTAGCCCTCTCACATTCTTCTCCCATGCCCAAGCGGCAGCGAGGGTTTCGTCGAGGGTGCGGGTGGCTTTCCAGCCGAGTTCCTCGTTGGCAAGTGAGGTATCTGCCCACACCTCCACAGTGTCGCCAGCCCTCCTGCCAGCAATGCGGTAGTTGAGCGAGAGGTTGTTTACCCTCTCAAAAGCCTTCACAAGTTCCATAACAGAGGTGCCCATACCGGTGCCGACATTGAAAATCTCATACTTTGCCTTATTCTTGCCCTCTATCAGGCGACCGATGGCGGCAACGTGCGCCCTTGCCAAGTCCACAACGTCAATGTAGTCGCGGATGCAGGTGCCATCGGGGGTGGGGTAGTCGTCACCGAAGATGGAGAGGCACTCCCTAACGCCCGCAGCGGTCTGCGTGATGAAGGGTACAAGGTTGTTGGGCACGCCACGGGGCAACTCGCCGATGAGTGCCGAGGGGTGTGCGCCCATAGGGTTGAAGTACCTCAGGGCTATACCCTTAATACCCTCGTAGGCGGTAGTCGTATCGCGCAATATATCCTCGCACATCTGTTTGGTGTTGCCATAGGGCGATGTGGCAGGTTGGCGGGGCGAAAGCTCCGTAACGGGCAGTGCCTCGGGCTCGCCATAGACCGTAGCCGAAGAGGAGAAGAGAATGTTCTCGCGTCCCTCCTCACGCATCAGCTCCAAGAGGTTGAGGAACGAAGTGAGGTTGTTGGAGTAGTATTTCAGTGGCTCCGCAACGCTCTCTCCCACAGCCTTGAATGCCGCAAAGTGGATAGCCGAGCGGAAGGGGTATTTCTTGAAGATAGCCCTTAGAGCCTCCTTGTCGCAGCAGTCCACCTCCTCAAAGGGGACCTCCACGCCCGTAATCTTTCTTACGCCCTCCACGGCACCCATATCCGAGTTGGAGAGGTTGTCAATAATTACCACATCATAGCCCGCCTCGATGAGCGCAACGGTGGTGTGGGAGCCGATATAGCCCGCACCGCCACATACCAATACTTGTTCCTTTGCCATTGTTTCTTGTGCTTAAAAAGTGACCTACCTGTCGGTCGGTACCGATAGGTAGGTCACAAAGATAAGTATTATTTATGGATTATTCAACCACAAACATAGCCTGACCCTCCTGCAAGGTGTCGCCCTCGGCAACCAGAATCTGGCGAACAACGCCATCCACCTCCGAGGGGATGTCGTTCTCCATCTTCATAGCCTCCAAAACGGCTACCTTCTGACCGCTCTTAACGGTGTCGCCCTCTTTGACGCAGATTTCGAGCACCTTACCGGGCAGGGGAGCAGTAACCTTCTTGCCTGCTACGGGAGCAGCGGCTTTGGGAGCGGCCTCCACAGCGTCAGCAATCACGAGGATAGCCTGACCCTCCTGCAAGGTGTCGCCCTCGGCAACAAGAATCTGTTTCACTACGCCACTGTGCTCCGAAGGAATGTCGTTCTCCATCTTCATAGCCTCCAAGACAGCCACTTTCTGACCAGCCTTAACGGTGTCGCCAACCTTCACGCAAAGTTCTACAACCTTGCCGGGCAGGGGAGCAGCAACAACCTTACCGCTCACTTTCTCGGCGGGTTTTGCAGCCTCTGCTTTGGGTGCCTCCTCAGCTTTGGGAGCCTCGGCGGGTTTGGTAGCAGCCCAACGCTCTCTCTTCACTTTGGTGAGGTAATCCTTAGCAACAGCGGGGAAGAGTTCGAGCAAGAGTTCCTCTTTCTCGTTCTCGGCGAGCCTTACGCCACCTGCATCCTCCAATACGGGGTTGGGCTGGCGCTGGTTCTTCGAGGTGTCGTAGGGGATAGCCTCGCGAGTGCCGGCAATCTTCAAGCGGAACTCGGGGTCAATCTCTACGGGGGTGTGACCATATTCGCCCTTGACGAGGTTTACGAACTGAGTCGAAGTGGTAGCATATTTATCTTTGCCTTTCTCCAAAGCGATAGCGCAACTAACAGCCTGCGAGCCAACAATCTGGCTGGTAGGAGTTACCAGAGGAGGCAGACCTGCATCCAAACGAACCGAGGGGATGAGTTTCATTGCGGGCTCCAAGAGGTGCTCGCTCTTCAAACCTTTCAGCTGAGCCACCATATTGGTGTACATACCGCCGGGAATCTCGGCTTTCTGCACGAGTTCGTTGGGTTTGGGGAAGCCGAAGTAGTCCTCAATCTTGTGACAAGCGTCAATCAAGGTCTCCTCATCAACAGCGTAAGCAGCCTTCACTGCGCGGTCGAACTGAGCCTCAATCTCGGCGGGAATGGTGTCGGTGAGAGGATTGAAGGGTTTGGGGAACTTCTTAACAGCATCGAAAGCCTCCAACTCCTTGCGGATACCCAAAAGTTCAGCGTTGATTTTAGCCACAGCCTCCATATTCACGCCCAACTTAACATCCATCTTGCCTGCGAAGATGTAAACGAGTTCGAGTGCGGGAGCAGCGGGACCACCTGCAAAGTTCCAGATGTTGGTATCAACAATATCAACACCGGCAGCAATAGCAGCCACAACCGATGCCAAACCGTAACCGGGAGTACAGTGGGTGTGGAAATCTACGGGGATGGATACGTTAGCCTTGATAGCCTTGATGAGGTTATATACCCTCTTGGGAGGAATAAGACCGCTCATATCCTTGATGGTAATCATATCGGCACCAAGTGCTGCCAACTGTTTAGCCTTACCTACGAAATAGTCGTCAGTGAAGACGGGGGCAGGATTCTTTTTGCCTTTGAGCTTATCGAAGAAGGAGAGTTTGGGGTATTTGGGGTCTACGGTGTAGCACACTGCGCAGTCGGCAATACCGCCATACTTCTTGATATACTTGATAGTCGATTTAACATTGTCCACATCGTTCAGAGCGTCAAAGATACGCATAATACCCAGACCGCTCTCAATAGCGTTGCGCGAGAAACCCTCGATAACATCATCGCCATAGGGAGCATAACCGAAGAGGTTACGACCACGCGAAAGAGCCGTGAGGTACGAAACATCGCCAACAGCCTTCTTGATGCTCTCCAAACGATTCCAGGGGTTCTCGCCCAAGAAACGCATCACGGAGTCGGGCACTGCACCGCCCCAAACCTCCATTGCATAGAAAGCGGCGTCTTTGTAGTAGGGCAAAACACGCTCCACCTGATTCTGGTTCAAACGGGTAGCAAAAGCCGATTGCTGACCGTCACGAAGAGTTAAATCTCTGATTTTCAGTTCTCTTGCCATAGTTTTTTGTGTTTTAAGGTAGTTTTATGTTTGAATTATCGTTTCTTCTGCTGTTATTCAATTCACAAATATAATAAAAAATCCCCTAATTGGTGCAACTATTGAGGATTTTTATTGTCTAACGTCTAACGTTTCTCTCATATCTCTCATATCTCTCATATCTCTCATATCTCTCATATCTCCCACAAGCCTTAGGACTATTGACATTAGACCTTAGATGTTAGACGTAGAAAAAGAGAGGTCAGCCTTCAAAAGGCTGACCTCTTTTTTTCTACTTAACCTCGCCCGTGACGAAGAGCGTTATGTAGCCGCCCTCGATGTTGGCGTGAATATCTATACTCTTATTGAATACCCCCACATCCTTTGGGTCGTAGCTGACCTCTATCACGCCCTTCGAGCCCGACATCACGGGGCGCTTGGGTGTTTTTATGCTGATGCAGCGGCACGAGGTTTTGGTGCGAGCAATAACAAGTGGAGCCTCGCCGGTGTTGGCAAACTCGAAGAGGTGTGTTACCTTCTCGCCCCCTTGTTCGAGAGTGCCGAAGTTGTGGCTCAGCTGCTCGAAGGTAATCTCGGCAGTTGTGCTCCTGTTCTGCCCACTGAGGATATTTATCAGTGTAAGGATGATGAGGGTAAGTAACAAAACTCTTCTTTTCATCGCAGATTAGTACTTATGAGTGAAACGGTAAGTTATGAAACCCTCCTGAATATCCTGTTCGCTCTCGTTGAACTTCACGCCGAGCGCTGCCTTGCGTGCTTCGTTCACAAGTGGCGAGGTGGCTTTTACGGTAGAACCCTTCGCCTCGAAGTCGGCACCCATAACATCGCCACTGCCATTGACCCATATCCTCATAACGACCACTCCCTGGTCATCGCTTACATACTTTGGGCGTGGGAACTCGCTGCGGGGGCGTCTGCCCTCCAAATTCCAGTCGGGCTCGAAGCCTCCCTCGCCGCCCGTGCCCTCATAGACATCGCTCACGGTACCACCAATGTAGCCACGGTTGCCCTCAACTTTGTCGGTTGCACCCTCCGAGGGCGACTCCGAAGAGGGTTTGTTGCCTGGGAACATTGCGCGTGGATTGACCTCTCGTGGCTTAGGCTCCTCGGCAGGAGGTGTCTCCTCGACCTCCTTCTGCTCCTCTACGGTAGCGGCGGTGTCGGTAGCAATGTTTGCCTCCTCCACTACGGGGCTCTCCTCCACCTCTTGGGTTTGGATAGGTTCGCTTTTGGGGGTTTGTGTAGGCTCAGGTAGCGAGTAGTCATCGGCAAGAGTGCTCTCCTCCTCGCCACTGCCCACATCGGGACTTGTGCCGAAATCGACCAAGATACCCTGTTGGTTTTGCTCAATATCGACACTCACACCGCCCCAAAGCATAAGGGCACCAAACAGCAGTGCGTAGAGTCCTACGAAGACTCCACCCACAATCCTACCAAATGGACTTCCACCGATGTTCATCCTCTCTCTGCTGTTTGGATTAGGTTTTACTTCAATTTGTTTATCCTATTGCTACTCTGGTTGGGTGGCCAAAATGAGCCTATATTGGTTGCGATTGGCAATGTTCATAACCTTCACAATCTCGCCAATGGGCACACCTTCGTCCGAGTGGAGCGAGATGGTTTTATCTTCGCTCTCAGCCATCTTCATAGCGAGTGCTGCTTCGAGGTTGCCGAAGGGTACTCGCTCGCCATCCAAGTAGAATTGGAGGTCTTTGGTAACGCTCACCGTAGTGTAGGGACGCTCTTTGAGTTGGTTGCTACTCTTGGGGAGCGTCAGTTTCAGAGCGTTGGGGTTGATGAGGGTAGTAGCCATCATCATAAACATCAACAGCAGAAAGATAAGGTCTGTCTGTGCCGATGAGCCCGCCTCCTTCAAGATTTTTGTTCCTCTTCTGATAGCCATATGCTACTGCTGTTTTTTCTCTACGGGTTGGTTCAAAATATCCATAAAAGCAATGGAGTTAGCCTCCATCTGGAAGATGAGTTTTTCGATGCGAGCCACAAGGTAGTTGTAGCCGAAGTGGGCAGGAATACCCACAATCAGACCTGCAACGGTGGTAATCATTGCCACATACATACCGCCCGAAAGTGCGCTCATATCCACCACGCCACCAGCCTCGCTCATCTGCATAAATGCCTGCACCATACCGAGCACCGTACCCAAGAAACCGAGCATAGGTGCACCGCTGGCGATGGTTGCCAAGATGGGAAGACCGTTTTCGAGTTTGGCAACTTCGAGGTTGGCTTCGTTCTCAATAGAGGTCTGGATGTCGCCCATAGGACGGCCCAAACGACTGATGCCTTTCTCCATCATACGAGCAATAGGGGTGTCGCTCTTCTTGCAAAGGCGCAATGCGGCGTCAATCCTGCCCTCGCAAATATGGTCCCTCAGACGGTTCATAAAGTTGGGATCGATTTTCGATGCCTTGCGGATGGCTATAAACCTCTCCACGAAGATGAAAATAACCACGCCTCCCAACAGCAGAAGGGGCCACATAAGCCAACCACCTGCCAAAAAGAGTTCGCCAAATCCCATTGTCTTTTCTGCAACTGCTGTAACCTCTTCGGTGAGGGCTACGCTTTGAAGTAGTCTAATCATAGTTTTGTTTTCTTGCTATTTATTCTCTTGTTTTTTGTTTTCGTTTGGAGTAGTGTCTTCTGGGTTTGTGGTCACAAAGTTATCACTTTTTTCGCTATCCACTCTGTCGTTGTTCTTTTTTTTGCGCCATAGGTCGGAAAGGCGGTTGAAACTACGCTTATAGTACAGACCCACACCGTTCTCCTGCAAGCCTTGGTTCTCATCGAAGCGGTCGATGGTGCGCGAGAAACCTTTCAGGTAGAAGTCGCCCGTATTGTCCAAGAGCAGTGTTACTGCACCTCCGCCAGAGAGCTGGTTGCTGTTGCCACCGAGCTGGTAGTAGTCGCCCGTATCCACATTTGCCTCCAACTCCAACAAGAGCCTATCGTCAATAATCTCCGTCTGGAAGTCGATGCTATAACTCGAAGAGGTGTCGTCAATAGCCCTATATTTCAGGTCGAACTTGTAGGCATCGTTCGACACAAGACGACTCACTTGGTCTGCCAAGAACTCGAAGCCGATGGCGGTGCCCGCTGCACTCGCAGTGTTGGTCTGACTTGCCGAGGAGTCGGAGTAGAAGTTGCCGAGCGTAAGCAGATAGACAAACTGCGTTGCCATCATCTCCTGCGAGGAGAAGTAGCTCGAAAGGATGCTTTGGTACTCGGTGTTGGCATTGGGGACGTTGATGTCGAAACTAACATCCACATTTGCCAAACTACCCGTAAGATTTACGATACACTCCACAGGTGTCGAAGCCCTCGAAGCGGTGCTCTCGCCTCCGAGTAGAGGTGCGAGAGAGGTTTTGAGTTTGTAGGTCGCACCCACGTCTATGTTGGCGTCCAAGGGGCTACCATTCCAGCGGATGTAGCTGTTGGGGTTAATCGCAAACTGCTTAGTGATGATGTTTTGGAAGTTGAAATTGTAGACACCTTCCGAAATCTCGTAGTCGCCTCGTATGGCGAACTCATCTTTGCGAGCATCGAGCGTTATACCCAAGTCGGCAATGCCGCGAGCCTCTATGGCATTCTCCGTCTCAGGGTCGATGATAAGGCGCAAGAGTGTGTTGGTATCCACTCCGAGCATAAGGTCAATTTTGGTATTGCCGAGTGTGCGCTCCGCCTTACGCTGTTGGAGTTCGCGTTTTTTGAGTGCCAAGAGTTTGCTGCTTTCGGCCTGCTCCTCTTCGCTGTGGCTCACGAAGGTCACAAAGTCGGCACCCGCAAAGTCGTTGTTACCCGTAAGTGGTAGGTTGAAGATGGAGCCTGCACCCGTAGTTATGGCACCATTAATCTCGGTGTTGCCATTTGTGGACGAAAGACGAGCACCACCAGAGGCGAAGACCTTGCCATAGAAGGGGCTGCCACTATCTGCCGCAAGGTCGATAGCCACAAGGTTGTGGGGCACAATAGAGATGCCATAGCTCACATTCGAGAGCTCTTTGAGGTCGATATAACCCTCTGCCTCTGCCCAGCCGCCTTCGCCATCGTTGATGCGGATGGGCGAAATGGTACCTTTGTTGTCATCGAAGAGAACCTCCACTTTGGGGCTACTGTATGTGGCACCCGTGAAGCCCACCTTCGCTCCGAAGTCTTCCACCAGAACCCTACCGTCAATATCCAACCTTTTGTTCTTGCCCGTAAGGTCGAGGTCTATGCTTCCTATGCCTCTTACCCCTTGGACAATATCGCCCACCAGAGGATTGAACGATGAGAGGTCTAACTCATTGATATTTACACTTGCGCTGAAATCGCCTGAATTGTAGTTGATTGTGCCACCAGCAAGTTGTTTGTCGTAGAGTCGGTTGTTGAGCTCAAAGACCACATCGTTGCTACGTCTGCTCTTCTGAGCGACTAACTCCAAGGGGTCAATGCTTACCTCGCCCAACGAGAGCGATGAAATGGCCAATGCACCCGCACCGTAGGGTTGTCGCAGAGCCGAGAAGAGCTCCAATTTGCCATCTACCACACCATCAATACCCTTTATGTTACCTACAATGTTGAGCCATTCGCCGAGCGTCACGTTTTGGAGGGTTATGAGCAGAGGGTTCTTCGTGGAGGTCGAGACCTCGCCATCAATAAAGAGTCCGCCGCTTTCGGTTGTGGCACTGAAATTATCCACAAAGAGTCCCAGTGGCGAGTAGTCAATCTTGGGGACCGAAATATCCCAACGCTGAGAGGGCGACACAAGGTAGGAGTTAGTAATATCTGCCACCACCCTCAGGGCGTTGTTGTCGGTGCGCGAGAGTGTCGCTTCGGCAGCCAAGTGTCCGCTCAGTGCAGCATCGGCATCGCTGAAATAGAGTGCTAAATCAATTTTGTTGCCACCACTCGCACCAGCTGTGAGAGTGATGTCGGGGATGTTGCTACCCATCATTAGGAGTTGCTCACATTCGGCTTCGAGCGAGAGCGTTTCGCCCACGCCACTACCCTCCACCCTAAGGCGCGAAAGGTAGGTGTCATTTAGGGCTATAAGGTCGCTCTCCAAGAGCATCGCAAACTCCTCTGCCGAGGGCGAAAACTCAATGCTCAGCGAGCTGTCGGGTGCCAAATTAGCATTGGGTAACAATACAGCAGCCAACTGCTCGCCCTCTTTGATGTTTATAGACACTGCTGTGTGGTCGTCTGCGGCATAGAGCCTATTGCCATATACCTCGCCCTCGGCAGTTTCAGACTGAGCCTTTGCCGAAGAGGGGTTGCCGAGTGGCAGCTGCGAGGGGAAGGTCTTTGTGAGATAGTTTATGACATCGGTGTAGGATGCGGTACTGCGGTACTCCACATCGAGCGTGGGGGAGTATATCGAAAAACTCTTGTCCCTCTCGCCTCCCGCAAGCGAGATGTTCACAAGTTCCACCGAAAGAGTGTCGGCAGCGGTGGCGTAGGTAAGATTGTTAACCATCGCCCTGCCGACCATCTGGTCGAGCGAAGTACCCCTTAGGTTGGCGTCCATATTGCCCGAAATCCACGACACGCCCTGCTCCTTGCCACCTATTGCGCCAAAATCTATCTTCTCAACATTGAGGTTGAGGTTGTATTCATCCTCCTGCTCCTGACTCGCCAAGAGGTAGTTACCCTCGGCATAGAACACCGCATTGGGGTCGAGTGAGATGATGCTACCACCGAGCGAGGATGCCGAAAGGGTGGTGTTGAGGGCTATATCCGAAAAGTCGTAACCTCCCCAACCAAGGTGGTCGATAGAGGCCTTTACCTCTCCCTCTACGATACCCTCAGCAAGTGCTACATCGCCCTCCACACTCGCATCCACCTTGCCGAGAGAGTCCACCTTCAATAGCGAGCCAAGGCTCAGCGAGTGACTGCGGATGTTACCCTCGAAGGTGGTTTTAGCAGTGCCATAGCCGAGTGTGCCGTCAATATCCACACCTCCAAGGTTGGTCATAAGGGTAGCCTTTGTCGTGATAGCCTTGGGGCGCACCGTAGCCACCGCATCAAGGCTCAGAGTGTCGAACTTGTTGAGCCACACGCCAATCTCCTCTTCGATGGGTTTGTGGAGTATGTTACGATAGATGTTGCTTACTTTTTCGGGGGTGGTAGAGAGGCTCAAATCAATCTCGGCAGAGAGCTCGGCAGGGCTTACGATGTGTTGCACGCCACCCTCTACGCTTACCTCCGAGCCATAGAGCGTACCCTCAATATCCACCACAAAGTCGTTTACCACACCATCGAAGATACCCGTTATATTCTCGCCCTGCAAACCGAAGTAGCCGAGTTCGTGTACCCACTTGCCAGCCGATTGGGGCTCCAAGGTGGTGTGGTCGGTTTCGAGCGTAAGACGTACCTTGTCGCAGAAGTCCTTGTAGTCTTCCCAGTCTGCACCTTTGAGAACAAGTGATGGCAACACAAGGCGAGAGCCTCCCGTGAGGAAGTCTATGCCCTTGAAGTCGAGCAGACCACCAGCTCCCACTCTCAGCATACCCATACTGCTCTTGCGTAGTGCAGCACCGCTCTTGTCTGTGGCGTTGAGGTCGGTTACATTGTTGATCACAACATCGGCACCCTCTATCGTAATGTCGCCAAAGGTTGCCGAGGCAATCTGAATATCCATATTGGAGTAGTCGATGCTGCTTGCAGGCACCCTGCCCGCAAAGCGGTCATCGTAGAGTTTGAATCGGAAGTCCTCTACCCTTACATTCTCAATCTTGAAGATGCCTCCCTTCTTGGTGGTGTCGGCGGGGAAGTGGCTGGTAATGTGGTTGACCAGCGAGTCAATGTTACTTCCCTTAGTACCGTCTGAAAGGTAGAGTTTTGCCCCTTCGATAGTAATATCCGAGGGCACAAAGCGTCCTTCGTCCAAGAGGGCTGTGCGGTCAATCTTACCCTTCAACTTGCTCGCCCACAGCAATGTGTCGCCTGCCAAATCCTCCACATAGAGTTCCTCGGCAGTAAGGTTGGCGATGTTTTCGAGCGAGATGGCTCCGATGGTGATGTTGGTGCCGCACTTGCTATTGAGCCACTCGGTAGCCGAGTGAGCCACAAAAGTCTGCACACGAGGTAGCGACAGAGCCATAGCAACCCCCAAAATGAGCAAAATAGCAACTAAAACCACGCCCACGAGGGTATGGAGTAGGAACTTTGCTATTTTTTTTGTAACTTTGCTCATTGTTGGTACTTTTAACCTACAATTTTACGAAATTTATTGTCGAAAAACAAATATGGAACCCATAATTTTAGGTATTGAGTCCTCGTGTGACGACACATCTGCCGCTGTGCTCTGTGGTACAAAAATGCTATCAAACGTCATCGCCTCGCAAGCGGTGCACGTTAAATATGGCGGCGTAATCCCCGAACTCGCCTCGCGTGCGCATCAGCAAAACATTGTGCCTGTGATAGATACGGCACTCAAAGAGGCTGGCGTTACTGCCGAAGAGTTGGACGCTATTGCCTTTACGCGCGGACCCGGTTTGCTCGGCTCGCTCTTGGTTGGCGTGTCGTTTACTAAGGGTCTTTCGCTTGCAAAAAATATACCTATGGTGGAGGTAAATCACTTGCAGGGACACATACTCTCGCACCTGATTGACCTTCCAGACGCAGAACTACCGCACCCCTCGTTCCCCTTCCTTTGCTTGCTCGTGTCGGGCGGTCATACCCAGATAGTTAAGGTCACCTCGCCACTCGAATTCGAGATTATCGGAACGACCATAGACGATGCTGCGGGCGAGGCTTTCGACAAGTGTGCGAAGGTTATGGGCTTGCCCTATCCCGGTGGCCCCGTCATCGACCGCCTGGCTCACGAAGGTAATCCCGAGAAATTCCGCTTTGCCAAGCCCTCGGTGGATGGCTACGATTATAGTTTCAGTGGTCTGAAAACCTCGTTCCTCTACTTCCTGCGCGACCGCGTGGAGGAGAACCCCAACTTCATAGAGGAGAACAAGGCGGACCTCTGCGCTTCGCTCCAAAAGACCATCATCGACATCCTCTTGAAGAAACTCGTTAAGGCTGCTAAGGCTCTTGATATTAAGGAGATAGCCATCGCAGGCGGTGTGTCGGCAAACTCTGGACTGAGGGAGGCTATCGCCGAAGAAGGACGCCGCCGCCATTGGCGCACCTACCTGCCACCGCTGAAATTTACCACCGACAATGCAGCAATGATTGCCGTTGCGGGCTACTACCACTACCTCAATGGCGAGGAGAGCGACCTGGGCGTTGCCCCCGTTGCCCGCTTGGAGGATTTATAGCTGAGAGGGACAATAGGAACTCCACAGAACTATTATTATTAACTCTTCGGGCGAGCCAACAATGGCTCGCCCGAGACGTTTGACCAGACTGCGTCTGCTCTAAACTGCTCCCGCTCGGCAGAGGCTGCAAGCAGACTCCGCTCTCGCTTAATCGCATTTGCGACTTTCTACAAAAAATAGAGAGGCTCCAAATTCTTGGAGCCTCTCTATTTTTATACCCTAAACGGGAATTAGTCGCAAAGCGATGCGCGGTAGAAACCAACAACCTTTGCCTCAGCGTCAGCGGCTTTCAGAACGTCCTTAACGGAAGTCTTGCCATCGCCCATCTGGTATGCCTGCTCCTCCAAAGTCTGCTCTTTGAAGAATTTCTGCAAGCGACCCTTAGCGATGTTCTCAACCATCTGTGCGGGAAGGTTTGCAGCCTTCTCAGCCGATACGGTCTTGATGATCTCGCGAGCCTGCTCAGCCTGCTCTGCGGTGATCCAACCTTTCGCCTGGTTCGACTCAATGTGGTCCTCGCTATCAACGTGTGCGGGGTTGATACCTGCTTTCGAGAGTGCAGCGTCAACGGCCTTCTGTACCAACTCGTCTTTGGTCTTCTGAGTAGCAGCTTTGAGCTCGTCGTCGATAACCTCCTGGGGAACAAGGTCAGCCGAGATAGCAACGGGGTTCATCGATACAACCTGCATTGCGATACCTCTTGCAATCTGCTCATCAACCTCTTTGTTGAAGCCTACAATGGCACCAAGTTTCTTGTTGAAGTGAACATACTGAGTGCAGAAAGGAGCCTCAACACGGTGGTAGAAGGGAACCTCTACTTTCTCACCGGTCTGACCGGTCTTCTCGGTAACGAGGTCGGCAACGGTGCGACCATCTGCGGTACCACAAGCCAAGAGAGCCTCAAGGTCTGCTGCATCGTTAGCAACGGCGATGTCGAGGATGGTCTGGGCGGTAGCACCGAAAGTATCTACCTGAGCCACGAAGTCGGTCTCGCAAGCAAGGCATACGATGTATGCTTTGCCGTTTGCCGCATTTGCAACAACGATACCCTCCGAAGCTGTACGGTCCGAACGTTTTGCGGCTACGAGTTTACCTTTCTCGCGAATGATTTCGATTGCACGCTGCATATCGCCATTAGCCTCTTCGAGAGCCTTTTTGCAATCCATCATACCCGCCTGGGTTTTGTCGCGGAGTTTCTTGATGTCTGTAAGTGTAACAGCCATAGTCTTTGTTCTCTATTAAAAGGTTTGACTTCTTGTTTGTTGTTTACTCAGCAGCCTCCTCAGCAACAGCCTCAGCCTCAGCAGCGGGAGCCTCCTCCTCAGCAACCTCAACCTTTACGGTCTTGCGTGCGCGAGTTTTCTTCTCGGGAGCTGCGGTCTCTTTTGCTGCGTTCTCCTCAGCCTCTTTCTCTTTCTCGATGCGGCGCTCTTCGAGACCCTCGTTGATTGCACCACACATTGCATCGAGAATTACGGCGATACTCTGAGCGCGGTCGTCATTTGCAGGAATTACATAGTCGATGTCGGTGGGGTCACAGCAAGTATCAACCATTGCAAAGACGGGAATGTTGAGGCGGCGAGCCTCGCGCACTGCGTTAACCTCTTTCTGCACGTCAACAACGAACAATGCAGCGGGGAGGCGAGTAAGGTCGGCGATAGAGCCAAGGTTCTTCTCCAATTTAGCCCTCTGGCGAGCGATTTGGAGTTTCTCACGTTTGGAGAATTTGTCGTAAGTGCCGTCAGCGTTCATCTTGTCGATGGTAGCCATCTTCTTAACGGCCTTGCGTATAGTGGGGAAGTTGGTAAGCATACCACCGGGCCAACGCTCGGTAACATAGGGCATACCTACTGCTTGCACCTTCTCGGCAACAATCTCTTTAGCCTGTTTCTTGGTTGCTACGAAGAGAATCCTGCGACCACTCTTAGCAATCTGTTTCATGGCTGCTGCCGCCTCATCGATTTTTACCACAGTTTTGTGGAGGTCGATGATATGAATCCCGCCCTTCTCCATAAAGATGTAGGGAGCCATTTTGGGATTCCATTTTCTTTTGAGGTGGCCAAAGTGTACGCCAGCCTCCAATAATTGATTAAAATCTGTACGTGGCATTTCTAATCGTGTTTTTCTTTTCTTTTTTCTCTTTTTTTCAACCCAATCGGTAGCATCACCTTGTGATGGTCCGATAGGTTTTCCGCGAAAGGGCAATCTTCCAGTAGCACTCCCTATGCTGCCATAGGCTCTCGGCTTCCCCATTTGTTTAGGCTGCCATTGCTATGCAGCATTCGGGGTGGTCTGGTGGATTTGTAAACCTCTTTCGTGCAGTTTTTGGTGCGAACGCTTCTCGTGGAAAATTAACGTTTGCTGAACTGGAATTTACGGCGAGCACCGGGCTGACCGGGTTTCTTACGCTCAACCTCGCGTGCGTCACGAGTGAGGAAACCGTTCTTCTTCAAGATAGTGCGGTTCTCAGCATCGATCTCGCAAAGTGCGCGAGCGATACCCATACGAGCTGCTTCTGCCTGACCGTGAATGCCACCACCATCGAGGTTGATGTTGATGTCATAGCTTTCCATCTGGTTGAGAACCAACAGGGGCTGTTTCACAACGAACTGGAAAATGTCCAAGGGGAAGTATACCTCCAAGGGTTTCTTGTTGATGGTAATAGTACCGTTACCGGGCTTAACGTAAACGCGAGCAACAGCTGCTTTCCTGCGTCCTACGGTGTTTACAACTTCCATAGTTTTCGTGTTTACTTAATCTCGTTGAGTTTGATTGCTTTGGGGTTCTGTGCAACGTGGGGATGCTCCGCACCTGCATAAACCTTCAAATTTTTAAGAATAGCAACGCCAAGGCGTGTTTTGGGCAACATACCTTTAACAGCGTTCTGAACAAGGAATTCAGGCTTGTTCTCCAAGCGCTCAGCGGGAGTGTTGAAACGCTGACCACCGGGATAGCCTGTGTGGTGTACATAGACCTTATCGGTCATCTTCTTACCCGTCAGTTTCACTTTGTCGGCATTGATAACGATAACATAGTCACCGCAATCAACGTGAGGAGTGAAATCGGGCTTGTTTTTGCCGCGCAAGATTTTCGCAACCTGCGAAGCAAGTCGTCCGAGCACCTCGTTTTCTGCGTCAATAACATACCACTGTTTGTTAACAGTAGCCGCATTAGCCGAGATGGTTTTGTAACTCAAAGAATCCACTTCTTCGTACTTTTAATTGGTTAATACTTTGTGTTTTAATTATGTAATTCCATTACCCGTATATTTCGGGCGTGCAAAGATACGGAATTTTTTTGGAATTCAAAATTCAAAATGCAAAATTCAAGATTATTGTCCAACGTCTAACGTCTAACGTCTAACGTCAATAGTCCTAAGAGTTCCAGGGATAACAGGGGTAACAGGGGTTGCAGGGGGAATTCTTCCTTGTTATCCTTGCAACCCTTGTAACCCTTGTAACCCTTATAACCCCTGCATCCCTCCCCTAACTTAGGGGAGGGTGCCCGAAGGGCGGGAGAGGTCTGTTTATAACTTTAAGTTATTAGTTCTCAATTCTCAATTCTCAACTCTCAACTCCGAGTATCGTGTTGTACCTTGTGGGGTCCATAAGGATGCTCATCGCTTCGGCGAAGGCTTTGTCGTTGTGGGTGTTGGCAACCTGCACCTGCGCCCCTTCGCCAAAGAGTTTGCGTGCCAGCAGTGCCTTGAAGTTCCTGCCGAGTAGTTCGAGGCTCTCGGTCATACCCTCTTCGGGAGTCTCTATGCCCGCCTCTTTCATACGTTCCACAACTCCTTCGAGCGTAGCCTCCGAGGTCGAAAACTCCTCGTTGAAACGCTCAAAAGTGGGGTAGAGCTCTTTGAGTTCGGTGCGGTTGTCGAGGAAATACTCGCTCACAAAGTCGTTGAACTCTACCGATGGGGTTATGCGGTTGGCGTAGGAGTAGTTCTTGGTGGTGTCGAGGTCGATGTAGACATCGGGCGTGATACCTCCACCTCCCGACATTGTGCGCCCATTGCGCAGCGTTTTATACTTGGGAGCCACTGCCAACAGCGAGTCGCGATACTCCTTGCGGAGCATACGCTCGGCGTGGTCGAAGTAGTACTCTTTGGTGTGCCCTTTCTCGTAGGGACGCTGTATGCACCTGCCACTTGGGGTGTAGTAGTGCGATGTGGTAATCCTCACTGCCGACCCGTCATCGAGCACTATCTGCTTCTGCACCAACCCCTTGCCGAAGGTCTGCTGACCGACAACCACAGCCCTATCGTAGTCCTGTAAGGCTCCGCTCACAAGTTCGCTTGCCGAGGCGGAGGAACCATCAACGAGTATCACAAGTGGGGTAGTGGTGCAGACGCCTTTACCCTTCGAGAAGTGGTTGTAGGGAGCCTCTTTGCGCCCCGAGGTGGTGGTGATGAGTGACTTGCGGGGCAGGAAGAAACCCGCCATATCAATAGCCTCCGTCAGTAGTCCGCCGCCATTGCCCCTAAGGTCGAGGATAAGTCCCTCCACCGCCCCCAGCGAGTCGTATGCCTTGCGGAACTCCTCCATCGTCTGGTCGGCAAAGCGGCTGATGGCTATGTAGCCTATATTATATAAGGTATAGGCAGCCTCCACCGACTCTATGGGTATCTCGTCACGTTCGAGAGTGATGTTGATGGGGCTCTCGGCACCCTCTTTGAGCACCGTAAGGGTTAGTTTGCTCCCCACCTTACCCCTTATGAGTTCGCCTATGCGTGAGTGGCTTATGCCTATGGCTGTGGTATCGCCCACTGCGAGTATCGCATCGCCCGTCACCAAACTTTCCCTCTCTGCGGGGCTGCCCAGGCGTGTGGAGATAACCCTTACGGTATCCCTCACAATGCCAAACTCCACACCAATACCTCCAAACGCTCCTTCGGTCATCTCCATCTCGCGCTTCATCTGCTCGGGGCTGACGTAGGCGGAGTGGGGGTCGAGACTCTCCAAGACGGCACTTATAGCCTCGCCCACCAGAGCCTTGTTGTCGGGTTCTTCGACATAGAGCGAGTTGAGATAGTAATAGAACGAGTCGAATTTCTCCAACTCGTTCCTAAAACCTTGTCCCACAGCGGAACTTACGCCCCACAGCAGAACCACTATCGCCATTATCGCTCTTCTCATATTTACTATTTGAGGTACTCTGCCAACTGCTCAAAAGCGACCTTCTCTTGCGTGCCGTCCGTCATATTCTTTACGGTAGCAACACCCTCGATGCGCTCGCTCTCGCCTACTATGATAACGTAGGGGATAGCCCTTTTATTGGCATACTCCATCTGTTTTTTCATCTTCGCGCTCTCGGGATAGATGTCGCTCTGTACGCCCGCCTTGCGGAGTGCTTTGAGCAGAGCGAGTGAAGCCTTCTGCTCCTCACCGCCGAAGTTCACAAACATCACTTTGGTGGTCATCTGAGCCTCTTCGGGGAAGAGTCCCAAGCCGAGCATTACGTCATAGATGCGGTCGGCACCGAAGGAGATGCCCACACCGCTGGTGTTGGGCAGTCCGAAGATACCCGTCAGGTCGTCATATCGACCGCCACCGCAGATGCTGCCAATCTGGTAGTCCTTAGCCTTAACCTCGAAAATGGCACCCGTATAGTAGTTCAAACCGCGTGCCAGCGAGAGGTCGAGTTCGATGTCGAGCGAGGTGCCATAGTCGGCAATCAGCCCAAAGAGTTCCTCCATCTCCTCCACACCTTTCAGACCCGTAGGGCTCTCGGCGAGGGTGGTGCGCAGGGTGCTGAGTTTCTCGGCAGTGGTACCCTCCAACAAGAGGATGGGTTTCAGACGCTCTATTGCCTGCTGCTCAATACCCCTCTCTAAGAGTTCTTTCTCCACATTCTCCAAGCCGATTTTGTCCAACTTGTCGATGGCTACGGTGATGTCTATCATCTTGTCGGCGTGACCGATAGCCTCGGCAATACCGAAGAGGATTTTGCGGTTGTTGAGTTTGAGCACCACGTTGATGCCCAACTTCTCGAAGACACTCTCCACAATCTGCACCAACTCTGCCTCGTAGAGCAACGAGCGGCTACCAATGGCGTCCACATCGCATTGGTAGAACTCACGATAGCGTCCCTTTTGTGGGCGGTCGGCACGCCATACGGGCTGCACCTGATAGCGCTTGAAGGGGAAGGCAATCTCCGCCTGGTGCTGTACCACAAACCTTGCGAAAGGCACCGTAAGGTCGTAGCGCAAGCCCTTCTCGCAAATTTTGGTTGCGAGAGCTGCCGAGGAGCCTTCGAGTTGCTCGGGGGTTACCTTGTCCATAAAGTCGCCCGAGTTGAGTATCTTGAAGAGGAGTTTATCGCCCTCCTCGCCATATTTACCCATCAGTGTCGAGAGATTCTCCATTGCGGGAGTCTCCAAGGGTGCGTAGCCGAAGGTGCGGAACACACGCTTGATGGTATCGAACATATAGTTGCGCCTTGTCATCTCAACAGGCGAAAAATCCCTTGTTCCCTTTGGAATGCTTGGTTTCTGAGCCATATCTTATTAAATTGAGAATTGAGAATTGAGAATTGAGAATTGTGGTATGCCTTCGGCATATTATTTATATGCTGCGCCAAAGGCGCACCATAATTTTCAATTTTCAATTTTCCATTTTTAATTTTCTATGAGTTTTCTGTACTTCACGCGGTGGGGCGTAGTGTCGATGCCCTGAGCCTTCTTGTGCTCCTCGTACTCCGAGTAGGTACCCTCGAAGAAGACCACCTTACCCTCGTCCTCGAACGAGAGGATGTGGGTTGCAACCCTATCGAGAAACCACCTGTCGTGCGAGATTACCACCGCACAACCTGCGAAGTTCTCCAAACCCTCCTCCAATGCACGAAGGGTGTTTACGTCAATGTCGTTGGTGGGCTCATCCAGCAGCAGCACGTTGCCCTCCTCTTTGAGTGCAAGGGCAAGGTGGAGCCTATTGCGCTCGCCACCCGAGAGGATGCCGCACTTCTTCTCTTGGTCGGCACCGCTGAAATTGAACCTGCCGACATAGGCGCGGGCGTTAATCTGGCGGTTGCCGAGAGTGATGAGTTCGCTATTTTGTGAGATGACCTCAAAGACGGTCTTTTCGGGGTCGATGCTCTTGTGTTGCTGGTCAACATAGGCAAGTTTTACCGTCTCGCCAATCTTGAACGAACCGCTGGTGGGCTGCTCCAAGCCCATAATCATACGGAATAGAGTGGTCTTACCCGTACCGTTGGGACCAATCACGCCCACAATACCTGCGGGAGGCAGCACGAAGTTTAAGCCCTCATACAACACCCTGTCGCCAAATGCCTTCGACACATCGTGAGCCTCGATGACCACATTGCCCAAACGGGGACCGTTGGGGATGTAGATTTCGAGTTTCTCCTCCTTCTGCTTGGTGTCCTCGTTGAGCATCTTGTCGTAGGCACCCAAACGGGCTTTGCTCTTGGCGTGGCGGGCTTTGGGGCTCATACGCACCCACTCCAACTCACGCTCCAACGCCTTGCGGCGTTTGCTCTCCTGCTTCTCCTCCATAGCCAGGCGGGTGGTCTTTTGGTCGAGCCAGCTCGAATAGTTGCCCTTCCAGGGAATACCCTCGCCACGGTCGAGTTCGAGAATCCATCCTGCTACATTGTCGAGGAAGTAACGGTCGTGGGTTACGGCAATGACCGTACCCTTATACTGGTTGAGGTGCTGTTCGAGCCAGTCGATACTCTCGGCATCGAGGTGGTTGGTAGGCTCGTCCAAGAGGAGCACATCGGGCTCCTGCAACAAAAGACGGCAGAGTGCTACACGCCTGCGCTCGCCACCCGAAAGGGTACTCACAAGCCTGTCGGATTCGGGACAGCGCAGAGCATCCATAGCCCTCTCCAAGGTGCTGTCAATCTCCCAACCGTTGACGTGGTCGATAGCCTCGGTGAGCTCGCCCTGACGCTCGATGAGTTTAGCCATCTCGTCATCGCTCATAGGCTCGCAGAATTTCAGGTTTATCTCCTCGTACTCTTTCAGCAGAGCCACCGTGTGTGCGCAACCCTCCTCTACGATTTCCCTAACGGTCTTTGTGTCATCGAGTTGAGGCTCCTGCTCCAAGTAGCCCACCGAGTAACCGGGAGAGAATACCACCTCGCCCTGATAGCTCTTGTCTATGCCTGCAATAATCTTCATCAGGGTAGACTTACCCGAGCCGTTAAGACCCACGATACCGATTTTGGCACCATAGAAGAACGAGAGGTATATATTGCTGAGAATCTTGCGGTTGTTGGTAAGCACCTTGCTTACGCCCACCATCGAGAAAATAATCTTTTCGTCTGCCATTATGTTGTCCTTGATTTTGTTAATTCACATTTGGTGCAAAGGTATAAAAAAGAATTGAAATCTCAATTCTTTTTTGTCTAACGTCTAACGTCTAATGGCGCGGGCTCGGCAGTTTTGCCGAGCCCGAAAACTATTATAAGGGTTACAAGGGTTACAGGGGTTACAGGGGGCGCAAGGAGTGTTTCCTATTATCTCTGTTGTCCCTGTTGTCCCTGTTGTCCCTGTTGTCCCTGTTATCCCTGCAACCCCTGTAACTATCAGAACCCTTTCCGTTCGACCAAAAAAACTCATCGAACGGAGAGATTTTTGTGCGCACAAGAAAACGACCTCCGCAGTTTACTCACGCGGTAAAAACTATTTTAACGGAGGAAATTTTGTGCCAAACAAGAAGGCGAGTCCGCAGTTTGCTTGACGCAAATGAGGAACTCGCCTATCGCAGTGCGGTGCAAAATTTACCCGCTAAAATAGTTTTTTACTCTACGCGGTTAGCACTACCCAACACATTGATATTCTTGTGCATATAGAGCTCTTTGAGCGAATCGCGAGCGGGACCCAAGTACTTGCGGGGGTCGAACTCTGCGGGATTCTTGGCAAATACCTCGCGTACAGCAGCGGTCATAGCCAAACGACCATCGGAGTCGATGTTGATTTTGCAAACTGCGCTCTTGGCAGCCTCACGCAACTGCTCCTCGGGAATACCCACTGCATCTTTCAGTGCGCCACCATAGGTGTTGATGATAGCCACTTTGTCCTGGGGTACGCTGCTCGAACCGTGGAGTACGATGGGGAAGCCGGGGATGCGAGCCTCAATCTCTTTGAGAATGTCGAAACGCAAGGGAGGAGGCAGAAGGATGCCCTCTGCGTTGCGGGTGCACTGCTCGGGTTTGAACTTGTTGGCACCGTGCGAAGTACCAATCGAAATGGCGAGCGAATCAACACCGGTCTTCTGTACGAAGTCGATAACATCGTTGGGGTCGGTGTAGGTGTGGTGCTCAGCAACAACCTCGTCCTCGATACCTGCCAAAACGCCCAACTCGCCCTCTACGGTTACGTCAAACTGGTGAGCGTAATCAACAACCTTCTTGGTGAGTGCTACGTTCTCTTCGTAGGGGAGGTGGCTACCGTCAATCATAACGCTCGAAAAGCCCATATCGATGCACGATTTGCACAACTCGAAACTGTTGCCGTGGTCGAGGTGGAGAGCGATAGGAATGTTTTTGCCGAGCTCTTTTGCATACTCAACAGCACCCTGTGCCATATAGCGCAGAAGGGTCTGGTTGGCATACTTGCGAGCACCCGAAGATACTTGGAGGATAACGGGCGAGGAGGTCTCTACGCAAGCCGAGATGATAGCCTGCAACTGCTCCATATTGTTAAAGTTGTAGGCGGGAACTGCATAACCGCCCTCGATTGCTTTGGCGAACATCTCGCGAGTGTTTACCAAACCTAACTCTTTGTAAGATACCATAATAGTTAAAATTTTATTGATGTTTGTAATCCTGTTTTCCCAACCTTTTTCGGCTCCTTGCGGGGAGCCCAAAAACCTAATTATTAAAAATTTTTACAAATATAAATGCTTTTTTTGGAATAAGAGGTATGTTTAGGGTTAATTTTTCAAGAAAAATGCCTTATCTTTGTAGGATAGATACAGAAAGTACGAAAACAATACAATAAAAAACTACAATTTTCTATGAGCGAATTTAAGTATCAGCCTATGTTCGAGCACGGTGTGGACACCACCGAGTACGAACTCGTATCGAAAGATTACGTTAAGACCATTGAGTGCGATGGCAGAAAAATCCTCAAAGTAGATCCCGAAGGTCTGGCAGTACTCGCCAAGAGGGCATACCAGGATGTGTCGTTCTACCTGCGTGCTTCGCACTTGCAGAGCCTCGCAAACATCCTCTCCGACCCCGAAGCAACCGACAACGACAAGTTTGTGGCTCACACTATGCTTGCAAACCAGGTTGTAGCAGCCGAGGGCGAGCTTCCCACCTGCCAGGATACGGGTACGGCTATCGCTATCGGTAAGAAGGGCGAGAATGTATGGACAGGCGCAGATGATGCAGAGTACATCTCGAAGGGTGTTTACGAGACCTACGCTGAGCGCAACTTGCGCTACTCGCAGGTGGTGCCCATCACTATGACCGATGAGCACAACAGCGGTAACAACCTCCCCGCACAGATTGACATCTACTCCGAGCCCGGCAATGAGTATAAATTCCTCTTCATCACCAAGGGTGGCGGCTCGGCAAACAAGACCTTCCTCTATCAGCAGACCAAGGCTCTTTTGAACGAAAAATCGCTCACCGAGTTCATTACCGAGCATATCAAAGACCTCGGCACTTCGGCTTGTCCTCCCTACCACTTGGCATTTGTAGTGGGTGGCACCTCGGCAGAGGCTAACCTCACTGCTGTTAAGAAGGCTTCGGCAGGCTATTTCGACAACCTCCCCACCAGCGGCAACGATGGCGGTAGGGCTTTCCGCGACTTGGAGTGGGAAGAGAAGGTTCTGAAAATCTGCCGCGAGAGCGGTATTGGTGCACAGTTTGGCGGCAAGTACTTCGTTCACGATGTGAGGGTTATCCGTATGCCTCGCCACGCTGCTTCTTGCCCCGTAGGTATCGGTGTTAGTTGCTCGGCAGACCGCAACATCAAGGCTAAAATCAATGCCGAGGGTCTGTGGATTGAGAAGTTGGAGAAGAACCCTGCACGCTTTATGCCCCAGACCGCTCCTGCTATGGCTCCCGCAGTAGAGATTGACCTCGATGAGGGAATGGATAAGGTGAGGGAGACTTTGGCAAAATATCCCATCAAGACTCGCCTTAACCTGAAAGGTACTCTTATTGTGGCTCGCGATATTGCCCACGCACGCATCAAACAGATGCTCGATGAGGGTAAGCCTATGCCCGAGTACTTCAAGAACCACCCCATCTACTATGCAGGTCCCGCAAAGACTCCACAAGGTATGGCTTCGGGTAGTTTTGGTCCCACCACAGCAGGTCGTATGGACCCCTACGTTGATTTGTTCCAGAGCGTAGGAGGCTCGATGGTGATGGTGGCTAAGGGTAACCGCTCGCAGGCAGTTACGGACGCTTGCCAGAAGCACGGCGGCTTCTACCTCGGCTCCATTGGAGGTCCTGCTGCAATCCTTGCAAAACAGAGCATCAAGAGCGTTGAGGTTGTGGACTTCCCCGAACTCGGTATGGAGGCTGTGAGGAAGATTTACGTTGAGAACTTCCCTGCATTTATCATCGTTGATGATAAGGGCAACGACTTTTTTGCAGAGTTTAAGCACTAAACTATAAGATAACTTCGTTTCCATATACGAGGCTACCCCTGAAAACGGGGTAGCCCCGTTATGGTGTGAAGAGATAGGTATAAACCACAAGAGTGTAATGGTCAAAAAAATTCTTCTATTCTTTGTTGCGATACTCTCCTTTGCGGGGGTTGCGCTGGGCGAGGAGATCTCCTTCGAGATTAGCGTTCCGAAGGTCGTAGCTGTTGGCGAGCCCTTTGGCGTGGAGTTTTCGATTAACTCATCGCCACGCAACTTCGAGGCTCCCACGTTCGAGGGCTTCGATGTGCTTGCGGGTCCTTCGACCTCCACGAGTAGCAGTGTGCAGTTCACAAATGGCAAGATGACCAAGTCCGAGAACCACACATACAGTTTTGTGCTGGTGGCAAACTCGGAGGGCGAATTTACCATTGGCGAGGCGAGTGTTAGGGCAGACGGTAAGACCTACAAGACCACTGCCACAACAGTGAAGGTCGTCAAAGAGGTGCAGAACTCCTCACAGCAAGGCTCACAAGGGAACAATAAGGCTCAGACTCCTACTGCAACGCTTGCTGAGGATGATGTGCTGATTGTGGCATCGGTGGATAGAACCAATGTCTACAAGGGGCAGCCTGTGCTTGTGACCTACAAACTACTCACTCGTGTGGCGATGAATGCCGAAGGGCAGAAGATGCCCTCCTTCGCGGGCTTTTGGACCCAAAGGCTCAATGTGGATGCCAATCGATGGGTGAGGGAGGAGTACAATGGCAAACTCTACGAGTCGGTGCCTTTGGCAGAGTATCTGCTCTTCCCGCAGCAGAGCGGCTCGATGAAGGTGGAGCCTTTGGAGATGTCTATTGTGGCGCGTTTGCAGGTCAAAAACCCACGCCGAGGACACGACCCCTTTGCCGACTTCTTCGATGTGCCACAAATTCAGGAGGTGCGCCGCGTGGTGCGCTCCAAAGAGATAGCACTCAACGTGAAACCTCTGCCCGAGGGTGCTCCTGAGAGTTTCAGTGGTGCTGTGGGCGAGTTTGAGTTGGAGGTAACACCACCAGCAGACGAGATTGAGGCTAATAGTGCCGTTACCTATGTTGTGAAAATCTTGGGTACGGGCAACCTCTCGATGATTCAGGCTCCTCAGATAGCACTGCCGACATCGTTTGAGCAGTATAGCGTCAAGAGTTCCGAGAGCATCCAGACCACCGCAAGAGGTGTGAGTGGCTACCGACAGTTCGAGTACCCTATGATTGCTCGTGCCGAGGGCGACTTCTTCATCCCTGCACTCGAATTTACCTATTTCAACCCCCGCTTGGCAAAGTATGTAACCCTCACAGCTGCCGAATATGCCATACACGTCACTCCCGACTCCACTGCTACCAGCGGTATGCCCAATGCAGCCCTTGTGAGCGGTATAGACAAGGAGGACATCAAGTTCCTCGGCAGGGACATCCGCTTCATAAAGACCTCCGATGGCAACTTCCGCCAGAGGGATAGGTTCTTTGTATTTGGTGGTTTGTGGTGGGCTATTGCGATAGGTATGGTGGTGGTTTTTGTCGCTACGATGCTGTGGCTCAGACGCTACCTCAAACAGATGCGCAACCAGGCTATGCTCAAAGGCAAGAGGGCTAATAAGGTGGCTTTGGCTCGCTTCCGCGCGGCAGAGAAGTATATGAAGGAGCAGAACAATAGGGGCTTCTATGAGGAGATGCTTAGGGGCTTGTGGGGCTACCTCGGAGATAAACTCAACATCCCCGCTGCCGATCTCACGAAGGAGAACGTGCGCGAAAGACTCGCCCGCAAGGGTGTCGCAAGTGAGGATGTGGAGGCTTATGTTGGACTCATTACCGACTGCGAATACGCTCAGTATGCCCCCGTAGGCTCTGTGCACATCGAGGATGCCTACCTGAGGGGCGTTGAGGCTATCTCGCGCCTTGAAGCAGTAATTAACAAATAAGACGGAGCAAGAGGTTATGAAAAAGACAATTTTGATATTTGTTGCTATGTGTTTGTCCCTCGCATCTTTTGGCGAAAGTGTGGATAGACAAGTGCTTTGGGAGCGTGGCAACCACCTCTACTCGGCAGGCGATTGGAACGGTGCTGTGGCAACCTACGACTCTATTGTAAACGAGGGGTGGGAGAGTGCCGACCTCTACTACAACCTTGCAGGTGCCAACTTCAAGGCAGGCAAAAAGGGTAAAGCAATACTCAACTACTATCGTGCACAAAGACTCGCGCCGGGCGATGACGATATTGCCTATAACCTGGCCTATGCACAGAGTTTCGTGAAGGATAAAATTGAGGCTGTACCCGAATTTGCGCTCAGCCGCTGGATGGGTAGCGTGGCAAGGGTTATGAGTTCCGACAAGTGGGGCGTCAGTGCGCTCATCTGCTTGGGTGTGACACTTGTGGCTGCGGGCTTCTACCTGCTTTCCGCAAGGCGCAAGGTGCGCAAGACGGGCTTTGTGGTGGCTCTTGTGATGCTTGTGGCGACTATTCTGTCAATCTCTTTTGGTGCCGACTCGCGCAGGGTACTCACAAGCCAAGACGAGGCTGTGGTGCTCTCGACTGCTGCGGTGGTTAAAGCCTCGCCCGAGAAGAGCGGCAAAGACCTCTTCATACTCCACGAGGGTACGAAGGTGGAGGTGTTGGATGCCTTTGGCGAGTGGAGCGAGATACGCATCGCCGATGGCAACGAGGGATGGATACGTACCTCTGCGATAGAAGTGATTTGAATTGAAAATTGAGAATTGAAAATTGAGAATTAAGGTGCGCCATAGGCGCAGTAATTTTGAATTTTGAATTTTGCATTTTGAATTACCAATAGAATGTCAAAGTTACTAAACGATGCCGTAGGCGAACTCTCGAAGTTGCCATCTGTGGGTAGACGTACAGCGTTGCGCCTGGCTCTTCACTTGTTGCACGAGGAGCCCGAGGAGGTGGCGGCTCTTGCCGAGTCGTTGGTGCGCTTCCGTAGGGATGTGCGCTTCTGCGCCCGCTGCAACAACCTTACCGATGAGGAGATATGCCCCATCTGTGCCAATCCTGCAAGGGATAGGAGCACGGTGTGTGTGGTGGAGCAGGTGGGCGATGTGATGTCTATCGAGAATACCCGACAGTACAACGGTCTGTATCACGTCTTGGGCGGTATCATCTCGCCTATGCAGGGTATAGGTCCGAGCGACCTGAAAATTGACCTCTTAGTGGAGAACATTGCCCGTGGCGAGATAAAGGAGGTAATTTTGGCTATTGGCGCAACGGTGGAGGGCGAGACCACACTCTTCTATATTATGCGCCGCTTGGCACAATTCCCCAATCTGAAAATTACCAAAATCGCTCGTGGTATAGGTGTTGGCGATGAGATTGAGTATGCCAACGAACTTACTATTGCTCACGCTCTACACAATAGAACCGAAGTGCAGCGGTAGCGAGCGTGTTTTGTGGGCGATTAGGTCGTTGCACTGCGATAAACCACCTTCTCATTTACGTTAAGTAAACTACGAAGGTGGTTTTCTTTTGCGCCTACTACTCGCCTCACAAAACCCACTCGCCCAAGTGTGCCTTGTGGGTAAATTTTGCACCGCACTGCGAAAGGCGAGTTCCTCATTTACGTTTAGTAAACTGCGGACTCGCCTTCTTGTTTGGCACAAAATTTCCTCCACAAAACCCACTCGCTGGGAATTTTGGTCTAACGTCTAACGTCCAACGTCAATAGTCCTAAGGCTTATATGGCTTATAAGGCATATAGGGCTTATGGGAATTTAAGGAGTTTAATGGCTTTAATGGCTTTAATGACCTTAACGTCCTTAACGTCCTTAATACCCTGTTATCCCTGCAACCCTTGCACCCTCCCCAAAGTTAGGTGCGGAGCGCGGGGGTGTGTCGTTTGTCCGTGGTCGGCAAAAATTTAGGGCTTCCGCTTTCGGAAGTCCTAAATTTTTATTTATGTATCAGTTTTACGCTGCGGCGGATGAAGGCTGCAAGGCTCTCGCCTTTGAGCATTCCGTTCGAGAGCAGCGCAAGGTCTATGAGTTGCTTAACGAGAATGTTCTTCTTACCCTCCTCGCGTAGCAGGTCGGTGCGCTGTTGGCGGCGTTCGGCAATTTTGTTTTCCAAATCGCTCTTTTGTGTACGCTCCTCGTCACTGAGTTCCTCGGCTTTCTTATCTTTGATGAGTGTTTCCAGCGAGGAGAGTTGGTTTTCGAGGCTCTCAATCTTCTTGTCGGCAGAGGCTACCTTCTCGCCACACTCACGCTCTACATCGCCCAAAATCTCTGCCACCAAGGGGTGGTTGCCGTTGATGGCTATGGTGTAGCTGTCGGGCATCTGGGCGTAGAACTGACTCATACCGCCACCACTCACTTGTGCCATCTCCTTCATACGGCGCATAAACTCATCGCGGGTGATGGTTACGGGGTCCTCATCGCTTGCCATAGCCTCGAAGGAGATGTTGTAGTGAATCTTATCCTCCACAGGCAGCTGACTCTCGAAGACGGGGCGCAGTAACTCCTGCTGCGAGGTTGTGAGGGCTATGGAGAGGTTGTTCTCTTTCTCGATGAGTTTGTCGATGACGTTGGAGTCAACCCTCACAAAGCGTGTCTTCTCGTTCTTGCTCTCGAAGTAGTTTATGAAGTGACCATCCAGCGGTCCGTCCATAATGAGTACATCGTAGCCCTTGGCTTTTGCACCCTCCACGAAGGCATATTTGTCCTCCACCGAGTCGGTGTAGAGCCATACGAGGTTGCCGTTCTTGTCGGTTTGGTTGTCGGCTGTGAGGGTGCGGTACTCTTCGGGAGTGAAGTACTTACCCTCGCTGTTTTTCAGCAGCGTGAAACCTTTGGCTTTCTCGGCAAACTTCTCGTCCGTAACGATGCCATACTCGATGAAAATCCTCAAATCGTCCCACTTGCTCTCGAACTCAGGTCGCATAGTATTGAAAAGTTCCTGCAACCTGTCGCCCACCTTGCGGGTGATGTAGGAGGAGATTTTCTTCACGTTGCTGTCGCTCTGCAAGTAACTGCGCGATACGTTCAGAGGAATGTCGGGCGAGTCTATAACGCCGTGCAACAGAGTGAGATACTCGGGCACGATACCCTCCACCGAGTCGGTTACAAATACCTGGTTGCAGTAGAGCTGAATGCGGTTTTTCTGCACCTCGAAGTTGTTGCGAATCTTGGGGAAGTAGAGAATACCCGTAAGGTTGAAGGGGTAGTCGATGTTCAGATGGATGCTGAATAGAGGATCCTCGGCAGTGGGGTACAACTCTGCATAGAACTCCTTGTATTGCTCCTCGGTAATCTCGGTGGGCTTGCGGGTCCAGAGGGGGTCGGTGTCGTTGATGACATAGTCGCGGTCGGTGTCCTCGTACTTGCCGTTCTTCCACTCTTGGTGCTTGCCGCAGACAATCTCTACGGGCAAGAAACGACAATACTTGCGGAGCATCTCGCGTATGCGGCTCTGGTCGGCAAACTCGGTGGCGTCATCGGCGAGGTACATAATAATATCCGTACCCCTCTCGCGCTTGGTGTCGCTCTCTGTGAGGGTGTACTCGGGCGTGCCGTCACACGACCAGAGCATTGTAGGCTCCTCGGCGTGGTAGCTCTGGGTGCGAATCTCCACCTTGCGGCTGACCATAAATGCCGAGTAGAAACCCAAACCGAAGTGACCGATGATGGCTTGGTCCTTGTACTTTGCCATAAACTCCTCGGCAGACGAGAAAGCTATCTGGTTGATGTAGCGATCGACCTCCTCGGCTGTCATACCTACGCCATTGTCGCTTACGGTGATGGTCTTTGCCTCCGCATCTACTGCCACACGCACCCTCAACTCGCCGAGTTCGCCCTCGTAGGCTCCGCTGGCGGCTATGGTGCGCATCTTCTGCGAGGCATCCACAGCGTTGGCTACAATCTCGCGCAAGAAAATCTCGTGGTCCGAGTAGAGGAATTTCTTGATTACAGGAAAGATGTTCTCTGTTGTTACTCCGATAGTTCCGTTTTTCATAGTTGTATATTTTTTTGTGTTTTTTTAGTTCGTTTTGGCACTACGAGGAGCAAACAGTATGCCACGCAGAGTGGACTGACATTTTGTCAGTTTGTGCAGTGGAGGGTTGCCTTATCCGTCTTGCCACGACTGCCGTAGGCAGGCGGTTGGCATCTACCGCTCTCAACCTTAAAAAGGCACCCCCCTTTGTTCTCGGGTATCTTTTTTAATACCCGTGTTCGTATAGGGCATATAGGGCTTATAAGCCTTATGGGAGATATGGGAACTCTCCCCCTAAATAAAAATAAGTTTATACCCTACGAAAGGGGAGAGAAAGATGTTTATAAAAAAGGTGCGCCCCAAAGGAGCGCACCTCAATTTTGAATTTTGAATTCAAAATTAGAAGCCTTTGCCGATGGCGATGAAGTCCTCGGCTTTGAGGGCTGCACCACCAATAAGACCACCGTCCACGTTCTCTTTGGCGAAAATCTCCTCGGCATTGCTGGGTTTGCACGAGCCACCATAGAGGATAGCGGTCTCGGCTGCTGCTGCACCGAATTTCTCAGCCAAGACGCTGCGGATGTAGGCGTGAATCTCCTCTGCCTGCTCGGCAGTAGCGGTCTTGCCGGTGCCGATAGCCCAAACGGGCTCATAAGCGATAACGAGCTTTGCGAACTGCTCGGGAGTGAGGTTGAAAACAACCTCCTCAATCTGAGCCTTCACAACCTCGAAGTGGCGCTCTGCCTCACGCTCTTCCAAACGCTCGCCCACGCAGTAGATGGGGGTAAGACCGTTGGCGTAAGCCTGAGCCATCTTCTTGTTGAGGGTTTCGCTGGTCTCGCCATAGTACTCGCGGCGCTCGCTGTGACCAAGAATAACATACTCAATGCCGAGCGAAGAGAGCATAGCGGCACTAACCTCGCCGGTGTAGGCACCCTTAGCCTCGGCAGCGCAGTTCTGTGCGCCAACCTTCACGCGGCTACCTTTGGCAGCCTCAGCAACCTGCGAGAGGTGGGTAAAGGGAGGGCAAACGATGAAGTTTACGTCCTCGCGCACCTCTGCGCTCTGTGCGATTACGTTTTTAACTAACTCTAAACCTTCTGCGGGGGTGGTATTCATCTTCCAGTTACCCGCTACAATCTGTTTACGCATAATTAATTGTATATCAATTTTGAATTTTGAATTTTGAATTATTCGCTAATCCAGCCTTTCACCTCGTCCATTGTGGGGTTCTTCAAGCCGAGTTTGTTCTTCTTGTTGAAGCCACACAAGTCGTTGAAGAGTTTGCCGGCGGAGAGTTTCTGCAACATCTCAACCTTCACGAAACTCATCTTCTGCAATACGGGAATCCACTCTGCGGGAATACCTTTCTCCAAGTATTTCTCGTCCGAGTCTTTCTGGCTGCCTTTTTCGGGTTTCATCTGGGGGAAGAGAAGCACATCCTGAATGGTCTGCTGTCCCGTCATAAACATCGTAAGGCGGTCGATGCCGATACCCATACCCGAGCAGGTAGGCATACCGTACTCCAAAGCCCTCACAAAGTCCATATCGATGAACATTGCCTCATCATCGCCTTTCTCCGAGAGGCGCAACTGCTCCTGAAAACGCTCGTATTGGTCGATGGGGTCGTTCAGCTCCGAGTAGGCATTACACAACTCTTTGCCGTTCACAAAGAGTTCAAAACGCTCCGTGAGGTCGTGGTTGCTGCGGTGACGCTTGCAAAGGGGCGACATCTCGATGGGGTAGTCCGTAATGAAGGTGGGCTGAATGAGATGCTCCTCGCAGTAGGTGCCGAAGATGGCGTCAATCAGTTTACCCTTACCCATCGTGTCGTCAATCTCCACGTTCAGCCTTACGCAAGCCTCGCGGAGTTGCTCCTCGCTCTGCCCTGTGATGTCGTAACCCGTCTTCTCCTTAATAGCCTCGGTCATCGAAAGCCGGCGGAAGGGAGCCTTGAAGGAGATGGTATTGCCTGCAATGTTGACCTCATTGGTGCCGTTTACAGCCACGCAAACTTTCTCCAACATCTTCTCCGTGAACTCCATCATCCAGAAGTAGTCCTTATAGGGGACATAGATCTCCATACAGGTAAACTCGGGGTTGTGGGTGCGGTCCATACCCTCGTTGCGGAAGTTGCGCGAGAACTCATAGACACCATTGAAACCACCCACGATGAGCCTCTTCAAGTAGAGCTCATTGGCGATACGCAAGTAGAGGTCTGTGTCCAAGGAGTTGTGGTGCGTGATGAAGGGACGTGCCGCAGCACCACCGGGGATGGGCTGCAATACGGGTGTGTCAACCTCCAAGCAACCTGCCTCGTTGAAGTACTCCCTCATAGTGTTCATAATCTTTGCCCTCTTGACAAAAACCTCCTTAACGTGGGGGTTTACGATGAGGTCAACGTACCTCTGGCGGTATCTCTGCTCGGGGTCGGTGAAGGCGTCAAACACCTGACCATCTTTCTCCTTTACGATGGGCAGAGGACGGATGCTCTTCGAGAGGAGTGTGAACTCCTTGCAGTGTACGGAGAGTTCGCCCGTCTGGGTGATGAACGCAAAGCCGCGCACACCGATGATGTCGCCTATGTCGAGCAGTTTTTTGAATACGGTGTTGTAGAGTGTGGTGTCGCCTTCGGGGCATACATCATCGCGGCGGATGTAGACCTGAATGCGACCGGTGTGGTCCTGCAACTCGAAGAACGATGCGCTACCCATAATACGGCGGCTCATCAGACGACCTGCGATGGTGATGTCGGCAAAGTTGCCCTTTTCGGCATCGAACTCTGCTGCTATCTGCCCTGCGGTAGCGGTTACGTCATAACGCGCAGCAGGGTAGGGGTCGATACCCAAGTCGCGCAGTGCCTGCAACGAAGCCCTACGCTGAATCTCCTGTTCGGAAAGGTTGAGGTTACTCATATTGTTTCTCTCTATTTATTTTTGTTCGATATTTTCCCAATTAACCCACAAAGATACAATCGAAAATTGAAAATTGAAAATTGACAATGAAAATTGTATTGCGCCAAAGGCGCAGTTTAACGTATAAGAGTCCTAAGGCATATAGGGCATATAGGGCATATAGGGCTTATAGGATGATTCCCATAACTCCCATAACTCCCATAACTCCCAAAAAGCAGAGCACAAAAAAACGACCATCGGTTGCCCGACAGTCGTTTTTCCTTTTTGTTGAGTTCTTCGATTACTCGCTCAGAGGAGTAACGCTCACGAAAGATTTACCACCCTCTTTCTTGCGGAAAGTTACGGTGCCATCTACCAGAGCGAAGAGAGTGTGGTCTTTACCCATACCCACGTTCTCGCCGGGGTTGTGTACGGTACCACGCTGGCGGACCAGAATGTTGCCTGCTTTTGCAAATTCACCGCCGAACAATTTTACGCCGAGTCGTTTGCTCTCCGACTCACGGCCGTTCTTTGAACTACCTACACCTTTCTTGTGTGCCATTGTCTGTGAATTTTTTTTAGTTATGCAACAATAATGTCCTCTACTACCACCTGGGTAAGATACTGACGGTGACCGTTCAATTTCTGATAGCCTTTGCGGCGTTTCTTCTTGAAAACGAGCACTTTGTCATCCCTCAGGTGACGAAGAACCTTAGCTTTTACAGAGGCACCTTCTACAACAGGTGTGCCTACCAAAACCTGACCGTCATTGTCTACCAGCAGGACTTTGTCGAAGCTCACCGAGGCTTCTACTTCCTCGTGGAGACGGTTTACGTAGAGCTTCCTACCTTTCTCAGCCTTAAACTGTTGGCCTGCGATTTCTACTATTACGTACATAGTTTATAAATTAATTTTAGCTAAAATTAGCCCGCAAATATACGCATTAAATTGAAAATTGAAAATAGAAAATTGAAAATTTTGTGTTTTTCTCCTTCGAGTTCTCAAAATGAGGTGTTTTACAAGAGTTCTTTGACCTCGGCAGCAACAGTTGCACCATTGAAGCCGAACTTCTCATCGAGAACCTTGTAGGGAGCCGAGTAGCCGAAGTGGTCCACACCGTGCACCTTGCCCCTCTCGCCGACAAGACCTTCGAGCGTTACGGGCAGACCTGCGGTCATACCATAGCGGGGAAGCTCGCCCAGCACCTCGCGCTGATACTCCTTGCTCTGGTCGCGGAACAAGCCCTCGCTGGGAACGCTTACGATGCGCACCTCAATACCCTCAGCCCTAAGCAGTTCGGCACCCTCCACGAGTGTCGAGACCTCACTACCGCTGGCGATGAGTGTGGCTTTGGCACCCTCCGAGTCGCAAACCACATAGCCACCCTTGCGCAAGCCCTCTGCCTCTTTGCGGCGGTCGCCACTCTCGGCAGGCAGATCTTTGATGTTCTGGCGCGAAGTGATGAGTGCCACAGGGCGCTCCTCTGCCATTGCCAACTTCCAAGCCTCAACAGTCTCGGCACCATCGGCGGGGCGCAATACAACTAAACTGCGCTCGCCACTGTGGTTCCTCAGATGCTCCAAGAGGCGGATTTGAGCCTCGTGCTCGATAGGCTGGTGGGTGGGACCATCCTCGCCCACGCGGAACGAGTCGTGACTCCATATATATATAACGTGTGCCCTCATAAGAGCCGCCAACCTTACTGCGGGTTTCATATAGTCCGAGAAGACAAAGAAGGTACCGCACGCGGGGATGATACCTCCGTGGAGAGCCATACCATTCATAATACAAGCCATCGTCAGCTCCGACACGCCAGCCTGGAAGAACTTACCGCTCCAATCGCCCTTGCGGAATGCGTGTGTCTTTTTGAGGTAGCCATCGGTCTTGTCGGAGTTGCTCAGGTCGGCACTCGCAACCACCATATTCTCCACCTGCTCGGCAAAAGCACCAAGTACGGTAGCCGAAGCGTTGCGGGTTGCAGAACCTGCTGCAATATCTATCTTCGAGTAGTCAATTTCGGGGGTTTTCCCGCTCAGGAAAAGGTCGAGTTTTGCGGCGAGTTCGGGGTTCTCCTCGCGCCACTTGCGCTCCACCTCTTTGCGCTCTGCTGCCCACGCCCTAAGTTCCTCGCGGCGAGCAGTATAGAGTGCCTCAACCTCGGGGAAAATGACGAAGGGATTTTCGGGGTTGCCACCCAGATTTTCGATGGTTTTCTTGGGGTCTGCACCCGCTGCCGAAATGGGCTGTCCGTGGGTGGAAATTTTGTTCTCGAAGCTGCCGCCCTCGGCGTCCATAGCTCCCAGTCCCATAAGGGTTTTGCCTATGATGAGGGTGGGGCGCTCCTGCTCCGTGAGAGCCGCACGAAGAGCCTTGCGGATGCTCTCGGCAGAGTTGCCCTCGCACTCCAAAACATTCCAATTCCAAGCCTTATATTTGGCTGCAATATCCTCAGTATCTACATCCTCTACGGTGGTCGAAAGCTGGATGTTGTTCGAGTCGTAGAACATAATGATGTTGGAGAGTCCGAGGTGACCTGCGATGCGACCTACGCCCTGCGAAATCTCCTCCTGAACGGCTCCGTCAGAGATGTAAACATAGGTTTTGTGTGCTGTCCACTCGCCAAAGCGAGCCGCCAAGAAACGCTCTGCCATAGCCGCACCGACAGCCATTGCGTGCCCCTGTCCGAGAGGACCCGAAGTGTTCTCGATGGCGTGAGCCAAATCGCGCTCAGGATGACCAGGTGTTACGCTGCCCCACTGGCGGAAGTTTTTGAGCTCTTCCATAGGCATAATGCCCGCAAGAGCCAACACGCCATAGAGCATAGGCGACATATGACCGGGGTCGAGGAAGAGCCTATCGCGGAAGGGGTAGGCGTAGTTGTCGGGGTCGTAGCGCAGGAACTCCGAGTAGAGCACGTTGATGAAGTCGGCACCGCCCATAGCACCTCCGGGGTGTCCCGATTTGGCTTTCTCGACCATCGAGAGTGCGAGAATTCGGATGTTGTCTGCTGCCTTGCGTGAAATGAGGTTGTTCATAGGTTTTTTGTCTTTTTGAGTTATGTCTTATTGTTTTTCTTTTTTATTCCAAGAAGTTGCACAAAGATACAATCGAAAGTTGAAAGTTAAAAGTTGAAAGTTGAAAATTGTCGCTTTTTGCTCATAAATGAAAAAAGATATCACGAATGTGAAATTATTTTCAGCGAGGAGTTGGAAATGTCGTATTAATTCCGTAATTTTACACTCTAAAATGTGCCTCAAAAATGCGAATAGCGGGCATTGGCGAGGTTAAGTGATTGAGGCTGTCCGAGTTGTGCGCCCGTGTACGCGCGATGTGTGCGCAAGTGTAACAAAAATGAGGGCGAGGCTGGGATGAAGAGGACGGAGGAAGGACGAGGAATGAAGAAGGACGGGGATGAATGAAGAAGGACGAGAAAAAAGAAAAACGAAATAACGCTAACAAAAAACTTTTATTAACAACATAAACTAAAAATTAATCGTATGAGAAAAATTGTACTATCAATTTTTGCGACCTTGATGTTCTGCGTTGGTGCAGTGGCGCAAGGGCAGCGAATTAGTGGTACGGTAGTCGATGAGAGCGGAGCTCCCGTTCTTGGCGCAACCGTATCGGTAGTCGGTACGACAACAGCAACGATTACTGATTTCAATGGTCAGTACGAGATTAGGGCGGACAAGAAAGCAACGCTCGAATTCTCGTATGTGGGTATGGCTACTCAGACTATTGCAGTTGGCAGTCGCACAACTATTGATGTTGTGATGAGGGCTGATGCTCATCAGATGGAGGAGCTGATTGTTGTGGGCTACGGTTCGGGTGTTGCTGCTAAATCGCTCGTTGGCTCGGTTTCGAGTGTAAAGGGCGACAAGGTTGCAAATACTCCCGTGGCTAACGTGGCTGACGTATTGCAGGGTAAGATTCCTGGCTTGCAGGTCTTCACCTCTTCGGGTGAGCCCGCTGCTGGTTCTTCGATGATGATGCGCGGTGCAACCTCGTTTACCGCAATGGAGCCTTTGGTAATTTTGGATGGTACTCCCGTTAGTGGTTCGGTGCTCAACAGCCTCAACTCGAATGACATCGAGAATGTGGTGCTGCTGAAAGATGCTGCTTCGACCTCCATCTATGGTTCGCGTGCTGCTGCTGGTGTAATGTACGTTACCACCAAACGCGGTTCTGCTGCCAAGTCGATGGTTCAGATTCGTATGCAGGGTGGTTTCTCCACAAAGGTTGAGAATAGGGGCTACCAACTTATGGATGGTCCTGAGCAGATGCTCTTTGAGGAGAAGATTTGGCCCGAATTGACTATCGATAGTAAGGGTGATAGCTGGCGTAGTAAGAAGAAATTTGTGATGGATAATGACTTCACATTCGACTGGACGGACTACGCATTTGGCAACAATGCACCTGTTAAGGGTATTGATGCTTCGGTTGCTGGTGCTGCCAATGGCATTAGCTACTACATTTCGGCTGGTTACCTCGATACTGATGGTATCGCAAAGTGTTCGCGTAATACTCGCTACAACTTCCGTAGTAACATTGACGTTCAGGCAAAAGAGTGGTTGAAGATTGGTGCAAATATCTCCCTCAACTATCAGGAGTATGATGCTTCGTTGACAGGTGGTTTTACTTTTGGTTCGGTTGACTCGTTTGTATACGCTGCGGCGCCTTACAACGCACCCTATGAGATCATTCGCAATGCAGATGGCTCTTGGGAGTATGGCGAGGAGTTGACTTATTTGGGCGAGGAGGATGGTTTCCCCAACCCTCAGTACAACCCCCACTACATCCTCGACAGGTATCCTTGCAACACAACCAATGTTGGCTTGAATGGTATCCTTTACGAGGAGATCAAGCCCATCCCTGGTCTTACCTTGAAGGCTGTGCAGGCAATTGACGCTTCCGATGGTCGTTCGAGTGGTACGGTTTTGCCATCTGACTTTAACGAATACTCTGGTCAGCGTGGTGAGGATTTCTCGCGCTACTATCGCCTTTCGGCAACCAATACCATCGAGTATAAGTTTAGCATTGACGATTTGCACAACTGGACACTGCTTGCAGGTCAGGAGGCTAACGTGGCTAAGAGCGAAGGCTTTGGTGTGGGCGTGATTGGTCTTACCGATGAGCGTGTTATTATGATGGGTGCCGGCGACTTGACTCAGGTACAGCTTGCCGGTCACAGCATCTCCGAGGAGGTATTTAACTCCGTATTTGGTCGTGCATCGTACAACTACGATGGCAAGTACCACATTGACGCTTCGCTGCGTGCCGATGGTTCTTCGCACTTTGCAAAGGGTCACCGCTGGGGTACTTTCTGGTCGATTGGTGGTATGTGGAACGTGAAGGGCGAGGAGTTTATGCTTCCCTATGACTACATCAACGATTTGCGTCTGAAAGCATCGTATGGTACCACCGGTAACTCCGATATTGGTCTTTATGCACCTTATGGTCTGATTGGTGTCGGCGGTCAGTACGATGGTCAGATTGGTATGGGCGTGGCAACTCCTTCTAATGAGGGTATCACTTGGGAGACCGTTCATACTCTGAACGTAGGTCTTTCGGGTCGCTTGTTCAACCGTATGAGCTTCGACTTGGATGTCTACAACCGTGTTACTAAGGATATGCTGATGGATATTCCCTACTCGGCAACCACAGGTTACGGTTCGGGTTCGGGTAACGTAGGTAGTATGCGCAACCGCGGTTTCGAGTTGCAACTTAGCTACGACCTTGTTCAGACCCACAATCTGTTGTGGAGCATCTATGGCAACGTAGCATACAACGACAACGAGGTTTTGGATCTCTATGGCGATGTTACCGACATTGTTAATGCAGGTTCGGCTACCCGCCTTGCAGTTGGTCACAGTATGTTTGAACTTAGTACCGTTAAGTTTGCGGGTGTAGATCCTCGCGATGGTAGTGCTCTCTACTACGATCTCGATGGTAATGTTACCAAACAGTGGTCCGACACTTATTCTACTTGGCTCGATGGCAAGAAGTATATGGCAGCTTGGTCGGGTGGTTTTGGTACCTCGTTGATGTGGGGTAACTTGCAGGTTGCTGCTGACTTCTCGTGGATTGGCGACAGGTGGGTGATGGTAAACGAGATGCGTTTTACTCACTGTCCTGAGGGCGCTGCTCCTGGTATGATGCACTTCTCCAAAGATATGCACAATATGTGGATGGAGCCTGGTGATATTACCAACATTCCTAACAAGGATACACTCTTCGAGGAGTTGTCGGATCGCTACTTGTCGAATGCTTCATTCTTGCGTTTGAAGAACCTTACCGTTTCGTATAACATCCCCGGTCACTGGTTTGGTAGGGGTGCGTTCATTCAGGGCGCAAGGGTTTATGCAATCGGTCGAAACCTTCTTACAATTACCGACTTTATGGGTGTAGATCCTGAGTATATGTCGTGGGTAACACAGGGTGTATATCCCAATACTCGTCAGTATACTTTCGGTCTTGAATTGTCGTTCTAAACCTCTTAAAAGAAGATATGACTATGAAAAAGATAATTATTATTGCAGTTAGTGCACTTACAGCCCTTTTGGCATCGTGCAATATGGATAAGTTCCCCCACGGTGCTATTTTGGAGGAGGAGGGCGTAAAGACTATGCAGGATGCAGCAGGTTTCCGCGTAGGTCTTTATACTCCTATGAAGTCGCTTCTCGGAGGTGCTCGCTACACCATGGAGGAGATTCGCGGCGGTATGTTCCACGCGATGGTAGACTATGGTAATGTCAATGGTTCGTTGTATCGCTGGGAGATGACCTCTACCGAGCCCACTGCCGAGAGCCTTTGGTATGGCGACTACGCAGCTATCGTTAGCGTAAACTACACCATTGATGCTTACAAGAAACTCTTGGATGACGAGAAGTCTGGTCTGAGCGAAGAGGATAAGGCAACTCTCCAAGACTACTATGCAGAGGCGCACCTTACCCGTGCAATGCTCTACTGGGACTTGGTAACCAAATTCTGCGTGGCTTACGATCCTCTTGTACACGAAGAAGGCAACGATAAGTTGGGCCTTCCCTTGCAGACTGCCTACAACCCCTCCTCGGATGTTACCACCTATCCTGGTCGTAGTAGCCTCTTAGACACCTATAAGTTGATCGAGGACGATCTTCTTACAGCTCTCGATATGTCCGCGGAGGGTCAGGCAAACAACAACTACTACTCCAAAGACCTTGTAAAGGCTCTTTTGGCTCGTCTCTACCTCAATATGCAGGATTATCCTAAGGCAGCAAGCTATGCGGAGGAGGTTATCCTCTCTAATAGGTATACCTTGGCAAAAGATGATGCAGAGTTGGAGAGCTTGTTTATTAGCGACATCTCGAAGGAGCTTATCTTTGTGGTTTATGGTGAGTTGAACGATCCTCCAACCTCGACAGGTAGTCTCTTTATCAATGACAATAAGAAGGGTACTGGCGAAGATCCCGATCCTTTCTACATTCCTTCGAAGACCTTGCTCAATCTCTACGACAAGGCGAATGATATGCGCTACCCACTTTTCTTCCAAACCCATGAGATTGAAGCCGCTGGTCAGGATCCCGAAGATCTGGAACTCTTGTGGAAGTTTGTAGGCAACCCCATCTATCAGAAGACTACGGGCGTGCTCAACTATGTCAATGCCGGTAAGATTCGTATCTCGGAGATGTACCTCACTTTGGCAGAGGCAGCAGCTATGCTCAAAACTGATGTTGGCTTGCAGAAGGCAAGTAATAGACTGAACGAGTTGCGTGCATCGCGTATCAAGAACTATGTGGATGAGGAGTACGATAGCAGCAACATTATGACTCACATTAAAGCTGAGTGGAGTCGTGAGTTTGTGGGCGAGGGCTTCCGTATGATCAACCTCAAACGCTGGAAAGACGACCTTACACACGGCGAACCTCAGAGTGTTAGTTTGGTATACAATGGTAGCGAATTGTCTCAGTACGACAAATCTATCACTCACTCTCGCGCTATTTGGCCTATTCCTAAGAGGGAGATGGATGTCAATCCTCAGATGAAGGGTCAGCAGAACCTTGGCTATTAATATATAATATAGGTGTAACTCTAAAATTTGAGAAAAACTATGAAATTTATTAAATATATTGCAGCGGCTCTTCTGCTTACGATGGGTTTTGTCTCTTGCGGTACTTTTGCCGAGGAGGATGGCACTCCTGGACAGACCACTGTGCAGTTTGCAAAAGCAGAAATACCGAGCGACTATGGTTCGGGCTATATTAATATACCTTTGACCATCACGTCCGACACCGAGGAGGGTATGAACTCTTGCAATGTGTCGGTAAAGATTAAACCTGTTGTTACGGGCGAGCCTTTTGAGGGTAAGCACAATGAGACTGGCAAAAAGGGCGATGGCGAGTATATCATCACCACTTTCGATCTCAACTTCCCCGCCTACGACAAGTACTACGATGAAAAAGATCCCAATAAGTACTATGACGAAGAGACTAAGAAGTGGACCAAAACCGTGAATTTGGAGCTTAAAATCGTAAACACCGAGCCCGATGACATTCGTGCTACATTCGAGATTGAGTCTTCAACTACCACTATTGGCGAGCAGAAACAGTGCCGAGTTGTTTTGACTAAGAGTGATCGCGACCGTATGTGCGGTACATTTGCTGTATCTTACACCGATAGTGCTTGGTATGACGGAACTGACGAGGCTGAGTATCCTGTCGAAAAATACGCCTGGACTGAGGTTTCAATACGCTGGGAGACTACTACCGAGTGCTTCGTATGTGAGTCTGAAACAGGCCACGCATTGTATGGTTATTATGACGCGGAGACTAAACGAATGCAGTTTGCTCCATTGGAGTTGTTGGTACCAGTGACCGAAGACTATACAGTATTCTTGGTATCTCAGATGTACGATGCTACCACCGAAGCTACTTCGACCGAATGGAGGGTAAATACTGAGTTCAAGTACGATGACGAAAGTACTACCATCACATTCCCTGAGAATATTGTAGTTAGGTTTGGTTTCTGGACTGTAGATCCTACCAACGACTACGATTTGGTTGAGCATATGTATGATGCTCTCCCTGGCTACAAGGGCGTTGTATTTACCAAAATACAGTAAACCATAAGCCGAAGAGTTGAAAAACTCTACCTAAAATCGAGAGGCGCGACCTTCAAAAGAGGTCGCGCCTCCTTTTTTTGCGCCTAATGGTTGCTATTTGGCGGAAAATTATTACCTTTGCACTCCGCAAATTGTGGCTAAAAGGTAGATAATCAGTAACAAAAACATATAAATACGCTATGAACATCATCAAAGAGGCTCGCGAAAACCAAACCGCGATTATCAAAATCACCGTTTCGGAGGCTGACTATGCAGCAGAGGTGGACAAAAAACTCCGTGAGTACAAACGCAAAGCTAACATCCCCGGCTTCCGCCCCGGTATGGTACCTATGGGCATCATCAACAAGATGTACCGCAAAGGTGTAGTTGCCGAGACCGCCTATAAGATGGCTTCCGACAACTGCTTCGCATACATCGAGAAAGAGGGTATCGACTATATGGGTGACGTTATGCCCAGCGATGAGCAGGGTGCTTTCGACTTCGACAACAACACCGACCACGAGTTCATCTTCGAGGTAGGCTTGGCTCCCGTTGTGGAGCTCGAACTCTCCGAGAAAGACAAGGTTACCCGCTACAAAATCAAAGTAGACGAGGAGATGCGCGAGGGCTACCGTAGCCAATTCCTCCGCACCTATGGCAAACTCGTAGATGTAGACGTTGTGGAGAAGGACGAGGCTGTGATGTGCACCCTCGACAACGGCGAGATTAAGACTGAGGACGCTTACGTTGGTCTTATCAGTATGACTGACGAGGAGCGCAAACCCTACATCGGCAAGAAGGTTGGCGACCAGATGATTGTGAACGTAAACGAGCTCTACAAGAGCGCACAGCAGAGGGCTTCGGTACTTGGCTTGAAGGAGAACGAGTTGGAGGGTATCAACCCCGAGTTCAACCTCACCATCACCAAAATCCGCAAATATGCAGACCCCGAGTTGAACGAGGAGTTCTTCAAGATGGCATTCCCCGCAGGCGATGTTAAGAGCGCCGAGGAGTTCGAGAAGATGATCGACAAGAAGATTGAGGCTGAGCTCAAAAAGGAGAGCGACTATGTCTTCACTCAGACTCTCCGCGAGTACCTCTTGGAGAAAGCAGCCCTCACACTTCCCGAGGACTTCCTGAAACGCTGGTTGCTCGCCATCAACGAGGGTAAGTTCACTATGGAGGAGATTGAGAAGGACTTTGCTCCCTTTGCAGATATGATGCGCTGGACTGCAATCCTCAAATTCTTCGCCAAGAAGCTCGGCGTAGAGGTTAAACCCGAGGATATGGAGGCTGAGGCTAAGGCATACGCTGCTGCACAGTTCGCACAGTATGGTATGATGAACGTGGCTGACGAGATGCTCGCCAACTACGCACAGCAGATTCTCTCCAACAAGGAGGAGTCCAACAAACTCATCGAGAAGGTTTACGAGGCTAAGGTTATCGAGGCTGTAACTCCTCTCGTGAAGGTGTCGAACAAGAGTGTGACTATTGCTGAGTTGAACAAAATCCTCGCCAAAAAAGCAAAATAGAAGGTAATTTCTTCGTTACGCTTGAAGGCGGCTTCCTCATTTGCGCCGAGCAAACTGCGGAGCCGCCTTCTTCGCAAGCCTTGAAATTCCTCTTCTATTTTGCTTTTTGCGTTGTGCGGACTCGCTCCCTCGTTTGGCACAAAAAGCCCTCCATTCTTTTGCTTTTTGCGTTGACTGCGGAGCCGCCTTCTTCGCAAGCCTTGAAATTCCTCTTCTCTTTTGCTTTTTGCGTTGTTTGTTTGGAGTCCGCTCTCTCTTTTGGCACAAAAATCCCTCCGTTCTTTTGCTTTTTTGCGTTGTGCGGACTCGCTCTCTCTTTTGGCACAAAAATCCCTCCGTTCTTTTGCTTTTTGCATCTAAAACTATTATCGCAAGGGCATTAAGGTAACGCCCTGCTTTCAATTGACCAACTTGCGGTTGCTCGAAAACTCTAAAACTAAAACTCTCAACTCTCAATTATGAAACACAGTGGTATTTTATTCTCTCTGATGACGTTGTTTCTCTTGTCGTGCACTCCCACGCATATCCCTATTGTGATTGTTGGAGGAGGTGCTTCGGGCGTGAGTGCCGGTGTGCAATCTGCAAGGATGGGTGTCAGCACCCTCATTATTGAGGAGACCCCCTGGCTTGGAGGAATGCTCACTTCGGCAGGTGTGAGCTGTGTGGATGGCAACTATAAGATGAGAAGCGGCATCTTCGGAGAGTTTACCGACTCTTTGGCTGCTCGCTATGGTGGCTACCCTGCTCTTCAAACGGGCTGGGTGAGCAATATCAATTTCGACCCCCATATTGGTCAGCAGGTATTTACCAACATCTGCAACTCTTGCGCAGACTGCTTTACTGTGGAGAGGTGTGCTCAGTTGCTGAGTGTGCGCCGCAGTGGAGAGATGTGGAAGGTTGCCTATCGCGATAGCGAAGGACGCCGCAGGAGTGTTGTTGCGGATGTTTTGGTGGACGCTACCGAGTTGGGCGATGTGGCAAAGGCGTGTGGCGTGGAGTATCGCATAGGTATGGAGTCGCGCCACGACACCGAGGAGTCTATTGCGCCCGAGGAGGCAAACAATGTGATACAGGATTTGACCTATGTGGCGTTTTTGAAGGACTATGGTGTGGGTGCGGATATGACCATTCCTCAGCCCGATGGCTACGACCCAACGCTTTTTGCTAATGCGTGCATTAATCCGCTGAGTGACGAAAAGACCGAGACGGGACAGTATCTGTGGTCTTCGGATATGATGATTACCTATGGCAAGACCCCGGGTGGACGCTATATGATAAATTGGCCCATCTATGGTAATGACTACTACGCCAACATTGTGGATGCTTCGCCAAAGGAGCGCGAGGAGGCGTTGATGAGGGCTAAAAATCATACGCTCTGCTTTGTATACTTCATCCAGACACAACTTGGAATGAAAAACCTCGGCATAGCAGACGATGTTTTCCCCACCGAAGATGGTCTTCCCTTCTTCCCCTATCATCGTGAGTCGAGGCGCATTGTGGGCGAGGCGTTCTTCACTATGGATGCAGCGGCTGCCCCCTACGACTACAAACACCCCTATTACAGAACAGGTATTGCCGTTGGCGACTACCCCGTAGATCATCATCACTTCGCTCATCCCAAGTGGCGCGAACTCCCCGATTTGCACTTCTATCCCATACCCTCTTTCAATGTGCCTTTGGGTGTGATTATTCCCCAAGAGGTTGAAAATTTGCTCGTTGTGGAGAAGTCTATTTCGGTGTCTAACCTCATCAACGGAGCCACCCGCCTCCAACCCGTTGTTATGCAACTCGGACAAGCAGCAGGCGCCTTGGCTGCCCTCTCGGTTATGGAGGGTAAGGATGTGGGCGAGGTGTCGGTAAGGGATGTGCAGACCGAGCTCCTCAATGCAGGAGGCTATATTATGCCCTATGTAGACCTGCCCAAGGAACACAAACATTTTGGGGCTGTACAACGCATTGGTGCCACAGGTATCCTGCGAGGAGAGGGTAGAAATGTGGGTTGGGAAAACCAAACCCTCTTCCGCCCCGATGCCCCTTTGCTGGCAGAGGAGATTTTTGCCGAGCAGTTCTACGGTGGCGACTTGGGACTCGGCTCGGGCGAGGTGACAGTTGGCGAATTTGTGGGGGCACTTAAACGTTTGGGCGTTCAGTTGCCAGCACCTGCCGATGAGTGGTGGCACTCGTTGGGCTTGGAGGAGTACTCTTCACATAGGGCTGTAACAAGGCTCGAAGCAGCGGTAGTTATAGATGCACTCTTTGATCCATTTAACCTCTTGGATGTGGATTTTGAGGGATATTTCAGACGATAAGACTTTTTTTCGCCAACTCTCAACTTCTTTTTCCTATCTTTGTGAAGCGGTTGCAACTATTGTGGTGTAACCTTTGTAATGAATAGAAACAGTAGCACAAGACAATATGAAAAACGAATTCCAGAAATTTGCCCTCTCGCAGGGTATCTCTTCGCTCAACCTACACCGTTATGGTCAGTTGTTGGATGGCTATGTGTCGCCAACCGTTATTGAGGAGCGCAACCTGAATGTGGCGCAGATGGATGTCTTCTCGCGCCTTATGATGGACCGCATCATCTTCCTCGGTGCCCCCATCAATGACGATGTGGCAAACATCATCCAAGCACAACTCCTCTTCCTCGAAACTGCCGATGCAGAGCGCGACATTCAGATTTATATCAACTCGCCCGGTGGTAGTGTGTCGGCAGGCTTGGGCATCTACGACACTATGCAACTTGTTGCGCCCGATGTGGCGACCATCTGTACGGGTATGGCTGCAAGTATGGGTGCTGTGCTGCTCACAGCAGGTACTAAGGGTAAACGCTCGGCATTGCCCCACTCGCGCGTGATGATTCATCAGCCTCTGGGTGGAGTGCAAGGTCAGGCTTCGGACATTGAAATTACCGCACGCGAAATCCTCAAATACAAACAAGAACTCTACGAAATTCTCGCTCATCACTCGGGGCAGCCCTTCGATAAGATAGAACTCGATGCCGACCGCGACTATTGGATGCGTGCCGAGGAGGCTAAGGCTTATGGCTTGATTGACGAGGTGCTTGTTGGACGCAAACACAAATAGACTTTTCTTAAAAAAATGGCAAATAACAAAGATAATCACAGACACGGTGGCGTAGACTCTTGCTCGTTCTGCGGACGTAGCGCGATGGATGTGGGTATGCTCTTTTCGGGTATGAACGGAGCGACCATCTGCGATGAGTGTGTGGAGCGTGGCTATGAGGTGTTGCAAGAGCAGAGTGCCTCCAAGAAGAAAAAGGGTGGGGCGGTGCCCGCGCTCCAAAAGAGCGACCTAAAAAAACCCGCCGAGATAAAGGCATTCTTGGATAGGTACGTCATCGGACAAGATGCTGCTAAGCGTACGCTTTCGGTGGCGGTCTACAACCACTACAAACGCCTTCTTGCGGCTCAGGATAAGCAGAATGTCGCCAAGAAGAACTCGCCCAACTCGGAGTCGGCAACCATAGACGATGTGGAAATCGAAAAGTCCAACATCATTATGGTCGGCGAGACGGGTACGGGTAAAACCCTGCTGGCGAGGACCATAGCCCGACTTCTGAAAGTTCCCTTTACGATTGTGGATGCTACGGTGCTGACCGAGGCAGGCTACGTTGGCGAGGATGTGGAGAGTATCCTCTCGCGCCTCTTGCAGGTGGCAGACTACAACGTGGAGCAGGCAGAGAGAGGTATCGTATTCATTGATGAGGTGGATAAAATTGCCCGCAAGAGCGATAACCCCTCCATTACTCGCGATGTTAGCGGCGAGGGCGTGCAGCAGGCTCTGCTGAAAATTTTGGAGGGTACGGTAGTGAATGTTCCCCCTCAGGGCGGCAGGAAACACCCCGAGCAGAAGTTTGTGCAGGTCAATACGAGCAACATACTCTTCATCTGCGGTGGTGCTTTTGACGGCATAGAGAAGAAAATTAGCCAGAGGCTCAACACCCGCGTTGTGGGCTACAACCAGGGTGCAGCACGACATATCGACCGCAAAAACATTATGCAGTATATCACACCTCAGGACTTGCGCTCGTTTGGCTTGATTCCCGAACTTGTTGGTCGTATGCCGGTGCTGACATACCTGCAACCGCTCGATAAGGAGATACTGCGCCAAATTCTCACCGAGCCCAAAAACTCCATCATCAAACAATACACCAAACTATTTGAGCTGGATGGCGTGAAAATTTCGTTTGATGAGGCTACGTTGGACTTCATTGTAGATAAGGCTGTGGAGTTTAAGTTGGGCGCGAGGGGACTTAGAAGCATCTGCGAGGCGATTGTTACGGACGCTATGTTCGACCTCCCATCTTCGGGCTTAAAGGAGTTTACCTTCACTAAGGAGTACGCCGAGAGTCGCATCAAACGCTCCGAGAAGTTGGCATAGAGCATTAGCCGCCAACTGTCGCTGATAGCTGATAACCGACAACTAAAATAAACCTCCCCCTTGTTCACGGGTATTAAAAAAGATACCCAAGAGCAAGGGGGAGGTTTTTTGTGGGAAGTAGTAGCAATTCTCATATCTCTCATATCTCTCATATCTCTCATATCTCTCATATCTCTCATATCTCTCATATCTCTCATATCTCTCATATCTCTCATATCTACTACCGCTACTCCACAAAAAAACCGCCCCCACCATCTCTGGCGGGGGCGGCACCCAAAACTTAAATATACTGTATTATGAAAAAACAGTCTTTTGAATAAGTCGCTTACCCTTGATTAGAACTCGAAGCCCAAGCGAACCTGAACTGCGTGCATAACATTGTCGTAGCAGTAGTTGAGGTTGTAGGGGTTGTTGTAGTAAGCCAGGTTGTAGTTCACGCGGAGAACAATCTGGTCGGTGAAGAAGTAGTTAGCACCCAAAGTGAAGGTGTCTGCGCTACCACCGGCAACACTGTCGTTCTTCATATAGAAGGCGATCATCATAGCGTTGCTGTAAAAACCAGCACCGGTGTAACCGTTGTTGTGGAAGATGCTACCCTCTTTGATGGTGTTCAGGTCGGTGTGGTTGTAGCGAGCCAACAGTTCGAGGCTACCGGCACCGGGACGGCGCATCAAAGCCTCTACCGAGTTGTATTTGTAGTCGCCACCTTTTACCAACATACCTACCTCAGCAGTGTAACCGCTGAAATTGTACTGCAAATCATCGCCCAAGAAAGCCTTGGCAGCAGCGGGAGTAGGCATATAAAGACCCATCAACGAACCTGCATAGCTCTGGCAAAGTGCCTCCCAGTTGCGCTCACGAGCAACCTTAACACCGGTGTACTCTACCTTGGCGTAGAAGTTCTTGTAGTGACCCATAGCCTCGATGTTGTACTTGAAGATGTTCTTAGCATTGTTGGCAGTTGCCGAGAGGAAGTGAGTGTTGTCAATAGCGCTCTCCAAGTTCGAAGAGAAAGTAACGGTGCGGTTGTAATCATCGCTACCATCTGCATAACCATTAGCATCGGGACGGCGAGTAGTTACAGCACCACCCAAGTGGAAGTGGTAGTCGTCACCCTGGATGCGACCGAGCAAACGTGCGGTAGCAGCCCAACCCATATCACCGGCTTTGCGTGCGTGAATCTTCTCCGAGAAAAGACCACCCTCAAACCAGAAGTAATCGTGGTAGTGACGGTAGGTAGCACCAATAGCACGACCGGTACCAAATGCCTGCATAGTTGCCGATTTGGCGATGAAAGGCTCATCGAAAGTGCTGATGATGTTCTCTGCCGAGAAGGGCTCGGTGATGTTACCGAAGCGTACAAAACCGTTCTCGCTGGTGTGATAACGCAAGTAAGCGTCTTTGATGAAGGTGCTTGACATAAAGTCGGCATCGAGTTTGAAGTCTACCTTGTCACCCATCTTGCTGATGATGCGAAGACGAGCCGAGGTCATAGCAGCACCCGAACCACGATCGGTGAAACCACCAACATAGTGCGAACCATCGAGAACTACGCGACCACCTACGCGGAACGAATAGTCGCCATCCTCGGACTGGAACTTAACAATACCCTTGTTTACTTCGGCTTTCAGTTCTTTCTGAGCCTCTGTCTCCTGAGCAAACATAGTAGCGCTCATTGCGAGGCAAAGAGCCATAACGATATATTTTTTCATAGTCGTAATCTCTGTTTTATTAGTTAATACTCATTTGACATTTATTAGTAACCAAGATCATCGAGAACCTTACGGGGATCGAGAATCTCTTTCGATGCGTGAATATCATCGGGAAGATTTGCGAGAACCTCGTTGCCATTCTTCTTACCCCATTCGCGGCAAGACTCGTTGGAACGGAAGTAGTTCCTACCAGCATCAGCATAGGGAGCCAAAGTCTCTTTGTAGTATTTGATGGTAAGGTCGGTACGGTTGGTGAAGGTCATATCGCAAGCGTTGTACTCTGCGCCACCCTCGCGGGCGATGTCGCGGTAGGGACCTGTGTAAGCAAGATACTGAGCGTTGGTGTTGAACGACCAAGCGTGGATGTCCATACCGGTCGAGCGAATCATCTCGGTCTGCCATACATTAAGGCTGGTAGGATAACCATCAACATAGTCGATGTTGGGACCCATATGGGTAGCACCATTCTTAATACCGGTATTAATCATCATAGCGTAACTTGCGGGAGTGCTGTTTACCATATCCATCATAAGATAGAGGGTAGGCATTACGCGGGGAGCAAAGGCAGCCTTCATACTTGCCAAACCTGCGGAATCGAATGTTTGGAGAATGACACGAGCGGGAGTGTTAGCGAAGCCAACCTTGCCGGGGAAAGTCTCAATCTCTTTGAGGTCTTTGATGTCCGCTGCATACCAACCGTTCTCTTCGAGAACTTTGCGGAGTTGTCTCTCTACACCGGGGAACATAATGGGCGATTTGGTCTCGATATACACACCGGGGCGGTTGCCGTTATCTGCGGGGTCGGGCTCGTAAACGGTGCGGAGGTAGTTGCCCTCAGCGTCACGCTCAACAACACGTTTGCCGTTCTCGTCACGTTTGATACGTTTACCCTCAGCAATAGCCAAAACGTCCTCAACGCAGAGCATATCCAAACCAACGAACGACTCGCGAGCACGCTCAGGAACAGCAGCGTTGAACCACGAACCGATGTCGAGTTTGAGGAGTTCATCATAGGTAAACGAACTTGTGTAATCCACCTCGCGGGTAGGATAAACGTTCTCGATGTCGGTAGTGCGCGACAACGACTCATCGTGGAGTGCGAGTACAACACCATCTTTGGTCATCTGAACGTCAATCTCCAAATAGTCTGCGCCCTGGTTACGAGCCCAACGCATTGCAGCCTCGCTCTCTTCGGGAGCCCAGAACTCAGTACCACGGTGAGCGATGATAGCATTCTTGGGAGTGTAAGCAATTACCTCCAAGCGTGCCTCGTCCAAAGTACCCAACTCGGGGATGTCGTTAGTGCTAAATGGATCGTTGATAACGTCTTTTGTGCAAGATGTCAGGGTTGCACCAAAAACCAACGCCATAGTAGCAACTTTCAACAAGTTTTTCTTAGTAGTTTTCATACACTTACTTGAAATTTGGTTAATAAATAGTGGTTAAAAATTTTAGTTTTATAGAAATTGTGTTTTGTTATTTCTTTGCAAGGAGCCTCTTCTCCTCTTTGTTGGTCATAGCCATCAGAACTACCGACAACAGACACGCTGCAATCAGCAATACGAAGGTCCAATCCCAACCTGCCTTCTCGGCAACGTAACCAATAACGATGTTTGCCAAAATTGCAGTACCGAAGAAGTAGCCGAAGAAGCCGGTAAGACCTGCGGCGGTACCTGCGGCGTTCTTAGGAGCAAGGTCGAGAGCCTGTACACCAATGAGCATAACGGGACCGTAGATGAAGAAACCAATGGCGATGAGCGAAATGGTAACGATGGTCACGTTAGCCGAGAACTGCCAATAGAGGTAGATGAACACAGCCACGATAGCCATAAAGATGATGGTAGGCATAGCCCTGCGACCCTTGAAGACCTTGTCGCTCAGCCAACCGCACACCAGAGTACCGGGAATTGCCGCAAACTCGTAGAGGAAGTATGCCCAGCCAGCCTGTTTGATGTCGTAGCCTGCGCTCTCTTTCAGATAGGTAGGAGCCCAGTCGAGGCAGCCGTAGCGTACCATATACACGAATGCGTTAGCAATGGCGATGTACCAGAGGAGTTTGTTGTTGAGAACGTGTTTGAAGAAAATCTCTTTGGTCGAGAGCACCTCTTCGTGTTTCTCGCTGTAATTCTTGGGATAGTCGTTGCGCCACTTCTCAACCGAAGGCAGACCGCACGATTGTGGGGTGTCGCGGATGAGGATGTATGCCAAAATAGCAACGAAGATTGCCACAACAGCGGGGAAAACGTAAGTACCGATGAGGAAGTAAAGTTCGGTCTGCTCGCCATAGAACCACGAGCCAAACCACATTGCGCCATAGACAGCCATAGGACCTACGAGTGCGCCACCCACATTGTGGGCACAGTTCCAAATCGACATCATCGTACCACGCTCGTTCTGCGAGAACCAGTGGGTCATAACCCTTCCGCAAGGAGGCCAACCCATACCGTTGAACCAACCTACAAGGAAGTTCAAAATTGCCATAACTGCAATTGCCAAACCCTTCTGCTCGGGACCAAATGCCACAACGGGTACAATCATAAACATCATAGCAATAGATGCCAAGATAAGACCCAGGGGCAAGAAGCGGCGAGCATTACTGCGGTCGGATACGCTACCCATCAAGAATTTCGACAGTGCGTAAGCGATGGCGTTCATCGAAAGTACGATACTCAGCTCGCCTTTCTCGAAGCCAAACTCACCGAGGAATGGAATTGCCATCGAGAAGTTCTTGCGGACAATGTAGAAACCTGCATAGCCGATGAAGATTCCGATGAATACCTGCCAGCGCAGACGTTTGTAGTCTTTGTCTGCCTCTGCGCCCGTGCGTTCGGGCTTAAAGGGGGGAGGTGTCAAAAATCCCATAATTGTAAAGTTTTGTGATTAGTTAATAAGTTTGTTATTGGTTAATTAGTTGTATGTTATTTAGTTTTCGTGTCTCTTCCACGTCCAAAGCCTCTGCAATAATCGAAATAGGGTTGAGGACTTTTGCCGATGTGGACATCTCTATTTGCCATTTGCAGGTCTCGCAGTCGGTGGAAACAATCTCCACGCCCAACTCCTCAATCTTCTCAAAGAGGCTCTTGCCGATAGCCTGCGAATAGCGGTAGTTCTCTTTCTTGAAGCCGAAGGTGCCCGCAATACCGCAACACTGCGATGGGAGCATCACAAGGTCGAGCCCCTCTATCATCCTCAGCAGCGAGGTGGAGTAGATGGTCCAGCCACCTCGCTCCATATGGCACGCCGAGTGGTATGCAGCCCTCATACGGAAATCCTTGCGGAATGCGAGCCTCACTTCGCCACGTTCCACAAGGCGGTAGAGGAAGCGTGTGGCGAGCGATATGGAACTTCTTACATCGTGATTATCCAAGCCCAAAATGTGCTCATATTCATCGCGTAGGGTAAATGTGCAACTCGAAGAGGTGGCTACCACTTCCTCGCCTTTTGCCACAGCCTTGCGTATCTCCGAGAGGTTGCGCTTAGCGTCCCTGCTCGCCTGCTCCATCAGTCCGCTCGAAATTTTAGCCACGCCACAACACCTCTCGCCCTCCATAAGATTTACGCCATAGCCCACAGCGTTGAGAATCTTCACAAGGTCCTTGCCAAGTTGTGGATAGTTGTAGTTGGCGTAGCAGCCGTGGAAGTAGGTTACTTGCTTTGCGTATTGCTTTTGGCTCTCGGCAGCGTTTTTGCGGAACCAAGTGGTAAACTTTTCGCTCGAATACTTGGGCATTGTGCGATGGTGGTCTACGGCAAGCACCGCATCCATAACCCTTTTGACGGGTTTGAGCCCCAGTGTGGCATTTACCACAGGAGCCATTGTTGTCGCCACACCTCCCACAAAGTCGGTATTGGCGAGTATGGCATCGCGCAGTTTGTGACTGCTCTTGCCACTCTTGGCGCGTGCAAGAGTGATTATATCTCCAATTCTCACACCCGAGGGGCAAGCCACCTCGCAGCGTTTGCAGTTGAGGCAGTATTTGAGCCCCATATCGTAGTAAGCGGCATTTTTCAGGCGGTAACGCTCCCCATCGGGACCCGCCTGCTTGGGACCGGGATAGAGGGGGTTAGCCTCCAACATTGGGCAGTAGACCGTACAGATGGTACACTTGGTGCACTGCTCAAAGTTGTTCTCGCTGATATTTTTGTGCTCTATCTTCATACTCTTAGCCTCTTTTTTCAATCTCTTCAACAACCCTCAGGGCACTCATTACGGCAATGCCGCCACCACAACCCTCCTTAACTGCATCGGCACCTGCAAGCAGAGCACCTATGGCATAGAGGTTTTCGATGGGTTTGCCATCCAGCAGTGGATGGAACTTATTATCGGTGGCCACACCAAAACGCTCGAAAGGTTGTGCGTCCAGAAGGTCTTTCGAATACCACTCCTCGCGCGAGGCGGGGGCTACAACATCCACACCTACAACGGGCTCATAGACACCCTCGGCAGTAGCAACCAAACCCCTGCCAAAGAAACTTCCCGTAGCGAGAATATAGTTCTCTGCCACAAGTTCTTCGTCTTCGAGGTTGGCGGTGCGGATAGCCACAACCTTACCCTCCTCAATTCGGCACCCCGTGGCGCTATCGTTGTTCAGCACCGTACCTCCGAGCCTTTGGAACTCATCCATAAGAGCCTTTTGCACTCTCACGCCCGCAACCGAAGCCGACACCGTTGGTGCAACCAGCACACGTCTGCCTACCACAGCCTCAATCCTCTTTGTGGCATCCTTGTCGCCCAAACCGAAGATGGCGGGAAGCAAAACAACCTCCTCGTCTTCGATCTTCTCGGCAATCTGACGAGCGAGTTCTTCGATGGTCTTGCCACTCAGCGCACGCGAGAGTTGCACTGCACGCATCTCCGTAGAGCTCTCTCTGAGCCCACCAAGAGTCGTGAGCCTTACATTATAAACGCCACACTCCAAGCCTCTATTACTGAGCGATTCGGCAATAAATTCGGGGTAGAAGTCCAAGTATCCCTCAATGCCCACCACAGCCACGCTATGGTAGTCGCACTCGCCACCGAGCGAGAAGGTCGCATAGCCCTCCATTGTGAGCCAAGCGGGTTTGAGTGCGCCGAGTGGCGTAAGGCGCAGGTGGTTTTGCTCCGAGGAGCCCTGCAATGTGATGCCTACGCGGGCAAAAATATCCTTCACAATGGTTGTGTAACGCTCCACGCGAGCGGTGTCTATCTTGGCGTAGGGGTGTGATGGGTGTTTCTCGCAAAAAGGCACCATAGCCATTGCTCCCTCGTGCCACAACTCCAAAGAACCAGAGAAGAAATGAAGGGCACTACCACCCGCAGAGATGAGGGCCACCTTTGAGCCGCCACGAGCAAGGGCTATGCCGGAAATCAATCCCGACAATCCGCCACCTATTATTATACTATCAAACCTCATATCTTCTCCTCTTTGTTAGTTGCAACCTCCGAGAGTCCACATACTCCCTCGTAGAGCCAGCGTGTAAACTGTGCCTCCACGAGCGAGTCGCCCCAAGCGATGGGACGTATGCCTCTCCACCTCTCGTTCACATACGAAGCGACATCCGAGAGTGCCTCCTGGTGATTTACCTTGTCGCTCTTTGCCAATATGCCTGCTGTGCGCACAGCGCAAATGTGCCCTTGGCAGGTACCCATACCCATACGGGTGCGGCGTCTGAGGTCTACCAAGTTAGTGGCATCGAGGCTCTCGATGGCGTATTTAATCTCGGCAACCGACACCTGCTCACACTCGCAAACAAGTGCAGCATCGCTTGCATTGTTGAATTCTATCTGCTGGCTTCTCTCGCCGTGTCTGCCCACAGCACCCTTCTCGCCCATACGCATTGAGATGAAGTGCTTGCGCTCGCCGGCACTCTCCCTCTTTTCGAGCTTTGAGCCGGGCAGGGGAGTGGTGGCAGTGGTGCAGAGGGCTGTTCTGCCCAACTTGCGGCATACCATATCCGTAGCCCACTCTGCCATCAGTCGGTAGGTCATAAGTTTGCCACCCGTGATGGTCACAAAACCCTCCAAGCCGTCCCTAACAGCGTGGTCAAGGCATACAATACCGCGCGAGACGCTCCTGCCCGTGGGGTCGCTATCGTCAGCAACCAGAGGACGCACGCCTGCATAAGCTCTCAGGATGCGGGTGTGTGCAAGCGCAGGCGCCAACATAGCACCCTCGCGGAGCAACAAATCCACATCCTCGGCTGTTACCTCGTTTTTGTCTATATCTTCAAATGGAATTTTGTCCGATGTGGTACCTATAAGACAAATGGTGTCGCCTGGTACCAAAATATCCGCATTGGCAGGCTTGCGGCAACGGTTGATGACCACATTATTCACTCTGTGACCAAAGACCAACAAAGAGCCTTTGGCGGGGAGCATACCCACCTCTACTCCTGCCTTGCGAGCAATGAGGTGTCCCCAGATACCTGCTGCATTAACAGTTACGGGAGCGTATGCCACACTCTGTTTGCCCGTAGAGGCGTTGCGTAGCACCACACCCTCTATCCTATTGCCACTCCTTACGAAATCCACCACTTCGTGGTAGGTCAAAACCTTTGCGCCGTGCAGACGGGCATCGAGAATGTTTGCAGACACAAGGCGGAATGGGTCAATGGCTCCATCGGGCACCTTTACGGCTCCGATGAGCGATGGATTGACCGAAGGCTCCATACGGCGAGCCTCCTCGGGGGATATTGCTTCGGCAGAAATTCCTGCCTTCAAGCAGGAGTCGATAAATTTTTTCTGATAATCGAGGTCGTCCTCGGGTAGAGTAATGAAAAGACCATCGGTCTCCTCCACACAATGGCGGGCAATAGAGCGCAGAATTTTGTTCTCTGAGATGCACTCTGTGGCGGACTCTTGGTCGGTTACGGCATAGCGTGCGCCGCTGTGCAACAAGCCGTGATTGCGCCCCGTAGCACCTGTCGCAAAGTCCTTGCGCTCAACGAGTAGCACCTTTAAGCCTCGAAGTGCGCAATCGCGTGCAGTGCCTGCGCCTGTGGCACCACCACCTATGATTATAACATCATAATTGCCAAGGTTGTTCATTCGGTTTTAGGTTTTGTTTCGCAACTTATGTGGTTTCATTGCACAACAAAATTAATACATCTTTCTTTACAAACAAAACTTTTTTGATTATTTTTTGCTATTCACATATAATTGTTATTATATTTGCGTTGGAAACTACCACCTAATATCACAAAAAGAGAGCCATTATGACCAGAGAAGAGAGGCACGAAATCATCATTGCAGAGTTGAAAAAGAGGGAATCGATAGGTGTGGCAGAGCTCTCCGCACTGCTCGATGTGTCGGCAGTTACGATTCGTAAGGACCTTAACGAACTCGAACACGAAAGCAAACTCTACCGCAGTCACGGTAAGGCCATCCTCATCAACCCTTACATCAACAACCGCTCGGTGAATGAGAAAGAAAAACTCGCCATAGAGGAGAAGATGCGTATTGGTCAGGCTGCCGCAGCAATGATCACGCGCGATGACTCCATCATCATAGCCTCAGGTACGACAATGCACGCACTGGCGCGTAGCATCAAACCCATACACAAACTCACCGTCATATCTGCCTCAATAGTCGTGTCGGAGATTTTGGCATCCCAAGAGGCGGTAGATATTATACAGCTGGGTGGCACTTTGCGCCATAGTAGTAACTCTGTGGTGGGTAAGTATGCCGAGAGCATCCTGCCCAACTTCTGTTGTAGCAAACTCTTCATTGGTGTGGATGGTATAGACCTCGATTATGGTATCACGACCACCGACCTCAGGGAGGCAGACCTCAATCGCGAGATGATGAAGGTTGCCCAGAAAGTCATAGTACTTGCCGACTCATCCAAGTTCCACCGCAGGGGTTTTAGCAAAATTTGCGATATGGACGAGGTGGATATTATCATTACCGATGAGGGTATTCCCACAAAGGTTGCCAGCCGATTGGAGGATATGGGTATTACACTTATCATCGCCAAATAGTAGCGAGTGTGCCTTGTGGGTAAATTTTGCACCGCACTTCGATAGGCGAGTTCCTCATTTGCGAAGAGCAAACTGCGGACTCGCCTTCTTGTTTGGCACAAAATTTCCTCCACAAATCCCACTCGCCCAAGTGTGCCTTGTGGCGGCTGATTTCTGTGGGTGTTTTCTGTGTTACGCTTGCGCTCGAAATGCTCATTTACTTTTGTAAACTCCGCTTTCTCGCGCTGCGCAAGCCTTGAAAACCCCTCACATAAATCTCCCGTAGGTTGGGAGAGTTGGGAGAGGTGGCACAAAATTTCCTCCACAAAACCCACTCGATGGGCTCTATTTATTCCTGTTATCCTTGTTATCCTTGTTATCCTTGTTATCCTTGTTATCCTTGTTACCCTTGTTACTATTGTCACTCCTGTCACAGCAGCAACAAAAAACCTCGGGTAACCACTTCGTTACCCGAGGTCACTTTTATTAACAACACTCGCTGCCAATTAATCCTCTGTGGCAGTGTTTTGAGGTTCGAGTTCCCTTACCGAGCCGTCCCACTCAATAACGTGTGTGGCGCTGGGGATGTGGACAAGAACACGCCCCTCGTGGGTAACAATCAGCGTATCGCCCTCGATGCGGAGCGAGGAGGCATCGGGTTTGCAGTGGCTGAAATAGATGCGGCGTGACTTCTGGTGTTTGGTACTGTTGCTTGCCACATAGTTGTCGTTGGTGCGCACCATACGGATAACTCGGATGTCGCTACTATCAATCTGCTCCAATATGGGGCGTATCATTTGGCGCACTTGGCGCACTTGGCGGTAACCGTTTATAATCTGCACTGTGGCAAATGCCATAAAGCATAAGGCTGCCACAAGGAGTATTTTATTGCTTGTTTTCATCGTTTTGTTCGGTTTTATAGTTGTTGTATAGTGTGGAGAGCTCCTCGGCACTGATGCCGAGAGTGGTCATACGGCGAAAGAGAGTGACCATTTCGCCCTCGATAAACTCCCTGCGGCTCTCGGCAAGCGCACGCTCGGCTGCACCCTCCGACACAAAGTAGCCAATGCCACGCGAGGAGGCGATGATGCCGCCCGTACATAGCGCATCGTAGGCACGCATTACGGTGTTGGGGTTTACCTGCAACTCTACGGCAAGTTCCCTCACGGAGGGCACTCGGTCGCCCTCGCGCAATTGCCCGAGGATGATGCGCTCGGTCACAATATCGTAGATGTGCTGATAGATGGGTTTGTTGGTTGTAAAGTCCATAGTATGTTCCCTCCCTATTTTGTTTCGTACTCGCGGAACTTGAACCACGCTGCCACAAGCAATACGGCGGGCAAAATCAGGTTCTGCCACCAGCGGGTGTCGAAGAGCCTTTCGGTGGTGCACTCAAAGACAAGGTTGCCAACATCCATATGGTTGTTGTAGGTGGTTATAAAGGCAGGAAATTCCAGTGTTGCCACGCTCCATCCGTCACAACTTTGCAGTATTAGAGTGGGGAGGGCGTAGAGCAGAGCGATAGCAGCCCAAGTGATAATCATCGGCACAGCAAGGTTGCCTTTGCGCGAAATGGTGCAGGCAAAGATGGTAACTGAGGCGAACATAGGCATTACAACCAACAACTCGCCCAAGCCTGCAAACCAATGCCCCGCAATTGAGCGCACAAAGTCAAAATCATTCAACACAGCACAGTGGGGCGCAACAAGGCTGGCGGCCACCTCCATACCGACAACAGCCAGCGCAGATACCAAGAGAGTATTTACCATACCGAAGAGATACTTTTCGCCCCTTGTGGCGGGGAGAGTGAAAGCCCCCACCTGACGATTGGGGTAGATGTAGGGCGCAAAACTCATCTTTGCAACAACGATAGGCACAAAGAATGCCACGAAGATGATGCCGCTCTCGAACATAGCGAGCGAGGGCAAATTCTCTCGCAGTGCGCCATAGAGTCCCAGCAGGAGGAACATCAGGTAGCCTCCCAAACCGGCGATGTAGTTGATGCGATTTTCGGCGTAGTGCTTGCGGGCAAGCATACCGAAACGGCGGAAAGAAAAGGTTTGTTTCATAATAGTAGTGGGGTTATTTAGTTGAGGGGTTTAGGATACTTCTTACTCTCTGGGGCTCCTTGGTGGCTGCACCAAAGAGGAGTTCGATGTCGATGTTGCTCTCGCTCTCGGTGGTGTTCTCGCTTACGGTAGCGTAACCTCCCAAAGCAGGTTGCGAGTAGATGGCACCTTCGGGCGAGCTCTCTATGGCAAACCTCAGGTAGCGCGATATGTCGTAGGTCGATGCGTCTACCACCATACCCTTGCTGTCAAGGATGATGATGTGGTCCAAGAGGTTCTCCACATCCTTCACTTGGTGTGTGGAGATGATGGCTGTGCGAGAGGGGGTTGCCCACTCTGCCAACAGACGGCGGAAGGTCTGCTTCGAGGTGATGTCGAGTCCGTTTGTGGGCTCATCCAAGAGCAGCAGAGAGGTGCTGCACGCCATAGCAAACGCTATGAGTACCTTTTTGCGCTGTCCCATAGAGAGGGAGCCAAACTTTTCGCCCTCGTTCACCTCGAACTCGCCCATAGCCTTGGCGAAAAAGGCGTGGTCGAATGAGCCGTAGAAGGGAGTCGTCACTGCCACCCAATCCTTCACGCGGATGTTGGGGAGCGAGAACTCTTCGGGCAGATAGGCGATCTCTTGGAGCATAGAGAGTGTGCGCTGCTGAGCCTCCTCTCCCAGAGTCGTTACACTGCCACAATTGGGAGTGAGCAGTCCGCTGAGGAGTTTCAGCAGGGTGCTCTTGCCAATGCCGTTGCTTCCCAACAGACCACAGATTTGCCCTGCATCTACCGAGAGCGACAGGTCGCGGAAGATGTGCCTCTTCGCGCGATAGCTGAATTCGAGATTCTTTACTTTAATCATAGTGTATGGGTGTATTAATGTATTAGTACACTGCAAAGGTATGCAAAAAAAATTATCTGCCAAATTTTTGGCGATAATTTTTTTGTCTAACGTCTAACGTCTAACGTCAAGAGTCCTAAGGCTTATAGGGCTTATAGGGCGTATAGGAGTTATGGGAGATATGGGAGAACTGAGCCTGAGACGTTAGACGTTGGACTTTTGACGTTAGACTAAAAACAAGTGCGAATGCCCCAAAGCATTCGCACTTATTTTTAGAAGCGGTATCCGACCGTCAGACCCCACGAGATGTAGCGGGTTTCGTCTGCGATGCGGATGTAGCTATGCGAGCGGTATTGGTTGACATATCTCACATCCAAAGTCCAATTCTTCCAGTCCACGCCAAGGTCGGCGGCCCAGCCCCACGGATCGCGAGTGAGTATTTCGGCAACCTCCGTTTGATACTTATCATCTGTGTCCTTGAAGACGGTATTGGCGGTGCTATATATATTAATGGTATAGGTAGGACCCCAGGCGGCCCTCAGCATCACATCTTTTGCCAACTTATAGCCGCCACCAATCATCAGCGGGATGTTGAAGTAGCCTGCCGAGGCGTTGCCACCTCCGCCAAAGTAGAAGTCCATATTCCACGAAGCCTCCAACTGCCCATAGAGCAAGAACTTGCTCTTCTTGAAGGGAATCATACCCCTCATATAGCCACCAAACTGTGCTCCGAGGTTTGCACCACCGAGCATATCGCGTATGGCTGTGGTGTTGGTAACGATGTTTTGGTAGGGCATAGAAATACCCACCTTAGGGCCGAATATGAAGTTGTCTTGGCGTATCTCTTTGGCACTCCTGCCACTCTGTGCGAAGGCTGCGGTGGAGAGTGCTACCGCCATCATTACTGAAATAACTCTTTTCATCATCGTCTGTTACGCTTTTTTATCGGTTGATGTCTGCGAGTTGCCACTCCGCAAAGGGGCGAACATCCTCTGGACCGAGGGCGCGTGTTGCGCTAACCTCTAAGGGGTAGTTGGTGGTGCCGAAAGTCATACTCTCGCTACTTGCCATAGAGTCGTAGGTGCCCACGGGCATTGGTCCAACAATGCTGTTGTTGTATGGGTAGATCTCGTATCCACAAGGGGTGTCAATCGACAGGATGACACCTTTGGCATTCTCGGCAATCTCCTCGGTGGTCATCATAATAACCTCCTTACCATCTACCACCGTACCGTGCAGTTTGAGTACTTTGGTGGGGATATTGTTCTCGTTGTAGGCAGTACCCCAAAGGGTGTCGTTGCGGAAGGCATTGATGGGCACAAATGGAGCCTCATCCTCAGCAGTTTTCTCTGCCCATAGGCGGTGGTCGTAGTCCTCGCCATCGAACTTGATGGTTTTGGCTTCGGGGTTGAAAGTGCCCACTAAACGGGGGCGGGGGAGTCCGAAGAGTCCCGAAGCGACATACTCATACTTGCCCACCTTGTGGAGCTGCATATAGAACTGTCCCTTACCCTCGCGAGTAGCATCTGCGGGAGCGGTGTAGCGGGTGTCGTAGTAGCCGACCTTCACTGCGGGCGCCTTCTCGTCATCGACAATCGTCAGGGTAGTGGTGTCGAGCGAGCCCAACTTAGAACCCTCCACGTTGGTAATCGTAAAGAGCAGCGTGATGGTCTCTTGCTGCAAATAGTCGTTGGGTTTCGTGGTGAAATAGACCTTTTTGTTGTACTCGGTGTAGGTTGCCTCCACACCTTTAATCTCTTTCTCGGTGTCGCTAATGTTGTTTACCGTATAGGTTTGGTCGGTGGTTATGAACTCAATGACATCATCGAGCACCAACTTTTTGCCCTCGGCATTCATTCCGCTCTTCATCTCAACCTTCATATCCACCACTACGGGGAGTTTTTCGGGTGTCTCCATAAGGTAGACCGAGATGTAGCCATCATCTCCCTCATCGACACTGAATGTGGAATAGCTGAACTCCAAATCGGTAGCATCGGGCTCTGGGTTGCACGAGATGGCTGTTGCCACCACCACAAGCGTGACGGCAAGCAATCCCATAAGTTTGACTATCTTTTTCATCGTATAGTGTTGTGTTATTACTCTGTATTGTTGCTTTGCGCGCTACCTTGCGTGCGCACATTATGCAAAGGTAACGTATTTTTTGGAGAAAAAGTACAAAACCGCTACCAAATTTATTGTCGAGCGTCTAATGTCTAACGTCTAACGTCTAACGTCTAACGTCAATAGTCCTAAGGCATATAGGGCATATAAGGCATATAAGGCATATAAGGCATATAAGGCATATAAGGCATATAAGGCATATAAGGCATAGGAACCCTTAATTTTCAATTTATCGCAGAGCGATATGTGTCATAGAGAGCCATCACAGCGTTGGTGTAGGCGATGGTAACGGGAGCATCGCCAAAGCGGCGCATCCTGTAATCGCTGGTGGCTATCCACTCTGGGCAGCTCATATTGGTCATCATTGCGCTAATCTCGTCCCACGAGCTACCATTGCCACCCGCCGCTACAACCAGCCTTTGAGCCTCTATGGTGCGTGTTATGCCACAGTTGTAACTTGCCACCACAATGGCTATCTGGTCGTCTGTGGAGGGGAAATTGCCGAAACCGAGGGCGCGGCTGTTGCGTCTAAGGAGCCTTGCAGCAAGCGAAATGTTGGTGCTGGGGTCGGCAAGGTCGTAGCCCTCATCTGCACCCAAATCCTCGGCAGCGATAGGTGTCACCTGCATCAGTCCCACAGCCCCTTTGTGTGATACCTGGTCGTTGCGGAAGCGCGACTCGTGGTATGCCATAGCCGACATCAGACGCCAATCTACACCCACCTGTTTGGCGATGGTGCGCAGTTGGGTGTCCCACACTGAGATGCCACCAACAACCCTTGTGGGGCGATATTTGAGTTGCGTGAAACGCTCGGCAATAGAACGCTCTCCGAAGTAGAGGTCTGCAAGAGTGGCGTAGTATTCCGAGGCGGAGAGAGTGGTAAGTCGGGCTGTGAAATCCTCTTTTATCTTGCGGGAGCCGAAGATGAGTATCACTTCGCACTCCTCCTCGATGGATACTACCTCCGAGAGTGAGCGATAGAGAAACTTTACGAGTTCTGCCTCGCTACGTTCGCAGACGAGCGCATCGGCACGCCCTGCCATAACCCTACGAGCCATCTCTATACCGTCCAAGCGAGCAGTATCGCACAAGATGCCATTCTGCACGAACTCCTTGTAGGTTGCGTGGTCGCGGAAGTGGCTGTCGGTGAGTAGTCGCTTACCACGCCACATCTCGGCATCGTAAACATCCGCTTTGCTGGCTGTCCACGAGGGCATAAGAAACACATATCCGGTGGTGTAGAAACTCTCCGAAGGGAAGTCGTGGAGCAACACCCTCTCGGAACGAGGGACCAAGGCGATGTCAATATCGCCACGCTCCAAACCCTCCCTAATGGCAGAGGTCGTAAGTCGTGGCAAAACCCTCAGTTTGCTATTCATCGTTCGGGCAATGGTGTCCGCCACTTCCACTCCAAACCCATAGTGCTCGCCACCAACTACCGCATAACCAGCCACATCTTGCGACATTGCAAGGCTCACTTCGCCATTGAAGTAGCGCGAAGCGGTACCACAACCACCCATCGCAAAGAGCAGTATCGCAGTGAGGGTTAGCAGTAGTGGGGTGTGTAGTTGAGAGGGTTTAATCATAGGAACTTCCTAATTGTCGAAGTACCAGCAAATACCATACTTAATGAGTGCCCTGTTGTAGGGGTAGAATGGAACGCTGAAAGAGTCTTTGAAATTCTCTAAGAGTCCCTCGCTGGCGTGTTGATACTGTACGAAAATGCGCATCGTTTTCCACTTGGCAGTGACAAACAGGTTGGCGTATGGATAGTTGCCAATCAGTACCTCTTGCTGATTGTGGAACATCATTGTAGAGGGATTGTATGCCTGAGCGTAGTAGGGGGTATTTGCCCAACAATCCAGACCTATTTTCAGTGTCAGCACATCCCTCACGGGCTGGAAGGTGTAATAGTAGGAGATGTTTCCTGCCAAGCGAGGCACTGGGAAAATATCGTCTGCCGAACTATATTGGAAGAGCACTCGATGGTCCAGATGCAGTCCACCGAAAGTGAAGTTTTGTTCGAGGTAGATACCCGTCACGCTCTCTATACCAAATCGCTGCGTGGGCATAGCGTCCGTGCCATAGTAGATGGGGTCGCTTATGAGTGTCTGGTTGAAGCCCACGATAGTCCCCGTGTGGGGTACTGTAAGCCTCACGTCCAACTCCGTAAAACTCTGACGCTCAAAATTATTTGTCCACGCAAAGTGGTTCGAGAAGTAGTTTTGCTCCCAATAGGAGGGACTTTGGAGCGAGTAGGAGAGCCTACCAGAGAGGGTTATGGGACGCTCCTTCACAAAGAACCTTAGGTTTGCATCGGCGTCAATGCTCATATCGCCTGCACGATAGCCCGCAACATTCACCCTTGCCCTACCGTGCCAATCGAGCCACCTACCCAAAAATCCCTTCGCATCGGCGTAGGCGTAGTAGGTGTTGAATTTCTCGGTGCGGTAGCCACTCAGATAGTCGTCTAAGTGGAATTGGAAGTATTGGTGGTGGTCCCAGCCTATACCGCCATCCACCGTACCAACCACACCCTCGCGGTTGTAGGGCACAAACTGCACAAAGAGTCTATTGCTGAGCAACGACTCTGCGAGTGTGTCGCTTGTAGTTGTTGGGTCTATGTACCAATTCTCGTAGAAGTTGCGCTTCTCGACAACTGCACCTGTGCGGTCGGTGATGTTGTAGGAGGTGCCAGCGCGGGTGTCGGTATAGCGCCTGCCCCAACGGTTGTAGGTTATGGCGTGACCGAAGTGTATGGCTGTGCGGTCTGCCATAGTGAATACCGAGTCTGTGAGGGGTACAAAGGGAATACCATAGGTCTGCACTGCATAGAGCGAGGTGTTCGATGCCTTGTTGAGAGCATCGCTCATCTTCATAGGCATACCTTGTGCCGACTCGTAGAGGGTGTCGGTAACGTGCCAAGCCTCCACCAAACCACCATTTTCACGTTGCGAGATGGTGTTGGCGATGACTCCCGCGTGGAGCGAGTAGCGTTTGCCCGTATGGCTCACATTGCCTGCAAAATCTGTCACTTTGCCGCGCTGCCAATTGTAGATGCCTCGCGAGTGGTAGGAGTTGTAGCGCACGTTGAAGCCCGTTGAGGGGGTTACGTTTTGTGCGTGCAGTACTTCGAGTTTGTCTTCGGCATAACGCTTCTGACCGCCCGTTTGGTAGGCAAGCGAGGTGTAGGGACGCTTATTGTTGTAGTGCGAGGCGTTCTCTATGGTAAAGAGATACGAGTAGTACCCATCCACAAAGTCGAAATCGTTGCCTCTGGGGCGGCGGGCAAAGTTCAGCGGGGTGCTCACTCCGCCCAATATGCCCACATTCGCATCGCCCACATCCTCCCTCTGGAAGGGGTAGTCGCGCGAGAAGATACCCAAAAGGGTGTCAACCTGCTCCATACGGATGTTGTTGGTGTAGGTGTCTGCCACCCAGCGGAAGTGCTTTTGGCGGCGTATGGAGTCGCCAAAGAAGTAGGACTCCAAGGGCATAATCTCTTTGATCTTCACTGAGTCGGTTTGCTCCTCCGGAACAATGGGGTTGCCATTTTCATCGAGTTCCACTTCGCCCGAATAGGGGTTGTTGTTGGCGTTCTGCATCGCTGCTGCAAGCGCAGCGCCACCGTCACGTCCGTAGTCTAAGGCATCCATACTTTGGGCGCGAGAGGTGAGTGTGCCCAACAAGAGTGCGGCACACACAGCGGAGAGTATGTAGAGTGCTTTTTTCACGCTTTTGTCTTATGCTCGTGTGTTTCTTTTTGCTTTGCAATCCTCGGCGATGCTTACCACAATAGAGGTAATGATGTAGAGTACGATGATGCACCAGAGGGTGGAGAGTCCTCCTACGATAAGAGCTGTAAGTGCCATAATGATAAAGCCATAGCGCACAGCATTGTCCCTTGTGGCAAAACTCTTGAACTTGAACGAGAACATCCTCAGGGGCGAGATGAGCAACCACGCACCCACAACACTTATGGCAAGGATTATGCTGGGAGAGAGTGTCAGCACACCCTCTTCCATAGCCCACGCCAAGGAGCCCACTGCAATGGCAAGTGCGGGGGTAGGCAGACCGATGAAACTCTCCTTCTGTTCGGGGTCGATGTTGAACCTCGCGAGCCTCAGCGCCGAGCAGAGTGCCACCGCGAGGCAGAGGAGCCACCACCAACCGATGCCCTCTGTTGAGCAGAACATTGCCACCAGCAGGAGCGAAGGAGTGACGCCAAAGCTGACCATATCGGCCAGCGAGTCGAGTTGCACACCCAACTCAGAGTACTGCCCTGTGAGCCTTGCCGCAAAGCCATCGAGGAAGTCGAAAATGGCCGATGCCAAGATAAGCAGCAGAGGTATTTTGAGCGAGATGGTCGTATCCCAAATGGAGGCTACGGCACACACTGTCGCCAAGACGCCACACGCAAGATTGCAAAGCGTGAGCAAATTGGGTAGTGTAAAATACTTTATTTTCATATTTTCGCGTTCTAAAAGTAGTCTTATACCAAAAATATATACCTTAATAATTGGCAAAGGTAGTAAAATTTCGTACTTTTGTCCAATAGTAACCGCGGGAAGTTGTGTAAAAAACGCTCAACAACCCAAAAACATTGCCTAAGAGAGATGAACAACAACCAATTTTGTGTAATTATGGCGGGTGGCGTAGGTAGCCGCTTTTGGCCCATTAGTCGCCGTCAACGCCCCAAACAATTCCTCGATGTGCTCGGTACGGGCAAGAGTCTGCTGAGAGCCACCTTCGAGCGTTTTGCCAACATCATACCCACCGAGAATATCCTCGTGGCGACCAACAGTGCATACCGCGATATGGTGCTCGAAGAGTTGCCAGAGATAGCACCCTCGCAGGTGTTGGGCGAGCCTGTGGGCAAAAATACCGCTCCCTGCATTGCCTACGCCGCAATGCACATCAAAGCCCTCAATCCTGAGGCGACAATGGTTGTTAGTCCCTCCGACCACCTTATCATCAACGAGCACCACTTCTGCGAGGTCATACAGCAGTGTATGGACTTTGTGGAGGAGAGGGAGGATACGCTCCTGACGATAGGTTTGCAGCCCACACGTCCCGAGACGGGCTACGGCTACATTCAGGTTAGCAAGCGTGTGGTGTCGGGCAAGTTCAACAAGGCAAAAACTTTCACCGAGAAACCCAATAAGGAGTTGGCAAAAATTTTTGTGGATAGTGGCGAGTACTTCTGGAATTCGGGTATCTTCGTGTGGAAGGTGCCCACAATCCTCGAAGCCTTCCGCGAGCACCAAAACGAAACCTACACCATCCTCGACTCCATACGCGAACACTATGGTAAGCCTACCGAGCAGGCAGAGTTAGACAAGGTATATCCTGAGTGCGGTGGTATCTCGGTTGACTATGGCGTTATGGAACGCTCCTCGAATGTGTGGGTGCGTTGTAGCGACTTCGGTTGGAGTGACTTGGGAACGTGGGGCTCCCTCTACCAGCACTCGCCCAAAGACGAAAAGGGCAACACCCTTAGCACCAACACCTTCACCTTCGATACCGACAACTGCATCATAAAACTCCCCAATGGTAAAATTGCTGTTTTGGAGGGGTTGCACGACTATATTGTGGTCGATACTGACGATGTGCTGATGGTATGCCCTCGCAAGGCGGAGCAGCATATTAAGCGATTTGTGGAGACGGTGAAGTTCGAGGCGGGCGATAAGCACATTTAACTGCTTGGCTTGCCAAGCAGTTAAATGTGTTTGTAATTGAAAATTGAAAATTGAAAAATAGTCCCATATCTCCCATAACTCTCATAACTCCCATTTCTCTCATTTGAATTTTGCATTTCCAATGGAAAGTTTGTACGAAAAATACCTTGCCTCAAAGGGCGTTGTGACCGACAGTAGGAAGATTGTCGGTGGGGAGATGTTTTTTGCCCTGAGGGGCGATAATTTCGATGGTAATCTCTACGCTGCAAAGGCTTTGGAGGCTGGTGCTCGCTGGGCAGTTGTGGATAGTGTTGAGGTGGCGGTGGATGACCGCTATATTATCGTGCCCGACACACTTAGAACGCTCCAAGAGTTGGCGCACTACCACCGTACAAGACTCTCTATGCCTGTGCTCGCCATAACGGGCACAAATGGTAAGACGACCACCAAGGAGTTGGTGGCAGCGGTCCTCTCGCGCAAATTGCGCACCTGCTACACGCAAGGCAATCTGAATAACCATATAGGCGTTCCGCTGACGCTGCTATCCATACCCGCAGATGCCGAGTTTGCGATTGTGGAGATGGGTGCGAGTGCCCAGGGCGAAATTGCACTCTTGGCAAGCATCGCTGCGCCCGACTATGGACTCATCACCAACATCGGCAGGGCTCATTTGGAGGGCTTTGGCGGTGTGGAGGGCATCCGCAAGGGTAAAGGCGAACTCTACGACTTTCTGCTTAGGAGTGGGGGTGTAGCTCTCTACCGCTCGGATGATGAGGTACTTAGTGCAATGGTTGCCGAGCGTGAGGGCTTGCAGACGGTGGGCTATAAGACCTCGCTATCGGAAGGCGTGAGGAGTAACCTTGTGGGCGACTACAATCGCTACAATATCGCTGCTGCGGTGGCGGTAGGCGAGTATTTTGGTGTTGAGCACGAGGAAATCTTGTCGGCTATTGCCGACTATACACCCTCCAACAACCGCTCGCAGTCTATGACCACCCAAAGGAACCTGCTAACGGTGGACTGCTACAATGCCAACCCTTCGAGTATGGGTGTGGCTATTGCAAATCATAACGCAACCACCCATCCCGACTACCCCCACAAAGTGCTGATATTGGGCGATATGCTCGAACTTGGCGAGTGGAGCCACGAGGAGCATTTGGAGGTGCTTAGGGCGGCTCTGGCGGGCAGTGCCGAGAGGGTGCTGCTTGTGGGTAGCAACTTCTCAAAAACAGAGGAGATGACCGACAGCAGAGTGGTGCGCTTTGCGGGTGCAGCAGAGCTGGCTGTGTGGCTCGAAGAGAACCCTTTGGAGGACGCTTTTGTGCTCGTTAAGGGTTCGCGAGGTGTGGGCTTAGAGAGGGTCCTCGCCAAATTGTAGTAAACAACACCTAATTTTTTCACCACTTATATTTCCGTTTTTCGTTTTGTAACGGTAATTTTGTAGCGGTTAAGGTAGTTATCAAATAGATGAAGAGAGAAAGAAGCCTTGTGAATAGATGTGCCAACATCCTCAGAGTGGGGATGGTGGCTTTTGTTGTGCTCCTATGTGCCACGCTCAATGCGGAGGCACAATCGCACATCCTGCGCCCTCTGAAAGGTAAAAATCTCGAAGGAAGGCTTGTACCCGTTCAGCGCAGAGGGGAGTGGGGCTATGCCGACTCTAAGGGTAAGACGGTCATTAAGACGATTTTCTCGGCAGTGGAGCCCTTCGAGGACTCTCTTGCAAGAGTTAAGTATGGGGCGCAGTGGGGTGTTCTCCGCCGCAATGCCGAATATCTTTTCGAGCCTCAGTACGACTCGATAACCCCCTTTGTAGACCGCCTTGCGTGGGTTAAGAAGGAGAGCCGATGGGGCCTTATAGACTGCAATGGCAATGAGGTTTTCGCACCTCAGTTTCGTGCGCCCGCAACCTTCGAGGAGGGTAGGGCGTGGATCGAGAAGGAGGAACGCTGGGGACTCATCAGCCAAAGCGGCGAGGTGCTCTTCGACTATGCGCTCTACGATGCTCCAAAGTTTGACGATGGCGTCTGCTGGGCTCATTGGGGCGGTGGTTGGGGTGCCATAACTCCCGATGGAGATATTCTCTTTGAGCCTGTGCTCTTTGCTCGCCCCACATTCTTCAATGATGTGTGCTGGACACGCTGGAACAATGGATGGGGTGCTATCAATTACAGAGGACAAATCATATTCGAGCCTATCATAGAACAGATGGACGACTTTTCGGAGGGTGTCGCTTGGGCACGCTGGTCGGGAGGTTGGGGTGTTGTATCCTCAGTTGGCGAGATTGTTTTTGAGCCGGTGTTGGATAACTACCCTATGTTCGATGGTGGTGTGGCGTGGGCACGCTGGAATGGTCGTTGGGGAGCACTCTCGCGCAAGGGCGAGGTGGTCTTTGATGCTGTTCTGGACGAAAAGCCGCTCTTCGATGAGCAGGGTGTGGCTTGGCTGCGCAATGGATTGTGCTGGGGCGCAATTAGGATTGATGGCTCGGTGGCTTTCGACTTCGTTGTCGAACAACAGCCTCTCTTCGGCGAGGATGGCGTGGCTTGGGTGCGTTGGAACAACCGCTGGGGCGCCATTGCCAAAGAGGGAAAGGTTGTGTTTGATGCTGTGGTGGAGCACGAACCACTGTTCGATGAACAAGGCGTTGCGTGGGTTAAGTGGAACTCGCTGTGGGGTGTGGTAAACCACGCTGGCGAGGTGCTTCTCGAAGCCTCGCTCGGCTCGGAACCTCTATTCGATAAGAATGGCGTTGCGTGGGCAGAACGCAGAGGTAAGTGGATAGCAGTTAATAGGATTGGCGAGATACTCTCTGAGGTGGCTGTGGATACGAAACCTCTCTTCAACCGAGATAGCTATGCTTGGGTGGAGTGGAATGGCAAATGGGGCTCAATCACTCGCGAGGGTAAGGTTATCTTCGATGCACGCTTGTCGGAGTGCCCTGTTTTCGATGAGAGCAACATCTTGTGGGTGGAATGGAATGGTAAATGGGGAGCAATAGCCCCCAATGGTCGCATCATTTTCGATGCCATACTTGCCTTGCGCCCACTCTTTGATGAGGATACCGGCAGGGGCTGGGTTATGTGGAACGACCAATGGGGTGTTGTAAGTCGCGATGGCGAGGTTGTACTTTCGGCAATGCTCTTGGAACGTCCCACCTTCTCTGAGGGACAAGACAGTTGCTGGGCTTGTTGGAATGGCGCTTGGGGTATCGTAAGCCGCAATGGAGAGGTGTTGCTCAATCCCTTCTTGCAAAATAGACCAGAGTTTAACCAAGAGGGACTTGCTTGGGGCCTATGGAGTGGTAAGTGGGGCGTCATCTCGCGCGAGGGTACCATCGTACTACGCCCAATGCTCGCACACGAACCACACTTTGCCGAAGGCGAACAAACCACTTGGATCAGGTGGAACAATCGCTGGGGTGTTGTGAGCCGCAATGGCGAGATTGTGTGCGATGCAACCTTCTCGGAGCGTCCCGACTTTGGCGAGAGAGAGGAGATGTGGTATGAGTGGCAAGGAGGCTGGGGCGTTATCACCCGCGATGGCAGAGTTAAGGTAGAACCCACGCTCGACCTGATGCCCGTCTTCAATAATGGCTATGCTTGGGTTAGGATAGACGACAAGTGGGGCGTTATGGACGAAGAGTATAGGATGGTTATGCCTGCTCACATTGCCGAGGAGGGTAGTGGCAGGATTATCATAGGTACCACGATTGTCGATGTGGCTCAGAATAGGGCTCTGACCTACGACTCTATTGAGTATGTCGAGGGCAAGGGTGGCTCCAATGGCTATTATGTCATCACGAGTGACGAGCAGGTCGGCATTATGGGTGCTGATGGCAATGTCATCATTGCTCCTCAGTGGGACGAGGTGGACTACCGCGAAGGTATGGCTCTCCACGCTGTGCGCAAGGGCGTCAAGTGGGGCTTTGTAGACGATGTCGGTAGTGTTGTGGTCGATTGTTGCTACGACAGCACTACGGGCTTTGGCTCGCACGATGTTGCTATGGTGATGTCGGGCGATAAATGGGGCGTGATAGGCGGTAGTGGCAAGGAGATAACCCCCTGCAAGTACGACCACATAGAGCCTTTTGTTGAGGAGATGGCGATGGTGGTATATAATGGTCGCTATGGCTTTATAGATGAACAGGGACGCGAAGTTGTGGCTTGCCGCTTCGAGCAGGCAAAGAGTTTCAGCGATGGCAGAGCGGCAGTGAAACTACGCGGACAGTGGGGCTTCCTCAGCGGCGATGGACAGATGATTATTCCTGCATCTTTTAGCGAAGTTGAGAGTTTTTCGCAGGGTGTGGCAGCTGTTAAGACCGAGAGTGGTAAGTGGGGCTATATCAATACCGCTGGCGATTATGCCATATCTCCACGCTTCGACAGAGCTGCAAGTTTCGAGGGCGGACTGGCTTATGCAACACTCAATGGTGTGGCATACTACATCGACCAACGTGGCAACTGCCTCTACGACTACCGTGGCGAGCCTCTTCCTGAGACAGGCTGTGTCGTTGTGGGTTATAAGGGACGCTATGGCGTGGTAAGCCCTACGGGCGAGGTTGTAACCTCGTGTAAATATACCTCCATTGGCGACTTCTCCGAGGGCTACGCTGCGGTGCAGGTCGATAGTAGATGGGGCTTTATTGATTTGTCGGGTAGGGAGGTTATAGAGCCTCGCTATGCCGCGGTGGAGCCCTTCAAGGGGGGCTTGGCGAGAGTTATCCACCGCGATAATATGGAGTTTGTCAACCCCGCAGGCAGAACCGCTTTTGTTGTGCGCTACGACCTTGCCGAGTCGTTCGATAGGGGCTATTCGGTTGTGGTGCGTGCGGGCCGCTACGGTGCAGTCAATAGTAGCGGCGATGAGATTGTGCCTTGCCTCTACGAGAGGGTGCGTCCCATTGGCGAGGGACGCTTTGCGGTGCGCCACGATGGTAAGTGGGGCTTTGTGGGCTCGGATGGTATGCCTATTGCACCCTGTATCTACGATGCAGTCTCCGAATTTACGGAAGGCGTGGCAGCCATACTGATAAATGGCAAGAGAGGACTTGTTGATGCTTCGGGTAAGGTGCTGCGCGAGCCCACGTTCGACCTCATAACCACCTTCGAGAACGGCTATGCGGCTATCCTCTTGGATGGTAAGGCTGGCTATATGCACAAGTGTGGCGAGTATGTTATGTTGCAATAGAAGAAATAATAGACGAGTATGAAAAAGATATTGTATGTGGTGTCGCTTGTGGCACTGTGTGTGAGTTGTAGTTCCAAGAATAGTCCCGCAGGAGTTGTTGAGGAGTGCTGGAAAAGACTCTCGGATGGCAAGGTGCGCGAGGCTGTCGAACTGATGGATGTTGAAGAGAGCGAGGTTGCTCTCTACCGCGAGATTTTCGAGGAGCAGTGTGGCGAACTCTTGGAGGCTGGCGGAATGACCGACTTCGAGGTGCTGAGCCTCAGCGAGGGCGAAACTGACGCCACTGTGGAGGCGGTTGTTACACTCCGCAATGGACAATATATCGGTGCTACCTACACGCTCGTCAAACGCGACAAACAGTGGCTCATTGAGTAACTGACAACTGATAACTAACCACTCTCCCCTACTCACGGGTATTAAAAAAGATACCCGTGAGTAGGGGAGAGTGGTTTTGATGGGGTAGGGGTTACAAGGGTTACAAGGGTTACAAGGGTTACAAGGGTTACAAGGGTTACAAGGGTTACAAGGGTTACAAGGGTGGTTTTAGCGCACCTATAAAAAAACGGGCTTGGCGATTTTGCCAACCCGCAAGAGAATACAAAAAACAAAGGGTTGCTTTCGCAACCCTTTTGGCTCCTCAGCTAGGACTTGAACCTAGGACCCCCTGATTAACAGTCAGGTGCTCTAACCAACTGAGCTACTGAGGAATTTTTACCGCTCCACGGGTTATTCCCGTTTTGCGAGTGCAAATATACGCCAAAAAACGATACCTCCAAACAATTTTGCGATATTTTTTATAAAAATTTTCATATCGGGTAATTATTATCGCTTCGGGTGCTTGATTTCTCAAAGTAAAACGGTATCTTTGTATGTTATGCGTGGTGTATCTTTTTTGTTGGTGGCAGTGATGGCTTGCGTGGGGCTCTTTGCCCAAGAGCCTACTGCGGGGGCGGTGCTCCTCTTTGAGCAGACCGAATGGGACTTTGGTACCATCAATGAGGAGGACGGAAAGGTTAGCCACACATTCCACTACCGCAACACCTCAGACGACTTTGTGACCATCGAGAGGGTTTATTCCTCGTGTGGTTGCACCACGGGCGAGTACTCGCGCCGACCGCTCAAAGCTGGTGGCGAGGGCGAATTTACGGTGGTGTTCGACCCTACGGAGAGGGGAGGAAGGATTGCTAAGAGCATAACAATAGTCTACAACAATGGCGAAGGGCGCACAACGCTCTATATAAAAGGTCGTGTGAAAGCACGCCCACGCTCGGTGGAGGATAGCTACCCCTACGAGTTGGGAGGCGGAGTGAGGAGCGATTCGAGCTTCAAACCCTTTGGCAAGGTGGCAGTGGGCAAGACCAAGAGTATGACCATAGCACTCGCCAACACCTCCGAGCAGAGTGTAGTGCTCGATGTGGAGTGGGAAAAGAGTAGCGGAGTGCTCGAAATAAACCTCCCCGTGGACCTTGCGGCAGGCGAGAAGGCTTTGCTAACGCTTACCTACGCTCCCACAGCCGAGAGCCCCGAATTGATTATTGACGAGTTTCGGTTTGTGATAGATGGTAAGCCTTCGGAGGAGTTGTTTCGCACGAGTGCAGTGAGAGTCGAGAATTGAGCGAGCACATCTCGTGGGCGATTTCTGCGTTATGCTTTTGATTTTGCTTCCTCATTTACGCAGAGTAAACTGCGAGCAAAATCAAAACCAAGCCTTGAACTCGCCTCACGATATGCACTCGCTGGGGTTTTGGTCCAACGTCTAACGTCTAACGTCTAACGTCAATAGTCCTAAGGCTTATAGGGCATATAAGGCATATAGGGCTTATGGGAGAAATGAGAGGACTGAGAGAAATGGGAGTTCCGAAGCCACTCCTAAGCAAGGCGGTAGGTAGTACTACGATTGGTTGGTGCACGAAAAGTTTTTGGCAGCACCTTTTTACAAAAAGGTGCGAAAAGAAAAGAAAAAAAATAAAGACAAACTAACATATAAAAACTACTTCAAAAAAACGAGAAGAACTATGTACGAAATTCTCAGGAAAGAAAAGTTGGCAGAGAATATCTACTTGATGGATATTCACGCCCCCAGGGTTGCTGCTTCGGCTCATCCCGGTCAGTTCATCATTCTTCGCTCCACCCCCGAGGGCGAGCGTATCCCCTTGACCATCTCGGACTACGATATAGAGCGTGGTACGGTGCAGATTGTGGTGCAGACGCTGGGTGTGTCTACGCTCAAACTTGCCGAGAAGGAGGTGGGCGAGTGTGTCGAGGACTTTGCGGGTCCTCTCGGGCGCCCCTCGGACTTCATCTACGAAAACATCGAGGAACTCAAAGGCAAAAAACTCCTTTTCATTGCGGGTGGTGTAGGTACCGCTCCTGTCTATCCTCAGGTTAAATGGCTCAAAGAGCACGGTGTGGATGCCGATGTTATCATCGGTGCCAAGACCAAGAGCCTTTTGATTTTGACCGATGAGATGAGGGCTGTTGCTGGCAACCTCTACATCGCTACCGATGACGGCTCGGAGGGCTTCCACGGTATGGTTACCGGCTGCCTTAAAAAACTCGTTGAGGAGGATGGTAAGAAATATGATACGGTAATCACCATCGGTCCTATGATTATGATGAAGTTTGTGTCGCTCACAACTAAGGAACTCGGCATTCCCACCATCGCTTCTTTGAACTCGCTGATGGTTGATGGTACGGGTATGTGCGGTGCTTGTAGGGTGAGCGTTGGTGGTAAGACCAAGTTCACTTGCGTTGATGGTCCCGAGTTCGATGCCCACGAGGTGGACTTCGATGAGGCTATGCGCCGTAGCGGTCAGTATCGTGATGAGGAGCAGCGCAGACTCGAAAAATACAAAGACCACAAATGCCGCATCGGCTTGGATAAATAGACCGTAGATGTAGAACCTTAAAGAGAAAGAAAAAGATTATGGCAAATATCATTTCGCGTACTCCCGTTAGGGAGCAAGACCCCGCCCAGCGTGCAGCCAACTTCGAGGAGGTATGCTACGGTTTCAATGTTGAGGAGGCTCAAAGGGAGGCATCCAGGTGCCTGAACTGCCGCAATCCTCGCTGTGTTCAGGCTTGCCCTGTGAACATCCAGATTCCTAACTTCATTGCCGAGGTTGTTGCAGGCAACTACCAGCAGGCTGCCGACATCATCGCCGAGGACTCCCTGTTGCCCTCGATTTGCGGTCGTGTGTGCCCTCAGGAGAGCCAGTGCGAAGGCTCGTGTATCTTGGGCATCAAACACGAACCCGTTGCTATCGGTAAGTTGGAGAGGTTTGTGGGCGATTGGCAGTTGGAGAACGGCAAGAAGGAGACTGCCCAGATTGAACCCAATGGCAAGAAGGTGGCTGTTGTGGGTAGTGGTCCCGCAGGCTTGGCTTGTGCTGCCGACTTGGCTAAGTTGGGCTATGAGGTAACCGTTTTCGAGGCTCTCCACCGCTTGGGTGGCGTTTTGAGCTACGGTATTCCCGAATTCCGCCTGCCCAAGGAGCGCATCGTGGCAAGGGAGATTGAGAAGGTGTCGAGGCTTGGTGTTAAGTTCGAGAAGAACATCATCGTAGGTCGCACCGTAACTATCGACAGCCTCACCGAGGAGGGCTTCGATGCAGTATTTGTTGGCTCGGGTGCGGGTCTGCCTAAGTTTATGGGCATCCCCGGCGAGAACCTCAATGGCGTATTCTCGGCAAACGAGTTCCTCACCCGTATCAACCTTATGGGAGCTTTCGCTCCCGAGGAGAACGACACTCCTGTTCGTAGGGGCAAGAAGGTTGCTGTCGTAGGTGGTGGTAACGTGGCTATGGATGCTGTGAGGAGCGCAAAACGACTTGGTGCAGAGGCTTATATCGTATATCGCCGCTCGGAAGCAGAACTTCCTGCTCGTGTTGAGGAGGTTCACCACGCCAAAGAGGAGGGTATTGAGTTTGCAATGCTCACCAATCCCGTTTCGATTGAGGCTGACGAGAAGGGCTGGGTAAGGGCTCTCAGATGCGTCAAGATGGAACTTGGCGAGCCCGATGAGAGCGGTCGCCGTTCGCCCGTTGAGGTTGCAGGTTCGGAGTTTGAGATTGAGTGCGACACCGTTATTATGGCACTCGGCACTTCGCCCAACCCCCTGATTGCTTCGACTACCGAGGGCTTGGAGCGTAACCGTAGGGGTTGCCTTGTGGCTACCGAGGAGGGCGCAACAACCCGTGAGGGTGTCTTTGCAGGTGGCGATGCAGTGACAGGTGCTGCAACCGTAATTCTTGCTATGGGTGCAGGTCGTAAGGCTGCTAAGGCTATCCACGAATACCTCAATAACAAATAGGTAGATATGATACTATCAAATCTTAACAATAGGGTGGAGCTCGAAAAACTCCACCCTTTGATGCCCCGACTTTTTGAGTGGTTGGAGCAGACGGATGTTATGACATTGCCTCAGGGCATACACGAGATTGTGGGGCGCGACCTCTTTGTCAACAACGCCATTCCCGCCACACTCTTCACTGCGGAGAACGCACCCATAGAGGTGCACCGCAACTATATGGATGTGCAGATCGTCTTTAAGGGCACAGAGACTATGGGTTGGAAACCTTTGGAGGAGATTGAGGTGTGGCGTGGCGAGTACGATGCAGCGAAGGATGTGCGCTTCTCTAACGAGCGATGCGAACATTTTATCACACTCCGCGCCGGCGAACTTACGGTCTTCTACCCAGAGGATGGTCACGCACCTTTCATTGTGGAAGAGGGGTGTGAGTTGGTAAAAGTTATCGCCAAGTTACGATTGCGCTAATTGTGTCAACGATTAATACGTTAGTTATTTATGACAAACAAGGTTACGGAAAACCCTTTCAAAACCGATGAACTCAGAAGTGGTGCAGAGAGTTCTGCTACGATAACAAATGGCGAAAGGGAGAGTTGTCTGCACCCCAAGAGGAGTATTAGTAGCGGCTCGTTGCTGTTGGTGGTAACATCGCTCTTCGTGACGCTCTATTTGGTGTCGAATGTTATGGCTGTGAAGGTTGTGAGCCTCTGGGGGCTCTTCTACTTCGATGCAGGCACCATCACTTTCCCACTTGCCTATATGCTGGGCGATGTACTGACCGAGATTTGGGGCTACCGCACCTCGCGCAAGGTCATCATCCTCACACTCCTTTGTAATGTGCTTATGGTGGTCTGCACCCGCATAGGTGTGGCTATGCCCTCGCCCGACTACCTCTCAGAAACAGCCACAGCCTACAACACCATCTTCGACTATGTGCCACGCATAGTCCTCGGCTCACTTGTGGGCTTTCTGCTGGGCGAACTCTCCAATGCGTGGTGTATGGAGCGACTCAAAAAGGTTACGGGTGGTCGCCACCTTTGGCTCCGAACTATTGGCAGTTCTATGGTCGGCTACCTCTTCGACTCACTTCCCTTTGTGCTGATTGCCTTTGCGGGTGTTGTGACAACCCACGACCTCGTGGCGATGATAGTCCTGCAATATCTGCTCAAACTCGCCATAGAGATTGTCTTTGGTACTCCGCTTGCCTACGCTGCCATAGGTTGGATAAAACGACACATAGCCGATAGGTAGTATGCAACGCTACTCGCTAATAACCACAAAATTACCGCGCGAATTTGTGCTTCTGCAAGGCTATGGGTGCCGTTGGCACAAGTGTACCTTCTGCGACTACCACACCGATTGCAACACCAACCCTTTTGAGGTTAACCGCCGGGTGTTGGAGCGTGTGACGGGCGAGTTTGGGGTGCTGGATATTATCAATTCGGGCTCGGCAATGGAACTCGACAGCCAAACGGTGGCTCTTATACGCCAAATTATCAATGAACGCAATATCCACACCCTCTGGTTCGAGGCTCACTATATGTATCGCAGTCAGTTGGAGAGTTTTGCGGCACAGTTTGCACCTGCCGAAGTGAAATTCAGATGTGGTGTGGAGAGTTTCGATGGCTCGCTACGCGAGGAGTGGCACAAAGGCATTGCCCCCGATGTGAAGCCCGAAGATATTGCTCGCCACTTTCGGGGTGTCTGCCTCTTGGTGGGCGTGGAGGGACAAACTCGCAGCCAGATACTCGCCGACATAGCCACTGCCGAGAGATTGTTTGAGTATTACAGCGTCAATCTCTTCTGTCCCAACACCACAGCCGTAAGGCGTGACAAAGGACTTGCGGAGTGGTTCGTGCAGGAGGTATATCCCTCTCTACTCGCCAATCCCAAAGCCGAAGTGCTAATAGAGAACACCGACCTCGGAGTCGGATAGAATAAGTAACCCCCAAACTGCTCGGCAGTTTGGGGGTTACTTATTCTATGCGGTACATCTCCTACATCCTTTCGGGTACCTCAATACCCATCAGAGCCATACCCCTGCCGATGATGTCGGCAACCGTAGCACTCAGAAGCACTCGGAAAGCCCTCACACTCTCGCGCTCCTCGCGCAAGATGGAGTGGTCGTGATAGTAGCCGTTGTACATCTTCGCTAAGTCATAGATGTAGGCACCTATGACGCTGGGCGAGTAGGTTGCAGCAGCTTGCTGAACAGTCTGGGGGAAGTCGGCGAGATATTTCACAATCTCCACCTCCTCAGGAATAAGACTCAGCCCCTCTGCCACTGCACCCACAACACCTGCCTCGGCAGCCTTGCGCAATACGGAGCGGATGCGTGCATAGGTGTACTGAATGAAGGGACCTGTGTTGCCGTTGAAGTCGATACTCTCGCGGGGGTTGAAGAGCATAGTCTTCTTGGGGTCTACTTTCAGGATGAAGTATTTGAGTGCGCCCAAGCCCACGATGCGTGCTATCTCCTCCTGCTCCTCGGGAGTCATACCATCGAGTTTGCCGAGCTCCTCGGACATCTCTCGGGCAGTTTGAACCATATCCTCAATAAGGTCATCGGCATCCACTACCGTGCCCTCGCGCGACTTCATCTTACCCTCGGGCAACTCCACCATACCGTAGGAGAGGTGGTAGATATTGTCGCTCCACTCGTAGCCCATCTTCTTCAAGACGAGTTTCAGCACCTGGAAGTGGTAGTTCTGCTCGTTACCCACAACGTAGATGATACCATCAAGGTTCTCGTCCCTTTGGCGCGAGAGTGCTGTACCGAGGTCCTGTGTCATATAGACACTTGTGCCATCGCCCCTGAGCAGAAGTTTCTCGTCCAAGCCGTCTGCCGTAAGGTCAATCCATACCGACCCATCCTCGCGGCGGTAGAAGACACCCTTCTGCAAGCCGTCTGCCACAATATCCTTACCCAAAAGGTAGGTCTGCGACTCGTAATATACCTTGTCGAAGCCGACACCCATAGCCTTGTAGGTGGCATCGAAGCCCTCATATACCCAACCGTTCATCTTCTCCCAGAGGGCGTATACTTCCTGATCGTGTGCCTCCCACTTTTGGAGCATCGTGCGAGCCTCCTTCATAATGGGAGCCTCCTTCTTTGCCTCCTCTTCGTCCATACCACCCTCTACGAGCTCTTTGATTTGAGCCTTGTAGTGCTTGTCGAACTCAACGTAGTACTTACCCACGAGGTGGTCGCCCTTCATACCGCTCGACTCGGGGGTTTCGCCATTGCCATAGAGCTGCCAAGCGAGCATACTCTTGCAGATGTGAATACCGCGGTCGTTCACAAGGTTTGCTTTGATGACTTTGTAGCCTGCCGCTTCGAGAATTTGCGATACGGAGTAGCCCAAAAGGTTGTTGCGAACGTGACCGAGGTGGAGGGGTTTGTTGGTGTTGGGCGAGGAGTACTCCACCATCAGCGTCTTGCCATTGCGAGGTGCTATGCCATACCTCTCGGCAGAGGCAATCTTGCCGAACTCTCCGAGCCAAAAATCAGCCCTCAGCGAGATATTAAGGAAGCCTTTGATGGTGTTGGTGCTCTCTACAAAGGGGCACTCCTTAACCAACACTTCGCCAATCTCGTTGGCAGTAGCATCGGGCGATTTGCGACTACGTTTCAAGAGAGGGAAAACCACAAGCGTGTAGTCGCCTGTGAACTCCTTGCGTGTCTTTTGCAGTTGGAGAGTAAGACCGTCCAAAGGACCATATAGTTTCTCTACCGAGGCATTTACCGCCTCCAAAAGTGTCTGTTCGATAGTCATTGCTTTATCTTATTTTTATTCCTTTGCATTGTTTAGACCGCAAATATAACTATTTTTGGGGCAAAATTAGCAAACAGTGAAGATAGGAAAGATAGATTTTGGCGAAAAGCCCATTTTTTTAGCCCCAATGGAGGATGTCACCGACCCTTCGTTCCGTCAGTTGTGCAAGGAGTTTGGTGCGGATATGGTCACTACTGAGTTTGTGTCGTCCGATGGTCTATTCCACGGAGCCGAGAAGACCTTTCGCAAACTCAACGTGTCGGACACCGAACGCCCCGTAGCCATACAAATTTATGGTCATCTGATTGAGCCTATGGTCGAGGCTGCAAAGTTGGCAGAGAGGGCTAATCCCGATGTTATCGACATCAACTTCGGCTGCCCGATGAAGAAAATTGCCGGTAGGGGTGCGGGTAGCGGTATGATGAAGGATGTGTCTCTGATGGTGGAGATGACTCGCCAGATTGTCGATGCCGTAAAGTTGCCCGTAACGGTCAAAACCCGACTCGGCTGGGATGACGACAACAAGAACATTGAAGAGATTGCCGAACGACTGCAAGATGTTGGTATTCAGGCACTGACAATTCACGGCAGAACCCGCTCACAGATGTATCGTGGCGAGGCGGATTGGACCCTCATCGGCAAGGTCAAAAACAACCCTCGCATCCACATCCCCATCATCGGTAATGGCGACATCACTTCGGCAACTCGTGCTGCCGAGTGTTTCGATAGGTATGGCGTGGATGCGGTGATGATTGGTAGGGCTACATACGGACGTCCCTGGATATTCCGCGAGTGCAAGCACTTTATCTCCACAGGCGAGGAGTTGCCCCAGCCTTCGGTGCCAGAGCGTGTGGAGATTGCCAAACACCACCTCGACCTTTCGCTGGCTGCCAAGGGCGACTTTGTGGGCATCATCGAGATGCGCCGCCACTTCTCCAACTACTTCAAGGGGCTGCCCGACTTCAAGCAAACCCGTATGAAGCTCGTCACAAGTTACGACCCCGAGGAGATACGCGCCCTGCTGGACTACACTGCCGAGCGTTGGCGTGATTATGACTTCTCACAGGTGGTGCCGGCACCCCTTTCGCACGACATATAATAGTTAGGGCTGACCGCTTTGGTCAGCCCTAACTATTATATGTCGTGCATTGGCTTACCCCTCAATGAGGAAATAGCCATCTATACTGCGGAGGAACTCCTCGCGTGTGCGGTCGCTCACAGGAGCCACCGTAGCCTCAGGTTGCCCCTGTTCGTTGCGGGTCATACCAAAGAAGAGTTCGGCAATCTCCAAACTGCGGTCGAGTTCATTGACGAGTTCGTAGCGTTCGTGGGGCAGCAACACCGAGTAGATAAGGTGCTCCAAGTATTGGAATTCATCTACCAACTCGTTCTCCACAAAGGGTTGTTTCGAGTCGGGGAATGTGAAGTAGTAGTAGAGTTTCTGCGTAATATCCCTCGCAAAGTCGCGTGCCAAAGCATCGCCCTTGTCGGGTGCACCGGCGGCATAGTAGGCGTCTATGTAGGGGAACGATTGGTAGCCGTGGGGCACCTGCGAGAATGGCAACTCCTCCAAGCCCCTGTCGAGCACTGCCACAGCCTCCTCGCTCCTGCCCTCAGCCACAAGTGACTCGGCAAGGCGTGCAAAGCCTCCACGAATTTGGGTGGAGTTGATGTTGTAGCGCGAGAAGTTGTCTATATAGACGCTCTCGTCCTTCACATTGCCATAGCGGTAGACATTCATTATATTATTATAGAGGTAGTCGGTGTCGATACGTCCCATCTCTGCAACACTCTCCACAGGTGTCTTTATGGGCACAAGGCGATAGGCGTAGCCATCATATTGGAGATAGTCGGTAATGCCAATACCTTTCAATAGGTTGGGCTGCACAAAGTAGACGGGGCGACTCCAATCGAGTTCGGCAAGCATATCAAGAATCATCACTTCGGGCTTTTCGAGGGTGCTCTTGGTGATGTTCAGCTCTATGCTGTCGAGTATGAGGTGAGCGTCTTCGGGTTTGACGATACCCGCCTTTAAGACATTCTCCTTATTTACCGCCAGCGAGAGTTTGTGCTGTGGCATAAAGTCGAATTTTAGGTCATCCGAGTAGGCGATTTTGGTTGCGGGGCTTTCGCTCTTTACGACCGACATCGCCTGCTTCAAATCCACGCGATAGTCCACCACATCCTCCACAAAGATGTAGTCGTTGGCGTACATATATTTCTCCTTGGGGAACGAGAAAGGCACAGGAGCACTCTCGTTGTAGGTCTGCTTCATCTCCTCGATGTACCAGCCACCACCCAAGTAACTCTGGTTCATAATCCTCACATCGGGACGCACACCCTCCACCTCCTGGTTGTACCACATCGGGTAGGTGTCGTTGTCGCCGTAGTTGATGATTATGGAGTTGGGCAAGACGGTCGAGAGATAGTTGTAGCCCATATCACGCATAACATACCTACCGCTGCGGTCGTGGTCATCCCAGTTCTCGGCGGCGAGGATTGTGGGTACCGAAAGGCACACCACCGTAGCCACCACCGCGGGCACAGCCTTATTCTTTTTGAGCACCTTTTGGAGCCACTCCGAAACAGCCAGCACACCAAAGCCTATCCACATTGAGAAGGCATAGAAGGAGCCTGCATAGACATAGTCCCTCTCGCGAGGCTCCCCGGGGGGAGAGTTGAAGTAGACCACAAGAGCCACACCCATCATCACAAACAGCCACATAACCACCGTGAAGTAGCGGGGGTTCTTGCCGAGTTGCCACAACAAACCCACCAAACCCAAGATGAAGGGCAGGAAATAGTAGCAGTTGCGACCTTTGTTTTTTGCCATCTCATCGGGCAGGTTATCCTGAGGTCCGAGCATAGCCTCATCAATGGGTTTTATGCCCGAGAGCCAGTTGCCATCGGTAATCTCGCCCACACTCTGGTTGTCGCTCTGCCTGCCCACAAAGTTCCACAGGAAGTAGCGCCAATACATAAAGTTGAGTTGGTAGTCGAAGAAGTAGCGGAGGTTCTCGCCAAAGGTGGGTACGGTGTATGTTTCGCCCGCATAGCGCACCCTGCGCCCTTTGACACGTCCCCACGACTCGTAGCCCTCAATATGCCTCTCGTTGCTCGACCACATACGGGGAAAGAGCATCTTGAACTCATCGGGGTAGGTGTAGCCACTAACGGTCTTTTCGCCTACATACTTACCCTCGTCATTGACGTAGTATTTGGTACGGTATGTGACATCCTCCACGGGTGCTGCATACGACACACCCGAAAGAATAGGTTGAGCCTCATACTGCTCGCGGTTGAGCAGATACAGGAGCGCATATGGGTTGTCGGGGTCGTTGGAGTTCATTGGCGGATTTGCCGAAGCACGGATGATGACCGAAGCGTAGGACGAGTAGCCAATGAGCACTACCGTAAGGGCTGTAATGGCAAGGTTTGCAAGTTTGAGCCCCCTCTTCTGAGTGAGCCAAATACCCACACCGAGAGCCACAAAGAGCAACACAGCATAGATGGCAAAGCCCACATTGACGGGCACACCCACAGAGTTGAGCACGCGGTCGAACCACGCACCAATCTGGGTGGTGTAGGGGATGACGATACTATTCAGGAACAATATGAGCACACCACTGATGAGGGTGGAATAGATGATACCCTTGGTGGTCACTTTGTCGGTCTTGCGGAAGTAATAGACAAAGACCAATGCGGGGATTGTCAGCAGGTTGAGGATATGTACGCCAATCGACAAGCCCATCATATAGGCAATAAAGACGAGCCAACGCTCGTTGCCCTTTTGGTCGGCGACATCCTCCCAACGCAAAATAGCCCACACCACCACAGCGGTCATCAGGGACGAGAGGGCATAGACCTCAGCCTCCACTGCCGAGAACCAAAATGTGTCGGTAAAAGTATAAGCCAATGCACCCACCAAGCCTGCGCCCATTATGGCGATGGTCTTAGCCTTCGAGGGCTCCTCCTCGCGGCGGGTGGTCATACGGCGTGCGATGTGTGTGATGGTCCAGAAGAGGAACATAATGGTCGCTGCCGAAGCCACACACGACATCAAATTGACCAAAAAAGCCACCCTCTCCACATCGCCAAAGGCAAACTGAGTAAAGAAGTTGGCAATCATCATAAAGAGAGGCGCACCCGGGGGGTGTCCAACCTCCAATTTATATGATGTAGGGATAAATTCGCCGCAGTCCCAGAAACTTGCCGATGGCTCGGCAGTGAGTACATAGACCACCAGCGAGATGAGAAAAACGCCCCATCCGAGCAGATTGTTTATTCTTTTGTATGCTTTCATAGTCAAATAACAGCCTAATAGATGAAATTATTTTGCAAAGTTAAGAAAATAATGAGTATTTTTACAACCTCAAAAAACGATTAAGAGAACATTATGGATACAAAGTTGATGCTATACAACACTCTTTCGCGTAGGAAAGAGGTGTTTAAGCCCCTCAATCCCGAACACGTTGGTATGTATGTTTGCGGACCTACGGTCTATGGCGATCCCCACTTGGGACACACACGCCCCGCAATTACCTTCGACCTTCTGTTCCGTTATTTGAAGGCTTTGGGCTACAAGGTGCGCTATGTTCGCAACATTACCGATGTGGGACACTTGGAGCACGATGCAGACGAGGGCGAGGATAAAATCACAAAGAAGGCAAGGCTCGAACAACTCGAACCTATGGAGGTTGCGCAGTACTACACCAACCGCTACCACACCTTTATGGATAAGTTGGGCGTTCTGCCCCCATCTATTGAGCCCCACGCCAGCGGTCACATCATCGAACAGATAGAACTCGTAAAGCGTATTCTCGATGCAGGTTATGCCTACGAGAGCAACGGCTCCATCTACTTCGATGTTACCAAGTACAACGAGAAATTCCACTATGGCAAACTCTCGGGACGCAACCTCGATGATGTGCTCGTAGGTACTCGCGAGATTGACGGTCAGAGCGACAAACGCAACTCCTACGACTTCGCACTCTGGAAGAAGGCTCAGCCCGAACATATTATGCGCTGGCGCTCGCCTTGGAGCGATGGCTTCCCCGGCTGGCACTTGGAGTGTACAGCAATGAGCACCAAATACCTCGGTGAGCAGTTTGATATTCACGGTGGCGGTATGGACCTTATGTTCCCCCACCACGAGTGCGAGATTGCCCAATCGTGCGCCTCGGTAGGGCACGACTCGGCACGCTATTGGGTACACAACAATATGATTACCATCGGCGGTCAGAAGATGGGTAAGTCGCTGGGTAACTTCATTACTCTCGAACAGCTTTTTAGTGGCACTCACGACAAGTTGGAGCAGGCATACTCGCCTATGACGGTGCGCTTCTTCATCTTGCAGGCGCACTACCGCTCGACTCTCGACTTCTCGAACGAGGCACTGAAAGCAGCCGAGAAGGGTTACGACAGACTTATGAAGGCTGTGGATACCCTCTCGAAAATCAAGCCCTCGGAGAACTCTTCGGTGGAGGTTGCCGACCTCGAAAAACGCTGCTCGGAGGCTATGAATGACGACCTCTCATCGCCTATGGTCATCAGCGCACTCTTCGATTGGGTGCGCATCATCAACTCGCTTGCCGATGGCAAAGAGAGCATCTCGGCTGCCGACTTGGAGGAGTTGAAACGTGTTGTAAACCTCTATGTTTTCGACATTCTCGGTCTTCGCAACGAGAAGTCGGAGGGTAGCACAAACAACCAAATGGACCCCCTTATGGAGATGATTTTGGAGGTGCGCCGCACAGCCAAAGCCAACAAAGATTGGGCTACGAGCGACCTGATCCGCAATCGTCTTGCCGAGATTGGTATCCGAGTGAAGGATAATAAGGACGGTTCGATGTCCTGGGAACAAATGTAAAAAACGCATATAACGAGCATCTGCTGCGTTATACTTCGATAAGCGGCTTCCTCATTTGCGCTAAGCAAACTGCGGAGCCGCTTTCTCGTATGCCTTGCATCTATCTCGTTATCTGCGTTTTTACCGTTTGGGAAGGCAAACTACGGAGCCGCTTTCTCGTATGCCTTGCATCTATCTCGTTGTCTGCGTTTTTTCGGTCTAACGTCTAACGTCAATAGTCCTAAGAGTTGCAGGGATAGCAGGGATAACAAGGGTAACAGGGATAGCAGGGGTCACAAGGAAAGACTCCCTGTAACCCTTGTAACCCTTGTAACCCGTGTACCCCTCCC
>JAFTUI010000005.1 GCA_017466345.1 Tidjanibacter sp. | reverse complement strand
GAAAGTTGCGGTAGCCAAGTTCCAAGTACCATACTTGCTAACCTCGTCTGCGGGGCGAGTATACTCCAACTCGGTCCACTTCTCGCCATCGCCACTAACATAAACGTGGAACTCAGAAGCCTTGAACGAGTTGTCAGTAGCGTCATATACACTGCGGTAGCAACCGAAAGTGATGGTGTAGTCCTTACCCTCCTGACCTGCAAGATTGAGGTTGTTGATAACCAAAGCACCATTGGTGCGGAAGAATGCGTTATTCACGCCAGATGCGGTGTCTTTGTAACCAGAATAGCTGTTGTTCGAAGGAGAGTTGGAACGAGCCTGCACATTTGCAATAGTGTAGGTAACACCCTCAGCAGCAACGCCAACGGGATTTACATACTCATCCAATGCGGGCCAACCGTTATTCTCAACAGCCGAAGTCTTGTCGAAGTTGTCGTAGTAGAGATCCTCGCCGAGTGCGGTCTGGCCCTCGCCAGCCTGCGAAACAACGACATTCTTCTCCACCTTGTCCATCACAACCTTGATAGTCTCCGTGCGGGGACCATCATCGTTGGGACCAACAGTGATCTTAACATCGACACTCTTCTCTTCCATAGTGTCGTTGGTGTAGGTAGAAGGAGTAACACCAAGCCAAGTAGCCTGCTTGGAGATGCTCCAACCGCGAGTTGCAGTGATGGTGATGGTAGCATCGCCACCCTCTGCGCTGAAATTAACAGCTGTAACCTCTGCACCATCAGCATCAGTAATGGAGATGGAAGGATTAGTGTAGACGGGGCCGTCAGGCTCGCAACTACTCATCACAAGAGCCAAAGGGGCTGCCAAAAACAAAAGCAATCTTTTGAAATTCATAGTGATAAAATTTTTAATTAGGTTAAACTATTGTGTTGTTTGTTGTTTGTTTTCTTTTGCGCTCGGCGCAAAATTAGGATTTTTTTTGGGTTTTGCAAACAAAATACCTAATTATAAAGAGGAATGGCAGTTTTTACCCTCCCGATGGTAACATAATCGCAAATAATTTGTACCTTTGTGTTTTATTGGGTTAGTGTCGCCCCAACAAGCAACAAACCTCCTCTGTCCTACGGACACCTCCCCCTAACTCAGGGGGAGAGCGGTAGTGGGGCGCGAGTCGGGGCGTGGGGAATGGTCGGTAGATGTTCTACCCACCACAAAAACCACAACCACATTCCTCCCCTGTGCTAATGGGACTCCTCTCCTACGAAAGGGGAGGTTAGGAGGGGTGGTCGAAATTGTGCTCGGCGTCCTCGCCGAGTAGTGCCGAAGGCGGGAGAATTCAGTAAGAAACAAGACCATTTATGGGCAAAGAACTTACACATAATTTGCACATTCATCTCGAAACAAGAAGGAGGCTTCGCTACAAAACTACTCCCGAAGAGAGGGTGTTATGGAAATTATTAAAAAGTAAGCAACTGAACGACACGCATTGGTATAGGCAATTCTCAGTTGGTTGCTACATTTTGGATTTTTATTGTCCATCGGCAAAATTGTGCATCGAGTTGGATGGCATACAACATTCCTCGGAAGAGGCAATGAAATATGACACCAAGCGCACTGCTTACCTTGCACAGCAAGGAATAGAGGTATTGAGAGTACCCAATGAGCTTATTTGGAGTCAACGTAGCGTTGTTATTGATGCTATTGTTGCTGAGTTAGAGCAAAGATTAAAAATATAAAGACAAACCTCCTCTGTCCTACGGACATCTCCCCCTAACTCAGGGGGAGAGCGGTAGTGGGGCGCGAGTCGGAGCGTGGGGAATGGTCGGTAGATGTTCTACCCACCACAAAACCACAACCACATCCCTCCCCTGTGTCAGGGGAGGGTGCCCAAAGGGCGGGAGAGGTCAGTAAGAAACAAGAATTACTGTCCTATAAGCCTTAGGACTATTGACGTTAGACGTTAGACGTTGGACAAAAAATTTTGAATTTTGAATTTGAAAAAAACATACCGACTTATTCCGCCGGAACGTAGGCGGGGGTTGCCGAAGATTGTACTTTCGGCACTCTGCTCTGCTGTCGTAGATCTGGTAGGTATCGCCGCCTTAGTGTCGGTGCTCTTGGTGGTGCTCGATGAGAACATCGTGAGCAACAACCCCCTCGTGGCACGCATTTATAACGGGCTGGGCTTTGCGAGCGAGAGCAGTTTTGTGGTTGCTGTATGCGTGGCTGTGGTGGTGCTCATTGCGCTGAAAGGCGTTGTGGGCGTGGCACTTTCGCAGGTAAGGGCGAGGTATATGATGTTGCTCTATGCCGACCTCTCGAAGAGGATGTACGACAACTACCTCTCGCGCGGATTGCTCTTTGTGCGCTCGCACCATACCACCACGCTCGTGAACAATGTCAATGCTGTCTGCCACCGCTTCTCTTCGGGCGTTGTGAGCAGCCTCTTGGGCATCCTCACGGAGCTTATTGTGGTGGTGTCGCTATTGGTGCTCCTGAGCCTCTATAATCCTATGGTTGTGGCACTTGCGGTGGTGGTCTTTGTACCCATTGCGATTATCTACTCGCGCATCATACGCCGCCGAATGGTCGAGAATGGCAAGGAGGAAAACCGCTTGCAGGTGGGACAAAACAAGACGATGTATGAAGCCCTGAGGGGCTATGCCGACATAGAGATTGCGGGTGCCAAGCCCTCCATTACCAAACGCTTCGCAAAGGGTATAGACTCGCTCCGCTACTACTCGCTGAGGGCTATGAGGATGCGTGCCGCTTCGAGCTATGTTGTGGAGTTCTCGTTGGTGCTGGGCGTGGTGGCTGTTATCATCCTCGGCATCGCTATGGGGCACTCGGTGGGCGAACTGAAACTCTTTTTGGGTGTCTTTGCTGTCGCAGCCTACCGCATTGTGCCATCCATCAGCCGCATTGTGGGCGGCTGGACGGAGTACAAACGCACTTCGTATGTTGTGGACCTGCTGACCGAGGAGTTGTCGGCAGAGGTTAAGGATACTCCCCAAACCACCGAAAAACTCCCCTTCGAGGAGCAGTTGGAACTCTGCAATGTCGCCTTTGGCTATGGCGAGGAGAGGGTTTTCGACAGATTTTCGCTCTCCATCCGCAAGGGCGAGAGAGTGGGCATTCAGGGCTCTTCGGGCAGGGGCAAGACCACACTCTTCAACCTCCTTGCGGGACTCTTTGTGCCTGCCGAGGGCGAACTGAGGGTGGATGGCAGGGCTGTGGATACTCCCCTTGCAAGGCGTATGTGGCAAAATAATGTCGCCTACGTTTCACAAGACCTCTTCATCCCCGACCAGACCATCGCCGAGAACGTAGCACTTGGCGTGGAGAGGGATAAGATTGATAACGAAAGACTTATGAGGGCTTTGGAGGCTGCAAGACTCTCGGAGTTTGTCGCCTCGCTGCCCGAAGGTGTAGATACGGTCACGGGCGAGGCTGGCTGCCGCCTGTCGGGAGGTCAGCGACAGAGGATTGGCATTGCGAGGGCACTCTACAAGGAGGCTTCGGTGCTGATGTTCGATGAGGCGACCTCTTCTCTTGACGAGAAGACCGAGAGGGAGGTTGTGGATGCCGTTGCGGGCTTGTCGGAGGCAAACCGCGACCTTACGATACTCTTCATCTCGCACAACGCCCGCACGCTGGACTTCTGCGATAGGATTATTGAGTTGTAGTGTAGGCTGCTCCTAAGCAAGGTGGCAGGTAGAACTCCAAAGGAGCGGCTACACTAAAAATTTTTGGGCGACTTTTTATAAAAAGTCGCGAAAAAAGAAATGGAGAAAAAAAGGACCATACCCAATGAGATGTTTTTCGCCACTGTCGAGGAGATGATTGGCGAGGGGCGGAGCGTGGAGATGACCGTCAAGGGGTTTAGTATGCGCCCGTTCCTGAGGAACGAGAGGGATGTGGTGGTGCTCTCGCCCGTGGGCGAAAAGGTGCTGCAAAGGGGTATGGTTGTGCTGTTTAGATATGGAGGCAGGCACATCCTGCACCGCATACGCAAGACGGATGGCGAGAGGCTTCTGATTGAGGGCGATGGCAACTATCGTTCAGTGGAGGTAGCCACAAAGGAGGATGTGGTGGCTTATGTGTCGGAGGTGCGTTTGGAGAGCGGTAAAAAACTGCAATACAACGACTTAGGATGGCGCGGGCGCACAGCACTGAGTCTTGCACGCAAAAGGGTGCGTACCCTCGCAGTAGATGTGAAACATAAAATTTGCAAATGATATGAAACTGAAAACCGATTACAAGATTCGCAAAATTGCGGGCGAGAGTGTCATTGTCCGTATGGGTGCTCAGAATGTGAAGATGACCTCCATCATCTCGTTCAACGCCACAAGTGAGTGGTTGTGGGAGCAGTTGCAGGACGAGGAGTTCGATGTGGAGAAGGTCGCCGACCTGCTGACTGCTGAATATGAGGTGGAGCGCGAGGTGGCACTCGTTGATGCCAACAAATGGGTGGAGATGCTCCGCAACGCAGAACTCGTCAATGAGTAGTTAAGCCGTTAAAGACATTAAGGGCTTTAAGGACATTAAAGATTTAGGACTATTGACGTTGGACGTTAGACGTTAGACAAATAATTATATGTTAAGACTCTCGGTAGCAGAACATATCTTCGAGTTGGCGATGGGCGCGATGTGTCGTCCGGTGCCTACGCCTCGCAATTTCCGCCCCTTTGTGGTGGACGACAAGGCGGGCAGTCCCCTTTTCAGGGTGGTGCTCGATGCCGAGGTAGAGCCTCGTGCGGATGCCCCATTGCAGACCTTCGACTATGAGTTGCAGGTGGGCGACTGCACGCTCTCGATTTACGAGGATGAGTACCGCCTCACTATTCGCTCGGCGGGCGAGGCAACCATAGTCTGCCCCTTTGCGGTGGAGGGCGAGGTGGCGGAGTATCGTGCCAACCTCTTTGGCGATGGCAAGGTACCCGACAGTGTGATGTTCGACCACGCACTCTGCTTTGCCTACTCCTTCGCTACCCTACCCCACAAAACCCTGCTCATACACTCCTCGGTCATCGTCAAGGATGGCAGGGGCGTGATGTGTCTGGGCGAGAGCGGCACGGGTAAGAGCACCCACACACGCCTATGGCTCGAAAATATCGAGGGTACCGAAAGGCTCAACGATGACGGACCCGTAGTGAGGGTTTTCGATGACGGCTCGGTGAGAGTCTATGGCTCGCCGTGGAGCGGCAAGGGTGCTGTCTATCGTCAGGAGAGCTGCCCCATAGCGGGTTTCCTGCGACTCTCGCAAGCCCCCGAAAACCGCATACAACGCCTCTCGCGCATCGCCGCCTTTGGCGCACTGCTACCCTCCACACTCCCCACACTGCAAAAAGAGGAGAGAACACTCGATGAAATCTGCGCAACCCTCTCCGAAATGATTGTCGCTGTGCCAACCTACGCGCTGGCTTGCCTGCCCAATGCCGAGGCTGCTCAGCTGTCTTATGCCACCATCTTCGAGGTATAGTCTTTTTTCGCACCTTTTTGTAAAAAGGTGCTACCAAAAACTTTTCGTGTAGCCTTTGCGGTGGTGTGACTGCCTTGCGGCAGATCTGAAATGAGTAAACCACCAATCTCTTTCAAACAAGTTTGAGAGATGGTGTTTTCCTCATTTCTGCTCCTTCGGAGCATCCACACCACCGAAAAAAGACTCCTCTCAAAAACTCCCCTGTTTCTCCTGTCGCTCCTATAAGCCTTATAAGCCTTATAAGCCCTATAAGCCTTAGGACTATTGACGTTAGACGTTAGACATTAGACAAAAAACGCAAATAACGTGATGGATGCAAGGCATACGAGAAAGCGGCTCCGCAGTTTGCTTAGCGCAAATGAGGAAGCCGCTTATCGAAGTATAACGCCGCAGACGCGCGTTATTTGCGTTTTTTACGAGACGATTTTTGCCGCCTTAGGATAGAGGTATCGGCGGATGCTCTTCTTGGGGGTCTTCTCAAACTCGGTGGCGCACAATTTGATTGCCGATACCCTCTCGTAGGGCGCAACCAGCGTGTTGAGTTTTTTCAGGTTCTCAGCCATCATCTCTTTCAGATGTGTGGTGCTCCAACCCTCCTTTTGTGCCAGCTCGTAGTTGGGAACCACCAGAGCCACGAGTTTGCCTTCCTCCTCAACGATGAGCGACTCCACAACAGCATCCAAGTTGTTGAGTTTTGCCTCAATCTCCTCGGGGTAGATATTTTGTCCGTTGTTGGAGAGAATCATAGTCTTGCAACGTCCGCGGATGAAGCAGTTGGTGGCGGCGTCCACAACGCCCATATCGCCTGTATGGAACCAGCCATCCTCATCAAATACGGCAGCCGTAGCGTCTGGATTTTTGTAGTAGCCAACGGTCACATTCTCGCCCTTGACGCAGATCTCGCCGGGGATGTTGTAGGGGTCTGCCGAGTCAATCTTCATCTGCATACCATCCACCAACTTACCGCACGAGAGCGACTTATACTCGGTGTGGTGTGCATAGCAGATAAGGGGTGCCGTCTCGGTCATACCGTAACCAACGGTGTAGGGCAACTTAATCTTTTTGAGCAGTTTCTCCACATCGCTATTGAGTGCTGCGCCACCCATAATAAGTTCCGTCAGCGCACCACCGAATGCCTCCATAAGTTGTGTGCGTACCTTCTTGTATACAATCTGGTTCAAGAGAGGAATCTTCACAAGTGTCTTTACGGGCTGCTTCTCCAAGGTGGGCATAACCTTACCTTTGATAATCTTCTCCACCAACAGAGGCACCGTAAGCAGCAGGTCGGGCTTAACATCTTTCAGAGCCTTCAAGAGAATGGGTGCTGCGGGCAGTTTGCCCAACAGAGTGATGTGCGAGCCTGTTGCCAGAGGGGTGAGCATATCGAATGCGCAACCGAAGGCGTGAGCCAAAGGAAGAATACCCAACACGCGCGAACCACGATAGTGGAACTTATACTCGATGGCAAATGCCACATTGGCGGTGATGTTATTGACGGTCAGCATCACACCCTTGCTCAGACCCGTAGTACCCGAGGTGTAGGAGATGATGAATACCCTGTCGTTGGGGACTTCTGGGTAGCGTATGTCGTTGGTGGTGAAGCCATTGGGATAACGCTCAGCAAAGAGAGCATCTACATTGTCCATAAGGGGTTTGAAGGTGCCCTCGTTGCGCTCCCAGAGAGTGGTCATCGTTTCATACTCCACAACAGCCTCCAATTTCTCGAACTTCTCGCTGTCGAGTTTATCCCACACATCCTGCGAGAGGAAGAGCACGCGCGAATCGGAGTGGTTGATGATGTTGGTGGCATCGATGGGGTTGAAGTCCTGCAAAATGGGGACAATAACTGCACCATAAGTGATGGTTGCAGCGTATGCGGTAACCCACTTGGGGGTGTTGCGACCAATCAGAGCCAATTTGTCGCCAGCCTCAATGCCATATTTCTCCAACACGAGGTGATATTTGGCAATCAGCTGTGCCAAATCGAAATATGTAAGGGTGGTTTTTTTGAAATAGTCGGTAAGTGCGGGAAGTTCGGCATTGTTGCGGAAACTCTCCTCATACATCCTAATGAGATTCTCTTTTACCATAACCTGTTTGATTAGTAAACTATTTTGTTCTAATGTAACTTTTATACCTTCTAATAATATGCGAAGTTAAGACCAAAGCCATAGACACCGCAACAAAATCGTTCAACTGCTCCGCTTCCCACAAGCCACAAAAACCCTCTTATTGCATACAACAAACGCCCCAAAGCATTGGACTTTGGGGCGTTTTGTTCTAAGCAGCATTGGGAATCTTTTACGATGCCCAACACCGATTTTCGCACTACTGTTTTGGGAACTTGCGGGGTTTAACCATATTCTCGGGTTTGAGAATGTTGTCCAACTCCTCGCGGCTCATAAGTTTCCTTTCGAGCACCAAGTCGTAGATACCCTTGCCGGTTTGGAGAGCCTCCTTAGCAAGCGAAGTGGAGTTCTCGTAGCCGATGTAGGGGTTCAGAGCGGTCACCAAGCCGATGGAGTTGTAAACCAAGCGTTTGCAGACCTCTTCGTTGGCGGTGATACCATCCACGCACTTCTCCCTGAGGGTGTTCATAGCGTTGATGAGCATATCCACATTCTCGAACATAGAGTGAACAATGATAGGCTCCATAACGTTGAGTTCCAACTGTGCAGCCTCGCTGGCGAAGGTTACCGTAAGGTCGTTACCAATAACGCGGAAGGCTACCTGATTTACCACCTCGGGAATTACGGGGTTCACCTTGCCGGGCATAATCGAAGAGCCGGGCTGCATAGGAGGCAGGTTAATCTCGTTCAAGCCGCAACGAGGACCGCTCGACATCAGTCGGAGGTCGTTACAAATCTTCGAGAGTTTCACTGCCAAGCGTTTCATAGCCGAAGAGTTCATCACGAAAGCACCCGTATCGTTTGTAGCCTCAATCATATTGGGCGACACAACCATAGGAAGACCTGTTACCTCAGCCAAGTATTTGCAGCAGAGAGCGGGATAGTCGGGGTCGGAGTTGATACCCGTACCGATAGCCGTAGCACCCATATTCTGCTCATAGAGCAACACCTTGTTCTGCTCCAAGCGCTCAATCTCCTCGCCCAGAGTAGCAGCATAGGCGGTAAACTCCTGACCGAGAGTCATAGGCACTGCATCCTGCAACTGGGTACGACCCATCTTGATAACATCCTTAAACTCCTCGCCCTTGGCAGCAAACGAAGCAACCAAGGCTTTCAGAGCCTCGATGAGTTTGTCGATGCTCCTGATGGTAGCAACCTTCACGGAGGTGGGATATGCATCGTTGGTCGACTGCGAGAGGTTGACGTGGTTGTTGGGGTGGCAGTATTTATACTCGCCCTTGGCGTGACCGAGCAGTTCGAGTGCGCGGTTGGCAATAACCTCGTTGGCGTTCATATTGGTCGAAGTACCGGCACCGCCCTGCACCATATCAACCACAAAGTGAGCATCGAGTTTGCCCTCGGCAACCTCCCTACAAGCCTTAACGATAGCCTCTGCTACCTCTGCATCCATAAGTTCCAAATCGCGGTTTGCCATAGCCGCAGCAGCCTTAACCTCTGCCAAAGCCTTGATAAACTCGGGGAACATACAGAGTTTAACCCTCGAAATGTGGAAGTTCTCCACCGCGCGCATAGTCTGCACACCAAAATAGTACTCCTCGGGAATCTGTTTCCAGCCCAAAAGGTCGTGCTCCTCACGGGTCTTACCCGAAAGTTGAGCCATTGTAATGTCCATCATAGTTTTTCTTAGTTTGTTTTTTAGGTTTTGTATAATTTGTTTTGTTCTTCTTTTTTCTTCCTTTTCGCGACTTTTTATAAAAAGTCGCCTTTTCTCTCCGCTTTTTGTAAAAAGCGGAACCAAAAACTTTTATGCGATACTGCGTATCGCTTTACCTTTGCTCTACCCTAAATGGGAGTTATGGGAGAAATGGGATTTTTCTCAATTCTCAATTCTCAACTCTCAATTGACCAGCCTTCGGCTGCTCTAAAATGCTCCCGCTCGGCATAGTCTGCAAGCAGCCTCTGCCCTCGCTTACTCGCATTTGCCTCAATTTTACTTCGGTGCTTTGCGGTAGATGTAGGCGGCGATGATGGCAAAGACAATGTTCGGCAGCCACACAAGCAGTGTCGCTATTGCCCCCTCGTTGCCTTTGGCTATCTCTTCGAATACCCTACCCAACATAATATATGTAAAGCAGAGTATCACACCAATACCAATGTTCACACCCGTACCACTACGCATCTTGCGCGAGGAGAGCGACACACCTATGACGGTCAGTATGAAGACCGACAAGGGGTACGAATAGCGCTTCTGACGCTCCACCTCGAAGATACCTATCATATCCGAGCCTTTGGCTCGTTGCTGCTCTATGAACTCGTTGAGTTCGGCAATCTTCATTGTCGTTATGAGGTTCTCGACCTTGCCCAACTCCTGCTCCGAGAGGTTTATGAGTGTGTCGAGCTTCTCTTCGTGTAGTTCAAAGAGATCCTCCTCGCCCACAAAACGGTGGGTGGCATACTTGGGAGCCTCCCAGCGCCCTGTCTTGTCGTTGAACTTCACATCGCCCGCTTCGAGCGACTCCACGATGCTACTACCATCGAAACGCTCGATGGTCATAAACGATGCCTTGTTGGTCGTGGGGTTGTAGTTGCGCACATAGGCAAAGACTCCCGGCTCAATCTGTCGGAAGATGTGGGGCTCGTACTGCACGCGGCGGTTTTTGCGCAGATACTGGCCCTCGAACTCCACACGCCTCTCGTTAGCCGAGGGGATGACTTCGAGATTGAGGAAGAGCGAGATGCCCGTGATGAGCATTGCCGAGAGGAAATATGGGTATAGCAACCTGCGGAAGCTGACACCGCTTGCCTGAATTGCTGTAATCTCGGTCCTACCCGCCATCTGCGAGGTGAAGAAAATTACCGCAATGAAAGTAAAGAGTCCGCAGAAAAGATTGATAAAGTAGGGCACAAAATTGAGATAGTAGCCGAAGACAATCTCCTTCAAGGGAGCCTTCATCTCTATGAAGTCGTCAATCTTCTCTACCGCATCAAACACCACTACAATAATGATAATCAACGCAATAGCAAGGAAGAATGTGCCGAGAAATTTGCGCGTGATGTAACCGTCCAGAATCTTAAATCCGGGCCACCAACTCCTGCGGTTTTTCTCTTCCTGTCTATAATCTCCCATAACTTTCTTTGCTACGCAAAGCGACTTATAAACCACAAAGATACTTATAAAGTTGAGAATTGAAAGTTGAAAGTTGAAAATTATTTGAAAATTGAGAACGACAAAGATGTGGATGGTGATTTTTTGATGTCAGCGGTAATTTATCTCCCACCACCTCCCCCTATTTAATTTACGGGTATCTTTTTTAATACCCGTACTTGTGTGTGGCATATATACCTTGCAGGGCTTATTGGCAGCAAAACCCTCCCTCCAAGTTAGGGGGAGTGCTACGCAGGCGGAGAGGATATGTAAAAATTGGTGTAAGATAACTCGCACCTCAAAAACAATAGTCTGCAAATGCCACCCCCACAAAAAAACAAGTCCCCCTTTGTCAAAGGGGGATTTAGGGGGGATGTAAAAATCGGTGCGAAACAATTCACACCTCAAAAACAAAAGGCTCGCATCAAAGCATCCCAAATTATAAGCCCCTTCTTTTGCAAAGGAGGGGTTTGGGGAGGAATGTGAATATCGGTGCGAGATAACTCGCACCTCAAAAAATAAGGCTCGCCAACAGCGAGCCTATTTTTTGAGGTGCGAAGCGGATGATTTTCAAGGCTTTATATAGGGTTGTTAAGCCTTGTTTGCCCTTTGAAATTGCGGGGTTTAGAAAAACTTTCCTTATTTAACCTTATTAGACTTTGTTGGGAAGAGGGGTTTCTCTGGCGTAAAAAATAATTTACGCCAGAAAAAATGTTTACTTTTAATCGGTGTCCATTTATACTTTGAAAAAAGAATAAAATATTAAATTAAATGATACTCAGACAACCCTAACAGCACAATTTTTTGAATGGGGACTAACGACATGGGATAATCCTCTCAATCATAATCGTGTTAAAAAACTCGTAAACAAATTATTTGATAACACATCTAAAACATCTGTTCCGCAAGAACTATCTCAATGGAATAAACTTATGAGCTCAAAACACGGTTTTACTGTTATGTGTATAATAGCAATAATAGTAGCAGTAGCATTCGTGATAATATGGGGATACCTTAGTGGAAGATTCTAGTATTAGAAGAATATATCTTGATAAATCCACTCAAATAACGAAGTTGGGAAATATGAAAAAGGATATTAGAAAATTTTTGGGAAAGAAGTTATGTGAATACAACAATGAAATGCAAGGTTCACATACACTACACCAATTATTGGAAGACATTTGTTCTTCCCACTCCATAATCTCCATGTCGCAGAACAACAAGGTGCTTAGTGTCTACTCCCCCAAGGCGCACGAGGCTTATCATGTCATTGTTGATTCCATTTGGCACATAAAATTATTTGAAGAAGAAAAAATAATCCAATTCTATAAACAAGCAGCGCCTCAAAAGGAGTTTAAAGATATATCAACGGAGTTGGACGGTAAAGTAATGGGAGATTGTGTGAAAATACCGGGGGATGTTGCAGAATATATCTCAAATCACGATAATCTATGCATTTGGATACATCCCGATATTGAGAGTTTGGTTAAAAATAATTTTGTGAAAGCTGAGTTAGCAGAGGCTAAAAGACAAACAAAATGGGCGATTGTGGCTGTGATTATATCTATTTTTGCCTTATTAGCATCTATCATTACTCCATTCTATTTAGATGATACAACATGCGATGCGGCAGTAGTAGAAGCATATGCCCCCATAACACCTTTCTATGAATATTCAACCGTGCAATGGGAGCATATGGACTGGTTGCATTATCGCCCTAATGTGGCAGATTGGGGTGAGACAATTGGCTCACGAATTAGTCCTGATTTCCCGATGGAGATTGCTGTCGAGTATTGGGATAAATTGCAAAAAACAAAAACATATTTTCATCAGCAGACACTGCCGTTGAGATGTAATGCAAGTAAGAGCATTGTGGAAGCACTCAACCAAACAGAGAGTCAATTTGATTCCATATTTGTAAAATGTGTAGGACAAGAATATTATATGCGACTATTTCCCGAAGTATACAATGAGGTGATGCAGCCCGCAATTGACAACCTTTGCGAAACAATTAGAAATAGTCAATAACCTTTTAGGTTAATCTAACACAATTGGGGAGGCTCACAACCTCCCCTTTGTTGTCAAAGGATAATGCCGTAGCGAATTATGCTATCGAGGGCAATGACAACAAAAATAAACTCCATAAGGAGTTGAAAAAGGTTTGGCTTGGTGAGTTGTTTGATGATGGAGGAGGCGTGGATGCGGGGGAGCAATTCCCTGAATGGTTGCATCACCTGTCGCATCTTTGTTCCGGGGGCGTAGAATTTCCTCATCGTAGCCTCAACCCTCTCCAAATTATACCCGCAATCCGCCAATATAAGTTCATTGATATAGTCCTTCCGTGCGTTATGTCGAGCAGCCATACTGTCGTCCTCCAAAACCTCGTCCAAGAATCTCACAATAGGGTTGCACTCACTGTCCAAAATCGTTTGCAGAGTGGTATCCTCAACACCAAACGCCTCTCGTATCTGTTCCATAGAGTTGAGGTTCATTTCAAATCGTGCCTTATCCATAAAGTAGTCCATCACAACACCCTCGTCTTTTAGCGAGGTTCGGAAAGCCCTATTTGCTGACTGCATCAACTCCTTGCTCTTATCGTAAAGTGTGAGCCTACGCTTGCGCCCCCTTGTGGTAACATTGCGCTCCACGATAAAGTTGCCATTATAGAGTTTCTTTGCGGTATAGCGTGTGTAACTGCGGATGTTGCTCTTTATGTAGGTGCTAACCTCGGCTATATCCTTACACTCAAAGTCGCAACACACATCCACCTTGCACACATAGTGGTTAGCCATCACCGCCTCAACATCGAAATTGCAAACACCCATCTTCAAAATCTCCTCAAAGCATTGCTGGATGGTATCTTTGTTTATCAATTTGGGGTAGTCATCTTTGAGAATCTTGCCGGTAAACTCCAAAATCAATTCGTTGGCAAGAATATCTAAACCTATGAATAATGAATAAGGTGTTTTTTGATAGAATGTATATTTTTCTACTCTTTTGTTTTTGATTGTTTTTTCAAATATCTCTTCATTAAAATATGTCACATAGTCTAATTTGGTAATTATCTTTACCTTGTCTAATTTAATCACTTTTCATTATTGTTTGCCTTTTTATTATTGTTGGGGAGCCCCTGTGCGGGGACTTAAAAAACCGAAACCTTAACCTTGATAAGTGGTTAAGTGGTGCTCTTCTTACCTATCAAGTCGTCCATTGTTGTTTGTGTGGGTTTGTTTGGGATGGTGCGCCAGTAATTTTTTAATGATTGGGATAGGTGTTCACGATGCGAAAAACTTTTACTCTTCCCTTTGCTTGATGCACTAATTTTTTGTTTTGTTTCGTCCGAGAGTTCTCGGTATTGTCTTTTACTTTTCATACTGATTGTGTTTTATATATAAATATCAGTAAGTTTGGAAAAGTTAGTAAGAGTAGTAAAAAATTATTTTTACCTTCTCACCAAACAGGCTTCTCGTAACGAACAGGGTATGGGCTTTCACGCCTACTTCTCGACACTGTTTTAAGAGGCGGTTTACGGTACTAATGGGTTGATGGGGAGGGGGTTTGCGGGGTGCTCTTCAAAAAAATACCCTTGTAACTACCTATTACAGAGGTGAAAGTAAATTATTTTTCATTTTGCCTATTGACTTTTTTCACTTTCTCCTTATACTTCTATAAAAGTAAGTTGGATATGATTGAGAATATAAATAATGAAGTATTTAAGGAACAGATTATCTCCGAAGTGGTGGAGAGGGTGTCGAGGTTGCTCGATGAGAAGTTTGAGGGGATAGAGGCGAGCCTTGCAAGCCCCTATGTGAACGGCATAAACGGACTCGCAAAGTATTTGGGAATAGGCGAGAGTCTTGCCACGCAGATAAAGAACAACAACGAGATTGCCTACTCGCAACGAGGCAGGGAGATTTGGTTTCGCAAGAGCGATATTGAAAAGTTTATGAGCAAAAACAGGGCGTAGGAGTTGTGTTTATGCCGGTAATTTATTATCTTTGTGGTAGTTAAGTTCTTTGTGTAGATGGACGGTTAAGAGTGACTTTCTGGCGTAAATTCCGGCGTAAAAAAACGAAAAGTGCCCCACAGCATATTGTAGAGCACTTTTTTGAGGTGCGAAGCGGAATCGAACCGCTGTAGAAGGTTTTGCAGACCTTTGCCTAGCCACTCGGCCATCGCACCAAATATCTTATAATCAATCTCTTCCAGCAACTACCGCAGTCAAAATACGCATCGGAGTGTTGCTTTCGGAGCACAAAAGTAACTATTTTCTCGCAAACTCCAAATTTTTTTCATAAATTTACCTCTCCAAAACCAAAATTAACGATGACAATCTACGACCTTGCACTACTCTTCACTCCCGGTATGGGCAATGCAACAATAGCGTTACTCATAGACGCTTTTGGCTCTGCCGAGGCGGTATTTAGGGCGTCCGAAGTCGATCTGCGTGCCCACATATCACGTCCAGCGGCAATCGGAGAGATACTCGCAAAGTCGGGTATGGCGGCTGCCGAGCGTGAGGTGCGCTACTGCGAGAAGCACCACATCTACGCCATAGCAGCCACCGATGAGGTCTATCCACCGTTGCTCAGGGAGTGCCCCGACCGTCCGCACGTCATCTTCGTGCAGGGTAACATCGGTGCTCTATCGCAACCTTCGGTGGCGTTTGTGGGCACTCGTGGCATCTCCTCCTACGGTCAGGTGGCGGGGCAAAGGCTTGTAGCGCAGCTCCACGAGCGGGTTCCCAAGGTATCAATCGTGAGCGGTTTGGCTTATGGCAATGACGAGAACGCCCATCGTGCAGCCCTCGAAGTGGGTGCTACGACTGTTGCGATTATCGCCAATGCGCTGCCCGAGGTTACGCCTGTGGGTAATAGGTCGCTTGCGGACCGCATCTTGGCGGAGGGTGGCGCAATAGTTACCGAGGTGTCGTCACAGCACAAAAATTCGGGCAAGTTCTTCCCATCGCGCAACCGCATAATTGCGGGTTTGTCGAGCGGTGTGGTTGTGGTGGAGTCGCCCTACGAAGGTGGCTCGCTGATAACTGCCGACTGCGCCTTTGGCTATGGGAGGGTTGTGATGGCAGTCCCAGGAAGGGCTTTCGACAAGAACTCCTACGGTTCCAACCTACTCATAAAGCAAAATAAGGCAGCAATGGTCTGCTCGGGAGGCGATATTATCTACGAGCTCGGCTGGGATGTGACCAAAGAGGAGGAGGTAACCTTCGCACCCACCGTGGCACCCACCGAAACACTCAACCTGCAACCCGATGAAAGGGTGCTCTTGGAGAGTATGCAGTTGGGCGAGGTTGTGGAGTACGAGGCTCTGGCGGAGCGCACGGGCTACCTGCCGCAGAAGGTGGTGTCGCTGCTTATGGGCTTGGAGCTGTGCGATGCGGTGGCGATACTGCCTGGCAGAAAGTGCGAGAGAAAATTGTAAAAACCTATGCGACTTATAGATACCCATACACACATCTATGGCGAGGAGTTTGCGGAGGATAGGTGCGAGGTCTTTGCGCGTGCCGAAGAGGCGGGCGTGGAGGCGTTCATCTTCCCTGCCATAGACCGCACGACCAACAGTGCGCAATTTGCCCTCACACGCGAGCGCCGCGACTGCTACTCGCTCATAGGTCTGCACCCCACGTCCGTAAACGACAACCCCGCTTGGAGGGAGGAACTTGCCGAGGTGGAGCGACTCCTTGCAGCGTGCAATGGCGGCGCGAGCAGTGCCCCCATAGGCACCGAGGAACGACCTGTGGAGCGTTTCTATGGCGTTGGCGAGGTGGGCTTGGACCTCTATTGGAGCAAGGATTGGGAGGCGGAGCAGAGGGAGTGCTTTGTGCGTCAGGTGGAACTCGCCATAGAGTACGACTTGCCACTTGTGATACACACCCGCAACGCTTGGAGCGAGATGCTCGATATTTTGGAGGGCTACAAGGGGCGTGCAAGGGGCATTCTCCACGCCTTTGGCGAGAGTTCGGAGGTCTACGAGCGCATAGAGAGTCTGGGCGGTTTTTTGGTGGGCATTGGCGGCGTATCGACCTACAAGAAGAGCCCTCTGTTGGAGAGCATACCCCACATTCCCCTCTCGCGGATGGTGCTCGAAACCGACTCGCCCTACCTTTCGCCCGTACCTTTTAGGGGCAAACGCAACGAACCCAAAAATTTAGTGTATATTTGCGAGCAAATAGCACGCCTTAGGGGGTGCACACCCGAAGAGGTGGCAGAAGCGACAACCCGCAACGCACGCACAATGTTTGGCATATAGAGAAGAGAAAAACCTAAAACACGATAACAATGAAAAGTTCCGTACTGCTTATCTACACCGGAGGTACAATCGGTATGCACACCGACCCCGAGAGTGGCGCACTTGTGCCCTTCGACTTTACCAACATCTACAAGGAGTTCCCTGCACTGAGGAGCCTTGAAGTGGATATTGAAGTGTTGCCCTTTGAGCCTATCGACTCCTCTAACGCATCGCCCGAATTGTGGGTAAGACTTGCCGAGAAGATTGGCGAGAACTACGAGAGGTTCGATGGCTTTGTGGTGCTACACGGAACGGACACAATGTCGTATAGTGCGAGTGCTCTGAGTTTTATGCTCCACAACCTCGCAAAGCCCGTAGTCTTTACGGGTAGCCAGATTCCTATTGGCGTACTGCGCACCGATGGCAGGGAGAACCTCATCACTGCCATAGAGATAGCTGCCGCCAAGGACTCTAAGGGCAGGGCTGCGGCGCCTGGCGTGACGCTCTACTTCCAGAACCGCCTCTTCCGCGGCAACCGCACGACCAAGCAGAGTGCCGAGGAGCTGAGTGCCTTTGCATCCAACAACTACCCACCACTTGCCGAGGTGGGCGTGAGCATACAATATAACGAACAGTTCATCGCTCGCCCCAAGAGCGGTGCGGAGTTCGGGGTTGATACCGCCCTCGAAAGAGAAGTCGCCATTGTAAAGATATTCCCCGGACTCACCGAGAGTATTCTGAGGGCTATGCTGGCGAGCGGCGTGAAGGGCGTGGTGCTCGAAACATACGGTGCAGGAAACGCCCCCACTAAGGAGTGGTTTATTGGCGCACTGAGGGAGGCTATCTCTAAGGGTATCAGCGTTGTGAATGTCACACAGTGTAGCAATGGCGAGGTAAATATGGATATCTATGAGACGGGCGTTGCGCTGCAAAAAATCGGCGTCATCAGTGGCAGGGATATGACCACCGAGGCGGCAGTTACGAAGATGATGTACGTCTTGGCACACGCCACCACCCCCACCGCCCGCGCCAAAATGCTCAAAAAAGCCATCTGTGGCGAGTTTGGAAAGTAAAAACCGATAGCCCCCACATCGGGGGCTACCGAAAAATAATATAACAGAGAGATGATTTTTTAGAAATAATCGTTACCTTTGTCAAAACAAACAACAAAAACATTGCCTATGAAGTAACAAAGTTCTCCCTTGTTGGAGTGATGTTTTGAGAAAAATACATATTTGATAAGCGCATCGGCTTTTCTTCTTGTGTACGAAAATTGGACACTTTCACGCAAAAAGAGGAATGGAAGTTGGTGCTCGTGCTGTCTTTACTGCGCGGGTTCCTCTTGTATCTCTTTTTGGGGTCGTCCAATACCTCGTACACGGATACAATGCTGGCATCCGCGTTTTTTATTGCACGAACACCAAATTAAACCCACATTAATTGTTAAACACAAAAAACAAACAGTTATGAAGAAATTTACTATTTTGCTGGCTACTATCGCCACACTTTTCAGCGCATCGCTCTTCACCGCTTGCTCCGAAGAGGAGAGTAACGACCTCACAATCGTTGGTACTTGGGAATTCAGCGAGAAATATGAAGACGGGGAAACTGCAACCTATACCTTAACCTTTAAGAATGACGGTTCTGGTTCCATATATTTTAGTTACAAATGGGAAGGTGGTTCCGAAACAGAGAGCTGTGATTTTGAATATGTTTACAATGAGTCCACACACGCTTTGACGCTCATTGGAAGTAGCAATATCGAGGATATATTTGGCGACAGAACCGAAGCGTTTGTTACCGCAAACAAACTTCGCCTTGTGATGTACTATGATTACTACGAAGAGAGCCAATCTATAACCTTCACTCGTAAATAAAAATTAAAACCTCCCTTTTTTCGTGGGGCTGATGCTATTGTTTGGTGTGTAGCATCAGCCCCCATTTTTTGTTCCCCTACATTCCCCCTCTAAGTTAGAGGGGGTGCGCGAAGAGTGGGGGCGTGTGTCGGACAGACCCCTCAGTCGCTTTGCGACAACTCCCCTAACTTAGGGGAGCAATACACTTAACCCTCCCCTAAGTTAGGGGAGGGTGCCGAAGGCGGGAGAGGTCTGTCGCCTATATGCCCTATAAGCCTTATACGCCCTATAAAAACTCAGGTGTCTTTTTTAATACCTATGGGTGTGGAATGGGGTGCGAGAAATAAAAAAACGCCAATAGTAGCTGAAAACCAAAAATTATTCTTATCTTGCGCCCGCTTTCGCGCCCAATGAGGCGTGATGACATATAAAAGGAGAGGTGACCGAGTGGTTTAAGGAGCGCGCCTGGAAAGTGCGTATACCTCAAAAGGGTATCGAGGGTTCGAATCCCTCTCTCTCCGCCCCGAAGATTTTTTCGACAGCGACTACCCAATTGGGTAGTCGTTTTTTTATGCGCCAACCGCTTGGGAGCTTGCTCATAAAAGCGGTTGACGCATAAAAAAAGTTAGCCCCGTAGGGGCGCTGTCGAAAAAATCTTTGAGCATTAAGGGGAAGGAGGGATCACAAGCCGCCCCAGGCGGCGCAGTAATCCCTCCTTCTCCTTAATCGCTCGGGGCGAAGAGAGAGGGATTAAAAATCCCATCTATTCTTACATTCCCCCTAAATCCCCCTTTGGCAAAGGGGGACTTGGTTGTTGGTCGCAAACGACCAACGATGGATGCCCCGTCCACAGTAACGTGGAGAATAACTTCGATACCCTTGTTTATCCCTCTCTCTCCGCAAAAGAGGTTTGCAATGGTGTCTGCGGGATTGACTGCGCTACGCTTGTCCATCCCTTCGCTGCCGCGGGCGTCCTTGCAAACCGACAAAATCAGTTGTTGGCTCCAATTTTGGCAGCGTAGCAGGGATTACTGCGCCGCCTAATGGCGGCTTGTGATCCCTTGGTCTCCTTAATGCTCAAAGATTTTTTCGACAGCGCCCCTACGGGGCTAACTTTTTTATGTGCCAGCCGCTTTTATGAGCAAGCTCCCAAGCGGTTGGCGCATAAAAAAACGACTACCCGATTGGGTAGTCGCTGTCGAAAAAATCTTCGGGGCGGAGAGAGAGGGATTCGAACCCCCGGAACATCGCTGTTCAACGGTTTTCAAGACCGCCGCATTCGACCACTCTGCCATCTCTCCTATTGATGGTGCAAAGGTAACGCAATTTTTCGCTTTTGCAAAAATATACTAAATTTGTGGTCGTGAAATTGTACATATAAGGCACACAACATACAAAAAGATTTGAGCCTATGATTAAGAGTAGAATTTGCCAGATGCTCGGCATAGAGTATCCCGTCATTCAGGGCGGTATGGCGTGGGTGGCTGACGCCTCTCTGGCGGCTGCCGTATCCAACGCCGGCGGACTTGGACTCATCTCGTCCATCAATGCCGGAACGGAGGCTGTAAGAGCCGAAATTAGGAAGTGTAAAGAACTGACCAATAAACCCTTCGGCGTGAACATTATGTTGCAGTCGCCCAACGCAGGCGAGGTGGCTCAGATGATTATCGAGGAGGGCGTAAGGATTGTCACTACGGGTGCAGGCTCGCCCGTGAAGTATATGGAGGCTTGGAAGGCAGCAGGCATCAAGGTTATACCCGTTGTGGCTTCGGTGGCTCTGGCTTTGAAGATGCAGAGGGCGGGTGCCGATGCTATTGTTGCCGAGGGTGCCGAGTCGGGCGGTCACGTTGGCGAGTTGCATACGCTGCCTCTCATCCCCCAAGTGGTCGATGCGGTGGATATTCCGGTCATTGCGGCTGGCGGTATTGCCGACGGCAGGGGTGCAGCCGCAGCCTTTATGCTCGGTGCCGAGGGTGTGCAGGTAGGCACACGCTTTTTGGTTGCCGATGAGTGCAACGTGCACCCCACCTACAAGGAGCGCATACTCAAAGCCACCGACATCTCCACAACCGTTACGGGTAAGACTCTCGGACACCCTGTGCGCTCGCTGAAAACCCCCTTTTCGCGCGAGTTTGCCAAGATGGAGAGCGATCCCAACACCAATCCCGAAGAGGTGCTCGCCTTTGGTACGGGCTCGTTGAGGAAGGCAGTGCAGGAGGGCGATGAGTATGGTAGTTATATGGCTGGCGAGTGCGCCGGTTTGGTGCGCAAGGCGGAGCCTGCTCGGGCTATTGTCGAGGACCTCATCCTCAGTGCCGAGAGGGTTATTAGAGAGTTTGTGGCAAATAATATCGAGTAGTATATGAACCGCGAGGAGCTGAAAAAATACCTACCTCAGCGCGAGCCGATGTTGCTCGTGGACGAGGCAGAGATTGACGAGCAGGGTGTATGCCACGCCAAATACCGCATCCGCGAGGATGAGTTTTTCTGTCGTGGGCACTTCGAGGGCAACCCGATAGTCCCCGGGGTTATTCTGTGCGAGATTATGGCGCAGAGTTGCGGTTTGCTGCTGGGCGATGATATTATAGGTAAGACCACGCTCTATACGGGCATCAACAATGTGCGCTTCAAGCATCCTGTGCGCCCCGGCGACCTCTGCGAGGTAACTGCCACGCTGACCAATAGGCGTGGGGTGTTGGTCTTTTGCAGTGCCGAATTGAGGGTGGAGGATAAACTCTGCTGCAAAGGCGATTTGTCGTTTGCGCTGGTCGATAGTGTAGCGTAGGGTTTCGACACATAACACACAACGGGCGCAGAGAACTATCCTCTGCGCCCGTTATTTTGTCCACACAGGGGGGGCTACAAATCTGCCGAGTAACTCTGGGGTATCTCTATGCTTATGCGGTCGGTAAGACCACGCGATGTTACCTCTATGGTGTTGGTGCCATACTCCATCTCAACATCCTGCCACGCCACTATACCATCCACAACCTCCTTCGAGCCGAGGAATACGCCATTTACGGAGAGTTCCACCTCGGGGAGGTTGGTAAAGACCTTGATGGTTTGCTGACGGTCCGCACGGCGAGCCCAACGACTCTCTACGATGTGAAGGAAGTCGTCCGAGGTGTTCCAGCGAGCCTTGTAGAGATAGAAGGCGTCTTTGCGTACTTGGCGGTTGAAACTCACCACACCCATATCACACACTCCGCCTGCCGAGCGGTGTGTATCCACCGAGGCGTAGTCGAAGAGCCCATCGACAAAGATGCCCCACATCGAATTGTCGCTTTCGAGTGCTGCGAGGTAGCTCTCGTGGAAGTGTGTCTGCCACCTCTCGGGATGCCAATTGCTCGAAGAGAGCGGTTTTTCGAGCACTCCGCTTTGGTGGAAGATGTTGCCACCACACTTGTAGCTCACAGCCGAGTGCAGTGCATCCCACTCGGGTACCGAGTGGAGTTGTTCTTGCCATACGGCAATGTCGCTTGGCAGCCCCTCCATCCAGCCAAACGAGTGGCTCCACACAATAAGATCAGTGACAAAATTTATCTCGCCATCCTGATTGCTCCAACCCGAAGTGAAGCGGTTGGGGTCGAGTCGCTTGGAGAGCGAGTGTAGTTCTCGAATGTAGTCTGCTGGGTTTTCGCCTCGTGTTTCGAGTTCCGAAAAGAGGTTCCACGCAATGACCGAGGGATGGTTGTAGTTCTGGTAAATCATCTCCTGCAACTGCTCTTTGCCATTTTCGCGGAAAGCGGGGGTGTCGAAAAAGCCTTTGCCATTGAGCGTTGTTGCGCCCATCAGAGGCAGGTCGTTGATGACGAGTATGCCGAGGTTGTTGCAGATGCGGTAGAATGCAGGATGGTGCGAGCCACCCACCACACGAATGGCATTGGCTCCCATCTCGCAGGCAAACTCCACATCCTCCAATATCTCGCGCTCCGACACCGCCATACCACTCAGTGCCCTGTCGCGGCGCAAGAGCACACCCCTAATGGGGTACTTCTCGCCATTGAGCACAAAGCCATCGGAGGTTATCTGATAGGTACGGAAACCACTCTGCACCGTCACCTCGTCACACACATTGCCACCAACGCTGAGGTTTAGGTTGAAGGTGTAGAGTGCGGGATTGTGGGTGCCGTTCCAGAGTGTGGGATTGTCAATCTCGAAGGGTACGAAGGTGGCTGTTGAGCCCTTTGTGGTGCGCACCTTCTGGGTTGTGGAGAAGACCTCCTTGCCCTCTTGGTCGCTAATAGAAAGCAAGAGCGAAGCACTCTGGGCCGCAAGAGCACTGAGGCGCACCTCCACCTCGCCATTCACACTCTCGGCAGATACCTTTTTATTATGTATATATACGCCATTTGAGGAGAAGTGGTCGAGGGCTATGTGTGTTGGTTCCTCAACGATTATCTGCGCCCCACGGAATAGTCCGCCATAGCAAATCTCATTGCCCGCAGTAGGCATAACCTCGCTTTGGCTTACGTTACCTACAATAACCCACAGCAAATCCCTGCCGTTGAAGTTCACAAAGTCCGTAATCTCGAACGTAAAGGCACTGCTACCGCCCTCGTGACGTCCCACATAGCGACCATTTATCAGCAGGTCTGTAACAAGGTTGGCAGCTCCAAAACGCAGATAGATGCGCTTACCCTTCCATTCGGGGCGAAAGTCTACATAGCGCAGATAGTTGCCCGTACCACGATAGTAGTCCCTACGTCCGCCAAGTGCGTCCGAGTTCCATTGGTGGGGTAGGTTTACTATCGAGGAGTTGTCCTCGGAGTAGGTAAAGAATTTCCAGTCGCGGTTGAGGCTATACACTTCGCGTGCCGCAAGACTCTGCGCTCCGCACACCGCCACCACTGCTACCAATATGAGTCTAAAAAACGCCTTTTTCATCTTACATAGTGCTCTATTGCACAAAGATACCTATTATAGTTGACAAAACAAAGTTTTGTCTAAAATGCTCTCGCTCGGCATAGTGAACAAACTACCTCGGCACTCACTTACTCGCCGTGCAACGACCTAATCGCCCACAAGGCACACTTACAAAAAGAGAGGATGAGGATTTTAACAATCCTCATCCCCTCGCGAAACTTATCTAAGGTTTGCTACAAGCCACTATTTAGCAGCCACCTTCTTGTTCTCTTTGCGCTCTGCGCGGCTCATAAGGTCATAAGCAACGGGAGTAGCGATGAAGATGGACGAAAGGGTACCGATAATCACACCGAACATCAGTGCGAATACGAAACCGCGGATAACGGCACCACCAAAGAGGAAGATCGAAAGCAGAGTTACCAAAGTGGTACCCGATGTGTTGATGGTACGGGCCAAAGTGGTATTAACTGCTGCGTTGATGGTCTCTTTGAGGTTGCGTTTGGGATAGAGGGTGGTAAATTCGCGGATACGGTCGAAGATAACCACCTTATCGTTAATCGAGTAACCGATAATGGTAAGGATTGCTGCGATGAACGACTGGTCTACCTCCAAGTTGAAGGGAAGGATACCGTGCAAGAGCGAGAAGATACCCATTGTGAGGAACGCATCGTGTGCCAAAGCCACAACCGAACCTGCACCCCACTGCCATTTCTTGAATCGGATGATGATATAAAGACCGATGGCGATGAGTGCGAAGAATACGGAGATGAATGCACCACGAGTGATGTCGCTTGCAACGCTGGGACCTACCATATCTGCCTGGATGATACCATTGGGGTTGGTAGCGGTCGAAGTGAACTCATCGAGAGTAATATCGGTAGTATACAACTCCTTAACACCCTCATAGAGCAGATTCTCAACCTTAGCGGTTGCGTCATCGCTCTGGTCGGCGTGGAGGTACTGGGTTACGATACGCATCTGGCTGTCATCGCCAAACTGCTTAACCTCAAACGATTTCTCGCTTGCATCGCCCTCGGCAGCGTCAAAGACTACCTGCAAGCCCTCGCGAACCTGGTCGGCGGTAACGGGCTGGTCGAAGCGTACTACGAAGGTACGACCACCCGAGAAATCAACGCCATAGTTCAAGCCACGGGTAGAAAGCGATACAACCGAAGCCAAAATCAAAGCAGCCGATACGATGTAGGATACTTTACGGATGCCGATGAAGTTAATCTTGGTGTTAGCAAGGAACTTGTCGGTGAGTTTGTTCGAGAAGGTAACATTCTTACCCTTTGCCACGCGAGCCTCGAAAATCATACGAGTGAAGAAGAGCGAGGTGAAGAGCGAGGTGATGATACCGATGATAAGGGTAGTTGCAAAGCCCTGAACGGGACCTGTACCGAATACGAACAGAACAATACCGGTGATGATGGTGGTGATGTTCGAGTCGATAATTGCGCTCATTGCGTTCTTGTAACCTGCGGTGATAGCTGCCGAAAGACCTTTACCAGCCCAGAGTTCCTCCTTCACGCGCTCGTAGATAATTACGTTAGCATCCACAGCCATACCCAGAGTAAGCACGATACCTGCGATACCGGGCAGGGTAAGTACTGCACCAAACGATGCCAATACACCAAAGAGGAAGAATACGTTGCAAACCAAAGCAAGGCTTGCAACAACACCTGCACCCTTATAGAAGAAAATCATATAAGCGAGTACGAGCACGAAGGCGATGATGAACGAGATGAGCGAGGCGTTGATACTCTCAGCACCGAGCGAAGGACCTACAACAGTGTCCTGAATGATGCGAGCAGGAGCGGGAAGTTTACCCGATTTGAGCACGTTAGCCAAGTCGGTAGCCTCGGTAATGGTGAAGTTACCGGTGATAGCCGAGCGACCGCCGGTAATCTCGTTCTGTACGGTAGGAGCCGAGTAAACCACGCCATCGAGAACGATAGCGATGCTCTTGCCGATGTTAGCCTTGGTCATACGAGCCCAAACATTCGAGCCGTTGGTATTCATAACCATATCAACCTCGGCAGCACCACCCATCTCGGAATACTGGGGCGAAGCGTCAACTACCGAACCGCCATCCAGAGGAGCCTTGCCGTCACGACCGTCAGCCTTGATGGCGTAGAGTTCGTATATAGTGCCAGCCTCGTCAACCGATTTTGCGCTCCACATAAAGCGAACATCGGGATTGAGAACGGCTTTAACCTGAGGCATTGCGAGGTACTCGTCAATAGTCTCCATATCGTAGCTCATAGCGTGACCTACAACGGGACCACGGTATGCGCGACCTGTTGCATCAACAGCGGGCATAAGTTTTGCGAAGAGGGGGTTAGCCTTGTTGTAGGCTGCAAGTTCTGCCTCTGCCGACACCTCTGCGCCCTCCAACTCAGCCACGAGGTCGCCCTCCGAAGCCTCTGCTTTCTCAGCCTCAACCTCAACACCATTTACGCCAAGGTTGCGGAGTACGTTGTTAACCCTCTGCAACTGGGGAAGAATCTCGTCATTGTCGTAGGTTGCCCAGAACTCCAACGAAGCGGTACCCTGCAAGAGTTTACGAACACGCTCGGGCTCCTTAACACCGGGAAGCTCTACCAAGATACGACCCGAGTTCTCCAAACGCTGGATGTTGGGCTGAGCCACACCAAAGCGGTCGATACGGCTGCGGAGCACGTTGTAGGAGTTTGCGATAGCGCTCTCCGACTCCTCGCGCAACACTTTCAACACTTCGTCATTGGTGCTGTTGAGGTTCACCTTGTCTTTCATAATCTGATTGTTGAAAATCAGCGAAAGGGGTGCGCCATTCGAGAGGCGGTCGTAAGCCTTAGCAAAGAGAGTGATATAGTCGCTCTGCGAGTTCTTAGCCTCCACCTTAGCCTCCTCGATTGCTGCGAGGAAGGTGGGGTCTTTCGAGTCGTTCGAGAGAGCCACAACTACGTCCTCTACTGCAATTTCGAGCATCACGTTCATACCACCGCGAAGGTCAAGACCGAGATTCAACTCTTTCTCCTTAACCTCTGCATAGGTAAATTTCTTCACGAGTACGTTGAAAACGGGTTTCGACTTAACGCTGTCGAGATACTGCTGCTCTTTCTTTACGAGCATATACTCGCGGTAAGCCTGTTCGCTCATACCTGCTTTTTCGAGCATAGCGGGAGTAACGGTAGTGGCAGCAACCTGCTCCTGAGCATACTTCTCTGCCTTGTTCTCCACAACGCCCGAAACAACAGTGAACGAAAGTTGGTAAGCACACGCAATTGCCAAAACAATCGCAATGAATTTAATAAGACCTTTGTTCTGCATTGTTTTTAGTGTTTGAATTATTATTGTTTTGTCTTGTTTTTCTGCTCCTTACGCACTTCTCACGCACGCTCCGCGTACGCGCATAATGCGCAAATAACTCGCAAAGTTAATCCTTTTTTCCGAAAACACAACATTCGAATTGAAAATTGAGAATTGAGAATTGAGAATTTCCCTTTCCAAAACCAAAACTTTTCAAAGAGTATCCGATTAATCTTTGACCAATCCATCTTTGATAGTGGGGCTTAGGGGTAAATAAAAATTGCGCCACGAAACATCGTGGCGCACCAAAATTTTCAATTCTCAATTCTCAACTCTCAATTCTCAATTCTCAACTCTCAACTCTCAACTCTCAATTGACCAGCCTTCGGCTGCTCTAAAATGCTCCCGCTCGGCATAGTCTGCAAGCAGCCTCTGCCCTCGCTTACTCGCATTTGCCTCAATTCTCAATTCTCCAAAAGTGATTTACCGGTCCGTGACCGCCACCGATGGAGTATTCGGCACCCGAGCGGATGGCTCCCTCGATGTAATCTTTGGCTGCGCGTGCAGCCTCTGCGAGGGGCAATCCTTGGGCTATGGCTGCGGCAAGTGCCGAAGAGAGGGTACAGCCTGTGCCGTGGGTATTGGGGGTGGTTATACGCTCCGAGGGCAACTCCGTAAAAGTGTCATCCTCAGCATTATAGAATAAGTCCATTACCGTTGCATCCGTCAGGTGTCCTGCTTTGAGCAGTACGGATACTTTGCCCCCTTGCGAGAGTTGTCGGGCTACCTCGCGGAACTGTTCCGAAGAGGTTATTGTCACCCCTGCGAGAATCTCCGCTTCGGGCACATTGGGGGTTATAACCCTTGCCATAGGGATGAGAACTTTGCGAAGGCTCTCTATGGCACTCTCCTCGATTAGTCGGCGCCCCGAGGTCGACACCATAACGGGGTCGAGCACCACATTTCTTACGTTGTGTCGCGCGAGTGCGTCAGCCACCACCGCCACCACCTCCGAGGAGTGGAGCATACCGATTTTCACAGCATCAGCACCGATGTCCGAGAGCACCGCATCTATCTGCCCCCTGACGGTGTCGAGGGGTATGGCGTGAACGCTCTCCACGCCGAGTGTGTTCTGTACTGTGACGGCTGTTATTGCCGAGGCGGCATAGCACCCCATAGCCGAGATGGCCTTTATATCTGCCTGAATACCAGCACCTCCGCCCGAATCGCTACCTGCAATCGTGAGCACCCTTTTGTATTGTTTCTTTTTCTGTTCCATACTCTTAAAAATGGGTAAACCCCTTAGTGTTAAACTCTATCTCTTTGCCCTCTTTGAGCCACCTGATTTCTGCCTTGCCCTCTACGATTTTGCCAATGGGATGGAGCGGAAAATCGACCATTTCGGCAACCTCTTCGGGGGCAGTGAGGAGCAACTCGTAGTCCTCGCCTGCCGCGGTTGCAAGGGTGTACTTGTCCCACCCCTCGCACTGGCAGATATGCTCCAAGGCGGGCGAGATGGGTAGCGATTGTAGTTCCACCTCGGCACCCACGCCCGAGGCGCGGAGTATGTGCCCGAGGTCTGAGGCTATACCGTCAGAAATATCCATCATAGCCCCCACCAAACCCGTGCGCGAGAGTGCCAAACCCTCCTCGATGCGGGGTGTTGGGCGAAGGTGTCGCGACACAACATAGCTAACCTCTTCGCGGCTGTTGTCGAGGTCGGCAAGCAGAGCTTTTAAGCCCGCTCCGGAGTCGCCCAGAGTGCCCGTAACAAATATCGTATCGCCCACCTTTGCGCCACTCCTCAGTAGTGCCTTGCCACGCTCACAGGAGCCCATAACTCCCACATTTATAGCAATATCGCGCAGCGAGGAGGTGGTGTCGCCACCCAGCAGGGGCACGCCATAGAGCCTGCTAATCTCGGCATAGCCCTCCACGAAACGCTCTGCCCACTCGCCTTGCGCATCGCTCGGCAGGGCAATGGAAAGGAATGTTGCCGTAGGCTCTCCGCCCATAGCAGCAATGTCGCTCAGATTGACCGCTGCCGACTTCCAACCCACATCCTCAGGCGAGGCTTTCGTGCGCAGGAAATGAACCCCTTCGAGGAGCATATCGGTGGAGAAAATGGTGTCGTTCACATCGCCCTTAATGATGGCGCAGTCGTCACCAATACCCATCATTCCCTCGGGGACAGTGGTGTGGCTTTTTATGAAATCTATGAGCCCGAATTCGCCTTTTTTCATTGTCTTTTTTTCTAATGTCTAATGTCTAACGTCAATAGTCCTAAGGCTAATGAGAGAAATGGGAGATATGAGAGAAATGGGAGATATGGGATTTTTTCAATTCTCAATTCTCAATTCTCAATTCTCCCCGTGGTATCCCCAATTCCAGAATGCCCACTCATATTCGGCAGCTACAAGGTAGGCTCTGGTCATCTCCTCACGCATCTCGGGCGTAGCCTCCTCTGCGTAGCGGTCGCACATCTCCAAAATCTGACGAGTACCCTCGGTAAAATCCTCCGAAGCGTAGGTTGCCACCCACTCTGAGTATGGGTTAGGGTTGGGGTTGCGGTGGTTGTAGATGTAGAGTCCCACCTCGTTGTAGATCCACATACAAGGTAGCATTGCCGCCAAAGCGAGTGCAGGATTTCCCGTATTGATGTATTTGCGAGTGTGAGCCATATAGCCCGCAGTTACCTCCGAGGGCTCAACGGCTGTGTCGATGCCGAAGTTGTCGATGAGCATCTGGTGCATAGCCGCCTCGGCAGCCATACCCTCCTCGGCATAGGCGCGGAACATCTTGCGCATAGCCTCATCGGGAAGCATATCGGCAAGCAGGAACATCTCCTCGCCGTAGTTTTTGATGTAGATTTCGTCTTGTGCAAGATAGCGTGCAAAACGCTCTGTTGCGAGGGTGCCATCCGCAAGTTCTGTGATGAATGGGTGGCGAATGATGCGCTCATATATGGGCAGCGACTTCTGCCACACCTCTTTGGTCCAACTCATAATTTTGTCCGTTTGTTGATTGATAATCGCATTTAGTTCTTCGGCAGCCTTGCGGGGCGAAGGTGCAGAACATATTGCCGACACCACAGCCACTCCATCGGTGCCCGTAGCCATCACTGCGCCAATGGTTTGGGCGTTCATACCGCCAATAGCCACCGTAGGATGGGTGGAGAGTGCCACAGCCCTCCGTAAACCTTCCAAGCCGAAAGGCTCAGCAGTGTCGCTCTTGGTGGGGGTGCCATAGACGGGCGAGATGCCAACATAATCGACATCCAAAGAATTTGCCCGTTCCAGATCACTGAAATTTTCCACCGAGAGCCCAATGATTTTATCCCTGCCCAGCAGTCGGCGTGCATCCTCGTAGTGCATATCGCTCTGCCCTATGTGTACGCCATCGGCATCGGCTGCCAGAGCCACATCCACCCTATCGTTGATTATAAGGGGAACTCCGAGAGGTGCAAGGAGCGCTTTGAGCCTTCGTGCGAGGGCTATAAACTCGCCCGTAGGGCACTCCTTCTCCCTTAGTTGCACCATTGTAACACCACCCGCAACAGCCTCGCTGACAACCTCTTCGAGAGGTCGTCCGAGCGATAGGGGGCGGTCGGTAACAAGGTAGAGCCTTAGGGCAGATTTAATGTCGTATTTCATAGTGTTTTATAGTGTGTCGGGGGTTAGATTGTAGAGTTCGTCAAGGAAGCCTACCTGCAACGAGCCATTACCTTTGGCGTAGGCTGCCGCCCTCTCGCCAGCAAGACTCATCACCGCCATAGCCGCCGTAGAAGCCACCAACGCATCGGGGCAGACCGCCGCAAATGCTCCCACAAGAGCCGTTGAGGTACAGCCCATACCCGTTACCGAGGTCATCATTGGGCTGCCACCCTCCACAGTGTGGGTTGTGGTGCCGTCTGTGATGTAGTCCGTAGCACCGCTTATGACCACCACCGCACCCGTCTTTCGGGCGAGTGTTTGGGCTGCCGAGAGTGCATCGTGGCTCGACTGGCTACTATCCACGCCCTTGCTCCTGATGTCGGCATTGACGAGTGCCATAATCTCACTACCATTGCCACGAATTATTGTGGGCTTGCACTCCTCGATAATCCTCAGTGCGGTGGCTGTGCGCTGTGGCGTAGCACCTGCACCTACGGGGTCGAGAACTATGGGCGTGGAGCGAAGAGCTGCTGCCCTGCCTGCCGCGAGCATACCCTCAATCCACTCGCCATCGAGCGTACCTATGTTAATAACGAGTGCGCCCGCGATGGCGGTCATAGCCTCCATCTCCTCGGTCCAATGCGCCATAACGGGCGAAGCACCAATCGAAAGCAACGCATTGGCGGAGTTGTTCATAGCCACATAGTTGGTGATGTTGTGCACCAGAGGACTTGTCGAGCGAACCTTGCCGAGAGCCTCGGCGAGAGCCTGTTGTGAGATTGTAGTTTTCATAGTCGTAAGGTTATGTGTGTAACAAAAAAAATCCGCATTCCCCTGATACACTTGGGAATACGGCAACCACGTTTAATCATTTTTGGCTCCCTGCAAAGGCCACCACCGTGCGCCTCGCCATTTGCCACACAATCTCACCGTTTCCCTGCGCTGTCATTATACATATCAGGTTCGGAGGGTATCATCTCAGCCAGCCCACACAGGGCGGCACCCCTAACAGCACCACAAAGATAGAATGCAAAATGCAAAATTCAAAATGCAAAATGGATTTTTTGTCTAACGTCTAACGTCAATAGTCCTAAGGCTTATGGGAGAATTGAGAATTGAGAATTGAGGCAAATGCGAGTAAGCGAGGGCAGAGGCTGCTTGCAGACTATGCCGAGCGGGAGCATTTTAGAGCAGCCGAAGGCTGGTCAATTGAGGCAAATGCGATTAAGCGAGGGCAGAGGCTGCTCGCAGACTATGCCGAGCGGGAGCATTTTAGAGCAGCCGAAGGCTGGTCAATTGAAAATTATTTCCTCCACTAAATTTGGAATGGGGAGATTGTAGGTTTTGATATTTGATGGAGGGGCGTTGTAGGTTTGAGGAAAAATTTGTACCTTTGAGAAAATTTTGAGAGCAAACAACTCTAAATGGACTATCAACACCTTATTGACAATGAACATCATAGACATCATTATCGCCATCGTATGGGTGTGGGCACTTGCGAGCGGTCTGCGCAAAGGGCTCATCTCGCAGGCCTCCTCGTTTGCAGGACTGCTCATTGGCGTATGGCTCGCATTCAAATTCAACGACCAACTCTCGGAGTGGATAGGCGTAGAGATTGAGGGCATCGCGGCATACGTTGTGCTCTTTGCTGTGGGCGTGCTTTTGGCGTGGCTTGCATCGCGCTTTTCGACTTGGCTACTCCACGGAATAGGTCTGGGCATAGTGGACAAAATTGGCGGTGCGGTGCTTTCGCTGACGCTCTATACGCTCATTCTGAGCCTGCTCTTGGGGCTCTTCCGCAACATCAACTCTTCGCTACACATTGTAGAGGACAAAGTCTTGGCAGAGAGTATGTTGGTGGAGCCTGTGGAGAAGATTTCGAGCGTGGTATTCCCCTACTTAGTGGAAGCTAAGGATGCTATTTTGGAGAGCGAGTCTTTTGGGCTTGGCGAGAAGACTACAACCGAGAGTAACACTGACGAGATATGATACAAGAGGGATTTGTTGTTGAGAGCACAGGCAGTTGGTACAAGGTGGAGATTGCTGGCGAGGTCTACGACTGTCGCACTCGTGGCAGGCTTAGGCTCAAAGGCGTGCGCTCAACCTCGCCCGTAGTGGTGGGCGACAGGGTTGGCGTGGAGTTCTCCGAGGAGGGCGATGGCGTCATTGTGAGCATTGCCCAGAGGCGCAACTACATCATACGCCGCGCCTCGAACCTCTCGAAGGAGAGTCACATCATAGCCGCCAATATAGATTGCGCAGCGGTGGTGGTTACTATTGCTGCACCCGTCACAGCTCCCGAATTTGTGGATAGGTTTTTGGTCACTTGCGAGGCTTACAAGGTGCCTGCGGTCATCATTCTCAACAAGATAGACACCGCACGCGAACACCCCGAACTGCTCCAACACTTCCACGATGTCTATCGCTCGGCAGGCTACCGAGTGATTGAGTGCTCGGCGCTCACGGGCGAGGGCTTGGAGGAGGTTGTGGAACTCCTCAGGGATAAGACTACTCTGCTGGCAGGCAACTCTGGCGTGGGCAAATCAACCCTTGTGAATGCCATAAACCCCTCGGCAGACGCCAAGACGGGTGCCATCTCGGATGTACACCTACAAGGTAAGCACACCACAACTTTCTCGCACGTCTATCCATTGCCTTTTGGCGGCAGACTCATAGACACCCCCGGTATTAGGGGCTTCGGACTCATCGACATCAAACCCGAAGAGTTGTACCACTACTTCCCCGAGATTATGAGGGAGAGTGCGGGCTGTAAGTTCTACAACTGCACCCACACCCACGAGCCTCAGTGTGCCGTTATGCACGCCGTGGTGGAGGGACGTATCTCGGAGAGCCGCTACGAAAGTTACCTCAAAATGCTTGATGACGATGGCAAATATCGCTAAGCCCAAAGAGTGGTACGACCAGCGAATAGAGTACCTTGCGGAGTTTATGCTCCCCGAGAGGTTTGCCACAATGAGTCGTGTGGTGGCAGACCGCACTCGCTATATGACCGTATGTGCCGAAAACACCTTCCACCCACAGAATGCGAGTGCTCTGGTGCGCCACTGCGAGGCTTTCGGTGTGCAGGAGTTGCACGCCATAGAGTTTTTGTGTGGTTTTCAGGCAAATACGCACATCGTTAGGGGCACGGACAAATGGGTAGATATTATGCGCTACGGGAGCACCTCGGAGGCTGTGGAGCACCTCAAAAAGGAGGGCTACCGCATAGTTGCCGCCACACCCCACACCAACGACCTCACACCCGAGAGTTTCGACATCACGAAAGGTAAGTTTTGCCTCGTCTTTGGCACCGAAAAGCAGGGTATTTCGCCCGAGATTATGGCTGTGGCAGACGAGTTCGTGAAGATACCGATGTATGGCTTTGTGGAGAGTCTTAATGTGTCGGCTTGTGCGGCAATTCTCATTCAGGGCTTTGTAGATAAGTTGCACCGCAGCGAGGTAGATTGGCACCTCTCGCCCGAGGAGCAGAGCGAACTTCTCTACCGCTGGATGCGAGAGAGTGTGAAAGATGACGAGGGAATACTGCGCAAGCGATTTGGCGAGGATATATAACCACCCAAGAGTGTGGCTCTTGCGCCCGCGCGCGAAATAAAAGTGGAGTAAATAGTGGGTTTTTGGGAAAAATCCACTATTTTTGTGTTATCATAGGCTTCGTGTTGAGCCGAAAATGAGGGAGAAACTGTAAAAATTAGGTAAAGGTTATGCAGATTGACATCGAACAGGTGCTGGCAAGCAAAGCACCCAAACTTGCAAAAAAGTTACCACGCTTTTTGATTCGCTATCTCACTAAAATCGTTCATCAAGACGAGATTAACCAGATACTTGCAAAACACGGACACCTGCCCGCCATTGAGTTCATCCGCACTGCGCTCGGTGATATGGGCGTAACGTGGACTGTGGAGGGTATGGAGAAGGTGCCCACCGAAGGTCGCTACCTCTTCGCCTCAAACCACCCCTTCGGAGGTATGGATGGTGTAATTTTGGCTCAGGAGATTGCACGCCACCTCGGAGGCGAGGTAAGGAGTATCAGCAACGACCTTCTGTTGTTCGTGGAGCCTCTGCGCCCACTCTTCCTTCCCATCAACAAGCACGGCAGGCAGTCGCGCGAGGGCGCACGCATATTCGAGGAGACCTTTGCGGGCAACATTCCCATTCAGACCTTCCCCGCAGGCTTGTGCTCGCGCCGCATCAAGGGCGAAGTGACCGACCTTGAATGGCACCCCAACTTCGTGAAGAAGGCTATCCAGCACCAGAGGGATGTGGTGCCCGTATATGTAGAGGGCAAACTCTCCAACCGCTTCTACAACATTGCCAACATCCGCAAGTTCTTCGGCATCAAGGCAAACATCGAGATGCTCTATCTTGTAGACGAGATGTTCAAACAGAAGGGTAAGCACATTGTGCTACACATTGGCGAGCCTATCAAGTGGCAGACCTTGACAGATATGCCCTCCAACCCAGAGAGGGTGCAGTATGTAAGGAACATCGTCTATCGTATGGCTCCAAACAAGTAGAACTTCAAATCACACAGAGAGATATGAAACCTATCATTAAACCCGTTTCGAGAACCCTTCTGATGAAAGAGTTGAGGGAGGAGTTCTTCTTGCGCGAGACCAACCGCGCAGGTAACGAAGTTTATGTCGTAACAGCCACCGAGTGCCCCAATGTGATGAGGGAGATTGGCAGGCTCCGCGAGTGGGCTTTCCGCAGTGCGGGTGGCGGTACGGGCGAGCCGGTAGATATTGACGAAGAGGATTTGGCTCCCGATGGCTACAAGCAACTCGTGGTGTGGGACCCCGTAGCAAAGGAGATTGTGGGCGGCTATCGCTTCATCGTCTGCTCCGAGAGGGACCAAAAACACCTCTCCACCGAGCACTATTTCCGCTTCTCGGACAAATTCCGCGAAGAGTATCTTCCCTACACCATCGAGCTGGGTAGGAGTTATGTCCACCCCAACTACCAGAGCACTCGCGCCAACGCCAAGAGCCTCTATGTGATGGATAACATTTGGGACGGTCTGGGCGCAATCATAGTCCACAATCCCGACAAAAAATACTTCTTGGGCAAGGTTACGATGTATGGTCACTACAATGTGGAGGCTCGCAATATGCTGATGTACTTCCTCCACAAACACTTCCCCGCCAGGGAGGGACTTTTGGAGTCCATACACCCGCTGGATCTCGGCATAAATGTGGAGTCTATGGAGCGACTTTTCACGGGCGAGGACTACGCTGAGGACCACAAAATCCTTGTGCGCGAACTCAAAGAGAGGGGCGAATTTATCCCCCCGATGATTAGTTCCTATATGAACGTGTCGCCCTCAATGATGGTCTTCGGTACGGTCATCAACCCCGACTTCGGCGAGGTTGAGGAGACGGGTATTATGATTACCATCCCCGATATGTACCCACACAAAACCGAGCGTCACACCAAAGGTTTGGACCGCAAACGCCCCTTGCGCCGTCTGTTCGACCACACGATGATAGCCCTCGACAATGTCGTTACGGGCAAGGCTGCCTCCTCGGTCAAGGTCGCTCTGCGCCGCCGCAAACCCGAGCGCACACGCCGAATTGTGAGGGAGGATAACAAGAGCACCGCAAAGACCTCCGAGAAGAAATAGTCACACCAAGGTGGCAGTGCGCACAATAAAGACCCCAAGTTTTGCATTATTTATGTAGTAACCAATGGGGTCTTTTATTGAAACAGTAAACTATGATTAACAACGAGATTAACATACTTTGGGTAGATGACGAGGTAGAACTGCTCAAACCACACATCCTCTTTCTCGAAAGCAAGGGCTACGAGGTGGACACCTGCAACAATGGCTTCGATGCGGTGGATATGGCACGCTCGACACCCTACGACCTTATTATCTTGGACGAGATGATGCCCGGTATGACGGGGCTCGAAACGCTGCCTCAAATCAAGGAAGTGCGCCCCTCAACGCCTGTCATTATGGTCACCAAGAGCGAGGAGGAGAGTATTATGGACAAGGCTATCGGCTCCAAAATCTCGGACTATCTTATAAAGCCCATCAACCCCAATCAGGTACTCCTATCGGTCAAAAAACACGTTCAGCGCGAGAGGCTTGTAACCGAACAGACCACTGCCGACTATCGTGCCGAGTTCGGCAAAATCAGCTCTCTTTTGGGCGAAGCCCGCACCTTTGCGGATTGGTGTGCCATCTACCGCAAACTCGTGGGCTGGGAGATGGAACTCTCCGAATCGACCGACAAGGGCGTGATGGACATCCTCTCCTACCAAAAGAACGAGGCGGGTGTGGAGTTTGGCAAGTTCATAAAGCGCAACTACCTCGATTGGCTCCGCCGAGAGGATAGCGACCGCCCAACGATGTCGCACACACTCTTCCGACACCGCATCATCCCCGAGGTGGAGGCAGCAAAGGCTAAGGGCGGGAAGGTTACGTTGCTGGTGATTGACAACCTTCGCTACGACCAATGGCGCACCATCTGGTCGCAACTGCACTCTTGGTACGATATACACTCGGAGAGTTTCTATTGTAGCATACTGCCCACCGCCACCCAATATGCCCGCAACGCACTCTTTGCGGGACTTATGCCGCTGGCGATAGACAAAATTATGCCCGAGAAGTGGCTCAACGACAACGAGGAGGGGGCAAAGAACAAATACGAAGAGGATTTCTTGCGCCGACAACTCTCTCGTATGGGTAAGGATGGATGGAGGGTGTCGTTTGACAAACTCGTAAAACCCGAGTCGGGACGCAAACTCATCGACAACTTCCAGCACGTTAGGGATGCCGACCTCTCGGTCATCGTCTACAACTTCCTCGACATTCTCTCGCACGCCCGTACCGAGACGGAGATTATCCGCTCGCTGACCGAGGACGAGGCGGCTTTCCGCTCGCTAACCCGCTCGTGGTTCGAGCACTCCGAGTTGAGCACAATGCTCCGTATGCTTGCCGAGGCGGGCAATACGGTCATCATAACCTCCGACCACGGTACCACTCGCGTGGAGAACCCCGTGAAGGTGCAGGGCGATAGGGAGACCTCGCCCAACATACGCTACAAGACGGGGCGCAACCTTAATTATAACCCCAAGGAGGTCTTTGAGATTACCCGCCCCGAGGAGGCACAACTGCCGCAGAGCAACCTCACAAGCAGTTATGTATTTGCCCTCGGCAGGGACTTTTTGACCTACCCGAATAATGCAAACCAATTCATACGCTACTATCGTGGCACCTTCCAACACGGTGGTGTGTCTATGGAGGAGATGATAGTGCCCTACATAGTACTGCGACCAAAGAGTTGAGAATTAATCTCCCTTAAAGTCCTTAAAGTCCTTAAAGACCTTAAAGACTCAGGACTATTGAGGTTAGACAAAAAAAGATATATGGAGAACAGCGAATTTTTGAAGGACAAACGTGAGCGCAAGCCTCGCACAGAGCATCAAGCAATAGAGCATCCACAATATAGTGAGGCTCGTGATCTGAATTGGGAGGAGCGCACACGCTCCGCAAAACCCGCCTACCGCAAGGAGAGTAAACCTCGCCGCGAGGGACGCTCGGAGGAGGCTAAGCGTGTGGGCGAGGAGAACATCGTCTATGGTCTGCGCCCCGTGATTGAGGCTGTGCAGACCGACAAGCAGATTGAAAAACTCTACGTTCGCAAGGGTGCCGAGGGTGGGCTTATGGCAGAACTCAAAGACCTCTGCTATCGCTCCCGCATCCGCTATCAGGAGGTGCCTGTGGAGAAACTCGACCGCCTTACAAGGGGCAACCATCAGGGTGTGGTGGCAGTCATCGCCCCCATTGCCTATGTGGAGTTGGAGGATATTTTGGACCGCATACCCGAGGATGAGAAGGCTCTGATTGTGGTCTTCGATGGCGTTACGGACGTGAGGAACTTCGGTGCCATCGCCCGCTCGGCAGAGTGCGCAGGTGCTCACGGTCTTATCTGCCCGCTGAAAAACTCCGCACCCGTAAATGCCGATGCTATCCGTTCTTCGGCAGGAGCCCTCACCCGCATTCCCGTACACCGTGCAGGCAGCATACGCAACACTCTGAAAACCCTCGCTCAACAGGGTATGCAGATTGTAGCCGCCACCGAGAAGGCAGACACTCTGCTCTTCGATGCCGACCTGACGAAACCCACCGTAATCGTTATGGGTAACGAGGAGGTGGGTATCAGCAAGGAGGTGCTGAAACTCTGCGACTGCAAGGCAGCCATACCTATGGTGGGAGCCATCGAGAGCCTCAACGTGTCGGCAGCGGCAGCCATTATGCTCTTCGAGAGCGTAAGGCAGCGTTACTGCAAATAATCGATTTGTGGCGCTTGGAGGATAGGGGTTATAACATTGAGGTTGTGCGTAGTCGCAAGGCACGCCGCACCTCACTCCGCATCACGCGCGAGGGTGTGGTGCGTATGACCATACCTTGGTGGGGCTCCAAGAGGGCGGCACTCGCCTGGGCAGCCACACGCCACGAGTGGATACTCTCTTCGCTCGAAAGGTTGGAGCAAAGGCGCAAGGAGAACCCGCCACTCACGCCCAAAGAGGTGGAAGAGTTGCGCCGCGTAGCAAAAGAGAAACTCCCCCGAATGTTGGAGGCGGCAAGCCTTCGCACAGGGCTACGCTATGGCAGACTCACCATCCGCAAGAGTCACTCGCGTTGGGGAAGTTGCACCCGCGAGGGAAATATATCGCTCTCGCTCTTTCTGGCAGCACTACCCGATGAACTCATTGACTATGTGTGCGTTCACGAGCTCTGCCACACCATCCATCACAACCACTCGGCAGAGTTCCACTCGTTGGTCAATCTCCACACCGAGGGCAGAGAGAAAGAGTTACAAAAAATGCTGAAAAATTACCAACCAAGATAGAAAAATGCTTGGTTTGAAGAAAAATTTGTATCTTTGAGAATTGAGAGCACAACTCTCTTAGAGAAAGACTAAACCTTTTATACACTATGATAATCCTAATGCACGAACCCACCGATGAACTTTTCCTCGGTGTAATGCACCCCGATGCAGCACTCTTCTCGGACTATTTCGACATTGAACTCGCTGCCAAAGAACACGCCGAATATCGCAAAGCTCTCGAACGATTTGGCGCAAAAGTACTCACCGTAAGACAAATCCTGCTCGAAGGCACGCTCGACAAGGTGGGACGCCCCGTAGAGGGCAAAGAGCTCAACGAACTGAGGGCTTTCGCCTCGCGTTTTCTGACCTACAACACCTCCAACGTACCCGAGGAGGCAAAGGCTCAGGAGCGTTACAAAAAGATGATTATCGACAGGGCGCACCCCAAGGACCTCGTGAAGATGATTATGCTTCAACCCGAGATTGTCCTCTCCTACACCGAGAGCAACACGGGCTTTGCAGCAACCTACATCCAACGCCCCATTATGAACATCTTCTTTATGCGCGACCAGATGATTTCGACAGCCAAAGGTATCGTCATCGGACGTATGAACTCCGCACAGAGGCAGTTGGAGTGCGAGATTGCCGAGTTCTGTCTTAACAAAATCGGCTTCCCCCCAATCTACCACATCGAGGGCGAGGATGCCTTTCTCGAAGGTGGCGACTTCCTGCCCTTCGGCGACATAGCCTTCATAGGACGTGGTCTGCGCACCACACAGGCGGCTATCGACCAGCTGATGGAGCACGACCTTTTGGGTTGCAACAAGGTGGTGGTTGTGAAAGACATCTGGGACGAGCAGGAGCAGATGCACCTCGACACCTACTTCAACATCATAGACCGCGACTTGTGTACCCTCTCCGAGGCTCGCTATCTGGCAGCCAAAGGCGACTCGCAATATCTGAAAATCGACATCTGGGAGCGCGAAGCACCCGGAGAGCCCTACCATAAGGCTTTCAGCGACATCTCCTTCGTGGACTACATCGAGGACGAGCTGAAAATGAAAGTCATACCCATCCAACGCTCCGATGAGCTGACCTACGCCAACAACTTCCTCAATGTGGCACCACGCAAGATTATGGCAGTGGCAGGTCAGTCGGTGGAGTTGCAGGAGGCATTCAAAGCTAACTTTGTGGACGTGACGTGGGTACCCCTTACCAACCTCACAAAAGGCTACGGCGCAGCACACTGTATGACCCAAATCCTCGATGACGGCGATGTGCTGTTCTAATTCTACGAGTTTTTCTTCTCCGCTTTTTGTAAAAAGCGGAACCAAAAACTTTTCGTGCACCAACCAATAGTGGTACTACCTACCGTCTTGCTTAGGAGTGGCTTCGGAGTGGCTTCGGAGCCACTTGCACAAATGCGTCACTCTGACGCCTTTGCGGTAAGGTGTGGCTATCTTTCGCAGATAGTTTAGCAGCCAAAACAATAGCCCTCTTTCAAACAAGTTTGAGAGGGCTATTCTTTTGCCCGCCACTCTCCTTCGGAGAGCCTCACACCTCCCCGAAAAAAGACTCCTCTCAAACTCCCCTGTAATCCTTGTTACACCTGCTACCCTTGTTATCCCTGCAAAAAAACAAGATAGGTAGATGCCAACCGCCTGCCTACGGCAGTCGTGGCAAGACGAACAGACCTCTCCCGCCTTCGGCACCCTCCCTGCTCGGCGAGGACGCCGAGCGCAATTTCGACCACCCCTCCTATCCTCCCCTGTCGTAGGGGAGGAACTTCTTTACAGACCTCTCCCGCCTTCGGCACCCTCCCCTAACTTAGGGGAGGGATGCAGGGGTTACAAGGGTTACAAGGGTTACAAGGGTTGCAAGGATAACAAGGAAGAATTCCCCCTGCAACCCCTGTTATCCCTGAAATCCCTGGAATCCCTGGAACCCATGGAACTCTTAGGACTATTGACGTTAGACGTTAAACCTTAGACGTTGGACCAAATAACTGCTTGTTATTCTCCATCAACTCTCTCAGAGGTTCTACGACTTTGGGGGAGATTGTGCCCTCGCGGAGCACTTGGGTATAGACTCTTGAATGGACATCGCTACCCACAAAGGTGTATTTGCCCGACAACAACATCTCTTCGGCAACACGTTTTGCTTTGTCGCCGTGCAGTCCCGCCAGCGAGAGGAGGTTAAGTTGGAGTTTATACCCTTTGGAGGTCAGTTTTTCGAGTTCGTGGTAGTTGCGCTCTTCGGCGAGGAAGGCGTAGCGTTCGGGATGGGCGATGATGATATTCTTGCCCCTGAGTGCTGCCTCGAAGAGGTCGCCAAGGTGGGCATCCACGCGCGTAGTACCCAGACCGAACTCCACAAGCAGGTGGTTGCCGCCCATCGTGAGCAGATTGTCTGCCGCCTCAACGTGTTCCATAAAGCGTTCATCGAGGTTATATTCGGCAGCCAAACGCACCTCCAACTTCATACCATCGGGCATCTCTTGGAAGCGTTTGCGCAGCCCCTCCTCGGTGTTGTTGCCATAGAGTCCGTAGATGATGTGGGGTGTAAGGTAGGCGCCCTTAAACCCCAATTCGGCAAGTTCGGCATCGATCGCCAATGTGTGCTCCGCATCGCGGCAGCCATCATCAACACCCCACAGCAGATGGCTATGGATGTCATAGAAGCCCTCCAACAATTCCCGTAGAGGGGTCTTTTTCTTGAAGATACCGAACATAACGATTAAATGTATTTGTTTGTTAGTCAAAAAGTTCTCTCTGGTGGAGGTTTATCACACTCCGTCCTCTCTTCTCTGCTCTGCGCAGTGTGTAGCGCGTGCCACCCTCTTCGCCCTCGTAGTAGGCGACCACTACATCGGCAACATCCACAAGGTAGTCGTTGCGCCTATTGAAGCAGCCTCGGTAGTAGCCCTGCGAGAGATAGACCACATCATCTGCCCTCTCCAAGATGGCATTGTAGAGAGGTCGCCACTCGGCGCCAAAGGAGCGCTCAAAATTCTCGTAGGGCACCGCCAAGCGTAGTCTTACATCGGCACCAATACGTCCTTCTGTTCTCAGTCGGAGCACCTCGTCTGCCGCCCACAAATCAACCCCCGGCGCCATTCCGCTCACGAAGGTTTTTGCGCCCTCCCTCGCAAGTCGCAAAATCTCTGCGGCGAGAGCTTTGCGGAGTGCTACCTCCACCGTGCGTGGCGAGGCACCATAGCCCGCAATTTTATCGGGGCGATGACCTGTGAAACTAACTATTACGCCTCCCACTTGACAATATCCTCTATCGTGGCACGTTTATCCAAGTCGCCGCCCGAAGGACGCTGGAAGATTTTTATCTCAAAGAGTGGGACAATGGCCATAATATGCTCAAAGAGTGCCGCTTGTATGCGCTCATACTCCACCCACACGGTTGTAGCCGTAAAAGCATAGACCTGCAAGGGCACACCCGTATCGCTCGACTGCAACTGTCGCACCATATGGAGCATCTCGCGGTTGAGCCAAGGTTGAGCCTCCATATAACGCTCAATATATACCCTGAGGAGTTCGAGGTTGGTGGTCTGCAAGCGGGGCTCAGGGAGCGAGTCGATATACTCACGCATAACCTCCAACTTGCCGACTCTTTCGAGTAGCTCTTCGGTGCAGAACTTCACGGTGTTAATATCTATCTCCACATAGCGGGCAATACGCCTACCTCCCGAGGAGAACATACCCTGCCAATTCTTGAAGGTGCCCGAAGTGAGCGTATAGGGGCTCACGTTGGATATGGTATTATCCCACCCCCTGACCTTCACGGTGTTGAGTGTCATATCTATGACCGTACCATCAATGCCTGCCGAAGGCATCTCTATCCAATCGCCCACCTTGACCATCTTGTCGCTCGACAGCAGGATGCCCGACACCAGATTGAGGATGGAATCCTTAAACACAAAGCTCAACACTGCCAACGAAGCACCCAAACCGGTAAAAAGTTTCGTGGGCGACTTGTTAATAAGGATGGCGATGATGACTATCGCTGCCACAACCCACACCACAATCTGTATGACCTGCATAAAGCCTTTCAGTGGCGCATCTTTGGTCTTACGTTTGTGGTATATGAGCATAAAAACAGTCCTTACGACCGAATTGGCAAAACTTGCCAACATCCACACGATGAGCACATCGAGAGCCTTACGCACAAAGATACCCACCGAAGATGCGGGGTCGAAGGCGAGTGGCAGGAGTATATAGAACATAAAGACCGCCGCCATAAGGGCTATCTTATTGAGGTTTGCCCTATCGAATATCACCTCCAAGCGCGAATCTACATACCTTCCCAAGCGGTGCGCCCTGAGCAGCAGGTAGCGCAACAGCCACCACACCACAAAGCAGCAGACCAGAACCACAAGGGTTGCAAAGAGTGCTTTATAGCCTCCGTCAGCAGAGTTCAGCCCCAACCAATCGAGCAGAGTGCTCATCCAATCGAGCAGAAATGTTTTCTCCTTCATCATCGCTTAATAAACTGTTTTATGCTTTCCCACAGCACAATGTGCTCCCTATGTTGAATTTGGGGCGTCTGTGCCTGTATCTCCTCCGAGATAAGGAGCAGTTTATCGCCCCTATGGAGCGTTGTGGAGCCGTTGGGAACAATATATTTATCGCCTCTGCGAATCATCATCACAAGGGTCTTTTCGGGCAACTTAACATCTTTCAATAGTGCGCCATCCCTGGCTCCGCCCTCAATAATATCGACCTCCGTGAGTGCCGCCTTGACCTCATCGGGCAGGTCTATATCAAAGCCCTTCTCAGGGCTCGCCTCCGACACTCCCAAGAAGTTTGCCATACTACCCACCGAAGTGCCCTGAACAATGAGCGAGAAGATGGTTATGAAGAAGACGATGTTGAAGATGGTGTTGTCGGGATCGAGACCTGCCAACTTGGGGTAGGTGGCAAACAAGATAGGTGCCGCACCCCTCAATCCCACCCACGAAACATAGTGGCGAGCCTTATTAGACAGTTTGCTCCTTAGTGGCAGCAGGGTAATCCACACAGCCAGCGGGCGAGTAAGGAAAATCATCGCCGCACCGACAATCAAACCTATAAAGACCACATCTTTCAGTTCGTGTGGATTGACAAGCAGCCCCAGCATCAAGAACATCACAATCTGCATCAGCCACGTCACACCATCGAGGAAGGTGGCAAGTGTCTTCTTATGGCTCAACCTCTGGTTTCCCATAACAATACCCGCAATATAGACCGCCAAGTAGCCGTTGCCCCCCAGCAGGTCGGTAAAAGACGCTGTGAAGAACACCAGCGAGAGCAACAGCACCGAATAGAGCGATTTATTGCCGATGTTGATACGGTTTACAACCATTGCCGCACCCTTGCCGAGCAGATAGCCCGACAGCGCACCAATGCCCATCTGTTTGAGGAAGGTAAGAGCCACAGCACCCACCGAGCCACCCTCGCCCATATTGACCTGTATGAGCATAATCGTGAGGATGTAAGCCATAGGGTCGTTACTACCGCTCTCCAACTCCAACAGCGGGCGCAAATTCTCTTTGAGTCCCACACGCTTGGAGCGCAATATGGCAAAGACCGAAGCCGAATCCGTAGAGGACATAACCGCTGCAATGAGCAGTGCCAGCGTGAAAGGTATCGGAGCACCCAGCCAACCACTCACAAAGTAGATGATAGAGCCCGTGAAAAGTGCTGTGAGAACCACACCCAAAGTAGCCAACACCACACCCTCCTTCAACACCGGTCGAACCTCGTCAAAGGAAGTGTCCATACCGCCCGAGAAGAGGATAATACTCAGCGAAAGCATACCCACAAACTGCACAGCAGCAAAGTTGTCGAACTCAATACCCACACCATCGGTGCCAAATGCCATTCCCACAAGCAGGAAGAATAACAGCATCGGAGCACCAAAACGGCTGCTCGCCTTGCCCGCCAAAATACTCACAAAGAGAATTATCGAGCCAACAAGCAATATGTTTCCGGTTGTTATTATCATATCGTTTTTTCTCTCTTTCTCCGCTTTTTGTAAAAAGCGGAACCAAAAACTTTTAGTGTAGCCCTTGCGGGGATGTGTGACTATCTTTGCAGATAGTTTAGCAGTCGAATTGCCAGCCCACTTTCAAACGAGTTTGAGTGGGCTGACACTTCGCCCGCCACTCTCCTTCGGAGAGCCTCACACCTCCCCGAAAAAAGACTTCTCTCAAACTCCTACTTATATATGCCCCATATGCCTTATATGCCCTATAAGCCCTATAAGCCTTAGGACTATTGACGTTAGACCCTAAAACCGCGAGTGGGTTTTGTGGAGGGATTTTTGTGCCACCACCCCCAACCCTGCGGGTGATTTATGTGAGGCGAGTTCAAGGCTTGCGAAGCGCGAGAAAGCGGAGTTTACAATAGTAAATGAGCATTTCGAGCGCAAGCGTAACGCAGAAATCGCCCTCAGAAATCAGCCGCCCGCTATTGGGCGATGAAGGTATACTCAATCGTCCCTCGCTGTCGTGCAGGTGCCGCAGGGTCGGCATTGAAGAGCGACTCGCCAGCTTTGGAGAGTGCCGCCTCCCGCAGGCAGTTGTTCTTTGCCGAGAGCGCATCGTTAATTTTGCACTCCACAACATCGCCAGAGGTATTGACCACAATATCGACCACCACATCGCCACCCCCCTCGCACATATAGGCTGGCACAGGCATCTTCAAGGCGTAGCGCACAGGCTCCGAGAGCGAGTACGCCACCGTGACATTGCCTCTTACCTTGCGGTTTTCGATCTTCTCGCCTTCGTAGTGTTGGTCGAGAATTTCGCGTTCTCTATCAAGTCCCAGCGCGTAGTCGGCTGCATTGTCGCGTATGCGTTGTTGCACCTCGTCTGCCTCGGCATAGATTTCGCGGGCATTTGTGCGGTGGTCTTCGAGGCTCTCATTGAGTGCGTTCTCGTTGGAGATGCGGTTGGTGGTGGGGCTCTCCTCGTAGCGTTCGTTGAGCAGTCGGTTGAGCTCTTGTGCTCGTTCCAACTCCTTTTGCAACTCTTCGAGGTCGGCGAAGTCCATCAATATCTCGGTTTGCGAATTTTTGCGAGAGATGGCAATATCGGCAGCCACAAACGCCACCCCAAAGAATACATACGCCACCACTGTAACCAAAATTGCCACCCTATGGTCGTACGCCCAAACACCCACATCTACCCTCTTCCGTGAGTAGGGCAGGTTGAGTCGGGGGCGGCTCGTCTTTTGGTTATGTTGGCGTTGTTCCATAGCGCAAAAATACCACAATTCACACAAAGATAGTACTTTTATTGAAAATTTGATTACCTTTGTGGTTCAAAAAAATAGAATTTTAAGGAAAACAACATAATGTCCAACAAACAAAGAACTATTGCCGAAGTAATATCATTCAGTGGCAAGGGACTCCACACCGGCGAGTTGGTAACGATGAAGGTGTGCCCTGCGGAGGCCGATAGGGGTATTGTATTCCGCCGAGTGGATCTCAAAGGGGCTCCCGAAGTGGCAGCATTGGCGCACAATGTATGTGACACTTCGAGGGGTACGACCATCAAGGACGGTAAGGCAAAAGTATCGACCATAGAGCACATTCTTTCCGCCCTCTGGACAATGGGCATCGACAATGCACTCATAGAGATAGACGCTCCCGAGACTCCCATTATGGATGGCTCGGCAAGGGCTTACGCTGCCGAGATTGAGAGGGTTGGCACTGTGGAGCAAGATGCCGAGCGCAAGTGGTTCGAGGTGGAAGAGGAGTTCCTCTTCGAGATTCCCAAGAAGGGTGTGAGGGTGGTTATCACGCCTGCCGAGGAGTACTCTGTGAATGTTACGGTGGACTATAACTCTACGGTGGTGGGTGTGCAGCAGCACCGCTATGATGACTCGGTAAACTACCGCGAGGAGATAGCACCCTGCCGCACATTTGTATTCCTCCACGAGATTGAGTTGCTGTTGAAGTTGGGACTCATCAAGGGCGGCTCGGTGGAGAGTGCTATGGTGGTAGTGGAAAAACCCATCTCGGAGAGCACCAAGAAGCGCATCTGCAAGACCTTTGGCAGGGAGGATATTGAGGTTGAGAGGGGCTACCTGAGCCACCAACCTCTACGTTTCGAGAACGAGATTGCACGTCACAAGTTGCTCGACATACTCGGCGACTTAGCACTGCTCGGCAGACGCATCCGAGGTCACGTTGAGGCTCTGCGCCCCGGACACTATGCCAATACACAAATGGCACAGCTATTGGAGAAGAATTTGAAATAGAGATAATAAAGTACTACGAATATACGTTTAAGGAGTATGATTAGTAATTTGGCTTATATCCACCCCGAAGCAAAGTTGGGTGAGAATGTTACGGTAGAGCCCTTTGCATACATCGAGGGCGATGTAGTAATTGGCGATGGCAGTTGGATTGGTCCTCACGCCAGCGTTATGGCAGGCACCCGTATGGGTAAAAACTGCAAGGTGCACAGCGGTGCTGTTATCGGCGGTGTGCCCCAAGACCTCAAATTCCACGGCGAATACACCACTTGCGAGATTGGCGACAACAACACCTTCCGCGAGTGCTGCACGGTAAACCGCGGTACGGACGCTAAGGGTAAGACCGTTATGGGCTCCAACAACCTCGTGATGGCTTACGCACACATCGCCCACGACTGCGTAATCGGCAACAACTGCGTAATCGTAAATAACGTGTCGCTCGCCGGCGAGGTAGAACTCGGTAACTATGTGGTCTTCGGTGGTCACTCGGGTGCTCACCAGTTCAGCCGCATCGGCGACCACGCAATGATTGCCGCCAATACCTATGTGAACAAAGATGTTCCTCCCTATGTTAAGGCAGCCCACACCCCCATCACCTACGTTGGTGCCAACTTCTTGGGTTTGAGGCGCAGGGGGTTCTCTAACGAGGAGATTAAGCAGATTCAGGATATCTTCCGTGTGCTCTTCCAAGATGGTCACACCTACTCTATGGCTTGCGACATCGTTATGGCACAGTTCCCCGAGAGCGAAATCCGCAACCAGGTAGTAGAATTCATCCGCTCCTCCAAACGCGGTATCCTCAAACCCTACAACACCGCAGCAGTAGCCGCTGACGAGTAGTAGAGGAAATTCACTTGTATAATAACACAATCCCCTGCCTAACATTTCGGCAGGGGATTTTTTCTCCGTTTTTTATTCTCCGCTTTTTGTAAAAAGCGGAACCAAAAACTTTTAGTGCACCAACCAATAGTGGTTCTACCTACCGCTTTGCTTCGGAGTGGCTTCGGAGTGGCTTCGGAGTGGCTTCGGAGCCACCTGCACTTTGAGCGTCACTCTGACGCCTTTGCGGTGAGGTGTGACTATCTTCGCAGATAGTCTGGCTGTCGAATTGCCAGCCCACCTTCAAACGAGTTTGAGTGGGCTACCATTTCGTCTGCCACTCTCCTTCGGAGAGCCCCACACCTCCCCGAAAAAAAGACATCTCTCGAACTTCCCTACTATCCTTGTTACTCTTGTTCAACCACAATTATATCGGATAAATCATATCCGCGCTTTTCGAGTCGGGAGTAGATACCTTCGAGCAGTGTGGGATCCATTGTGGGGGTGCGGGAGAGTATCCACAAGTAGCCATCGCCCGAGCCACCAACAACCGAGTAGGAGTAGTCGGGGGCGAGTTCCATAATGTTATACTCGGCAGGGAAGACAAAGAATGTAACCTTCAACTGTCCGGGGACATCCGTAGTACGAGCTTTGCCTTTTGTAACCTTAGTTTTACCCTTTTTGATACCCTCGTTGCGCACTTCAATTTTGCCATCGGGCAGCAGGGTATAGGTGGTTTTGACGTGTGTCATACCCTTCTCGAAGAAGTGGGGTTTGCGGACAATCTCATACCACACTCCCGTATAGCGGTCGAGGTCGAGACTATCGACCGTTGAATTGTCGAGAGTGGGCTGTGGGGAGCGCGAGGAGCAGAGCGAGAGTGTCAGCAGCGAAAAGCCGCCAACGACCATCAGTAGTGAAGCGATCATCTTGAATTTCATAGTTTTGAGTGTGATATTAAGTAATAAACAACTCCCCTCTACGTTTCAAAATCGGTGCCAACGAAGCAAAGCAGGCAAAATTTTTGTTGCTCTCGGCAAAAAAGCGTACCTTCGTGGCACAATTTATCACAACACCCTATGTCAGTACTCTACGATAACCTCATCTTCGGTCCCATACGCTCGCGCCGCTTGGGGCTTTCGCTTGGCATCAACCTGCTGCCTGTGGATTGCAAACTCTGCTCGTTCAACTGCATCTATTGTGAGTGCGGCTGGGCTTTGGGCGGTCAGAAGCCCCGTTTCAACGACAAAAAAGCCGTTTTGGCGATGTTGGAGAGCGTGTTGGGCGAGATGGTTGAGGCGGGAACCCCTCCCGATGTGCTGACCTTTGCGGGCAATGGCGAGCCAACGATGCACCCCGACTTTGAGGAGATTGTCGATGGGGTTATTGCCCTCAGGGATAGGCTCTGTCCCAAGGCGAAGGTATCGGTGCTCTCCAACGCCACAATGCTCCACCGCGAGAGCGTAAGGCGAGCCCTCCGTAGGGTGGACAACCCTATTCTGAAACTCGACTCGGCATTCGACAAGACCGCCCAGCTGATAGACAAGCCTCTGGGCAACTACTCCATAGCGAAGGTTGTGGAGTGGATGAAGAGTTTTGGTGGCGAGTGCATTGTGCAGACGATGTTCCTGCGTGGCGAGTTCGAGGGCGAGAGGGTGGACAACACCACCCCCGAAGAGGTAGATGCGTGGCTCCGACTCATTGGGGAGATTGCGCCCCGCAGTGTGATGGTCTACACCATCGACCGCGACACCCCCGCACCCAACCTCGAAAAAGTGCCCGTAGAGGAGCTCCGAGAGATTGCCGAAAGGGTTAGGGCTCTGGGCATAGAGTGTAGCGTGGCAGGTTAGCAAGAGTATAAGTATAGGTTAATGACGGCTCAGAGATGATTACTACCGAACAGATAAAAGACCTTGCGCAGAGGCGTGATGCGCTCTACCGCTATCTTGCGGTCGAGGATAAGCGCATAGCCCACGAGGAGGAGCAGCTCAAAACCACCGCTCCCGACTTTTGGGACAATCCCGAAGCGGCAGAAAAGCAACTCAAAAAGGTTGCCTCCATAAAGGCGTGGATAGACTCCTACGAGGCACTCTCGGCGATGGTCGATGACTTGGAGGTTGTTGCGGAGTTTGTGCGCGAGGGTGGTGCTACCGAGGCGGAACTCGACAGCCACTATGAGCGCACACTTGCTGCCACAGAGGAGTTGGAGATGAAGAATATGCTCCGTGGCGAGGAGGACAAACTCGGAGCCATTGTGGATATTAACTCGGGTGCAGGAGGTACCGAGAGCCTCGATTGGGCTTCGATGCTGCTGAGGATGTACACCCGCTGGGGCGAGCGCAATGGCTACAAAGTGAGGGTGCAGGACTTCCAAGCAGGCGAAGAGGTGGGCGTGAAGTCCGCCACTCTGCTCTTCGAGGGCGACTACGCCTATGGCTACCTCAAAAGCGAGAGCGGTGTGCATCGTATGGTGCGCCTTTCGCCCTTCAACGCCAACAACAAGCGACAGACCACCTTCGCTTCGGTCTTCGTGTCGCCCGCTGTGGACGACACCATAGAGATAACTATCAACCCCGCCGACTACGAGTGGGACACCTATCGCAGTAGTGGTGCGGGCGGTCAGAATGTCAATAAGGTGGAGACGGGTGTGCGCCTGCGCTATCACGGTAAGGATGCCGATACGGGCGAGCCCGTGGAGTTCCTCATCGAGAATACCGAAACACGTTCGCAACTTATGAACCGCGAGAATGCCCTGCGCATCCTCCGCTCGAAACTCTACCAGAGGGAGTTGGAGAAGCGTATGGCACTGCAAAACGAACTCGAAAAGGGCAAAAAACGCATCGAGTGGGGCTCGCAGATACGCTCCTACGTCTTCGATGACCGCCGAGTGAAAGACCACCGCACGGGCTACCAGACCTCGTCTGTGGAGTCGGTGATGGATGGCGACATAGATGCCTTCATCAAGGCTTACCTTATGGAACAAGGGGGAGGAGAAAATTGAAGCAAATGCGAGTAAGCGAGGGCAAAGGCTGCTTGCAGACTATGCCGAGCGGGAGCATTTTAGAGCAGCCGTAGGCTGGTCAATTGAATATTGAAAATTGAAAATTGAAAGTTATAAGAAATGAGGTCGCCTTTGGGCGACCTCATTTCTTATAACTTACCGGCGGAGCGGAAACTATACGAACCCCCGCCTCGTGCGACAATAATATGGTCGAGTAATTGGATGTCGAAGAGTGCCGCCGCATCCCGCAATTGCTGAGTAAAACGCTCGTCCTCTGGGCTTGCCTCAGCAGTACCCGAGGGGTGATTGTGTACCACAATGATAGATGCTGCAACAAGCGTAAGAGCGTGGCGGACAATGAGTTTGCAGTCTGTAACAACAGTCGAGGAGCCGCCAACCGAGATACGCCTGCGCTCAATGACTTTATTTGCCGTAGAGAGGTACAATACCCACAATTCCTCGTGGTCGAGGGTGGAGATGAGTGGCGCAAAGAGAGCCACAACATCGTTGCGGTCGCGGATGACGGGTTGCTCGCCACTCTCGGCAACAAGCACCCTACGTCCCAACTCCATAGCCGCCACAACCCTCGTGGCACGCTCCATACCGAGCGACTCACACTGTCGTAACTCCCCCGCCGTAAGGCGTGAAAGAGCCGCCAGAGAGCCCACATCAGCAAGCAATCGCTCGGCAGTTGCAACACTCTCTTCGCCACCCTTTGTAGCCATCACAAGACTAAGCAGTTCGGCATCCGAGAGTGCCTCGGCACCCTGTGCAACGAACTTCTCGCGCACCATTTTATCGTTCACAAGACTCATCTTTCAGGTGATCGTAGCGGTCAAGGATAAAGTCGCCCATCTCGTCACCGAGCAGCACCCACGCATTCTCGGCAGCCCTCTGCTCTGCCTCCTTCTTGGTGGAGCCACGCCCCACGCCAATCCTCATATCGTCAATCAGCACGCGCGAGAGGAAGGCGGGTTGTGAGCCCTTCTGTTCGCCGTCTGCCTCGGTGGAGAAACTGATGGTTCGTTTGCTCTTCTGGCACCACTCAATAAGGCGGCTCTTATGGTCACTCTCGGAGTGTGTGAGGTCTTCGAGGTCGATGTGACGCGAGAGTAGGTCGTTGATGACAATGCGATTTACCACATTGTAGCCCTTGTCCAGATAGAGTGCACCAATCATCGCCTCCAAGCAGTCGCCAAAGAGGTGTTTGTGGGCGAAGTTGCCCGTAGAGTTATAGATGACCATCTCGTCAAGCCCCAACTTGCGGGCGAGCGAGTTGAGCGATTGGCGGCTCACAATTTTCGAGCGTGTCTGCGTGAGGAAGCCCTCCGACTTGTCGGGATACTCAATGAAGAGGTAGTCCGACACTATCGACTCCAACACCGCATCGCCCAGATACTCCAAGCGTTCGTTGTTGATGCTGCCGCCACCCTCCACCTTCACAGATGCCGAGCGATGCACAAGAGCAAGTTTATAGAGTTCGACATTGTCGGGCGTAACACCAAAGATGCGCCTAAATGCACGGTAGTACTCCCTATCCGCCCCCCACAAAAGGTGGGCTATGCGAGCCACAAATCTCATCTTCTTCTATTCGTATTTCTTCAAAATTATGGTTGAGTTCTGACCTCCGAAGCCAAAGGTGTTGCTCAGCGCATAACGCACCTCACGCCTTTGAGCCACATCGCGTGTGAGGTTCAGGCGAGGGTCAATAGCGGGGTCCAACTCCTGAATGTTGATGGTGGGAGGGATGATACCCTTCGTGATAGCCATAATAGCAGCCAATGCCTCAACAGCGCCAGCGCCACCCAGCAAGTGACCCGTCATCGACTTCGTGGACGAAATGTTCATCTTATAGGCGTGGTCGCCAAAGGTTTTGACGATACCCTTCAACTCTGCCACATCTCCCAGAGGAGTAGAGGTACCGTGAGTGTTGATATAGTCCACCTCTTCGGGGGCAATGCCTGCATCCCTCAGCGCACACTCCATACAGTAGCTTGCGCCCTCGCCCTCTGGCTCAGGAGCTGTAACGTGGTAGGCATCGGAGCTCATACCCACGCCCACAATCTCGGCATAAATCTTCGCACCGCGAGCCTTAGCGTGCTCCAACTCTTCGAGGACAAGCGTACCACCACCCTCGCCCATCACAAAACCGTCCCTATCCTTGTCGTAGGGGCGCGAAGCGGTTTTGGGATCATCGTTGCGTGTCGAGAGGGCCATCATCGAGTTGAAGCTACCCAAGCCCACAACCGACACAGCTCCCTCCGAGCCGCCCGTAATCATCACATCAGCCCTGCCGAGGCGGATCTGGTCTACGGCACTGACAATAGAGTGGGTACTCGAAGAACAAGCCGACACGGTGCTAAAACCGGGACCCTTATAACCATATTTGAGCGAAATGTGTCCTGCTGCCATATTGGTCAGCATCTTCAATATGAGGAATGGGCTAAAACGGGGCACATCGCTCTCGCTATGACAATAAGCCGATATTTCATCGTAGATGGCATTGATGCCACCAATGCCGGCACCCCAAATAACGCCAACCCTATTTTTGTCTAATTCTGCGCCTTCCAACCCTGCATCGCGCACAGCCTCTTCGGTAGAGATGAGTGCATACTGGGTGAAAACATCAAGTTTGCGCACCTCCTTGCGCTCGAAGTAATCTTCGGGGTTGTAGTTCTTAATCTCGGCAGCAAACTTGGTTTTATTGTTGGTAGTATCGAAGCCTTTGACGAAATCCACGCCATTCTCTCCTGCTTCGAGTGCTGCGAAATACTCCTCTACATTGTGTCCCAGGGGGTTGATGGTACCGATACCTGTAATTACTACTCGCCTACGTTCCATAATAAAAAGAGTTAGTTTCTGTTAGGTGTTAGAATTGTAGCAACAAAAAATGTGTGCTAAAAGAAAAAGTGAGGTAAAATAGCACATTTTACCTCACCCATATACTCTGTTGATCTTTTCGTATTGAGCGCGATAAAATTATTTAGCGTGCTCCTCAACATACTTAATGGCATCGCCAACAGTCGAGATTTTCTCTGCTGCCTCATCGGGAATCTCCAAACCAAACTCCTCTTCAAAAGCCATAATAAGTTCAACGGTGTCAAGCGAATCTGCGCCGAGGTCGTTAGCGAAGCTTGCCTCGGGGGTGATGTTTTTCTCGTCCTGATTCAACCTGTCTTTGATAATCTCAACTACTTTCTGAGAAATTTCTGACATAATTTATAAGTTTAAGTTTAACATTGTGTGGCTACTTTTCTTCTCACTACAAGAGCGAAAATCGTCACAAATATAATACTTTTTCCCGAAACTCGCTCATTTTGGCAACTTTTTTGCACCCACCACAAGTTGCCACCTTTCTATTAGACTGATTATGTACAACTTACACTTAATCTCTAAAAAGTCGCCAATTATCTTCTTTCGGGAGTTTTTAGCCATTTTTCGCAAAAAACAAGCCACAAATTTGTCGCTCTCGGCAATTATCCGTACCTTTAATGAGAATTTCAATTACCTAAAACCATAAAGACTATGAAACTATTGCTCATAAGCAACTCCACAAACGCAGGCGAAGAGTATCTGCGCTATCCACTTGCACAAATCGCCGAACATCTCAAAGGTGTCAAAGAGGTCGCTTTTGTCCCCTATGCAGGCGTAACATTCTCCTATGACGAGTACGAGGCTAAGGTGCAGGCTCGCTTCGAGGAGATTGGCATCCGTGTGCGCTCCGTACACCACGCCGCCTCGCCCCGCGAAGCTATCCTCTCGGCTGAGGCTATTGTGGTGGGTGGCGGCAACACCTTCCACCTGGTGAAGAATATGCACGAGCAGGGGCTTATGGAGGCTATCCTTGCCAAACTCAACGAGGGAACGCCCTACGTTGGTTGGAGCGCAGGCAGCAATGTGGCTTGCCCCACCCTCTGCACCACCAACGATATGCCCATCGTGCAACCCGCATCGTTCAGCGCCATTGGTGCCATACCATTCCAAATCAATCCCCACTATCTCGATGCCAACCCCGAGGGTCACGCCGGCGAGACTCGCGAGCAGCGCATTGCCGAGTATGTGGTTGCCAACCCTACAATGTGGGTTGTAGGTTTGCGAGAGGGGTGTATGCTCCGCTATGTAGATGGCGACCTCTCGCTTATTGGTCCTCGCCCGATGCGCATCTTCCGCCACGGCATAGAGCCCTATGAGGTGCAGGCTGGCGACTCGCTCGATTTCCTTCTGAAATAACTCTTTCGGCTCCCTATGGGCGACACGCTACGCATAGGTGCCGAGGGCGAGAAGGCGGCAATGGAGTGGCTCCGACAGCACGGTCACGTTGTTGTCGAGCGCAATTGGCGCACCCCGCCCCACGAGATTGACCTTGTGACCCTCACTAACGAGGGTCACTACCACTTCGTGGAGGTCAAGACACGCCATATCGGGTCGCTAACCACGCCCGAGGAGGCACTCACGAGCAAGAAGATTCGCAATCTCACGAAGGCGATAAACCACTACGTTCAGATGCACGCCATAGAGGCGGAGGTGTGGCTCGACTTTATGGCTGTTGTGGAACACGATGACGGCTCCTACACCATCGACTACATCCCCGATGCAGCCAACCTACGTTGGTAGAGGGGGGACTTGAGAATTGAGAATTGAGAATTGAGAATTGAGCGAGGGCGGGGGCTGCTTGCAGACTATGCCGAGCGGGAGCATTTTAGAGCAGCCAAAGGCTGGTCAATTGAGAATTTTCAGCACCCCTCCAAACTCACGGGTATTAAAAAAGATACCCAAGAGCAAGATGTGGGCAAATAAGGCTTACTATTATAGAGTATAAACCCACTTATTAGTGATGATATGAAACGACTGATTTTACTTTTTGGCATTGCATTGGCAATGGTGGCGTGCGGACCGAGTACGCCAAAAGATTACTACGAGATTGAGGGCAATGTGACCAATGTGGAAGATGGCGCAGTGTTTTACCTCTTCCGACTCGATGGTAATGCCGGCACAGCAATAGCCCACGACACGCTCCAAAGTGGCAAATTCTACTTCCGCATTACCCCTGAGGCTGCCAAAGAGCACCTGACGCTACTCTGTTGGAGGGATGACTTCCCGAATATGGAAGCCCGCATTTGGGCAGAGGCAGGCGACAAGGTGGTCATCACGGGCGAGGATAAGTTAGTCTACACTTGGAAGGTCAAAGGTCCCGCCCCCGAAAACCGCTCACAGCAGGGCTATATTCGTTGTGCAAAAGAGATATACAAAGATTTACAAAGGGCTCTAATAGAAGACAATATGCTTTGGGCTGCTATGGACGAGCCCAATGCAGACATGGCATTGCTAGAAGCCAAATATGACAGTTTGGGTAATGAACAACTGCGACTTCAATCAGAAATTCACAAGCACCTACTCAAACGTATGAGAAGATGCAAAATGGACGAAGTCGGCATGATGCACCTTTGCGAAATGTCGAGTATGTTTAAGTCTTACCCTGAGTTCTCACACCGCAAAGAGGTTGAGGATATTTTCAACTCACTTGGCGAAGAATGGCATAATCACCCCTCTTACGAGAAGATAAAAACCCGAGTTTACCCTACCAAGGAGGCGACCATTGGCGAACCTATGATTGATGGTGAGTTCTACGATTTGGAGGGCGGTAGTCACACCCTCTCGGAGTTAAGCGGTTATTATATTCTGCTCGATATGTGGAGCTGTGGCTGTGGTCCCTGCATAATGGCACTGCCCGAGATGGGCGAGATTGCCGAGAAGTACAAAGACCGCCTGAGGGTTGTGAGCATCACGACCGACACCGACAAGGTATGGCGCGAAGCCTCCGAGCGACACACAATGTCGTGGCACAATTGGAGCGATGGCAAGCAGGAGAGCGGCATCTATGCTCACTATGACCAGGGAGGCATACCCAACTACACGCTCATCTCGCCCGAGGGGATGATTATAGACCGTTGGATGGGTTACGGCACTGGCTCGCTCCTCCAAAAAGTTGCAGAACACTTGGAGTAGAAGGGTTGATGCGCGAAATATGCGCCCCTCCGCACGAAACACCTCACACGTTACGTTATTAACTAAAATAGCAGGTTGAAAAGCGGCAACAACATACCAAAGTGGAGTTGGCGGAGCACCATTGTGGTGCTCTACCTGCTGCTTTGTGGGCTCTATTTCTCGCCCATAGCGGCACCCCACAAGTTGGTCTATCCGCTCTTGTTACTGACACTCTGTTCGCTCCGCCACCGCAGCCCTCTGCTCACCCTCGCACTTGCCTGCTCGGCATTGGGCGACCTCTTTGGCGACTTGGGCACCCTACTGCCACAAATCGGTGCCTTCGCACTGGCGCAAATCTGCTATATCCTAACCCTCCGCCGACTTGTACCCAAAGTGTCGCTGCGGGGCATATTACTTGCAGCCGCACTCCCCGCGGTGCTCTGCATTGTGACCTACATCGTTATTCTACCCGCCATCGGGACCCCAATCATCAAATTTGGTGTTGTGGGCTACTCGCTATTGATAGGTGCTATGGTCGCCACAGCACTCCTCACGGGTCGCCAGAAGGTGGGCTTGGGGGCAGTTCTCTTTGTCCTCTCCGACCTCCTTTTGGCATTCCTCATCTTCCTCGCCCCCAACCACACCTTGCAGAGCCTCTCTCTCGTGCTCTATTTCGCAGGGCAACTGCTCCTCTGGTTGGGCGTCACCACCAGCCCCAAACCACACACTCCCCAAGCCTAAGAATCCACACTCCCTTATCTCTCAGTCCTCCCATAAGCCCTATAAGACCTATATGCCTTATATGCCCTATAAGCCTTAGACAAAAACACAGAGAACGCAATGGATGCAAGGCATACGAGAAAGCGGCTCCGCAGTTTGCTTAACGCAAATGAGGAAGCCGCTTATCGAAGTATAACGCAGCAGACGCGCGTTATATGTGTTTTTGAAAAAATGCAGATAAGCGAGCGATTTATAGGCGGAGGCGTAACGCCTCTTTTGTGATGGGATTTCTCCCAAGCGGTAAAAACGCAGAGAACGGAGGGATTTTTGTGCCAAAAGAAGGAGCGGGCTCCGCAGTTTACTAAGCGTAAATAAGGAGTCCGCTCTCTGAATTTTGGTGCAAAAAGCACCCGTTATATGTATTTTTGTAAAAGCGCATAGAAGCGAGCGAGTTATAGGCGCACAAGAAAACCACCTCCGCAGTTTACTCATCGTAAATGAGGAGGTGGTTTATCGCAGTGCAACGACTAAATCGCCGCTTATATGCGTTTTTTACTCGGCGAGTTTGTCAAAATCGCTCTTAGCACCTACGCTCACGTTCTGCCAATCACGAACACCCGTACCAGCAGGAATGAGGTGACCGCAGATGACGTTCTCTTTCAGGTTCAACAGAGGATCGACCTTACCGAAGATTGCAGCCTCGTTCAGAACCTTGGTGGTCTCCTGGAACGATGCAGCCGACATAAACGAGCTGGTCTGCAATGCTGCGCGGGTGATACCCTGCAATACCTGACGCGAGGTTGCGGGGACAATCTCCCTAACAGTAACAGTCCTGAGGTCTCTACGTTTGAGCGAGGAGTTCTCGTCACGCAACTGGCGAACAGAGATAATCTGGTCTGCCCTTACGTTCTGCGAGTCGCCCGCATCAACAACGTAAACCTTGTCGTAGAGCGAGTCATTGACCTCCATAAACTCCCACTTGTCGACAATCTGCTCAGGCAGGAAGCGGGTGTCGCCCGAATCCACAATCTGAACCTTGTTCATCATCTGACGAACGATTACCTCGAAGTGTTTGTCGTTGATCTTCACACCCTGACCACGGTAAACCTCCTGTACCTCGTTCACGATATACTCCTGAACCTTGGTAGGACCGAGGATGGTAAGAATGTCGTTAGGAGTGATTGCACCGTCCGAAAGAGCCATACCTGCCCTAACGTAGTCGTTCTCCTGAACCAAAATCTGGCGGCTCAGGGGCACGAGGTATTTGCAAACCTCGCCATCGCGAGCGGTAATGATAATCTCCCTATTACCACGTTTGATTTTGCCGAACGATACCTCACCGTCAATCTCCGAAACCACTGCGGGGTTCGAGGGGTTACGAGCCTCGAACAACTCCGTAACACGGGGAAGACCACCGGTAATATCGCCTGCCTTACCAAACGAGCGAGGAATTTTAATCAGAATCTCGCCTGCCTTAATCTTGGCGTTCTCCTTAACAACAACGTGTGCACCAACAGGCAAGTTGTACTGTTTCTGCTCAACGCCGTCCTTATCTACGATACGAATCAAGGGGTTGCGGTTCCTATCACGCGACTCGATAATCACTTTCTCCCTCAGACCGGTTGTCTCGTCATACTCATCGCGGTAGGTAACACCCTCAACAACATTGTCGAACTGTGCCTTACCATCGTACTCCGAGATGATAACTGCGTTGAAGGGATCCCACTCGCAGATAACATCGCCTTTCTTGACCTCCTCGCCAGCGAGTTTATAGAGAGTCGAACCGTAAGCCAAGTTGTAGGTAAACAGTGTGCTACCTGTCTCCTTGCTCACGATGCGCAACTCTGCCTGGCGGCTAACAACCAAGTTCTTAGCGTTGCCCTCGCGGTCTTTGGTCTTGATGGTACGCAACTCGTCAATCTCAATCAGACCCTCGTGTTTTGCAACAAGGCGGTTGTCAATCGAAGAACCACTTGCAACACCACCAACGTGGAAGGTACGCAGAGTCAGCTGAGTACCAGGCTCACCGATGGACTGTGCAGCGATAACGCCCACAACCTCACCCTTCTGTACGGGACGACCCGTTGCAAGGTTGCGACCATAGCACTTAGCGCAGACACCGTGGCGCGACTCGCAGGTGAGTACCGAGCGGATCTCCACCTTCTCGATGCCAGCCTTCTCGATAGCCGCAGCAGCCTCCTCGTTGATCTCCTCGCCAGCATTGACGATAACCTCGCCGGTGTGGGGATTAACAACATCCTCAACAGCCGTACGTCCCAAAATCCTGTCGTAGAGGCTCTGGATAACTGCATCGTTGCGTTTAACAGCCGTAGCAGTCAAACCACGCAAGGTGCCGCAATCCTCCTCGTTGATGATAACGTCATTTGCAACATCTACCAGACGGCGGGTCAGATAACCTGCGTCCGCAGTCTTCAATGCGGTATCCGCCAAACCTTTACGAGCACCGTGGGTGGAGATGAAGTACTCCAACACCGACAGACCCTCCTTAAAGTTCGACAAAATGGGGTTCTCGATAGTCTGACCGCCCTCAGCACCCGATTTCTGGGGTTTAGCCATCAGACCACGCATACCACCGAGCTGACGAATCTGCTCCCTACTACCACGAGCACCCGAATCAAGCATCATAAATACGGGGTTGAAGCCGTCTTGGTCTGCTTTCAGGTGGTTGTAAACCGCTGCGGTTACTCGGTTGTTCACGTTTGTCCAAACGTCAATAACCTTGTTGTAACGCTCGTTGTTGGTAATAAGACCCATATTGTACTGCTCCAAGAACTGAGCAACCTGCTGGTTACCCTGCTCTACGAGCGTCTTCTTCTCCTCGGGGATGATAACTGCGCCCAAGTTGAACGACAAACCACCCTGGAATGCCATCCTATAACCCAGAGCCTTGATGTCATCGAGGAAGGCAGCAGCCTTGTCGGCACCCGACTTCTTCATTACAACACCAATGATATCCCTCAGTGTATTCTTCTTCAAGAGCAAGTTGATATAGCCAACCTCTTTGGGTACAACCTGGTTGAAGAGCACACGACCTACCGAAGTGGGAATTACCTTAGTAATGTCGTTACCATTCTCGTCAACAGTATTGATCTTCACATTCACAAGAGTGTGCAAATCTACCCTACCCTCGTTGTAGGCGATGATAGCCTCCTCGGGACCGTAGAAGGTAAAGGCTGGCTTCACGCCCTCCTTGGGTTTGATGTCGCCATTCTGCAAATCATCCCAGCGATTTACGCTCTCACCCCTCTCTTTGAGTTCTGCAAGGTAGGCAGCCTTATCTTTGCCCGAACGCTCCTCGGTGCCGAAAATCTTGGTGATGTAGTACAAACCAAGCACCATATCCTGCGAAGGTACGGTAATAGGCGCACCGTTGGCAGGGTTGAGGATGTTGTGCGAACCGAGCATCAGAAGTTGAGCCTCCAAGATTGCTGCGTTGCCGAGGGGCAAGTGCACTGCCATCTGGTCACCATCGAAGTCCGCGTTGAACGCCGTACAAGCCAGAGGGTGCAACTGCATTGCCTTACCCTCAATCAGCTTGGGCTGGAATGCCTGGATACCAAGACGGTGAAGGGTAGGAGCACGGTTCATCAGTACGGGATGACCCTTGATGACGTTCTCCAAAATATCCCAGATGATAGGATCTTTCCTGTCGATAATTTTCTTAGCCGATTTCACGGTCTTCACGATGCCGCGCTCGATGAGTTTGCGGATGATGAAGGGTTTGTACAACTCGGCAGCCATATCCTTAGGAATACCCATCTCGTGCATCTTCAACTCGGGACCTACAACGATAACCGAACGTGCCGAGTAGTCTACACGTTTACCGAGCAGGTTCTGACGGAAGCGTCCCTGTTTACCCTTCAAGCTATCGCTAAGCGACTTCAAGGGGCGGTTGCTCTCGCTCTTTACGGCGCTGGTCTTGCGCGAGTTATCGAACAAGCAGTCCACAGCCTCCTGCAACATACGTTTCTCGTTGCGCAAGATAACCTCAGGAGCCTTAATCTCAATGAGTCGTTTCAGACGGTTGTTGCGGATGATAACCCTACGATAGAGGTCGTTCAAGTCCGAAGTAGCGAACCTACCACCATCCAGAGGTACCAAAGGACGCAACTCGGGAGGAGTTACGGGGATAACCTTCAACACCATCCACTCGGGTTTGTTAATATCCTTCGACTCGCGGAAAGCCTCGATAATGTTGAGCCTTTTGAGGGCCTCAGTCTTACGCTGCTGCGAAGTCTCGTGCGAGGCTTTGTGGCGCAACTGCTCGCTGAGCCTATCCAAGTCGAGGCGCTGCAAGAGCGTGAGGACAGCCTCAGCACCCATCTGAGCGATGAACTTATCGGGATCGCTATCCTCCAACTGCTGGTTGCCCTTAGGCAGTGCAGCCAAAATGTCGAGGTACTCCCTCTCGGAGAGCAAATCGAGGTCCTGGCAACCGTTGGGGAGGTTCAGGTTGGCAGCAGCACCTGCCTGGATGACGATGTAGCGCTCGTAGTAGATTACTGCATCGAGTTTCTTGCTGGGAATACCGAGCAAGTAGCCGATTTTCGAGGGTAGCGAGCGGATGTACCAGATGTGTACTACGGGCACAACAAGCTGGATGTGACCCATACGCTCACGGCGCACCTTCTTCTCAGTAACCTCAACACCACACCTATCGCAGACGATACCTTTGTAGCGAATCCTCTTATACTTACCGCAGTGGCACTCGTAGTCCTTTACGGGACCAAAAATGCGCTCGCAGAAAAGACCATCCCTCTCGGGTTTGTAGGTACGATAGTTAATTGTCTCGGGTTTCAGTACCTCGCCGCTCGAATTTTCGAGAATCTCCTCGGGCGAGGCAAGACCAATCGAGATTTTGCTAAAATTAGTCGTATTGACTTTATTATCTTTACCGTATGCCATATTCTTCTTTCCAAGTTTAAGAGAGTTTTACACTGATTGCCAAACCGCGCAACTCGTGCAGCAGCACGTTGAGTGACTCGGGAATGCCGGGAGTAGGCAGGTTGTCGCCCTTAACGATGGCCTCGTATGCCTTAGCACGTCCCATAACGTCATCGGACTTAATGGTCAAAATCTCCTGCAAGATGTTGGCAGCACCGAAGCCTTCGAGTGCCCAAACCTCCATCTCACCAAACCTCTGACCACCAAACTGTGCCTTACCACCCAGAGGCTGCTGAGTGATGAGCGAGTAAGGACCAATCGAACGTGCGTGCATCTTATCGTCAATCATATGACCAAGTTTGAGCATATAGATGACACCCACAGTAGCGGGCTGGTCGAACCTCTCGCCCGTACCACCATCCCTCAGGTGGCAGCAACCATTCACGGGTACGCCTGCTTTGGCAGTGTACTCGTTAATCTCGTCCAAAGTAGCACCATCGAAGATAGGAGTAGCGAACTTCAAGCCGAGCTCCTTACCTGCCCAACCGAGTACGGTCTCGTAAATCTGGCCCAAGTTCATACGCGAAGGTACGCCCAGAGGGTTCAGTACAATATCGACAATCGAGCCATCCTCCAAGAAGGGCATATCCTCATCGCGAACAACCTTAGCAACAATACCCTTGTTACCGTGGCGACCTGCCATCTTATCGCCCACTTTGAGTTTACGTTTCTTGGCGAGATAAACCTTAGCAAGTTGGATAACGCCATTGGGAAGTTCGTCACCATTGGTGATGTTGTACTTCTCGCGTTTAACCCTTGCGTCTGCCTCTTTATATTTAATGGTATAGTTATTAATAGCCTGCTTGGTGAGCGATGCTACCCTCTCGTCCTCTACCCATTTGCCTGCGCCGAGGTCGAGGTAGTCGATCTCTTCGAGCATCTTCTTGGTGAACTTGGTACCGGGGGCATAGAGTTCAACTCCGAAGTAGTCGTATACGCCCAGCGAAGTCTGGTCTTTGAGCAAGGTGTAGAGTTTCTCCACCAACACTGCTTTCAGAGCAGCAACCTCCTTCTGGAATTTTGCCTCTGCCTCTTCGAGTTTGTGTTTCTCCTCTGCCTTACCACGTTTGCCGTCCTTCACGTTGCGAGTGTAGAGCTTGCGGTCGATAATAGTACCGAAGAGCGAGGGCTGAGCCTTCAACGAAGCATCTTTCACATCGCCAGCCTTGTCGCCGAAGATGGCACGGAGAAGTTTCTCCTCAGGGCTGGGATCGCTCTCGCCTTTGGGGGTAATCTTACCAATCATAATATCGCCGGGCTTCACATTAGCACCGATACGGATGATACCCCTCTCATCGAGGTCCTTGGTTGCCTCCTCGCTTACGTTGGGAATATCGGCTGTAAGTTCCTCAACACCACGTTTGGTCTCGCGAACCTCCATAATATACTCATCAACGTGTACCGAAGTAAAGAGGTCCTCCCTCAGCAGACGCTCCGAAATAACGATAGCATCCTCGAAGTTGTAACCCTTCCAGGGCATAAACGCAACCTTCAAGTTCCTACCGAGTGCCAACTCGCCATTCTGAGTCGAGTAACCCTCAGTCAGAATGTCGCCCTTCTCTACCCTCTCGCCAATCTTCACGATAGGACGCAGGGTGATGGACATATTCTGGTTGGTCTTGCGGTAGCGAGGCAATACATAGGTGGTAATCTCGGGATCGAAACTTACCAACTTCTCGTCCTCGGTGCGGTCATACTTAACCTGAATCTGCGAAGCATCGGCAAAGACAACCTCGCCGCAGCCCTCAGCAACAACCTGAATGCGGCTGTCGCGTACCATCTCGCCCTCCAAACCTGTACCTACGATAGGAGCCTCAGGGTTAATCAGAGGCACTGCCTGGCGCATCATATTCGAGCCCATCAGCGCACGGTTTGCGTCATCGTGCTCCAAGAAGGGAATAAGGCTTGCGGCAATCGAAGCAACCTGGTTGGGTGCAACGTCCACGAGGTCTACCTGCTTATCCCTGATAACGGGGAAGTCAGCCTCGTTACGAGCCTTGATGCGGTTGGGATTGAGGAAGTTACCCTCCTCGTCAATGGGAGCCGAAGCCTGAGCAATGTTCAGGTTCTCCTCCTCCTCGGCGCTATAATAGCGGATGTTCGCATCGTTCAAATCAACCTTGCCATCTACCACCTTGCGGTAGGGAGTCTCAATGAAGCCCATAGGACTAATCTTCGCATATACGCAGAGCGAAGAGATAAGACCAATGTTGGGACCCTCAGGAGTCTCGATGGGGCACAAACGACCATAGTGGGTGTAGTGTACGTCACGAACCTCAAAACCTGCCCTATCGCGGCTCAAACCACCAGGACCGAGAGCCGACAAACGGCGTTTGTGAGTCATCTCTGCCAGAGGGTTGGTCTGGTCCATAAACTGCGAGAGCTGGTTGGTGCCGAAGAAGCTATTGATAACGCTCGATAGAGTCTTGGCATTGATCAGGTCGATGGGTTTGAAGGTCTCGTTATCCCTTACGTTCATCCTCTCGCGGATGGTCCTTGCCATACGGATGAAACCAATCGAGAACTGGTTGCTAAGCTGCTCGCCCACAGTCCTTACGCGCCTGTTGGAGAGGTGGTCAATATCATCAACATCGGTCTTCGAGTTGATAAGCTCAATGAGGTAGCGAATGATGGCAATAATGTCCTCGCGCGTCAAAACTCGCACCTCAGGGCTGGTCTCCAAACCGAGTTTCTTGTTGATACGGAAACGACCCACATCACCCAAGTCGTAGCGTTTGTCGCTGAAAAAGAGCTTGTCGATGACATCCCTTGCGGTTGCTTCATCTGGTGGCTCCGAGTTGCGCAACTGGCGATAGATGTAAACCACTGCGTCTTTCTCCGTATTACAGGGGTCTTTTTGGAGGGTGTTGTAGATAATCGAGTAATCAACACCCGATGGGTTGTCCTTGTGGAGCAGGATGGTCTTCACGCCGCTCTCCAAAACAGCCTCAATATGCTCCTCGGTGAGCTCAGTCTCGCGCTCGATGATTACCTCGCTACGCTCGATAGGCATAACCTCACCGGTATCCTCATCTACGAAATCCTCCCAGCTGGTCTTCAAAATCCTTGCGGCGAGTTTCCTGCCCAAGCTCTTTTTGAGGTTCGCTTTGGTAACCTTAACCTCATCAGCCAAGTCGAAAATTTCGAGAATCTCTTTGTCTGCCTCATAGCCAATAGCCCTGAGGAGTGTAGTTACGGGCAACTTCTTCTTACGGTCGATGTAAGCATACATCACGTTGTTGATGTCAGTTGCGAACTCTATCCACGAACCCTTGAAGGGGATAATTCGTGCCGAATAGAGCTTTGTACCGTTGGTGTGAACACTCTGACCGAAGAATACACCGGGCGAACGGTGCAACTGCGAAACTACTACGCGCTCGGCACCGTTGATGACGAACGTACCACCAGGGGTCATATAGGGGATGGTGCCGAAATAAACGTCCTGAATCTCAGTTGCAAAATCCTCGTGCTCGGGATCGGTGCAGGAGAGTTTCAGTTTCGCCTTCAAAGGCACACTGTAAGTCAAACCCATCTCCAAGCACTCCTCAATCGAGTAGCGTGGGGGGTCAATGTAGTAGTCGATAAATTCGAGAACGAAATTGTTACGGGTGTCCGTAATGGGGAAATTCTCGGAGAAAACCTTGTAAAGTCCCTCATTCTTACGATTCTCGGCAGTAGTGTCTAATTGAAAAAAGTCGTGGAATGATTTGAGTTGCACCTCCAAAAAGTCGGGATAATCCATCTTGTGTGAAATGGAGGAGAAACTAATTCGTTTGTTTGCTTTCGAGGACATTGTCTGCAAATTTGTTTGAAGTATTCTGTGTTTGAAGCCCTGTGTCTGCGTCCCTGCTCTATTCCCTCGCCTGCTGTGTGCACCGTCCGTCTTGCGGGCCTTATGCGCTACACTTTTGCGCCTCGCACACCTTGTGCGCCTTGCGCCTTTCACGTTTCACACACCTTGTGCGCCTTGCGCCTTCCACGCTTCACACACTTTGTGAGCCTTGCGCCTTCTTGCGCCCCCGCGGGGTTTATACGCACCCTCGCACGCGCGAGAGAATTTTTCGGGCACAGCCCGAGCCTCTTAATGTCGCCTTGCCAATTGCTGGCACAAGATTATTCCCCAGCCCACCGACCAAAGAACATCCTGTAAGTCAGTCACTTACAGACCAACTTTTTCAACCTAACCCAATGTTAGATTCGCGCCCTGCTTTTTAGACGCGAAAAAGGCATAGAGCTTATTTTGCATAAGCTCTATACCCAGTATGGAGTGAAGTAATAGTCGGAACTATTTAACCTCAACCTCTGCACCTGCGTCTTCGAGAGCAGCTTTGAGTGCCTCAGCCTCCTCTTTCGATACGCCCTCTTTGATAGCCTTAGGAGCAGCGTCAACCAAGTCTTTCGACTCTTTCAAACCGAAGCCAGTAGCCTCTTTAACAGCCTTTACAACTGCGATCTTAGCCTGACCTGCGCTTACGAGAATAACGTCAAAAGAAGTCTTCTCTGCGGGTGCAGCTGCCTCAGCAGCAGCGGGAGCAGCAACTGCAACAGCTGCAGCTGCGGGCTCAATACCGTACTCCTCTTTGAGGATGGTTGCCAACTCGTTTACCTCTTTAACAGTCAAGTTTACCAACTCTTCTGCCAATGCTTTAATATCTGCCATAGTTTTGTATAAAAATTAAATTGTTTTACTTCGTTGTTTGTGTTTTGTTTGGAAAAATTAATTTCTTTCTTCAAGTGCCTTTACGATGCCTGCAACCTTCTGACCAGCGCTACCCTGCAATGCCGAAACGACATTCTTGATGGGCGACTGCAACAGAGCCACGATGTCGCCGATAAGCTCCTCGCGCGATTTGATGTTGCAAAGCATATCGAGGTTATTGTCACCTACATAAACGCAGTCCTGAACATAAGCGGCTTTCAAAATGGGTTTCTCGCAACCTTTGCGGAACTCTTTGATAACCTGTGCAGGGCTTTTGCTTCCTTCGGAGAACATAACTGACGAAGTGCCTTTCAGAACCTCGACAAGTGCAGCATCTGCCTTCTCTACGCTTTCGAGAGCCTTGATGAAGAGGGTGTTCTTTACAACAACCAACTTCACACCCTTCTCGAAACATTTGCGGCGGAGGCTGGCAGTCTGCTCAGCGTTCAACGCCTCAATGTCTGCAATATAGAAGTTAGGATACTGATTGAGCTGCTCGGTCAGACCTTCGATAACTATTCTTTTTTCTTCCCTTGTCATAATTCGATGTTTTTACTATTTGAAATCGAGTGATTTGGGGTCAATTTGGAGACCGATACTCATTGTCGTTGAGAGATAGATACTAAGCATATAAGTACCTTTGGCTGCGGCGGGTTTCAGCTTGTGAATCATATCGATGAATGCGTTAGCATTGTCTACGATCTTGTCCTCGCTGAACGAAATTTTACCCACTGCCGAGTGAACGATACCGTACTTATCAACCTTAAAGTCGATCTTACCAGCCTTCACCTCCTGAACAGCTTTTGCCACGTCCATAGTCACGGTGCCGGTTTTGGGGTTGGGCATCAAGCCACGGGGACCCAAAATACGACCCAGAGCACCTACTTTTGCCATTACGTTGGGAGTACAGATGATAGTATCAACATCGGTCCAACCGCCTTTGATCTTCTCAACATACTCGTCCAAACCTACATAGTCTGCACCTGCCTCGCGAGCCTCATTCTCCTTGTCGGGAGTACAAAGCACCAACACGCGAACAGTCTTACCTGTACCGTGAGGCAAGGTTACAACGCCACGAACCATCTGGTTAGCCTTACGAGGGTCTACACCAAGACGAACGTCTACATTTACCGAAGCATCGAACTTAGTGAAAGTAATCTCTTTCAGAAGAGCTGCGGCCTCGCTGAGTTTGTAGAGCTTTCCGGGCTCTACCTTTGCGAGCATTGCTTTTTGATTTTTTGTCAATTTACTCATCTTCTTAATCTAATTACTTTGCGGGAACTTCGCCTACTACGGTGATACCCATACTGCGTGCAGTACCTGCTACCATACGCATAGCAGACTCCAATGTGAAGCAGTTCATATCGCTCATCTTGTCCTTAGCAATAGCCTCAACCTGCTCGATAGTCACGCTACCAACTTTGGTACGGTTAGGCTCTGCGGAACCAGACTGGATACTTGCAGCCTCTTTCAGTGCAGCAGCAACGGGTGGCTGTTTAACGACAAACTCAAACGACTTGTCGCTGTATACGGTGATAATTACGGGCAATACCTTACCTGCCTTCTCCTGAGTCCTTGCATTGAACTGCTTGCAGAAGTCCATAATGTTAACACCCTTAGAACCCAATGCGGGACCTACTGGGGGCGAAGGATTGGCGGCACCACCTTTAATCTGCAACTTAATAAATGCAGCAACCTCTTTTGCCATAGTTTTCCTTGTTAATTATTCTTTTTCTACTTGCATAAAACTCAACTCCATCGGAGTCTTACGTCCGAAGATCTTCACAGAGACTGTCAGCTTCTTCCTCTCCTCATCGACTGCTTCGATGGTGCCGGAGAAACTCGAGAAAGGACCGTCCGTAACTTTTACGGTCTCTCCCACGAAGAAAGGAACTTCGTTCTCTTCCTCGCCCGCGCTCATTAGGTCAACCCTTCCGAGAATACGAGCCACCTCTGCCTCCCTCACGGGTGTGGCAATCAGTCGCTGACTCTCCTCTTTGGTCTCACCGAGGAAGCCGAGCACATTGGGCGTGTTGCGAAGAACGTAAGGAACCTCGTCTACCATAGCCGCTTCTACCAATACATAGCCGGGATACGACACCCTCTCTTTGCTCACCTTCTTACCGTTACGAATCGTGTAGACCTTCTCGGTAGGAATGAGAACCTGCGATACAAGATGTTCAAGACCAAGGTGGCGTACCTCTGCATCGATGTACTCCTTGACCTTTTTCTCTTTACCGCCGATGGCGCGTAACACATACCACTGTTTTGTCTGTTCGCTCATTGTTTTTTGTTTAAGTTGTTCTACAAACTAAACTACTACTCTGAACTAGTGTGCCAAAACACTGTACACCGCCTTCATAATGGATTCAAAGGTCAGGTCCATAGCAAGAACTACAACAGCAATCAGCAGGGAAGCAACCATAACGGTAACTGCAAGATTCTGCAACTCTTTCATAGGAGTCCACGACACTTTGTGAACCAACTCTTCGTACGAAGCCTTAACGTATTTTACGAGTTTCATAAATTATGCTTTTTTCTTCTTTATTGCTTTTTCACTCAACAAGTCCGGTACCCCTTTTTCAAAGCCACCGGACTCTTTGCACGAGAGGAGAGAATCGAACTCCCACCAACGGTTTTGGAGACCGCTATTCTACCATTAAACTACTCTCGTAAAAGTGGGGCGATTCGCCGAGCTCTTAGCTCTCGCAGCAAGCCCTTCGCTCGCCCCTATATTTGAGATTTAGAAGTTCTCTACTTGGTAGATTACTCAATAACCTCTTTGATCTGACCCGAACCTACGGTACGACCACCCTCGCGGATAGCGAAACGAAGACCTGCATTCAAAGCAACGGGGTAGATAAGAGTTACCTCGATCTCAACGTGGTCACCAGGCATTACCATCTCGATACCCTCGGGAAGGCGAACCTCACCGGTAATATCCATAGTACGGAGGTAGAACTGGGGACGATATTTGTTGTGGAAAGGAGTGTGACGACCACCCTCTTCTTTCTTCAAGATATAAACCTCACCACGGAATTTGGTGTGGGGAGTGATCGACTTGGGTTTAGCTACTACCATACCGCGCTTAACCTCTTTCTTGTCGATACCACGCATCAGCAGACCTACGTTGTCACCTGCCGAACCCTCATCGAGGAGTTTGCGGAACATCTCAACGCCGGTACATACCGAAGTACGAATCTTCTCATCCAAACCTACGATCTCAACGGGGTCACCAACGTGGATAACACCAGTCTCGATACGACCGGTAAGTACGGTACCACGACCAGTGATCGAGAATACGTCCTCAACGGGCATAAGGAAAGGTTTGTCTGCGTCACGGGGAGGCAGGGGAATGTAAGTATCAACAGCGTCCATAAGCTCCATAACTTTCTCCTCCCACTCGGGCTCACCGTTGAGTGCGCCAAGAGCAGAACCGCGGATAACGGGAGCGTTGTCACCATCGAAACCGTTTGCGCTCAGAACATCGCGAATCTCCATCTCAACGAGGTCAAGCATCTCCTCGTCATCAACCATATCGCATTTGTTCATGAAAACAACGATCTTAGGAACGTTCACCTGGCGAGCCAAAAGAACGTGCTCACGAGTCTGGGGCATAGGACCGTCAGTCGAAGCCACAACCAAGATAGCACCATCCATCTGAGCAGCACCAGTTACCATGTTCTTAACGTAGTCGGCGTGACCGGGGCAGTCTACGTGAGCATAGTGACGGTTTGCAGTCTGATACTCGATGTGAGCGGTGTTGATGGTGATACCACGCTCTTTCTCCTCAGGAGCGTTGTCGATAGAGTCAAACGAGCGGAGCTCCGAAAGACCTTTTTTACCAAGAACCTGGGTAATAGCAGCGGTCAAGGTAGTTTTACCGTGGTCAACGTGACCGATGGTACCTACGTTTACGTGAGGCTTTGACCTGTCAAATTTTTCTTTTGCCATAACTTTGTAGTTGTTATTAGATAAGTATTTGTGTTAATTGTTTTGTTTCGTTTTTTGAGCGGAAGACGAGGCTCAAACTCGCGACCCTCAGCTTGGAAGGCTGATGCTCTATCAACTGAGCTACTTCCGCATTTTCTCGCAGTGGTTTCTCTCTCGCACACCAAAAGTCGCCACCCGAGAGTACCGACCAACTTTGGAGTCCAAAACTCCGCCACCGAGAACCACAAAAGAACAATCCACCATTTGCTGATGAATTGAACTTTTGGAGTGTGGGAGAGGATGGATTCGAACCACCGAAGGCGTTGCCAACAGATTTACAGTCTGCCCCATTTGGCCACTCTGGAACTCTCCCGATATTTTGTTTTGTTGCCCGCACCCTCGTGTCGGGTATAGAGCCGATGGAGGGATTCGAACCCCCGACCAGCTGATTACAAATCAGCTGCTCTGGCCAACTGAGCTACATCGGCATCTGTTTGTCCTCATTTGGGGTTGCAAATATATGCGAAATTTTTTATTCCGCAAAACTTTGGTCAACAAAATTCCAAAAATTCATTCAAACTCTCTAAGAACCTTATTTTCGACCTTCGCACCAAGTGCTAATGGCTGAAAATCGGCGACAAAAATACAACTCTTTTCCTTATAAAAAAATAATTGGGCGAGTTTTTTGCTCCTCAACCGCAATTTTTCACTACCTTTGTCGGTAGGAGGAGTTTCTATGAGGCGATTTATACTTATATTTATTATATGCGCGTGCGTAGCGAAGGGCGTTTCGGCGCAGGTGCTCAGCGATTATCTCTCTGCTGCTCACGGTGGCAACACCACCGCCCAGTTCAACGCAGCTCAATGCTATCGCTATGGCTGGGGCACAGCCATAAACCCCACCGAGTGGCTCCACTTTATGCGTCTTGCGGCGGAGGGTGGAGAGCCTCGTGCTCAGCACATCTTGGCAGAGCACTTCCGTCCATTTGCGCCCGACATTGCCGCCTATTGGAGTGGCGAGGGGGCTCCCGCTGCCGACTACCACTATCACACCTACGATGATGGTTGCTACTATGGCGAGATGCTGGGCGGAGTGCGCGATGGTTATGGCTCGTTTGCGTGGGATAGCGGCGTGTACTACATAGGCGAGTGGGAGAATGGCGAGCGTTATGGTATAGGTGCCACCCACTTCGACAATCAAATCCTCTATGGCAACCTCTCGAATGGTCAGATGGAGGGCTATGGTGCCATTGTGGTTACTGCGGAGGGTTGTTGGCTCCAAGGTGCCGAGGGTAGCACTCGCTTTGTGGGGTACTTCGAGGGCGGAGTGCCCAACGGTATAGGCACGCTCTACAACTCTTTGGGCGAGGTGACCTACTATGGCAACTTCAAGAATGGTGTGCCCACCGACCCCTACCCCACCACCGAGAGATACTCTCTCTATCGTTGGGAGGTCGAAGAGCTACCCAATGGCGACTCGTGGGAGGGCGAACTCTTCGATGGTGTGCGACACGGATTTGGCACCTACCGCTGGGCGGATGGCTCGTGGTGGAGGGGTTATTGGTACGAGGGTTTGCGCGAGGGCGAAGGGCTCTTTGTTCGCTCCGATGGCGCAATGATGCGTGGCACTTGGGAGAATGGAGAGTTGAGAATTGAGAATTGACAAAACTTTGTTTTGTCTAAAATGCTCCCGCTCGGCATAGTGCACAAGTGCCCTCTGCCCTCGCTTACTCGCATTTGCGAAAATTGAAAATTATTATCCCTCCCCTAAGTTAGGGGAGGGTGCCGAAGGCGGGAGAGGTCTGTAAGAATTGAGCAATAGACCAAGCGAGGGGCGTGAATTGCACGCCCCTCGCTTACTATTATGAGTATTTACACCTTTTTACAGGTTAAATGCCTCTTTAAGTTCGTTCATCTGCTCTTCGCTCATACCCTCGGGCTCGAAGCCCATATTGCGCGAAGAGATATAGATTTGAGCCGACTTATTGAGTACATCCACCTGGTCGAAAGCCTCCATAATGTCGGGCCCCACAGCACACACACCGTGTTTCTCCCACGCTACCACATCGTACTCGCTCATAAGAGCCACCGTAGCGTCAGCCAGCTCCACCGAGGAGGGCATCTTATAGGGGACAATGCCGAGTCCTTTGGGGCAGAAAGCCCTCGTTTCGGGTATCATACTCCACAGCAGTCGTGTGAGCACATCTTTTTCGAGATACTCCCTTTTGTGGGTCATAGCCACCAACTCTATGGGGTGGGTGTGGAGAGCTGCCTTGTAGCCCTTACCCTCGCCAATCATACGGTTGTGGAGCGCAAGGTGTGAGGCGAGTTCGGAGGTGGGTTTGACGGGCGCATCGGCAATGATAACATAGTGGGCGCAGTCGTCAAGTATGCGAATTACCGAACCGTTCTCCATCGGGCGGCGTGCCAAATCACGCATACGGCGATTGGTGCCCTTGCAGAAGAAGTACTGACCTTTCAGGTTGGGCAACACCGAACCAATGGGATAGGCAGGCGACAAGGCTGGCATTGCGGCTATCTCCCTGTCGACAAACTCGGTGATGTTGATGGTGATGTTGCCGCCATTACGCTCTGCCCATCCTTTTTGCCATAGGTAGCCTGCCACCTCGGCAACCTCATCTATCTTTGTCGCCAAATCGGGGCGGAAATCGAGAATTGACTTCATAACTTAGAACAAATTTGGGAATACAAGCGAGAACACAAGCAGTGCCAAGCCCGACACCAACACAGCAACGGTCTTGCCACTAATACCCTTCCACTCTTTGAGGATGATACCCCAGAGGTTGGAGAAGAGCACATTCAGAGCCATCAGGATACACCACGCGAAGGTCACAAGCACCGAGCCCTCATCGAAGAGGCTCGTACCCATACCCAATCCGAAGAATTGCGAGTACCACAGAAGGCCCGCCAGCGCACAGAAGAGCAGGTTATTGACAAACACACCCCTCTTGCCATAGTCCGAGAATGTGCGATTACGGGCATTCTTGAAGAGGCAGTAGGCGGCATTGGTAACAAAACCACCGAGCGTAACCATAAGCGTTGCAGGAAGTGTCTTGAAAAGCGCATTGCCACCCTCCACCGTCAGCGAGGAGCCTGCCGAGAGTCCGAGGTTGAAGCAAGCCGACATAACACCTGCCAAGAGAGCAATCAGAAGACCTTTGGTGAGCGCAAAATCCTTGATGGCGGCCTTCTGCTCCTCGGGGCTCATCTGTTTCGAGCGCAACGAGCCAGCATAGCCGATAACCGAGATACCTGCAATTGTGAGCATCACGCCCAACAGCAACACCAAACCATCGCCCTCAAAGAGGTTTTCGCCACCAAAGATGGCAGGCAGCAGTGTGCCGAAAGCCGCACACGTTCCGAGCGATATGGACTGTCCCAATGCGACACCCAAATAGCGCATCGACAAGCCGAAAGTCAGACCGCCCACACCCCAAAGAATTCCGTAGCCAAACGCTCCGAAGGCTGCCGAATAGTCCGAAGTGAGTATTGCCCACAGCGAGCCACCCTCAGGCACTGCCAAGAGTGCACCCAAGAGGGGGAAGAGAATCCACGCAAAGACGCCCTGGGTGAGCCAATAACTCTCCCAGCTCCACTCCTTAACCTTATTGATAGGCACATAGGAGCTCGATTGGCAAAAACTGCCAATGGCGATAATAAGAAGTCCTAAAACCGTATTCATAAGCTAAACTAAAACTCAAAAACTTTATACTCTTTTGGATGTAACCTCTGCCTCGTATTTTTCAATCTCTGCAATGTATTCCTCGCCAACAGGCACGCCATTGCGCAGGCAGAACATATCCCACACAGCACCCCAAGGCAGCGACTTACCCTCTTCGAGCAGTGCCAAACGCTCGAAGCCTTCGCCCTTAGCCTCGTGGCGGCGGAGTGTTTCGATAGGCTCCAAGAGTGCCTGCAAGAGGCATTTCTGAGTGGCACGAGTACCGATGACGTAGGCACCTATGCGGTTGATGGAGGCATCGAAGTAGTCCAAGCCGATGTGTACCCTATCGAGAGCATCGCAGCGTACAATCTCTTTGCACAAGTCCATAGTCTCATCGTTCATAATGGTAACGTGGTCGGAGTCCCAACGCACGGGGCGCGAAACGTGCAGCATAACCTCGGGCGTGAAGAGCAACAGCGAGGAGAGTTTGTCGGCAATGCTCTCGGTGGGGTGGAAGTGCCCCGTATCGAGTGTCACGATTTTGCCGCGCGAGGTGGCATAGCCGATGTAGAAGTCGTTGCTACCAACAGTATAGCTCTCCAAGCCTATACCAAACACCTTCGACTCCACGCAGTCCTTCATATGCTCATACTTGGTGGCAAAGACCTCATCGAGCGACTCTTTGAGCAGTCGGCGGTACTCCAAGCGGTTTACGGTAATATCCTTCGAGCCATCGTGCACCCATACATTCAGGATGCAGGGGTCGCCCTGAGCCTCGCCCATAGCGTTTGCAATCTCGCGGCAACGCTTGGTGTGCTCAATCCAGAAGCGGCGAATTTCGGGGTCGGGATTGGAGAGCGAAAGATCGCCCGAAAGGGGATGCGAGAAGGATGTGGAGTTGAAGTCGAGTTTAAGACCGTTACTTTTTGCCCACTCAATCCAGCCCGCAAAGTGTTTTACCTCCACCTTGTCGCGATCTACCACTTCGCCACCAAACTCGCCATAGATCTCGTGGAGATTTACGCGGTGCGAGCCACCAATGAGGCTGAGTGCTTTGAGGATGTCCGAGCGGAGTTCCTCAATGTTGCGAGCCTTGCCGGGGTAGTTGCCCGTAGCCTGAATACCTCCCGTCAGTTCGCCACCCTGATTCTCGAAGCCGGTAACATCGTCTGCCTGCCAGCAGTGCATCGAAATCTGGATGTTTTGGAGTTTGGCAAGAGCCTCCTCGGTGTCGATGCCAATGGCAGCATAGCGTGCTTTGGCAATCTCGTAAGCCTGTTCAATGAGTTTTTTGTCCATAGTAGTGTGTGATTTTTATTTAAGATTTGTAATTGCTATGAATTTTTGATAGGCGGCCTCCCAGAGTGCGCCCTCTTGGGGCTGGTAGGTCGCGGTTTCTGTGGAGCGGGCAATCATCTCGCGCATCTGGGCAAGCGAGCCCACCTGCCCTGCCGCTTTGGCTTGAAGCATAATGTTGCCTATGGCGGTTGCCTCCGAAGGTCCTGAGATAACCTCCAAGCCTATCGAGGAGGCGGTGTATTGGTTCAGGAGCGGATTTTTGGAGCCACCACCAATAATATGGAGCCTCTCTATGGGGAGTGTAGCAACCTCCCTAAACATACCCAGCACAAAGCGATATTTCAGTGCAAGCGACTCGAAGGCACACGCCAAATAGTCACCATCGCTCTCAGCTGCGGGCTGTCCCGTGCGAGCGAGGTACTCATCAATTGCGGCGGTCATACTGCGGGGCGAAGAGAAGAGTGCATCATCGGGGTCTATCATTCGCTCGAAATGGTCTGCCTCCTCTGCCAAGCGCACCATTTCGGGATAGGAGTAGCTACGCCCTTTCTTGCGCCACTCGGCCAAGCACTGCTCCACAATCCACATACCCGTAATGTTTTTCAGCAGTCGGGTTGTACCCTCAACACCACCCTCGTTGGTAAGATTGAGCCTTTCGGTCTGGGGTGTTATCACGGGCTCTGCAACCTCCACGCCCATCAGCGACCAAGTTCCCGAAGAGAGATAGGCAAAATTGGGGTTGCGTGCAGGCACTGCTGCCACTGCCGAGGCTGTATCGTGTCCTGCCACTGCCACTACGGGCACCTCTCCCAAACCGACACTCTCGGCAATATCTCGCCTCAGAGTGCCTATGGTGTGACCAGGCATAACAATGGGCGGGAAGACTCCCTCCTCAATATCGAGCACCGAGAGAATTTCGCCATCCAACTCTTTGGTGCGGGGGTTGAGCATTGCCGAAGTGGAGGCTATGGTGTATTCGGTCACCATCCCGCCCGTTAGCATCCACGAGAGAGCATCGGGCATAAAGAGCAGGTGTTTTGCCGCTGCAAGTTGCGAGGAGCCATTCTCGCGCAGCGTATGCAGCTGGAATACCGAGTTGAAATTCATAACCTGAATACCCGTCAGCTCGTAGAGCCTCTGGCGTGGCATAGCCTTTTGGAAAAATCTCTCTGGCGCCCCCTCGGTATGAGGATCGCGGTAGGAGTATGGCGCACCGAGCAACGAACCATCTTCGCCCACAAAGACAAAGTCCACACCCCAAGTGTCGATGCCTATTGACTCAATCTCTACGCCCTTCGAGGCGGCTGCCCTAAGTCCCTCCAAGAGGTGCTCATAGAGCGAAAATATGTTCCAATAGAGGTGTCCTCCGATGGGGAGCGAGGCGTTGGGGAAGCGAGTAAGTTCCTCCATAGTGAGCACTCCTTCATCCACCGAGCCGAGAATGGTGCGACCGCTTGTTGCACCCAAATCAAAAGCGATATAGTGTTTCATAGTGTCGTTGCCACGCCTACTATGGCGTAGCTATTCACAAAAATAGTATCAGAGAGCCGAAACAAACTTGGTTTTTTGATTTTAATAATTTGTATTTTAACCGACCTAAAAATTTTGTAACTTCAACAAAAACACTATCTTTGCAAAAAGAAGCAGAGATGTGTTATTAATTTTTTGGCACAATGACACAGACCGACAAACACCACCACTCAAAATACCTCACCAGCAGTGAGCAGGATGCCTCGTGGGGCATTACAATCAACACTGTGGGACATCAGCGTGTGGAGTCAGGCGAGCACTATCCCCCACCCGACCACCCATCGCGCTATCTCTTCTCCTCTGCCAAAGGCAGGGTGCTCGAAGAGTATCAGTTGCTCTATATCGGTAGTGGCAAGGGGACTTTTACCTCCTCTTCGGTAGAGAAGACCGCCATAACACAAGGAACGATGTTCCTGCTCTTCCCCCACGAGTGGCACAACTACTCGCCCGATGCGAAGAGCGGTTGGGAGGAGTATTGGATTGGCTTCGAGGGTGGCGATATGGAGAAGTATATCCAGAACGGGTTTTTCTCGCCATCGCGACCTATTTTTAATATAGGTGTGCGCAGCAATGTGGTCGAGCTCTACCGTGAGGCTATTCGTGTGGCGCAAGAGCAGCAGCCCGGCTACCAGCAACTCTTGGGCGGCATTGTGCACCATCTGCTCGGCGAGGCATATTCAAACCACAAGAAGGCGGGGTTTGAGGACCTAACAATTGTGGACAAAATCAACCAAGCCAAAATTATCATAACGGAGCGTTTTGCCACCAACCTCTCGCCTCGCGAGGTGGCAGCCGAGGTGGGAATGAGTTACTCGTGGTTCCGCCGCCTCTTCCACCAATATACAGGTCTTGCCCCCGTGAAGTTCATTCAGGAGATTAGGATGAGGGAGGCTATGAATATGCTCACTCACACCGACAAGCGAATAAAGGAGATAGCTTTTTGTTCGGGTTATGGTAATGTGGAGCACTTTTGCACCGCCTTCAAGCACAAAACGGGCTACACACCTGAGGGCTATCGCCACTTCACACAAGGGCGCGACCTCTAATCCTTGTCCTCAAATCGGAAAACAACAAACAAACACTAAACAATATGAAGAAGAACATTTTGTGTATGGTTTCCTCATTGGTGCTGATGAGCCTTGTGGGTATTGCGGGCGTTGGTTGCTCGCGTGCCAACAAGGAGCCCCAACTGAGCGACAAAAATGTGGAGCAGGTTATTGATGCTCTTACGCTCGATGAGAAGGTGCGCCTTGTGGTGGGTACCTCCACGAGCGAGCCCAATCCCCCCTACCCCGCCCCAGGCACAGAGGTGGAACTTCCTGCAACTCTTTCGGAGATTGTCACAGCCCACACCAAAGGGCGTGTGCAGGGTGCTGCGGGAGAGAGTTTTCCCGTTGAACGCTTGGGTATTACCTCGTTGGTCTATGCCGATGGTCCTGCCGGCCTGCGCATAGACCCTCAAAGAGCCGATGAGCCCAACAAGACATTCTACGCCACCGCATTCCCCATCGCAACACTGCTTGCCGCATCGTGGGATGAGGCTATCGTAGAGCAGGTTGGCAAGGCTATGGGCGAGGAGATTAGGGAGTATGGCGTAGATGTACTGCTTGCCCCTGGTATGAACATACAGCGCAACCCATTGTGCGGAAGAGCCTTTGAGTACTACTCCGAAGACCCTCTGCTGACGGGTAAGACTGCTGCGGCAATGGTGCGTGGTGTGCAGTCCGAGGGCGTAGGCACCTCCATAAAGCATTTTGCCGCCAACAATCAAGAGACCTATCGCAACGGCATAGACGTGATAGTTAGCGAGAGGGCGCTAAGGGAGATTTATCTGCGTGGTTTTGAGATTGCAGTGAGGGAGTCGAAGCCTTGGACAGTTATGTCCTCCTACAACAAAATAAACGGCACTTACACCTCCGAGTCGGAGTGGCTATTGCGCACGGTGCTGAGAGATGAGTGGGGATTTGATGGTTTTGTTATGACAGATTGGTGGGGCGCAGGCGAGCCATCGAAGATGATGAGCGCAGGGTGCAACCTGCTGATGCCTGGCACACCCTACCAAATCGCCACCATAAAGGAGGCTGTGGAGAGTGGCAAACTCCCCGAAGAGGTCTTGGACCAGAACGTGCGCGACATCCTGAACGTAACGCTCCGCACCCCTGCACACGCCAAATACAACTACTCCAACACCCCCGACCTTGCATCGCACGATGCGCTCACTCGCAAGGTCGCCACGGAGGGTATGGTGTTGCTCAAAAACGACAACCACACTCTGCCTTTCGGGGATGAGATTGGGAGTATTGCCACCTTCGGCAACGCCACCTACAACACTCAGGCAGGCGGTTCGGGTAGCGGATATGTCCATCGCAGCCACACAAAGACCATCTACAACGCCCTTTGTGAGGCGGGCTACAAGACCGACTCCAAGTTGGCAGAGCGATACACACGCTACATTGCCGAGCAGAAGAGCAAGCTCCCTGCTGAGAATTTCTGGTATATCCCCTTTGTGACCGAAATGGAGGTTGCCACTCGCGATATTCGCCGTGCAGCAGATGAGAGCGACCTTGCACTCATAACACTCGGTCGTATGTCGGGCGAGGGCGATGACCGCCACCCCGGCAAGGGCGACTACCTACTCACAGAGGTGGAGCAGAGCCTTGTGGAGAGGGTTTGCGAGGAGTTCCACAAGCGTGGCAAGAGGGTTGTGGTAGTGACCAATACGGGCGGTGTCATAGACCTCTCCTCGTGGCACTCGCTGCCCGATGCGATACTCATCGGCTGGCTGGCAGGACAGCAGGTGGGCGGCTCGGTGGTAGATATTCTCTCTGGCGTAGTATGCCCCTCTGGACGACTCCCAATGACCTTTGCCGCCTCATACGAACAGCTGCCTACGGATGATAATTTCGGCGTTTCGGCAGGCGAGCGTTCAGCAGTGCGCTACCAAGAGGAGTTGATGGTAGGCTACCGCCACTTTGTGACCAACACCGACCAAAAACCCCTCTATCCCTTTGGCTACGGACTCTCCTACACCACTTTTGAGTACTCCGACCTGGCGATAGACAAAACATCCCGCAAGGGCAACCTTACCCTCTCGCTCACGGTGACCAACTGTGGCTCGGTGGCAGGTCGTGAGGTGGTGCAAATCTACGTCAGCAAGCCCGATGCGGACTCTTCGCGCCCCGCACGCGAACTGTGCGCATACGTCAAGACCGACCTTCTTGCCGCAGGCGAGAGTCAGAGAGTTACCATTGAGATAACAGCCGACAACCTCGCACAATTCGACCACGAGGGCTCGTGTATGAAGGTTGCTGCGGGCGACTACACGCTCTACGCTGCTAAGGACGCCCTCTCGCCCATTCTCTCACTCAGCCACTCGGTCAAAAAGGATATTGTAACACAACGCACCCACCACCAATAAGGCGGTGGGGTAATCCCAAAAATCGAGCGGGCGAGATTTGCATCTCGCCCGCTCTCCTTACATTATCAACCAATCATCCTAACCTGATGATCTGGGCTTCGGCGGAATCACTCCGTAGCAAAAGGAAGCCCTCTCTTCAAAAACCAATTATTAGCAATGTTTTATCTCTTTTGACGTATTGTGTTTGCGCTTTTTTGCAATGGCGCACTTTACCTTACGCTAAAATCGTTTGCAACATACTGCTCAAACCACGCACAGCGGTTGTCGAAGAATGTTACCACATACTCAAACTCGTCAATCCAGTTGCCCAAGCATACCAAGCCTACCGAGATGTAACTCTCCAAGATGGGCCATTTGTCGAAGTTGTCGCTCTGGGAGTGGATGATACTCATAGCCTTCTCCCTCAGAGCAGCCTCCATAGCCTCTTTCTTGGGTTTGAAAGCCTCCCACTCCTCTTTTACAAGAGTCTTAAAGTAGGGATCCTCGAAGAGGCGGGGGAAATAGCGCTCTTTCTTCCAAATCTCAATATCAACCCTACTCTCGGCAGGTGGCAACTCCCAGCCAGCCCAATCGTCACCACGCGCAGCAAGACCGAGGCTCCACTCTGCATCCCACTCAGGGTTCATCTGCACCTTGTCGTTGCGACTCGCCATAGAGTAGTAGATGTTGGGCTCCAAGTTGCCCGTCAGCTCGTTCACAAGGTACCACTTTGCAAAACTCCTTGCATCTATGTACTTGCGGTAGCCCTTCTCCTCATCCTTGAAGTCGTTGGAGTAGAGAGCCTTCTCGAAGTCGTTCATATACTGCAAGATGAAGTTGTAGTTGTCATCGCCCTTCACAATCTCGCCATCCTCGGCATCGGGGTACTTGAAGGTATATTTCCAATTCTTCGAGGTGGTCATATAGAGAGGCTCTTGGTAGTAATAGTTGTCGTTCTCGAAGAGGAAACCATCGTCCTCCAAATCCACCCTGTCGGAATCCTTGCGAACGTGCTCGGTCAAAACATAAGTACCCAAATAGAGGTCGTTCAGGTACAAATCAACGTGCTGTACGCTAATGGTCCAAGGCAGACCTATGGCACTCGAAACAGCGCTCATATAGGCTGTACGCATCAGCGACTTGTCGCAATACTCTGCAAGCAGCACCCAATGTTTGTTCTTGGGCTTACCGAGCACCGAGGTCTTCTCGTCAAACTTAATTTTGTAGGGTTTTTTGGGGTAGTTGGTCCACGTTGCATTGCCACGTCCCTTCACACCGCCACGAGCCGAAAGGTCGCCAAACTCGGGGGTGTTGGAGATGTTGATTGTTGCAGCAACATAGGTCTCCTTGCTCGTCACAGCCTGCTTGCCATCGGTGTGAATATCCACACGGGGCAGACCATTGAGGGTGCGAATTCTCACGGTGTACTTGTTGGTCTTGCCTGCGGGATTGGAGAGCAGATAGACCACCTCGTTGTTGAAGTCCTGCTCAGTAACACCCGAAGTCTGCACCACGCCCTCTACGGTCACGCTCTCGAAGTCGCCCTCGAACGAGGGGATGATACCCTCCGAGGAGTCGAGGCGGGGGCATACAACATCGATGATGTTACCCTCCGAAATGGGGCACTCAAAGTCATCCACAAGTCCTTCGTTTATCTCTGCCGAGAGGTAGAAGCGGTCGAACTTGGGCAGTTCGCCCTGCACCACCGAGGGATTTTCGGGATCTTCGGGATTTTCGTTTACGGGAGGTACGGGTTGTATGACTATGTCACACCCCATAACCAGCATCGCAATAGCGGCGGTAAAAAGTGCTCTAAGTTTCATTATTCACAAAAGATTTGGGGGTATTTTTGTATAAAGTATATTGGGGTACAACTCCAAGCGTGGCAGTAGCTGTTGATGACAAAGAAGTTATAGGGCGAGAGGGCTTCATTCTCGGGGTCATAGACCTCCCAGAAGGTGTCGGCACCGCGCTCGACCATACCGCCCCAATACTCCACAAGACGGTTGCGAGCCTCCTCGTGCAGACCGCACTTCACACAAGCCTCAATGAGGTAATGGTAGGCGTAGGGAGCACCCGGGTAGATAACATTGTCCATAGCAAAGACAGTGTTCAAAGCCCTCTGTCCCTCCTTCTCGTTGAGGATGTCGGAGAGGATTGCCCACACCTGCGAGAGGTAGGAGATCTGTCCATCGGGACCGCTCAGCACAACGCCCTGCTTCTTGTCGTAGAGGTGCTTGCGGGCAGCCTTGCGCATTGTGGCAGCCAACTTGCGCCACTCTTTGGCTTCGGCAGCGTTGCCGAGCATATCTGCCAACTCGCTGCTATTCTCCAAAGCCCAAATCATCAAGCCCTGAATTGATGCGCTCCTATCGTAGCCATCCCTCCAATCGAACACCAACCAGATGGGCTCGCCATAGCGTGCAGCATCGAAGATGTAGTCTTCGGTAAGGTAGCCTTTGGCATCGTCAATCTGCCTCTTGGCAACCACCCACAGGTCGCGGGCGGTTTCGTAGTCGTTGGTGGCTTTCAGATACTCCAAGAGAGCCACATTATATATTAGACTATAATCCAGCGCGTGCGAACCATATTGAGGGTGTGGCTCAGGACGCTCGAAGACGTTGGCGTGGAGTCTGCCATCCTCGGCGGCGAGCGATGCCAAAAGGTAGAGGCAACGCTTCGTCAGGTCGTGCTGGCGGAAGGAGTATATGTTTGCCAACTGTTCGAGGTAGAGGTCGCCAATCCAGAGCCTCATATCCCTCTTGGGACCATCCTCATAGACGGTCTGCATACACTCGTGGAGTGTTTCGATAGCCACCTCGCTGATAGCCTTAATCTCTTCCGAGGCTCCCTCGGGCAGAGGTAGCAGCGTTGCGTGGTCGGCGGATGACTGAGCCGTAAACCACATATCCTCCATACGGAAGTCGAAGTCGGGCGATGCACCCAACAGTTCAATCTTCATATACCTACCTGCAAGGCGGCGAGGAATGGTGATGTCGCAATCAATCTGCTCGATGGTAAGGGTTTCGTCCTGCACCCAAGCACGACTCAGAGTACCCTTGTAGGGGTCGAGAGGGGTGTTGAGCTCGCTGGGCACCTCGGCAAACGTGAAGCGGATGCGCATAGGTGCGTCTTGCGTGCGATGGGTGGTTTTCAGTCGGAAGGTGTAGTAACCCGTCATATGGCGACCGAAATCGACTATCGACACGGGTTTCTCTTTGAGCGACACACCATAGAGAGCCTCCATAGGCTCGGTAGGTACCATACGCCAATTCTGGAATGCGGCATCGTCATAGACCGACTCCACAAGTCCTACGGGACGATAGACGGTCTTTGTGAGCGAGGGTTTCGAGGCTTCGGCTTTTTGTGCCCAGCCCTCGCGCTGAGAGGCGTAGAAATCGCCTTGTTGTTGTGCCATTGCACCCACCCCGCACAAAAGGGCAAGGGTTGCGCAAAATATCTTGTATGAGAGTTTCATTTCTTAGGTTATTCGGTTTATTGTGGCTCGGATTGCCGATTATTGGATGGTTGTGGTCTCGGTCGCAAGGGGCGAAGTTACCCTCAGCCAGTTGAGCGCGAAATTGCCCTGTGCGCCATTCACGCGAATGGTCTGCTTGCCTGCGGGGAGGATAATCTCAATACCCATTGTGGTGTAGGGCATAAGAGCCGTGGTGGGAGGCAACATAGCAATTACGGAGGTGGTACCCTCGCAGTCGATCATCACAACACTCTCAGCCTCTGCCGAGTAGCGCAAGTCGAGGCGGTATTTGCTGGTGTGGGGCACGTCAATACCATACTCCACCCAATTGCCATTCTTCATATCGTAGATCTCGAAGTTGCCATATACATCGCTTGTCTTGCGGGTCTTGACCATTGCGCCCCAACCATCCGCATCGGCACTCTCCTCGACAATCTGTCCCGAGTAGTGCTCTGCGGGGATATTAACATCCACATCGTAGTAGTTGTTCTTGTCGTAGGAGGAGAGACCTACATAGAGTTTGCCGAGTTCGGTGATATGCGAGTCCACGCCCATAACGGGAACGGTCACAAGTGGGAAGTGGGGTGCGCGGTCGTTGGAGCCGGTGTTGTCCATAAACCAAGCGTAACGCTCCACGTTGGGATCGGCTTCGAGGTAGGTAATAGTCTCGGCACAGAACTGCATCTGAGCCGCCTCGGTTTGTGCATCGCCACTCTCGAACTCGGTGAGCCAAAGTGGTTTGCGATATTGGGGATACTCGTTGAAGAAGTTTACAAACTTACGAATCATAAGCGACTTAACGGCATTGCCGTTGGGCATATAGCAGTGGAGTGCAATGGCTTCGATGTCGTTGATGTCTACGTTGGGGTGTGCGAGGAACTCCTTGTACCACACTACGGGATCGGAGTAGCCCGAGAGGGTGCCGTAGTTCACAGCGGGACCCACGATTTTGTAGCCATATTTCTTAGCCACAGCCACCACATTGGGCCAATTCTCGGCTGCCTGCGAGGGTGTCATATTGGCTTGGTCCGTAAGGTTGGGCTCGTTGTATGCCAAGAGCCACTTGGAGCCGCCCTCCTGCATAATAGTTCCGAGGTTTGCATCGGAGAATCCTGCGTTCCAAATCATAGGGATAAACTCCATATCGTTGCGGCGGAGCATCTCCCAGCGGTCCTGACCGAAGGGGGTGTGTGCCCAGTTGTAGCACCAGCTAACACCCTCGCCGAGGAAGTCGGGCATTGCGGGGATGCGGAAGTTGGTACATACGCCACGCTTCTGGCTCCTTGCTTGCGACACCACATCCTCTTCGGGCGTGAAGGTGTCGAGGTTGGGATAGGTTACCACCTGATTTTGCACCTGCTCGATTGTTGGCTCCACCTCGCACGAGGTCATACCGACCGCGAGTGCTATGGAGAGTGCCAAACACTTGACAACGAGTCTAAGTCCTTGCTTTTTCATTGTTTTTGTTGTTTTTGTGCGTTTTACTTATTTTGTTTTTGTCTTATTTTGTTTCTCTTGCGGTAGGAGGGGCGTTCAAACCCTCTCCCACCTATTGTTTTGCGGAGTAAGGCGTGGTGTCGAAGTGATTATGCGTTGTTTTTCGTTTTTCACCACCCTCACAGACCGCCTTGGTAACTATTGAGCTGCCTGGGTGAGTGTCAGCGTCAATACGGGCTCGTTCTCGGAGTCGGTAATGGGGGTAAACGTATTGGGACTGCTTGCAGTCTTGTAAGTACCGACAACTTTATAAGTGTCGGTGTTGTACCAATAGAGGTTTACGATAGCCTTACGCTCTGCGCCGGTGTCGTTAGCATCACAGAAGAATACAATCTCGTTCTTGCCGTTGCTTGCAGCACCAGCCCTTGCCCAAGTAATCTCCTCACCGGTGGTTGCATCGTATGCCCTGCACGAGAGGTTGAAATACTCGCCATTTGCGGTGTCGTTACGATTGCAGAATGCTGCATACCAACTAATGTTCTGACTATTTACACCAGAGGCTGCAACATTGTAGTTGTGGTTCTTAACATTCTTGGTCGTAAACTCATAAACAATGTCGCTGTACGAGATACCCTGCTTGATAGTTGCAGTATAAATGGGCTGGGTAGTGTCGATAGCCTCGTAAGTTGCGTTCCAATCTTTGTGGGTGCCGACAACCTTGTAAGAGTCGTTGTCGTTCCAATAGATGTGAACATAAGCCTCACGACCTGCACCTGTGGAGTTAGCCTCAACAGTGAAGTTGATGGTATTGCTGAAAGGAGCAGCCGAAACCCAAGTTACCTCTTCACCTGTCACTACATCCACAGCCTTGTAAGTCCATTTCTGGTAGAAGTCAGCACCGTTATTTGAACTTACTACGCCATCAACCTTAACCTGATAACCATTAGAGCCCTTTGTCGAGGCATTGTTGTCGAAGTAGTATGCGTGGGGCCACAATGCACCACCATTGCCACCAGTAGGGTTGTTTGCCCAAGCATTGGTAAACATATACACGAGTTCGGAGGTGTTCTGTGCCGAAGCCTGAGTTACATTGAAGGTCATAATAGGCTCGGTGGTGGTGATTTCGGTAAGTGCGCCACCCTCGGCTTTGTGAGTACCAACAACGTGGTATGCATCGGTATCGTCCCAATAGAGATTTATGGTAGCGGTGCGCTCCTCGCCGATGTTAGCCTGAGCCTCAACATTAACTTGGTTGGAGAAAGGATATGCCCTTACCCAATCTACGGTGTTGCCATTGGCATCCACAGCCTCATACCTCCAACCCTGATAGTAAGCAGCGGTATAGTTGGTGTCCTCGGTGCCATCAACCTTAACATTGTAGCTTGCAGTGTATAAGCCACCGTCCTTTGCAAAGTTGTGATTTACAGCAACACCTTTGTTGGTAAACTGATAAATCAGTTGCTCATAGCTAAGACCCGTACCTGCTGCCTGAGTAACAGTTACTTCAAATACGGGGTCTTCGATAGTGATGGTTGAGCCATCTGCGTATACAACCTCGTAAACTGCGGTGTCTACATTCGAGTAAATCTTGAATGTACCAACACGCTCTTCGGCTGAAGTGTTTTTCAAAACTCTAAGCGTTACATTCTGACCGCTATGGGCGTATTCCATCCACTCGGGGCACTCGAAACGCAAATCACGATATGGAGGCTCATTTTGATAATTACTCAAAATGAGTTTGTCATTGCTGGTACCACCAACACCTACCAAGAACCAAGCATTGTCTATGATGGTTCTACCAGCGTTCTCAACAGTAACTTCTTTTGCGCCGAACGCACCATTCTTATCGCGGAAGAGGTAGTAGAGTTGCTGTTTGTCGCTTGGTTCTGGATCGGGCTCTGGGTCGGGAGTAACTGCACCTGCTGCCTGAGTAACCGTAATGGTCATAATAGGATCGGCGGTAGTAATCTCCTCGTAGGATTTATCAGCCTTCTTATAGGTGCCGACAACCTTATACTCCTCGGTGTCGTCCCAATAGATGTTGATGATCGCTGTGCGCTCTGCGCCCGAGTTTGCCTGATATGCAAAGTCGAGTTTGTTGTCATTTGCACGAGTCGAAAGAGTTACCCAATCCACAACCTCATTGCTGGTCGCATCCAAGTACTCCATACGCATAGTGGTATAGTATGGCTTGGTGTAGTCGAAAATATGGTTGCCAAACTCGCCCTCATCAACGATATAGTAGTCGGTTGCAGCAACACCCTCGGTAGCGGGGAAGTTGTATGCAGTCTGCACTGCCATATTGGTAAAGCAGTAGATAATCTCGGTTGCATTGCTTGTGTCGGGACCCTCGCCACCGCCAATGGGGGTTACGTTGGTAGCCTTTGCGAGGTTGAGTTTGATTTCGGTAACAGCGCCCTCAGCCCAAGTGTGAGCAGCGGTCGAAACGAACTCATAGACGTTCTTGTCGGTAGTAACAACATAGGTCACGCCCTCCGAGGTGGCAGGAACGATAGGCATAAATACGCTCTTAGCCTTGTCGGCAGCGGTGATGCCTTCGAGCGACAGTGCGGTGCCCAAAGTAACGGTAACCTCGTTGGAGGTGGTGCCACCAATCTCGCCCTCGGCAGTTGCGAGGTTGTAGGTGTAGGTACCTGCGATGGGAGCCGTAGCCTCCAAAGCAACGCTCTCCACCTTCTCGTCACTCTCGGCGGCATAGATGAAGTAGCGCAAGAGGCTACCTACATTATGGAACTGAGCGGTAACATTGGTAACCTCGCCCTCGATGTCGATAACACCCGAAGCCAAGCGCAAAGCGGTAGTCCTACCAGCCTCGCTCTGAGTGAGGGCAGCGGCAAAGTCGTAGGCGAAAATGGCGTCTGTTGCGCTATTCTCGGCATAGGGGTAGTAGCAGTAAGCAAAAACGCTCTCTGCATCAACAGTGGCAGTGAAGGTTGCTGTACCCTCATTGATTGCGCCGCTTGTGGAGCAGGTGTGTTTCCACGCACCAGCCTCATCGTAGCACACTGCCATCTTTGTCAGGTCGGCATTCTCCCACGCCAAGCCCTCGCCATCGGCAAACAGCACGCGGCTGTCGGGAGTGGCTGCTTCGGTGGTAAATGTCATATCTTTCGTTGTGGGATGCTCCACGATGGGTTCATCTTGGGGCTCCTCGGCACAAGCCACTGCCAGAGCGGCTGCGCAAATCATTGCTGCATAACGGAAAATCTTTTTCATAGTCTTTCTCTTGTGATTAAAAGATTACTCAAACTCATTGTCGGAGGTGCCGATAACCCAATCCACCTGGTCGGAGCCAACATTGTAGTCCTGGAAGATGGTCTGGCTAACTGCTATTCCCTGTTCCAACGCAACAAATTCTACATCGACAGAGGGAGCAACATAGCCCTCTCTTGTGAAGTTATTGGTTTTCATAAGAGTATGGTATTAGTTAATAATTGGTTGTAATGTTGTGTGATAATGTGTGTATTTCGGGGTCCCCCTGCACCCCCTCGGCGTGGGAGGGTGCAGGGAGAGCCTCGAAAAAAGAGGTTTGCTTATTTCTGGTAGATAAATACAGCGTCATAGTGGAACTTGTCGCCAGCCCTGCCACTGCCGTGAACAGTGAACTGGTAGCCCTGGGTAGCACCCAACCAACCTGCGGCGCAGATGGTAGTCATAGGAACCTCAATCTCTGCCCAGTCGTTCTCGGTGAAGTCGTAGTTATCCCAGTGGAGAATGTACGAAGATGCTGCATCGGGATCTGCATCGCACAGGCGGAAGAAACTACCTGCACCCTTGGTACCCTTAACAGCGCAGTGGAGATACCAACCCTCGCCATTAACATCGGTAATCTGCTTCCAAGCAGCAGCCAATTTCTCGATGCTTGCGGTGTCATCAGCACCCTTACCATAGCCGTAGCCACCGCCGCTCCAACCTACATTACCAACTTTCAGACCTACATAGCCACCCTGGTTGCCGTAGAAGTTGGGACCGGTTGCGGTATCGTCAGCGATCAGAGAGTCGCCAGCGGGCCAAATGTCGAGCCTCGATACGTTACCATCGGGCATAAGGTTCAGCAGAACTTTCTCTTTAATGTAGTCGAAGGAGGTGGGGTCCATCTGCCATACGATATAGTTCTGACCTTTGAGCGACTGAGCCACCTCGCCTTTTGCCATCTGGTTGATGACAATGGAGATGTCGTTAGCACCGTTTGCGTGGAGTTTCAGAATGTGGGTGCGAGCCTCGCCATCGTTGCTCTGAGGAGTAACGATAACTTTGTTTGCACCACTCTTCTCTGCGGTGTACCAACCAGCGGTCTCGCCAATGGTAAAGCCATCGGGGGCGTTGGTAGTCACGGTTACGGTCTGACCCGAAGGCTGGTTCCAACCGAAGTCGAGAGTAAGGGGAGAAGCAATCATAGTGTAGTCGTTGCCGCCGGTGTTACCGCCGCCATTACCACCACCATTGTTGTTGGGACCCTGTACGGGCTCCTCCTCACACGAAGCCATAGCAAAAACCATTGCTACTGCCGCGAAAATGCTGAAAAATTTTTTCATAGTGTTTTGTTGTTAAAGGTTAATAAATAAATGTTAATTGTGTTTTCTTCTTTTCTTATGATGGTTAAACTGAGATTAGTATCCGTAGTTCTGGTCTAAGCCTGCAAGGCGGCGCTCCTCGGCAGGGATGGGGAATATCTCGTGGACACCCTTGCGGAAGCCACTCCACACATCGGAGTAGATAGCCTGAACCTCTGAGCTCTCGCCCCAAGCGTTCATAACCTCGGCAGCGATACCCCAGCGGTTCAGATCGAACCAACGATGGCCCTCCATTGCAAGTTCCACCCTGCGCTCGTGGCGGATAGCCTTGCGGAGATCCTCAGGAGTGTCGGTGTAGCCATTGTAGTTGGGGAATTCGGGGAGTATGTCCTCATTCTCGCCACGAGCCCTTGCTCTAACCTCCTCCAAGAGCATCTTGGCAGTTGCAAGGTCGTTCTCCTCCACGCAAGCCTCGGCGTACATCAAGAGCACGTCTGCATAGCGTATCTCTTTGGTGTTGATTGGGTCGCGGGGGTTGTTGTTGGCATCGAGTTTATAGACTCCGCCATCGGCGCCCTCGGTCATCATTGCATATTTGAGGCTTACGGTCCTGACGACACCCTCGTAGAAGTCCACCTGTGTGTTGTCGCACTCCGCCTCGGTCAGCACGTCAATAGTAAGGTCCCTGCGGGGGTCGCCAGCCTCATACTCGTTGTAGAGCGACTGCGAGGGGCGGTTGTAGCCCCAACCTGCGTTATTGTCAGTGTATTTGTTCGAGCGGCAACGCTGTTGGCGAGTGGTAAATGCTCCGCGAGTACCACCACCGCCATAGTCGCCCGTGGGATCGTTGGTGTACTGAATCTCAAACACCGACTCCACACCATTCTCGCCTGCCAGGGTGAAGTTGTCCCAATAGTTGGGGCAGAGCGAGTATTCGCCCGACTTATAAATCTGTTCGCCCCAATACATAGCCTTCTCGTAGGCGTCTTCGAGGTACTCGTGACCTGTAAGGTAGGTTTTCAGCAGCAGAGCCTGAGCTGTACCCTTAGTAACACGTCCCAAATCCTTGGGCTCATACTCCGATTTGTTCCAAAGGAACATCTCGGCATCCGTAAGGTCTTTGATGATGTTGGCGTAGATGGTCGATAGTTCCTCCCTTTGGAGAGTGAGCTGGTCGGAGCCCTCAATTATGTGAGTGTAGTAGGGCACCTTACCGAAAACCCTTACAAGTCGCAGGTAGTAGAACGCCCTAAGACACTTAGCCTCTGCCACATAGCGAGCCTGCAAGAGCATATCCATATCTTCGTCACAAGCGACCTTGGGGATGTCGATGATGGCGCGGTTACAACGGGCAATGCCCACATACTGCGAGTGGTAGTATTGGAGCAGGATGTCGTTGTCGGCATTGACGCGGAAATTCTCCATATCCAACAAGTTTGCATCCTCTGCCTTGAACTGACCACCCTTGAAGGCGTCATCCGAGCAAATATCTCCAATGAACCATTCGCTCATAAAGATACCATTGCGGAACTGCCACATCATAGGCACATAGCAACCCACTGTCACGGGGTCGCAGGTCTTACCATTGACGTAGTATTCTTCGAGCGTTGTTGTTCCAGAGGGCATCTCCATAAGCCAATCGTTGCACGAGGAGAGCGAGAGTGCCGAAAGGAGAACAAACAAAATCTTGATCTTTTTCATATCCTTAGTGTTAAGTTTTTTATCGGTTGCCATTTTCTTATCTTCGCCTTTGTTTGAGGTGCATTAGAACGAGAGGTTTACACCCAACATATAGGTGCGCGATTGGGGGTAGTTGCCGTAGTCCACACCGCCACCCACTTCGGGGTCGTAGCCCGAATAGTTCGTTAGCGTCAGCAGGTTCTGAGCCGAAACATAGATCCTCAGCGAGGAGATCTGCAACTTATCCGACAGGTTGCGGGGCAGAGTGTAGCCCACTTGGAGGTTTTTGAGCCTCAGGTAGGAGCCATCTTCGAGGAAGCGGTCCGATTGGTAGAAGTTTACGGTATGGTTGGGGTTGGGAAGCGAACCCATAGGATTTTCCTCTGTCCAAACATCCCTCATTGCAGTGCTGAGTTGCGCCTGCAAACCATTGCCCTCTATACGATCGCGCAAAGCGTTGTAGACGGTGTTACCATATACACCCTGGAAGAAGAGTTGCATATCGAAACCTGCCCAATCGAGCGAAAGGTTAAGACCGTATGTAAATTTGGGGAATGGGTTGCCGATGACGCACATATCCTCCTCGTCATCGAGTTCGCCATCGTTGTTGAGGTCTTTGTATCTCACATCGCCCACCTCGAAGTCGTGGATGTTGCGTGTGGCGTTGTAGTCAATCTCCTCTTGTGTCTGAGGGTTGGGGATGATGCGGAAATACTCGTTTATCTCCTCCTCGGAGCGGAAGATGCCATCGTATTGGTAGCCCCAGAAAGAGCCTACGGCATAGCCCTGATCGGTGACGGTCTTGTCGCCCCACACCCTATCGGCACCGTTCATATCGACCAAAATGTTCTCCACAAACGACATATTACCACTAATTTGGTAGGAGAAGGGGCGCGAGCCGAGCATAAAGTTGTCCTGCCAAGCCACCTGGAACTCCACGCCCTTGTTGCGCATCGTACCGATATTATCTACTGCGGTGTAGAGTACGCCGGCGTAGTTGGGCCACTTGCGAGCCAGCAGCATATCTTTCGTGTCGCGGATGAAGAGGTCCACCGAACCCGTCAGGCGGTCATCGAAGAAGCCATAGTCAATACCGAGGTTGTAGTGTTCGGTAATCTCCCAGCGACCAGCCAGGTTCTTCTGGCTCGTTACAGCAGCACCCGTCACGAGTTCTTGGAAGTCGCCATTGCCGGGACCAAAAGGATAGCCGAGGTTGGCGTACATACTCGAATCCATTGTCATCGTAAAGAGGTTGCTATCCACATTGTCGTTGCCGAGCCTACCCCAACCGAGGCGCAATTTCAGTAGCGATACATTCTCGTTGTCCTCCAAAAACTCCTCTTCGGAGATTTTCCAAGCACCAGCCACCGAAGGGAAGTGGCCCCAAGGGCTACCCTGGAATGCGCGGTTACCGTCCGAGCGCCAGTTGAGTGTCAAGAGGTAGCGGTCATCGTAGCCATACTGCATACGACCGATGAACGACATACGGCGATATTCGCCATAGTAGGAGCCACCTTGTGTGAAGTCGCTCGTAGCATAGCCGAGCGACCAAAAACGCTCGTCTGTATTGAGCAGATTCCTACCGCCTACGCCTACACTCTCGTTGGAGGCCATCTCCAAGGTGTGACCTACCATCAGCGAGAAGTTGTGCTTGCCAAACTCACGCGCGTAGGTACCATAATTATTTACGATAACCTTGCGCGAGCGACTCATACTCTGACCAATGGAGTTAGCATCGTTCTTGTCGGCATTGGAGTAGTGGTACTCATCCGAGAAGGTGCGATAGCGGTTATAGTTCATATCGAAACTTACATCCGAGCGGAGTGTGAGGTGTTTGGTGGGAGTGATGTCGGCATAGAGCGAGCCAACGTATCTCTCCTCACCACCTCGTGGATGTGAATGCTCGGCCATAGAGAAGGGATTGACCACATTCTGGAAGTTTGAAGCAGCCGAAATCCTATTCGAGAGGTCGTCACCGAGGTAGTTGAGTGTGCCTGCGGGATAGTGTGTGGGATCCCAAGGAGCCATTGCGAGGGCTGCCGAGAGAACAGACGCGCCAGGCTGAGAACTATTATTGAGTGCCCAGCGTGACGAGACGGTCGAGAAGTTGAAGGTCTCGCCAATGCGGAGCCACTTTTTCAGCTGCGAAGAGGAGTTGTAGCGCAAGTTGATGCGGTTGTAGTATGAGCCAATGATGGTACCATCCTGCGAGAAGTAGTTTGCACTAAACGTCTGCTTCATCTTCTCGTTGCCCGAGTCCACCGACACATAGTAGTTTTGTATGGGTGCAGCGCGGAATACGGCATCTTGCCAATCGGTATTGTTGGAGGCGTAGTCGAAGTTGCCATCGGCGGTGCCTGCTATTGGGTAGTCTGCCAAACCGCCAATACGCGCGTAGTTGAGCCAGGCATTAAGACCGCCATTTTGGTAGGCTTCGGTCTGCGCACGTCCCAAGTTATTAACCTTGAACATCGTCTCTATCTGCTCGGTGGCATTCATCAGATCGAGTTTGTTCCAGCGGCTCTGCACACCCGCATAAGCCTCGAAAGTGATGTTGGTATGTTGCTTATTGGAGCCCGACTTGGTGGTTACCAAAATAACACCATTGGCTGCCCTCGAACCATAGATTGCTGCCGAAGAGGCATCTTTGAGCACCTCGGTAGAGGCGATGTCGTTGGGCGAGAGGAAGTTGATGTTGTCCACAATCATACCATCGACAACGTACAAGGGTGTCACACCTGCATTCACCGAGCCAATACCCCTAATGCGCACCGACACATCGCTACCGGGCTGTCCCGTGTTGGAGGTTACCGTAACGCCCGCAATTTTACCTTGCAGAGCCTCGGCAACATTCGCCACAGGGTTCTTTTTCAGTTCATCGCCTTTGAGCGATGCAACCGCACCCGTCAGGTCACTCTTCTTTACGGCACCGTAACCGATAATTACAACCTCATCGAAGACATTGGTTTCGGGTTCGAGCACAATCTCCAACGAAGAACGATTTGCAACCGCAATGCTCTGCTCCTCATAACCGAGATAGGAGATTGTAAGGGTTGCTGTGGGCTTAACCGAGATTGTGAAGTTACCATTGCGGTCGGTGGTTTCGCCATTCTGCGTACCCTCAACCATAACGGTTGCACCGACAATGGGTAAATTCTCGTCCGATGATTTAACATTGCCCCTGACGGTGATGTTCTGAGCCACGAGAGAAGTGGCACTCACAAGGGCAAGAGACAATAGAAAGAGGATTCTTTTCATCTGTTGTTAAGGTTATTTGTTGTTCTTTGTTTCGGTAGTTAGCGAAAGCCCTCGATGAGCTTTGTTGCACAAAGTTAGCGTGCGTAATAATAAAAGACCATTTTTGAGTTTCATAAAAAATACAACAATGCTCCAAAAAAAATACAACAACAATTTCACAGCAGACAAAAAGCACCACTAATAATCAACACTTTAATAAAAATAATCACATTTTTTCACTCCTACCGACTAATTATATTATCTTTGCAGTAATCAAACACATCTTTATGAAAAGACTACTGACTATTTTTACCCTTCTACTGCCTCTTTCGGTGCAAATTTCGCTTGCAACGGTGCCTCGCATCTCCAATTATTCCAAGGCAGCGTACAGTGGCGGAGCACAAAACTACGCCATAGAGCAGACCTCTTCGGGGTGTATCTATTTTGGTAATCATACGGGGCTTTTGGAGTTTGACGGAACAGATTGGAACCAATACTATGTTACCAATGGTACCAATGTTCGCTCCTTGTGCTGGGTGGCAGAGCAAGGAAGGCTCTACGCAGGTGCCTTTGACGAGTTTGGCTACTTCTCGGCGGGCGAAGACGGTCTTATGCGCTTCACATCGCTCAAAGAGGCTTTCGAGGAGAGTAGCCGAGAGAAGATGATGTTTGAGTTTATAGACATCGAGCACCAGGGCGACTACATCTTCTTCCTGACCGACTGGAACATCTTCCGCTACAATCAATCCACAGGCGAGGGCAAGGTCTTTGCCATAGACAACGACCACATAGACTCCTCGGCGGTCATCTACGACACCTTTTTCTTCTCTACCACCGAGAGCGGACCGATGATTATGAGTAGCGATATGCTAATTCCCATCCTCGGAGTCAGCAATAACCCACTGAGTAACAAAATTATAAGCGAATTGGTAGCGTGGAAGAGTGGTATCATAATTTTCCTCACAACCAAGGGCGGTCTTTACCTCTACGATGGCAGTAGCATTAGGCGCCTCGACACCTCGTGCGACAACATCCTACTGAACGACCACGCAACGTGTGCGGCAATTTCGGGCTCTACGCTGGCTGTCGGCACGGTAAGTTCGGGATTGCTTCTGATTGACCTCGAAAAGGGTACCCACTCCAACATCAATGCTCGCAACGGTTTGCAGAACAACCGAATACTCTCGCTCTTCTTCGATGACAACGACAATCTGTGGGTAGGTCTCGACAACGGTATAGACCACATAAAACTGAGCCTCCCCGACCACTCACTTATGGCTCGTAGTAATTATTATGGTACGGGCTACGACTCGGCAGTCTATGGCAATAGATTATATATAGGTACCAACCAGGGACTTTACAGTACCGACTTCTATGGCGACTTGGACAACATACGCCGCTTCGAGTCGGTCACAAAGTCTGTGGCAAAGGTGTGGAGTCTAAGCGTATTGAAGGGTGCTCTATTTTGCTGCCACGAGAATGGTTTGTACGTTACCCAACAAGATGTAAGTTACGACATCCAGGGAATAGGTGGCGCTTGGAAAGTTGTACCCATCGCGGGCGAAAACAACAAACTACTATGCTGCGGCTACAAAGGTCTTTTTCTTCTTGAACGCAAGGCTGGGCTTTGGACTCTCGCGCACCGCGTAGAGGGCTTGGAGGAGTCGAGTGCAATGTTTGTGGAGGATAGTGATGGCTCGTGGTGGTACTCGCATTGGCAGAAAGGACTCTTCCGCCTTACGTTCAGTCCCGACATCACCTACATACAGACTATGACACACTATGGCACCTTGCAGGGACTGCCTTATGACTACAACAATGTGCCCTATATGCTTGATGGTAAGGTGGTTTTCTCTTCGGGTGATGGATTTTTCTTGTTCGACAAGGAGATGGACAAGATGGTGCCCCATCCACAACTAAATGTGCTCTTTGCCGACCAAACACCCTCCTCAATCCGCATCCACCCTTTGCGCGACAAGGGGGTTTTATTCGTGTCGGAGAATTTTATTGGTATGGGGTTCCGCGACCACAACAACCAAATAACCATTGACTCCACATCGCTCAACCATCTCACCAAGGAGATGATTATCGGTTTCGAGAGTGTGAAGATGCTCGATGACAACACCATAATACTGAGCAGCGAGCACGGTTTTTCGGTGATTGATATGGCAAGAATGGAGCAAGATGGCAAGCGCGAGGACAATCACGGAGTATTCATCAAGAGCGTCTATTCGACAAAGCCCACCAAGCACCTCATCTACGGCGAAAGATCGGTAGTAGCCAATGCTCAAATGCCCGAAATAGCCGCCCGCAACAACTGCATCAGCATTGAGGTGGCGTTGCCTGAGTTCCGCGACACCAACTCTGTGGAGTATAGTTTTATGCTCGATGGCTACGACTCCTCGTGGTCGCACTTCTCGACCGTCAATTCCAAGGAGTACACAGGTTTGAAAAGTGGCAAATATACGTTTATGGTCAAGGCTCGTAACCGCCTAAGTGGCAAGGAGTCCTCAACCTCGTTGCGTTTCTCGGTCGCCCCGCCCTATTGGGCAACCCCCATAGCCTATTTCGTCTATGCTCTGGTAAGTGCTGCGCTACTGTGTGCTTTTATTATGTGGCTCAATCGCCGCTCGAACCGCAAGTTGCTCGACATTCAACGCCAAAAGGAGGAGGAACTGCGCAACCAGCAACTCTACAATGAGCAACTCGCCAAAGAGCACGAAAAGGAGATTATATTGCTCCAAAAGCAGGCCCTTGAACACAACCTGCGCAACAAGAGTGACGAACTCGCCTCTTCGACACACAACCTGATACGCAAAAACGAAATTCTGATGAGTGTCGACAACAGCATCGGCAAGGTGGCTACGACTCTCCACAGCGGCGACATTGCTAAGGCATCGCTGCAACTCAAAAAACTCCAAAAGGAGATACGCGAAAATATCGCCCACGATAGCGATTGGGAGAAGTTTGCAAGCAACTTCGACAATGTCTATGACGACTATCTAAAAAGGCTGGGTGTTGCATTCCCGAAACTCAACCTCAACGACCAACGCCTGTGTGCATACTTGCGTATGGATCTGCAAACCAAAGATATTGCACCCCTTATGAACATATCGGTGCGTAGCGTAGAGATGGCTCGCTACCGACTAAGGCGCAAAATGGGACTAAGCCGAGATGTGAACCTCTCGGACTTTCTGCAAAAATTTTAGGAGATTATTGGGGGATTAGATAGGGAATTTTTAGTTTACCGAGGTGTCCATTTGGACTCTCTCGGCGCGGGCTTCCATCTCCATTTGTAGGCCCACCATTGCCACCGCAGCCCTCGCAAGAGAGGTGCCATCGGGATAGGATATTGTTGTTACCACAGGCATATTCCAGTCGAGTACCACATCGGTAAGCCCATTGAGTGCCGCTGCGAGCACCTGGGGGTGCTCCTCGGCAGGCATAAAGACCAACACTGCATCAACACTCGTCAGTTCGGCAAAACACTTGGCAGCAAGCACCGTCTCGGCAGTACCGGGCACCAAGCGATACTCCACCTCGCCCTCAATCTCCACCATCTGGTGGAGCATATGCTCGGCAAGCATTGTCTGCTCGCCGCACCCCTCCACAACCACAAAACCGATTTTCAGTGCTGTCATACTCTGTTTATTGTCTGATTACTTACACAAATATAGTGCTTTTTTCCTCTCCCCACCCCACAAAACCGAAAAAAGTTGAGGGCAGAGGCGGAACGCCTCTTTTGTGATGGGATTTCTCCCAAGCGGTAAAAATGTAGAGAACGGAGGGATTTTTGTGCCAAACAAGAAGGCGAGTCCGCAGTTTGCTCTTCGCAAATGAGGAAGCCGCTTATCGAAGTATAACGCCGCAGACGCGCGTTATATGCATTTTTAATAATGTAAATAAGCGAGCGTATTTTAGGCGCACAAGAAAACCACCTCCGAAGTTTACAAAGGTAAATGAGGAGGTGGTTTATCGCAGTGCAACGCCAAAGACGCCGCTTATTTACATTATTTCAGGCGACCGATGAAAGTATCAATATCACGCGCTTCAAGAGCAGTGCCATACTCGTCAGCGATGCGCTGGTAGGCAGCAAGTGCAGCGGCGGTGTTGCCAAGAGCCTCCTCTACCAAGCCGAGCTTTTTCAGATAGCAGGGAGCGGTGAGCGAGTTGTCGCTTGCCTCAACAGCCTTGCGGTACATAGCAGCAGCCTTTGCGAGGTCGCCACCATCGGCGATGATGTCAGCCTGCAAGCCGAGGTTCTGAGCGTTGATAATCTCTGCGGGTGCGCCTTTTGCAGCGTCATACTGTTTCAGATACTCCAAAGCGGTTGCGTTGTCGCCAAGTTTGATGTAGCAGATACCTGCATAGTGTGCTGCAAGCGAAGCCTGAGGGGTAGAGCCGTAGTTGTCGATAACCTCCAAGAAACCTGCGTTGTTGCCATCGCCATCGAGAGCCAACTGCCACTCCTCGGCGTTGAAGTTCTGGATTGCTGCGAACATCTCTGCCGATGCCTTCTCGGCGCGAGGCTGAGCGATGAGGTATTTGTTAGCGAAGTAGCCACCGATGACTACGATGATTGCCACCAATACCCAAGTTACAAGTTTAGAGTTTTTCTCGAAGAATTTTTCGGTTTTGCTTACGGTCTCGGTTACTACCTCCTCGTAGGTGTTCTCCTGTTGTTTGTTGTTTGCCATAGTTTTTATTGTGTTTTAATTATCTCTCGTACGAGTGTTCGAACCACAAAAGTACACCTTTTTGCGGAAAAACAGCAGGTTGTGGGTATTTTTTTTCTTCTTTCACACAAAATCACTACCTTTGAGAGGTCAAAAGCGAAGAAAACAATGAGGCTCGAAAAACTTTCACTGCTCAATTTCAAGAACATCACCGAGTGTCGCATAGTGCCCTCGGCGGGTATCAACTGCATTGTCGGCTCGAATGGTGCGGGCAAGACCAACGTGGTGGATGCCATACATTTTCTCTCGATGAGCAAGTCGGCACTCTCGATGACCGATGGTCAGAGCGTGCGCCACGGCGAGCCTTTCTTTATGCTCTCGGGCGACTACACCACCGATGGCGATATGGGCGTTACGGTCACTTGCGGTTTCGAGAAGGGCAAAGGCAAGTCGCTGAAATTCTGTGGCAAGGAGTATGAGCGTTTGGCAGACCACATTGGCGTTGTGCCTATTGTTATGGTATCGCCCTCGGACGGGGTGCTTGTGAGTGAAGCGGCAGACGAACGCCGCCGCTGGCTCAACGCCTTCCTCTCGCAACTCGACCACTCCTATCTCGATGCTACGATGCGCTACAACCGCCTGCTTGCGGAGCGCAACACACTCCTCAAACAAGGCGAGATGTTGTTGCCCGAACTGCTCGATGTTATTGACGAAAGGATTGCCGAGCAGGGCGAGAGGGTTGCTGCGGCAAGGCGTGATGTTTTGGAGCGCCTGGCACCCATTGCCGAAAGACTCTATGGCGAGATTGCTGCCGAGGGCGAGAGCGTCTGCCTTTCGTACCGCTCGGAGTTGAACGACACACCTTTCTTGGAAATCCTTAGGGCAAACCGCCAAAAAGACCTCGTTATGGGCTATACAACCTCGGGCATCCATCGTGACGATGTAACAATGTTGATTGGTGGCTACCCATTGCGCAAATTCGGCTCACAGGGACAACAAAAGTCGTTCTTGCTGGCTCTCAAACTCGCCCAATATAAGTTGCTGCACGAGCGTCTGGGCGAACGTCCGCTGCTACTGCTTGACGACCTATTCGATAAACTCGATGAGCAAAGACTCCAAAAACTCATCCGCCTGACCTCCAACGAGGAGTTCGGTCAGGTATTCATTACGGATTGCAACCGCGAACGCATAATCTCCATCCTCAAAGAGAGTGGCAAGGAGTTCAGACTCTTCTCGGTGGCAGATGGCGAAGTAACCCAAGAGGAGGTGTAGCCCTATGAGAAGATGTTATCCCACACGCATTGGCGAACTGTGGAGTGGTTTCAAGGAGGAACACCCCACCATCTCGCGCCTTATTGCCGAGGGCTCGGTGCCCGATGTGTGGCGTAGGGTTGCGGGCGAGGGGCTTGCGAACGCCACGAAGGTCACTTTTGTGCGCGGAACACTCTTTGTGCAGGTTGGTGCCTCGGTGGTGCGCCACGAGATATTCATCAACCGCGAAAACTTCCGCCACGAGATGAACGCCATCCTCGGCGAAGAGTTCGTGAAAACAATCATTGTGAAATAGGCGGGGGCGAGAAAGAACAAGAAGAACAATAAGAACAAGAAGAACAGGAAGAAGAATAGGAAAGACAGGGGTTGGTAACTCTCTTGTCTTTCTTTTTTTGTTACCCCATCCAAGCGCATATTGTGAGGCGAATACAAGGCGCACAAGAAAGCGAGTTCCGCAGTTTACAAGAGGTAAATGAGGAACTCGCTTATCGCAGTGCAACACAGTAGTCGCCCACAAGATGCGCTTGGATTACCAGCCGCCGCCAAGTGCTTTATAAAGTGATACATAGGCGGAGAGTTGCTCCGTGAGGAGCGAGATGTAGTCGAGCTGCGATGAGTAGAGATTGCGCTCGGCATCTATGAGGTTGAGCGATGAGGCAAGACCATCGGCATAGAGCGCAGCGGTCATCTCTTGAAGTCGTGCATTGGCAGTGAGCAGTTCGAGGTACTTTGCCGCCTCCACGTTGTAGTTCTCGATAGCCACAAGTGCGCTCTCCACATCCGACAAAGCCCCCAAAGCAACACTCTGGTAGTTGAGCATCGCCTGACGCCACCCCTCGTAGGCTTTGCGCTCCTCGGCACGCAACTCGCCAAAGTGGAAGAGCGGCTGAGTGAGCGACAGCGAGGCTGTCCAGTAGGCGGGGTTGTGCGAAGTGAGCCCTTTGAGGGTGGAGGAGAGGAGTCCTCCTTCGCCTGTGAGTGCGAAGGATGGTAGGCGGTTGGCGCGAGCTATGCGTGTGCGTGCTGCGGCAGCCTCCACCTTGTGGAACGCCTCCATAACATCGGGGCGCCTTTCGAGCATTGCTGAGGGCAGACCACTCGGCACATAGACGGGCAGAGGGGTTGCTGTAAGGTGTCCGCAGTAGAGCCCATCGAGCTGTGCCCCACGCGAATGTTCGCACTCTCGCGAGTGGGATGGCATAGGTAGCAACTCGGGCTCGCCACCCACAAGGGTGTTAAGCGCGAGGTTTGCCTGCAACATCGCTCGGCGGTAGGAGGGTATGTCGGTGGCGGCAGTGGCTGTTAGCGAACGGGCTTGCCAGAGGTCCACGCCCGAGGTGTAGCCGTAGTAGAAGAGAGAGTCGCTCTTCTGCTGAGCCTCCAAGCGCAGAGCATAACTGCGCTCGGAGATTTCGAGCGAGCGGGCATACTGCAACCACTCGAAATAGGTCGTTGCCACCTCTGCCTCCAACGCCAAGCGTGCGGCACGATAGCCCCACTCGCTTGCCAAAAACTCTTCGCGAGCAGCATCGGTGGTGGCTCCTGCGCCAAAGAGCGACAGTTCCCAGCTCGCTCTGGGCAGTAGCGAGTAACTCTGGGCTATGCGTTTTTTGCCGCCATCGGAGGGTGTGGTGTAGGTTGCCGAGCCGCTCACGCCGACATCCACTTGTGGCAGGAGCGATGCCCTTGCCGTAGCCATAGTTTGTCGTGCCACCTCCACGTTGGAGAGTGCCACCGCGAGGTCTTGGTTGTTCTCTATGGCTGTGAGGATGAGCCTATTGAGCGTTGTGTCGCCAAAGACCTCCCACCACTCCACGCCCACCACCAAGAGCGTGTCGCCCCTATGGGCGAAGATATACTCATCGGGCGTGATGACGGGCACTATCTCGGGCGGAGTTACGGCACACGCCGACACCAAAGCCACACTCCCCACAAGCCATCTACAAAGTACTCTCTTTTTCATACTCTTTGCGTTTTTGAATCATTCTTTCGCGCTTCTTTTCAAACTTAGCCACTCGTCCCACAAGGTGGTAGAGTGCGGGATAGACAAAAATGCCGAGTGCTGTGGCTATGAGCATACCACCCACCAGAGCCACCCCCATCACATTGCGAGCCACCGAGTAGGCTCCCGAAGCAAAGACAAGCGGCAAGATGCCGACAATGAAGGCAAACGCCGTCATAAGGATTGGTCTCAGGCGCAGTTTTGCCGCGGCGAGTGCTGCCTCGTGGAGCGCAAGACCTCCCTCGTAGAAGTTGCGGTCGGCATACTCCACCACCAAAATAGCACTCTTTGCCGACAGACCAATGAGCATCACAAGCGACACTTTCATAAAGATGTTGTCGATGTAGATGGGGTTCAAAAAGTGAGCAAGCCACACAAACAGCAACGACCCGAAGAGTGCAAGGGGCACACCGAGCAGTACGCTCATAGGGAGCGACCACGAGTTGTAGAGTGCCGCCAGAGCCAAGAAGACAAAGACCACCGCCAACAGGTAGGTTAAGCCTCCGCCCGAGGCAGTTGCCTCTTGGTAGGATACTCCGCTCCACGCCAACGTAACATCATCGGGCAGGGTGCTCTCGGCAAGGCTTTCGAGGGCTTTCATTGCATCGTCCGAGGAGGTGCCCGCCGAGGGCGTTGCATTGACGGCTATGGCATCGTAGAGGTTGAATTGGGTGATATACTCCACACCCACCGTATCCCTCAACTCCACAAAGGGGGCGATGGGAACGCTCTCGCCCTGTGAGTTTTGGATGTAATATCCCGCCAAGTCACTCTCTGTTCGGCGATACTCCGCATCTGCCTGAATGTAGGTCTGGTAGAGTTTACCGAAGCGGTTGAAGTTACCCACATAGACACCGCCATACATCGCCGAGAGAAGCGTGCGCAACTGCTGGGGCTCAACACCCTCTTGGAGAGCCAACTGCTCGTTGATGACGAGTTTGCGCTGTGGCACATCGGCATCGAACTGAGTAGAGATAGAGGCTATCTCGGGCAGAGAGCGAGCCTTGGCCATAAACTGCTCCGCCTCATCGGCGAGGTAACGCACATCTCCGCTTCCTCTATTTTGGAGCATAAACGTCACGCCCGAGGCGACACCCAGACCGGGGATTGAGGGCGGCTCAAAAGCGTAGAAGGTACCCTCAGGCACCTCGGTATAGAGAGTGGCATTGAGGAAGGCGGCTATCTCCTCGGCAGAGCGGGTGCGCTCCTTGTAGGGTGCGAGGGTGACGAAAATCACACCGCTATTGGTTGCTGCCACTCCCGTCAGCAAGTCGAAGCCCGCTGTCGAAGCCTCGTAGCGCACGCCCTCGGTGGAGCGGATGATTTTGACCGCTTTCTCTATTGCCGCCTCGGTGCGCGACACGCTCGCCGCATCGGGCAACTCCACCGACACCATAAGGTAGCCTTGGTCCTCGCTCGTGAGGAAGCCGCTCGGCAAAGATTTGAAGAAGAAGAGCGTTGCACCACCCGTAAGTACAACCAAGAGCAGCGTGCGTGCCGAGTGGCGCACCACCACCTGAGAGGAGCGCATATAACTATCCACGCTCCTATCGAAGAGGCGGTTGAAAGCCCCCAGCACTCCCTTTGTGGTGCGCACTTTGGGGCGCAGAAGGAGCGAGCATAAGGCAGGCGATAGTGTAAGGGCGTTGAAAGCCGAGATGACCAATGCCACCGAGATACCCATAGCAAACTGTTGGAACATTTTTCCTGTAATACCCTCCATAAGTGTTGCAGGGATGAAAACTGCCAGCAGCACTACGGTGGTTGCTACGATGGGCGAGGAGACTTGACGCATAGCCTCCAAAGTGGCTTTGCGAGGGCTCTTGCCCGCCTCGATACCCACCTGCACCGCCTCCACAACCACAATGGCATCATCTACCACCAAGCCAATAGCCAGCACCAAGCCCAAAAGCGAGATGATATTTATCGAAAATCCCAGTAGCGGAAAGACCGCAAAGGCTCCGACAATCGAAACAGGAATGGCAATCAGTGGGATGAGTGTTGCTCGCAGGTCTTGCAAGAAGATGAAGATTACGAGGATGACCAGAGCGAGCGTGAAGAGCATTGTGGAGAAAATCTCCTCAATACCCGCCTCGATACTCTCCGTAGCGTCTATGATGGTGGCTGTTTCGACACTCTCGGGGAACCTATCCTCTATTGAGGCTATCGTAGCCTTCACTTTACCCCCCACCTCTACGGCGTTGCTACCCGGGGTTTGGTAGACCACCACAAGGGCAGCAGGATCGCCATCGAAGGCAGAGAAAGCACCATAGGTCTGGCATCCCAACTCCACGCGGGCAACATCACCAATCGTAACCACATCCCCTTCGGGCGTCACTCGGAGAGCAATCTGCTCATACTGCTCTGCCTCGGAGAGTGCAGGAGGGGTGGTAACGGTGTAGGTAAACGCCTCGGGCTCGGCAAGGGGCTCGGCTCCGAGTTTACCTGCCGAGAAGATTGTCGCCTCGTTCTGTATGGCAGAGGCTATATCCTCCACCGAGATGTCGTAGAGAGCCATACGGTAGGGATTTACCCACACGCGCATAGCATACTTTCCCGCACCGAGAATTTGCACCTTGCCCACGCCGTCAATCTTCAACAGCTCGTTCTGGATGTTGATGTACGCCCAATTCGAGAGGAAGTTATCATCATACATCCCTCCTCGGGAGTAGAGAGCGTAGATGAGCAAAAAACCCGTCTGCGACTTCTGGGTTGTGACGCCCTGCTGAATAACCTCCGAGGGTAAGCCTGCCGTGGAGGAGGAGATTTTGTTTTGCACAAAAATCTCATCGAGGTCGGCATCGCTGCCAATGTCAAAGAGGATTTGGAGCGACATAGAGCCATCGCCTGCCGAGGTGGTCTGCATATAGAGCATATCGCTCACACCCATAACCCCCTCGGCAAGAGGTGTTGCCACCGAATTGTTTACCGTAGAGGCGTCTGCACCCGTATAGGTAGCCTCAACCTCCACCACAGGAGGGGTGATGTCGGGGTACTGCTCTATGGGGAGCGAGCCTATCGACAAGCCACCCAGGAGCAGGATGATGATGGCTATGACGATGGCGAAAATTGGTCTGTTTACGAAGAACTTTTCCATACTCTGAGCCCTCCCCTACTTTTGTGCCATCGAAGCGATGACCGTCATACCACTCTGCAAGTGTTGTAAGCCACTCGTTGCTACCCTCTCGCCAGCCGAGAGCCCCTCTTCGACAATCCAATGTGTGCCGAACTTCTCGCCCACCACTACGGGGCGGAATGTAACCTTGTTGCTACTATCCACAACCCACACCGAGGCTTTATTGAGAGTCTGCACCACCGCCTGCTGGGGCACCATAACAACCCCCTCGGGCGAGCCCACATCGGCAGTGACAATGGCCGACTGCCCCACTTTCAGGAGCTTTTCGGGGTTGGGGAACGAGGCTACGATGATGATAGTCCCCGTTTGGTCGCCCGCCTCGCGCTTGGTGTAGGCATAGGTGCCCTCGAAGGGGTAGAGCGATCCATCGGGCAGGTGGAGCCTGATATTACTCAACAGCGTGGAGTTGTCGTAGGAAGGGGTTTTGTCCTCCTCTCCCCCACCACGCACCTCGAAGTAGCGGGCGAAGGGTATCTGGATATGAACGCCTATCTCGTCAATGTTCGACACCGTAGCGAGCACCGAATAGGAGGTGCCCACACCCACCCAATCGCCAACCGTAGCCCCCGTATCGTCAATAATGCCACTGATGGGGGAGATGATGGTGGTGTAGTCGAGTTGCAGGAGCGACTCTTCGAGCTGGGAGCGAGCAAGCTCCACCTGAGCCTCTGCCGAGGCATAGGCAGCCTCGTATTGGTCGAGTGCACTCTGGCTTATGGCGTCTATACGCGCCAGCGGTACGGCTCGGCGATAGTTGTTCTTCGCCTCGGCAAGGGCTGTCTCGGCGGAGGCGAGTGCCGCACGATTGGAGAGCACCGAGAGCCTTATGGGTGCCGCATCGAGCGTGAAGAGCACCTGCCCTTTCTCCACAGGCAAACCCTTCGAGAACTCCTTTGTGAGCAGATAGCCACTCACCCTGGGCTGGATTGTGGCGTCATAGTTGGAGTAGAGCAGAGTCTGGAAGCGCATAGGCATCATCACCCTCTCGCCCACCGCCTCGGCGACCTCCACACGAAGAGAGGGAGCACTCGGCTTTGTGCTCTTTGTGCTCCCACACGAGATGAGCAAGAGCGAGAGCATCAGAATTGTCAGTTGTCTTTTCATAGAGTACGTTGTGTTTGGTTTTGTTTGGTAGGGGGTTACAAAATACACGCCAAAAATAGGCTCACAAAATTTTTGCTATTTGGCTCGCCTCGTGCTATCTTTGTGGGCGTAAAACCCAAGATTGTATGAAAAGACCTATTATATTTATAAGCAACGATGACGGATACCGCGCAAAAGGTTTCAACGAGATAGTGAACTGTGCGGCAAAATTTGGCGATGTGGTGGCTATCGCTCCCGATGAGACACAGTCGGGCAAGGCACACGCCATAACGATGTACGACCCTCTCTATCTCACCCTGCGCCGCGAGGAGCCACACATCAAGGTCTACTCGTGCAACGGCACCCCCGTAGATTGTGTGAAGATGGCTTACGATTGGCTCCTGCCCGAGTTGGGACTCACCCCCGACCTGAACATTAGTGGCATCAACCACGGCTCCAACGCCGCCATAAACGTGCTCTACTCGGGTACTATGGGCGCAGCAATAGAGGCGAGTTTCTATGGCGCACCCTCCATTGGGCTTTCGCTCGATGACCACGACCACGATGCCGACTTCGAGGCTACCATAGCCTTTGCCGAGCGCATAATACCCGCAATGCTCGCCATCGACAAGCCCTCCGAGCCGCTATGTCTTAATATCAATGTCCCCATCGCTCGCCCCGAAGAGATAAAGGGCTACCGCATCTGTCGTCAGACTCGCGGTTTCTGGAAGGAGGAGTTCTTCTGCCGTCAAGACCCCCGAGGCAGGGACTACTTTTGGCTTACGGGCGGCTTCTGCAACCACGAGCCTGAGGCGGAGGATACAGACGAGTGGGCTCTCGAAAACAACTATATTGCAGTGGTACCCATCAAGGTCGATCTGACCGACTACGCGCGCATCAATATGCTCAAAGGACTGAAATTGTAGCCATCGGACAAAAAGTAGTTGCATTTTTTAGATGCGATTTTCAGCGGTTAAAGCACTTTTTTCGAGTGCTTTAACTATTTTATAGTTGCAAATTTTAGAAAAATTTTCAATTCTCAATTTTCAATTCTCAATTTTATATGTATCTTTGCGCTCCGGTAGCGGAATCTCTTACGAGAACATAGGAGTCCGTAATATTCCCTACTTTAACATTTTAATCGATTAAAAAACAAGATGGACAAACTTATCAAAATCGCAGAAGAGGCTATGTGGGCACCCAAGGAGGTTCCTTCGTTCAAAGCCGGCGACACCATCACCGTTAGCTACAAAATCGTAGAGGGTAACAAGGAGCGTATCCAGAGTTTCCGCGGTGTGGTAATCCAAATCAAAGGTCGTGGTGTAACCAAAATGTTCACCATCCGCAAAATCTCTAACGGTGTAGGTGTAGAGCGTATCTTCCCCCTCTACTCGCCCCACATCGAGTCTATCGAGGTTAACAAAGTTGGTGTTGTACGCCGTGCTCGTATCTACTACCTCCGTGACCTCACCGGTAAGAAGGCTCGTATCAAAGAGAAACGTTACGTTGCAAAAGAGAAATAGTCTCCGAGCGCGTCTGGCGGACGATTACTTCGTTACGCTCAACAAAATCCCCCTCATTTGCGCCAAGCAAACTGCGGGGGATTTTCTTTTCGCAGGCCTTGTACTCGCCTATCGAAGTACGGTGCAAAATTTACCCGCAAGATGCGCTCGCTATGGAACGGGGTCATACCCACTACCACCCCACGGATGACAGCGCAGGATGCGCCTAAGGGCAAGCCAACCGCCCTTGAATGGTCCATATTTGCGGATAGCCTCCAAAGCGTATTGTGAGCAGGTGGGGGTAAACCGACACGAGGCGTGTGGTTTGAGGGGCGAGATGCAAATCTGGTAAAAGCGGATAAGAGCCACAAAGGGTGCGCTCAGCAGCCACTTACAGCCTGCCCATAATTTTCTCCAAAATACTCCCCACTGCATCGCTAACAGTCTTATAATCCAAGATTTCCTTTGTGTTGTAAATCAGTCCAATATCAACGTGTAGCCCCTTAGACTCGGCGGCCTCCACGAGTGGGTGTTTGGCAAGGCGATACGCCTCACGAGTGCGGCGTTTTAGGAGGTTACGCCCCACAGCTCGTTTGATATTGCGCTTGGGCACAACAAAGAGCACCGACACCGCAGCACCATCTTCGGGAGTAGCAGCACGCCTCTTGAAGACGTAGCGATAGGGGTGGACAACGCCACTCTTGCTATGCAAAAAGAGCGCATCGACAGCCCCACCGTGCAGTCGCTCGGCCTTGCTGAGTCCATATCTTTTGGTCTGCGTCATAGGTTCTTCCATTGTGGGCAAAAAAGATGGGGCATCGTGCCGACACCCCACAATTGTTATCTACACCCTACTTGGCACTCTTTTGTGTAGCACTCTCGCCTTCGGCGGGTTTGCGTTTTGCTCGTGCGCGTTTGGTAGGTTTAGCCTCTTGTGCTTTGATGAAGTTCTCTGCCTTGTGGCTGTGGCTGAACTCGATGGGTTCCAAAGTCTTACCCGCCTTAGCATCAGCAACCAACATCTCGACAGCCTTCACAATGTTGGGGACACCGGGCGAGGGAGCCTTGCCATAGATTTTCAGACCTGCCTCAACAGCTGCCTTGGCAGTATTCTCGCCCAAGACAACTATCATAGGGATATTCTCGGTGCCAAACTTAGCCACAAGCGAGGCGATCTCGTTGGGGCTGTAAAAGACCATAAGGTCGTAGTTGGAAAGATCTACATCATCGAGATTTGCGCTTACGGTGTGTGCAAAGATGAGGCTACGGAAGTTGAGTTTCAACTTTTCGAGCGTATGAGGTATCTCGGGGTTGTGAGGCTCGGCGAGGGCAAGAATGAATCGCTCGTCCTTGTGTTTGAGGATGAGCTCCATAAAGCTGTCGAACTTACCATCGGCAAAGAAAATTTTGCGTTTGCGGTAGACGATATACTTCTGCAAGTAGAGCGCCACAGCCTCCGTAATGCAAAAATACTTCATCGTTTCAGGTATATTAACCCTCGCCTCTTCTGCAATGCGGAAGAAGTTGTCGATGGTTGTGCGGCTTGTGAAAATCACTGCCGAGTAGTCCAAAATTTCGGTTCTCTGGCTGCGAAATTCTTTCAGCGACACGCCTTCGATGCGCATAAATGGTTTGAAGGTAAGCGAGAGATTTTGGCTCTTCGAGACCTCGTAGAATGGTGATTTTTCGATAACCGCAGGTTGGGGCTGCGAAATCAGTACGTTCTTAATTTTCAACTCTTTGTGTGTTTTTGGTTCGACATTAAACGACACTATTTCTCACTGCAAGAGTGGCGATAATGCCGATGGGAATCAAAATTGCGGTGCAAAGGTACAAAATCAAAAGTAAAATCGAAACTTTTTCTTCAATAAAGAAAATTAAACTTTTTGTGCAGAAGACAAAAAGCCCTACAACAGCAACCACAAGGCATACCACACCAAGAGTCGTAGCCGACACTCCCGCATTTGCCACAAAGAGCAACACAATGGGGGTGGTCACTATTGCCACAAATGCCATTATCGTATCGGCAAGTATATTAAGTCCCTCTGCAATATCGTTGCGGCGCACGAGCCAGCAGATACCATTGGTCACAAAGCGTTGCACAATACCCACCGCAAGTTCCACTCCCACAAAGAGCGGTAGTAGCCACTCGGCGGCGACCTCTCCAACACCTCTTACGCCCACAACATCGAGCCATTTGACCCCTACAAGCGACCACATCAGAACACCCATCAGCAGCCCATAGCGCACAGCCCTCATAAAGAGGTAGCTCAGTTCGTCTGCAACTCTTATGCCAAGATTGCGTCCAAGAATCACCTTGCCCATATGCCCAATGTGGCTACCGTAGGCAAAGACCACAAATAGGTAGAACACAAACAGCACAACAACACCTGCCCACACCACGCTGTTTTCGGCAATGTGGACTCCCTCGCGGAGCAGAAGGTTCGCCTGAGGCGCAAGCCTTGCGCCCTGGCCAAAGAGTTCCGATAGTTTGCCACCGAGCGAGTCAGCAGTTTGGGTATATGTTGTTGTATCTATCAACTCCTAATTTTGAATTTTGAATTTTGAATTTTCGCTCAGTTGTCGCTCTTGCGCACCGAGATACGGATGGTTGTACCCTTGCCAACCTCGCTCTCGGTGACTGCAATGTGTCCTTTGTGGTACTCCTCAATAATACGTTTGCTCAGCGACAAGCCCAAGCCCCAGCCACGAGTCTTGGTCGTAAAGCCAGGCTCAAAGATCTTCTTCCAATTACTCTTCGGGATACCCTTGCCCGTGTCGCTCACGTCTATATAAGCCCACTCGTCACTCTCGCTGAGTGTAACCCTTATGTTGCCCACACCCTGCAATGCATCGAGGGCGTTTTTGAGCAGATTTTCCACCACCCACTCAAAGAGCGCTGCGTTCATCATAACCTTTATGGGGGCTATGGCGAGTCCGTTGTAGTCGAGGCTTACTTTGCGAGGTATGCGTGTGCGGAAGTAGAGCACACAGTCGCCCACCACCTCGCCGAGGTTTGCATCGCTCAGCTCGGTCTCGGAGCCAATCTTTCCGAAGCGGTTGGCAACCTTCACGAGCCTTTGGAGGTCTTTATTCATCTCCCCAATGGCATCTTCACTCACGCCCTGCGAGCGGAGATATTCGAGCCAGCCCATAAGTGAAGAGATAGGTGTGCCAAGTTGGTGTGCGGTCTCCTTGGCTAAGCCTATCCACACTCGGTTTTGCTCGTCTTGTTTGGTGGTGCGGAAGGTCATAAAGGCAAAGAAGACAAATATCGCCACCACTGCCAACTGAACATAGGGGAACAGGATGAGCCAATCTAAAAGTGCCGAATTGCCATAGAAGAGTATGTAGCGCGAGCCGCGCGGAGTGGTAATCTCTATGGGGGTATTCTGTCTGGACAGCTTTATGATGAGTTTCATTCGGCGGTCGGGGTTGTGTACAACTCCCTCCGGAATGAGGTGCGACTTCTCTACTCGTCCGCTCTCATCGAGCATTATGTAGGGGATGTTCTGATTGTGTACCACTTGGAAGATGAGCGGGTCGTTGTGTGTGCTCTCGCCCATACGCTCCATAGCGTACGACCAGAGAGCCATCTCGTTCATCTCCTTGTGTTGGAGCATACGCGACATACGGGTTGTGAAGAGTATGGAGAGCGTACCTATGGCAAGGGCAATAGTCACCATCAACACCCTCTTTTTGTAGGGGGTCTTTTTGATCTTATCCCATACTCCGTCCAGCAAGTTACTCATCTCTCTTCTCTCCTTCTATTGGTTCGGTCTGCCCGCATAAAACGTATGTGTGCTATTTGCGTGCGGTGTCCTGCTCGGCGAGTATTCTTTGGTACTCAGTGTTATTGCTTAGGATTTCAATGGCCCTTTCGAGCTCCTTGTCGCTTTGTAGCGAGTGCTCCACGCCGCCTTCGTTGTAGCAGTAGCGAACTACGATGTTATTCTCTATGATGGTCTGCAACTCCTGCTTATAGAGCCACAGATTGTCCTCGGTGGTATTTGTGATATTTGCCTCAATGTGAGCCATTTGTTCGGTCATTCTCTCCTCCCAACGCTCCTTCTCGGCTGCCTTGCGGAACTCCTTCCATAGTCGGCTGGCAGCACTCTCCCAAGCGACCTCCTTATCCTTCATAAACTCCACAAATTCGCCATAAGCCTCGTCTGAGAAGCGATATTTGGCTGGCACTACACTCCCCTCCAACTCCTCGTAGTGGCGTGCGCAGTAGTCGGCAATGAAGTCGTCCACAAAACCCTGTGCATAGGTCACCACCGCGAAGGTGCTGACATATTCGGGTTCCATCTTCACATCGGGCATCACACCGCCACCATCATAGACCTTGCGTCCTGCACGGGTCTTGAACTCACTCACGAGCGAGTCGGGCACCTGAGCCACACTGCCATCCTCGTTGTGGGCGGCATAGTCGATAGCCTGAATGCAGCGTCCGCTGGGCAGGTAGTACTTCGAGGTGGTGATTTTGAGCATAGCATCGTAGCCCAGAGGGTAGCTGCTCTGCACCAAACCCTTGCCGAAGGTGCGCTGACCAACCAGAACTGCCCTGTCGTAGTCCTGCAATGCTCCTGCCACAATCTCTGCCGCCGAAGCCGAGCTACTATCAACGAGTACGACAATGGGGATTTCGAGGTCGATGGGTGTGTTCTCGGTCTTGAATGTGTGGTCGGCAGAGGGGTTGTTTGCAGAGCGTGTGCTGACAACCTCAGCCCCTTCGGGAAGGAAGAACGAAAGGACGCTCGTAGCCTCTTGCAAGATGCCACCACCATTGCCTCGGTAGTCGAGCACAAGCGAGCGCATACCCTGCGCCTTCAAGCTCTCATAAGCCCTCAGTAGGTCACTACTCGAACCTTCGGTAAATTCGCTATGCGAGATGTAGCCCACCGTGTCGTTTATCATTCCATAGTAGGGCACGCCGGGGATGGCTATCCTCTCGCGTTCGATTTTCAGCGTCTGCCTCTCACGCGAAGGGAATCTTTCGATGGTCACCTTCACACTCGTACCCGCATCGCCCCTCAGTCGGTCGCTAACCTGCTGGGTTGTAAGACCTTTGGCACTCTTGCCATCAATCTCCACAATCCTATCGCCGGGGCGTATGCCTGCGCGGTCGGCTGGCGAGCCTTTGTAGGGCGCAGTGAACTCCACATAGTCGCCCGCAAGGCGTATGAGCGAACCCACACCGCCATACTTACCCGTTGTCATCGTGGCAAAGTCATCCATCTCCTCGGCAGGGATATAGTCGGTATAGGGGTCGAGGATTTTGGTCATACCCTCTGCTGCGGCGTTCACTATCTTTTCGCTCGGCACATCGTCCACATAGAAGAGGTTGATGGTGCGTAGCATATTTACTAATATCTCTACTGTCTTGCCCAAGTTGTGTGTGTTGCTACCCGCTGCGGCACCCAGCAGCACACACGCCGCCACAGCGCCACACACTCCCACCTTGCGCCAAACTTTTTTCCCGTTCATTGCTATTTGCTATTTTTTGGCATTAATATACCCTGTTATGCGGAAGCGGGCATTCTCAACCTCTTTCCTCAGGCCGCTAACCGTAAGGTTGTGGTCATCGGTCTGACTTACAACAACCGCGTCGTCGCCCAACTGCACAAGGCGTTTGAGCCCACTCGAAGCACGAAAGAGCATCTCGCCCTCGCGCTCGGCAGCCAATGTGTAGCCGCCCCTGAGAAGTGCCTCCACAATCTGCTCCCTATCCTCCGTCATAGAAGCCCTCACAGAGGCTGTCGAGAAGCCATAGAGTGGGTAGGCAGCAGAGATTAACACAAGCGCAACCAACAAGACAATACCTCTTGTGCCCAAGAGGTCGGCAGGCTCAATTGCGAGAGTATTTGTGGCATACATAACCCCAAAAATCAGCCCCACAAGCACCGTAAGCCTCACAAAGTGCCTTACGGCTCGTCCTACATATTTTGCAAAATCCATATTCTCTTTGTTCTTTAATCACTGAAATATCTAACGCTCCGAGAGGCTCAAAATTGTATCCCTCACCTGCTCCATAAGCCAATGTGGGGTGGATGTGGCACCGCAGATGCCCACATTCTCTGCCCCCTCGAACATCTGGCGAGTGAGTTCGGTGGGCGACTCAATCTTCACACTGTTGGGGTTTGCGCTATGGCACGCCTCGAAGAGCACCTTGCCATTGGAACTCTTTGCGCCACACACAAAGACCACCATATCGCACCCGCGGGCAAACTCCCTCAGGTGCTCCTCCCTGCCAGCCACCTGGCGGCAGATGGTATCCCTCACGGTAACCTCTGTGGGCACCGCCGAACGCCTCATAACCTCTTTGCTAATCTGCTCGAAGAGTGCCAAACTTTGGGTGGTCTGCGACAGGAGAAAGATGGGGTGCGAAAAGTCTACATCATCCAAATCCTCAACCTTCTCGACAACCACTGCCCTATCCTCTATCTGACCGTTGAGTCCCACCACCTCGGCGTGTCCCTTCTTGCCCAAAATCACTACCGTACCGCCCACCTCGCGCATTTGGCGGTCTGCCTCAATAGTGAGCCTTTGGAGTTTTGCCACCACAGGGCAGGTGGCATCGGCATAGCCGAGCGACAGCCCCTCCAAGAGTCGGTAGGTGCTCTTGGGTTCGCCGTGGGCACGAATGAGGATTTTGCTCTCATCGGAGGGTTCTATGGCTGCCAAGTCGGCGTGCGAGATGGTCCTTACGCCCATACCCTCCAAGCGAGCCACTTCGAGGTCGTTGTGTACAATGTCGCCTAACGAATAGACCTTACAGCCCTCCGCCACCAACTCCTCTGCCTTCGAGATGGCACTTACCACCCCATAGCAAAATCCCGATTTATCGTCTATGGTAACTTTCATTCCTTAACTCTCAACTTGAATATCTCATCGAACCACTCCATCTCCTCGGCGAGAGTCATACCGCCATTGTCGAGGACTATGGCATCGTCTGCCTTCCTCAGGGGGCTTATTGCACGGGTTTGGTCGAGGTGGTCACGCTGTCGGATATTTTCGATTATCTCCTCGCGGCTTACCTCTTCGCCCTTGGCGAGGAGTTCCTGATAGCGGCGCTCTGCCCTGACCTCGGGGTCGGCAGTCATAAAAATTTTCAGCTCCGCATCGGGGAAAACCACCGTACCGATATCCCTGCCGTCCATCACAACGCCTTTGTCGCGCCCCATTGCCTGCTGCAACTTCACAAGTCGGCGGCGCACCTCGCCAATGGCACTAACGGCACTCACAAGATTGCTGACCGTAATGGTACGAATTTTACCCTCTGCCCACTCGCCACAAAGGTAGATGTCGCTCGCCCCTCGGTCGGGATTGAAGCGGAAGTCTATCTGTATCACATCAAGCCCCTTGATGAGTCGTTCCTCATTGAGGATGCCATTCTCGACACAGCCGTTCTCGATAGCCCACAGGGTTACGGCACGATACATTGCACCCGTGTCGATGAAGATGTAGCCGAGGTGGGCTGCCACCATCTTGGCAAAGGTGCTCTTGCCGCACGAAGAGAAACCATCTACGGCTATGACTATTTTCTTATTGTTTGGTCTTGAAGAGTTCATTGAATTGTATGTCTATTTGCAAGTCTGAAATCATCGAGATAAGGAGCGACACGCCAATGAGGGTAATGACGATGCCCGAGATGCGGTTTATCCACAACATATGGCGTGGGCGGAAGTATTTTCTCACAACCTTCATCACAGATGCCAAAATCAACCACCATCCCGCACAACCGGTAAAGATACCCAAAATCATTGAGGCATTCGAGAAGGCGTTGCCATCGGTGTCGTAGAAGCCGAGCGACTTAACGGTTGCAATGAGCGCAACGTGCACCAAGATGTAGGCGGGGTTGGCAAAACTCAGCAGGAAGCCCGAAACGTAATCTCTCCAATTTGCCCTATCCTTCTCGGAGCGGTTGCGGCGGAGTCGCATATCGGGTTTTTTCAGGAAGATATTCACGCCAAAAGCGGCGATAAAAACCCCCGCAATGCACTTTATAAGGAGCATATTGCTCTCAATAAATCCCGTCACAAACGAGAGCGAGAAGAAGGCAATGGAGGCATAGAAGGTGTCGCTTGTGGCGATACCAAATCCTGTGGTTATACCCGAGCGGATACCCTTGCTAATGTTTCGTTGCAGACAGAGAATTGCCGTGGGACCTGGTGGCATAGACGCCATACATCCCACCATCACACCTCCTATAAAAGTCATCAACCACATAGTCTATCTATTGTTAGTTTAGGGGCAAAATTCACCGACTACAAAGATATATATTTTTGCCGAGCATTTGTCGCTTTTATCCCCAAAAGTTTCACTTCGGCAAAATAATTTCTCGCCAAAGGAAGAATATCCCGTCAAAAGATTTATTTTTGTAGAAAATAAAGGAGCAAGATGAGAATATCACTAAAAACATACCAGCGTCTGCTGTTGGCACTGCTCAGCGTGGTGCTCCTATCGCTCGGCTGGCTTAGGGTAAGCGGTCTGCCGCTGCTTATTGCTCTCGTTCCACTATTGTTAATCTCTGCCTCCTATGGCCCTTCAAGGCGCGAGTGGTGGCAGATGGCAGGCTGGACGGCTCTGGTTATGGGGCTGTGGTGTGTGACCACCTGCTGGTGGATATACTATGCTGCGGCAGTGGGTATTGTTGCGGCAACCATTGTGCAGATACTGCTCTTTGGCGGTATCTTTATGGTCTTTCACTCCTTCTCCAAGAGGGCACGCCCCGCACACGCCTACACAACCCTCATTGCGGGCTGGTTGTGGGCAGAGCATTTCTATCTTGGTGGCGAGGTGTCGTTCCCGTGGCTCCTGCTGGGCAACGGCTTTGCCAATGATGTGTGGGCGGTGCAATGGTACGAACTCACGGGCGTACTCGGTGGCTCGCTATGGGTATTGCTTGTGAATGTGCTGCTCTTTGAGTGGCTACTCAACCGCAAGAACAAGGGGTTGGGAATTAGTGCCTTATTCTTTGTCGTTGCGCCTATGGTGGCTTCGCTGATTATCGGCGCATCATACCACGAGAACCCCAACACACAGAAGGCTACCGTCACACTCGTACAGCCCAACTTCGACCCCTACGAGGAGAAATATACCCTACCCGTAGACGAACAACTCGCCATCATTGGCTCTCTGATTGAGGAGGCTCCCGAGGATGTGGACTACATAGTTCTGCCCGAAACGGTCATTGGCGATGCGGGTGACCCCATCTGGGAGGAGGACATCTACCGCAGCCACTCCATAAAGGGTGTGGAGGCTATGCGAAGGGCTAAAAATCCCGATGCTCAACTCATTGTGGGTGCAATGACCTATCACCGCTACAAGGGCGAAAAAGACGCCTCGCCAACGGCTCGCCGCAGTGGTTCGATGTGGTATGACCGCTACAACGCTGCCATTGCGCTCGATGGGGACTCGGTACTCAAAGTGAGCCACAAGTCGCGCCTTGTGGTGGGTGTAGAAAAAATGCCCTTTATGGATATTCTACGTCCGCTGGAAAAACTCATCGTGGATTTGGGCGGCACAACGGGACAACTCGGCACCGACAAGTATCGCCACCTGCTCCACCAGCGCAACAACCACTATCCCTACGGCATTTCGGTCGCTGCCCCCATCTGCTACGAGTCGGTCTATGGCGAGCACTTTGGTGCTTTTACGGCTGATGGGGCTGAACTTATGATGGTCATCACCAACGATGGCTGGTGGCACGATACGGAGGGCTACCGACAGCACTTCTCCTTCTCACGCCTGAGGGCTATCGAGAGCCGCAGGTGGGTGTGCAGGGCAGCCAACACGGGTATCAGTGGCTTCATTTCGCCTACGGGCAAGGTAGGCGACACCCTTGGCTGGGACAAGCGAGGCACACTCTCTGCCGAGGTCACCCCCTCGCGAGAGGTTACATTTTATGCCAAGGCAGGCGACTACTTGGGACGCTTGGGAGGCTACCTGTTCCTGCTCTCGCTACTCTACTATGTAAGTTACCGTTTCCGCAAGCGCAGCCACCTTGTGAATTGATAATTGAAAATTGAAAAAACAAAATGAACTACTCTCAGACCACCAATTTCCTTTTCAACTCATTTCCTTCGTACCAGAATGTGGGTGCAGGCGCCTATAAGGAGGGCTTGCAGAACATTACGGAGATGTGCCGCCGCTTGGACAACCCCCAGCGCAACTATTTCACCATCCACGTTGCGGGCACAAACGGCAAAGGCTCCACATCTCACATTCTCGCCTCGGTGTTGCAACAGGCGGGCTACTGCGTGGGATTATTCACATCGCCCCACCTTGTGGACTTCCGCGAGCGCATACGAGTAAATGGTGTGCCCATCAGCGAGAGGGAGGTTGTCAGCTTTGTGAAGGAGCACAAGGAGGAGATGGTGGCACTTGGACTCTCGTTCTTCGAGATGACCACCGCCCTGGCTTTCCATCACTTCTCGGAGAGCGATGTGGAGGTGGCGATTATCGAGACGGGCTTGGGTGGCAGGCTCGACTCCACAAATATCATCAAACCAATCCTCTCTATCATCACAAACATAGGCTTGGAGCACACGGCACTTTTGGGCTCCACGATTGGCGAGATAGCCTTCGAGAAGGCGGGAATTATCAAGCCCGAAGTGCCCGTTGTGGTGGGCGAGAGTGCCCCCGAGAGCAACGAGGTCTTCGATCGCACAGCCGCCGAGCGAGGTTCGATGCTGGTCTATGCCGATAGGGAGTGGGAGGTTGTCGAGAGCGAGCCGTCGGGCGACTACATCCGCTATCACATACAGCGTCCTCGCGATGGCAGGACACAAAACCTCGATTTGGACCTTATGGGTTCCTATCAACGCAAAAACATCCTCACAGTCCGCACCGCCATTAGCATCCTACGCCACCATACGCCACTGAACATCTCAACCCGCGCATTGGTCGAGGGTGTGAGGTGTGTGGCTTCCTCTACGGGTTTGATGGGTAGGTGGCAGAAGTTGGGCGATAGTCCGAGGGTGTACTGCGACACAGGGCACAACGCTCACGGACTGAGCGAGGTGGTGGCTCAAATACGCGCTCAGGAGTACCGCAAACTCTATATGGTAATTGGTATGGTCAGCGACAAGGACTTCGATGCTGTCATTCCCCTTATGCCCAAGGAGGCATATTACATCTTCACTGAGGCTTCGGTTGCACGCTCGCTCGCTGCCGAGAGCCTTGCCGAGAAATTCCGCCGCGAGGGCTTCGAGGGCGAGGTTGCAGAGGATGTCCACACCGCCTACCGCAGAGCCATAGAATTGGCAGAGAGCGAAGACTTTGTCTTTGTCGGCGGTAGCACCTTTGTGGTTGCGGACTTACTCTCCGAATAGATAGAAAAACAGAGATTTATGGCAAAGAGATTTATTGTTATAGGTGCCACATCGGGCTTAGGTCGCGAGATGGCAGCCCAACTTGTCAAGGCTGGTCATAAGGTCGGCATTGCAGGGCGTAGGGGCGAATTGCTCAACTCCTTTGTGGAGGAGTATAAGGACCTGTGTGCCGAGCCGATAGAGTGGCAAGAGATGGATGTAACCTCTCCGAGTGCCACTGCTGCGCTCGATGAACTGATTGAGCGTATGGGCGGTATGGATGTGCTGCTCCACGTTGCTGGCGCAGGCTTTGAGAACCCTGCGTTGGAGGAGGGCAAAGAACGCCATATTACCGAGGTCAATTCGGTGGGCTTTGTGACCATAATTAACCACGCCTACCACTGGTTTCGCACCCACGGTGGCAAGGGACACATTGCTGCCGTAACCTCCATTGCCGGCACCAAAGGTATGGGCTTGGCACCCTCCTACTCGGCGACTAAGAGGTTGCAGACCACCTACCTGAGCGCACTTGCGCAACACGCTCGAATGGATGGCGTAAGGCTCCACATCACCGATATACGCCCCGGCTATGCTCAAACCAGCATACTAACCCCTGGCAAGAAATATCCCGCAGTCCTTTCGCCCAAGAAGGTTGCTCGCCACGCCATAAGAGCCATCGACCATCGCCGCCGCATCTGCACCATCGACTGGCGTTTCAGACTGCTTGTGGCTGGTTGGAGCCTCATCCCCCGCCCCCTCTGGGAACGCATCACATTTGTGAAATAAGGATATAGAAGATACAAACATAGGAAAAGTCCGCATTTACGAGAGGTAAAGGCGGACTTTTCTTATTTGGGTTAAACTAAAAGTACCTTAAAGGGTGCCCCTTCTCTTAAAGCGGCGGAAGCGCAAAGCGAGAACACCCCAGAAGGCTTCGCCGAGGATGCTGCCACTCATTTTGGAGGTGCCGGCTGTGCGGTCGCGGAAGATTATCGACACCTCTTTGATTTTGAAGCCGAGTCGCCAAGCCGTATATTTCATCTCTATCTGGAAGCCATAGCCGTGCATCCCTACCCTATCGAGGTCGATAGTGCGCAGCACCTCTGCTCGGTAGCCCACAAAGCCTGCCGTAGCATCCCTCACAGGCATACGGGTAACACACTTCACATAGCGAGAGGCACAGTAAGAGAGCAACAGGCGGCGCATAGGCCAATTAACGACATTCACACCACTTACATACCTCGAACCAACAGCCACATCCGCGCCACTCTCCAACTCTGCCGTAAGGCGCAGCAGGTCATCGGGGTCGTGCGAAAAGTCGCAATCCATCTCATAGATAGCCTCATAGCCCCTCTCCAAAGCCCAGCGGAAGCCAGCAATATAGGCGGTGCCAAGTCCGAGTTTGCCCTCTCGTTCTACGAGGAAGAGCCTCTCGGGGTGGTCGGTCATAAGGTTGCGGACAATAGCGGCAGTGCCATCGGGCGAGCCGTCATCGACTACCAATAGCGAGTAGTCGCCAGGGAGCGAGAGAACCTTAGCGACCATTGCCTCGATGTTTTCGCGCTCGTTGTAGGTGGGTATTATTATGAGTTTACGCATCTTTATCGGTAGGATATTGCACAAAAATAGTTATTTTTGCCGAAAAGAACACACATCGTGCCCAAAACAATTAATTTAACTCTCTCGCCCAAGCAAGCAGCCTCCACCGAGGGGTGGCTCTCCATTGTGGTACGCACTCTCGGCATACGCCGCGAGCAGGTGGCTCTTGCGCGAGTGGTAAAACGCTCTGTCGATGCACGTCATCGCACACCTCAGGTGCTGCTTACGGTCGAGGTCTTCATTGACGGCGAGCAGATGCCCGCTGAAATTCATTTCGACTATCCCGATGTAAACGGCAAAACGCCCGTTGTTATTGTGGGAGGCGGTCCTGCGGGATTGTTTGCCGCACTGAGGCTCATAGAACTCGGACTACGCCCCATACTTTTGGAGAGGGGCAAGGATGTGACCGAGCGCCGCAGGGATATTGCGCAAATTCATCGCGGTGCAGGAGTTGATGCCGAGTCGAATTACGCCTTTGGCGAGGGCGGTGCAGGCACCTTCTCGGACGGCAAACTCTTCACTCGTTCCAAAAAGCGTGGCGACTACAACCGCGCACTCCAAACCCTTGTTTTCCACGGAGCCTCGCCCGAGATACTCTACGAGGCACATCCACACATAGGCACCGACCGACTGCCCAAAATCATCGAGCAGGTACGCAAAACCATACTCTCATCGGGCGGAGAGATACACTTCGGAGCAAAGGTTACGGACATTGAAATAAAGGACAATAAGGCAGTGGGCGTATGGGTGGGCGACACTCTTGTGGAGGGTGTCGCAGTGGTACTCGCAACGGGTCACTCGGCAGACGACATCTACGAAATGCTCCACCACAAAGGCGTGCTCTTGGAGTCGAAAGCGTGGGCTATGGGCGTGAGGGTTGAGCACCCACAAGAGGTCATTGACCGCATACAATACCATTCGGACGATATGCGCGAGTGGCTCCCCGCAGCCTCCTACACCCTCACCGCACAGGTGGGTGGCAGGGGTGTCTACTCGTTCTGTATGTGTCCGGGGGGCGTGATAGTTCCCGCAATGACCGACTACCGAGAGTGTGTGGTAAATGGTATGAGTGCTTCGGCACGCTCCTCGCGTTGGGCAAATGCGGGTATCGTCACCGAGGTACGCCCCGAGGATTTCCCCCACCTCCACGAAGAGTGGGGCGTGTTGGCAGGCTTGAAGTATCGCCAGCAGTTGGAACGCAGGGCAGCGGAGATTGTGGGAGGCGGCGGTACGGCACCCGCACAAAGACTTTCGGACTTTGTGATGGGCAGACAATCCTTTGACTTGCCACGCACCTCCTATCTCCCCAAAGCAGTCCCGATGAAGGGCGAGGAGTGGCTACCCGACTATATTGCCGAATCGCTGAGGGGCGGTTTTAGACAGTGGGGCTCCCGTATGAGGGGCTTTGTGGGCAACAATGCACAAATCATCGGCTTGGAGTCGCGCACCTCAACCCCTGTGCGCATACCGCGCGACAAGGAGAGCCTTATGCACCCCGTTGTGGAGGGTTTGTACCCCACGGGCGAGGGCGCAGGCTACGCAGGAGGCATCATCTCGGCAGCCTTAGATGGTACGAGGGTGGCCGAGAAGATTGCCGAAAAGGAAGTCACGGGAAGAACAAGATCATAAAAACAAAATAGATATGCAACCGGAGATTATTGCAAAATACTTCACTCTTACGCCCAATCAGCAGAGTCATTTTGAGGCGTTGGGGGCGCTCTATGTGGAGTGGAATAGCAAGATAAACGTCATCTCGCGCAAGGACATAGACGAGCTCTATGTGCGCCACGTTCTGCACTCGCTCGCCATTGCCAAGGTCTGCACTTTCGAGGCGGGTGCGAGGGTTGTCGATATTGGCTGTGGGGGTGGCTTTCCGACCATTCCGCTGGCTATTATGTTCCCCGATGTGGAGTTTACAGCTGTGGACTCCATAGGTAAGAAGATTACGGTTGTGAGGGAGATAGCCTCGGCTCTGGGCTTACAGAATGTCACACCCGTGAACGCACGCATAGAGTCTGTGAAGGGGGAGTTTGACTATGTTGTGAGCCGTGCTGTTACGGATATGAAGACCTTGAAGGGCTGGGCACTGCCTAAACTACGCGCAGGACAGAGGGGCTCACTGCCCAATGGTATGCTGGTGCTCAAAGGTGGCGACCTTGCGGAGGAGATTGCCGCCGCACGCCTCAGGTGCGACATACACCGCATCAGCGACCTCTTCGAGGAGGAGTTTTTCGACACTAAACAAGTGATTTACGCAAGGCGATAGGGTGCAAAAAGAGGTCAAAAACAAGAATTTTGAATTTTGAATTTTGTTTGTATCTTTGCAGTCCGAAAATTACGGAAAAACTGATAAATAATTAAAATAGCGCTATGAAAAGGACTTATCAACCTTCAAAGAGGAAAAGAATCAACAAACACGGCTTCCGCGCTCGTATGGCTACCGTGAACGGTCGCAAGGTACTTGCTGCTCGCCGCGCAAAAGGTCGTAAGAAACTCACTGTTTCGGACGAGTTGCGCAACAAATAGTCGAGAGGACTAAGACGTTGATTCGCTGCCTCGGATGGTGACAAGGTCACCCGCTCTGGTAGGCAGAACAAGAAAAACCACATCGGACGCGATGTGGTTTTTTTGTTGTTTTACCCCTCCTGCCCTTGCTTTGTTCGGAGGTTGAGAAAGGAGATTTTGAAAATCGCGCGCAATGAACAAGCCATTTTTACACCACCCACCAAATGAGCGTAGCGAAAAGCCCCCTTTACAGAAAGGGGGTTTGGGGGATAGGCAACACCGAGTCCCGCTTTCGGCACAAAAAAACAGCAAACTGCGGTTTGCTGTTTTTGAGCCGAAAGCGGGACTCGAACCCGCGACCTTTTCATTACGAGTGAAACGCTCTACCACCTGAGCTATTTCGGCACCTTCCGCCGATGTCGAATTCGGCTTTATCGGGCGCAAAGATACTACGGGGAATTCAAAATGCAAAATTCAAGATGCAAAATTATCGCCTAATACATTGCGTTGAGGGTAGGCTATGAGGCGGTTTTTCGGGTTGAGCGTTGCATCGGGAGCAAAAAAGTTGTATCTTCGTGGCACGTTGTTGCAACTAACAGCGCAACAAGCACACACAAAAAGAGCAAAAACAATAACAATAAACCTCTATGATTACCTTTATTATTTGTTTGGTTGCGCTTGTGGCAGCCTATTTTCTCTATGGCAAGTATCTCGACCGCGTGGCAGGTATTCGCAACACCGCCGAGGTCCCCTCGAAGACTATGTACGATGGCGTAGACTACATCCCTATGCCCCGTTGGAAAACATTTCTTATTCAGCTGCTTAACATTGCCGGATTGGGCCCCATCTTTGGCGCACTTCTCGGTGCAGCGTATGGTCCCGTGGCGTTTGTATGGATTACCCTCGGAGGTATCTTCTTTGGTGCTATGCACGACTATTTTTCGGGCGTCATCTCGCTCCGTAATGGCGGACTCAGTCTGCCAGAGATTGTGGGTAAATACCTCGGTGGAGGTCCCAAAGCGGTTATGCGTTGGTTCTCGCTGGCGTTGATGATTTTGGTCGGTGCGGTATTTATGTCGCAGCCCGCCGAGCTCATTGCCGAGCGCATCTCCTCGCCTGCACTCTCTGACGTTGCATTCCAAAGCCCAGCAGGTCACACTTTCAGCACCCTACTAATAATAATCCTTGCAGCTATTCTCGTCTACTACATCATAGCAACCCTACTCCCCATCGACAAAATCATCGGCAAGATATATCCCGTCTTTGGCGGTCTGCTGATATTTATGGCGCTGGGCATCCTTTGGGCACTCTTCACCGAGTACGGCTCGGCAATCCCCGAGTTTAACGGCTTCAAGAATATGAAGGCTGATGCTGAGAGGTTCCCGCTTGTGCCGATGCTCTTCACGACCATTGCGTGCGGTGCCATCAGCGGTTTCCACGCCACACAATCGCCCCTTATGGCTCGTTGTATGCGCAACGAGAACGAGAGCCGAGTTGTATTCTACGGTGCTATGATTTCCGAGAGCGTCATAGCCCTCATTTGGGCTGCTATCGGTATGGCATTCTGGGGCGGCGTAGAGGGTTTGAACGGAGCCATTGCTGAGTATGGTGGCAAGGCAGCTGTGCTGGTCGATAAGATAGCCACCTCAACCCTCGGCAACACTCTCGCCTACTTCGTGATTTTCGGCGTTGTGGCGTGTGCCATCACCTCGGGCGACACTGCATTCCGCAGCGCAAGGCTCATTGCGGCAGATATGTTCGGCGTGGAGCAGAAGAGCATCGCCAAACGCCTCTGGATATGCGTCCCTGTCTTCGCATTGGGCTTGGCTATCATCCTGCTGCTCCCCTTCGGCACCATTTGGAGTTACTTTGCGTGGGCTAATCAGGCTCTGGCAGTCTTCACACTCTGGACTATCTGCGTATGGCTCCACCACAAGGGTAAGAGCATTTGGATTGCGCTCGTGCCCGCACTCGCAATGACCTATGTATGCGCAAGTTACATCTTCGTTTCGCCCCTTATGTTCGGTATGTCGAACCGCCTGGTGGCATACATCTTGGGCGGTGTGCTAACGCTCGCCATAGCCTACTATATGGTGCGTAAAATCTACACCTATGGCAAAAAACTCTCTTAAACCCACGCTCAGTCAGACCTTTCGCATAGCACACTATCCGCAAGCCAAAGGCTCCGAGCCCGACTTCTCAGCCGCCCTCGCCCGCTCGCACAAGGCAGAGCAGGAGGGACGTTGGGAGGATGCGTGCGAGATACGTTTCGCGGCTGTGCAGCAGCTTGTTGAGCTACTACCCGAAGACGAGCCCATAGAACTCGATTGGGAGGACGAGCACACACGAGATGCCATTGTGCTACTCCACTCCTCGGCAGTGGATTTCTTCCTTGTGGGCGATTGGGAAATGGCGGCGGCACAGTTGGAGATGGTGCTTGACATCGACAGTGACGACCATTTGGAGGCCACATCGCTCCTCGCCTTTGTCTATGCTGCTATGGGCGAGTGGGAGTCGCTCGATGATCTACTACCCGACCTTGACGACAAGAGCCCCGAAAAGAGTCTTGTGGTGCTGTGGAGTGGCTACCTACGCACAGGAGAGATTGATAAAAAGGCGCTCGCCACCTTCCGCCGCTACCACGCAACCTACCTCGAAGAGTGGTGCGCCGAGGAACACCCCACAGACGCCAAGTATGTGGCAGACATCTCCTCCGACCGCCCCTCGCGCGAAGCTCTCGCCCGCGAACTATGGCTCCAAACCGAGCATCTCTGGCGTGCAAATGGCGAGTTTATAGCAAAATTAAAGGCTGAGAGATGGCCTTTTTGAAGCTTTTTGTAAAAAGCTTCACCAAAAACTTTTCGTGCAGCCCTTGCGGTAAGGTGTGACTATCTTTCGCAGATAATTTGGCTGCCAAAACAACAGCCCTCTTTCAAACAAGTTTGAGAGGGCTATTCTTTTGCCCGCCACTCTCCTTCGGAGAGCCTCACACCTCCCCGAAAAAAGTCTGCTCTCAAACTCCTCCCGTTTCTCCTGTCGCTCCTGTTATTCCTGTCACTCCTGCAAGAAGAACAGGAAGGACAAGAAGAATAGGAAAAACAGGAAAGGTAGATGCCAACCGCCTGCCTACGGTAGTCGTGGCAAGACGGACAGACCTCTCCCGCCTTCGGCACCCTCCCCTAACTTAGGGGAGGGTTATTAGGGAGGATAAGGACATTAAGGTCGTTAAGGTCATTAAAGCCCTTAAACTCCTTAAATTCCTATATGCCCTATATGCCTTATAAGCCTTATAAGCCTTATAAGCCTTAGGACTATTGACGTTGGACGTTAGACGTTGGACCAAAATCCCCAGCGAGTGGGTTTTGTGGAGGAAATTTTGTACCAAACAAGAAGGCGAGTCCGCAGTTTGCTTAGCGCAAATGAGGAACTCGCCTATCGAAGTGCGGTGCAAAATTTACCCACAAGGCACACTCGCCCACAAGGCACGCTCGCTACTCGGCAGCTGCCAGAGGCGAAGGAACAGTATAAACCCTTGCTGCCAACTCCTTGTCGTACTCGTAGAGACCGTAGGTGTTGTCGCCAATCTTCTCCAAGATGTCGATGATGTCGCGTGCGTTCTCTTCCTCCTCAACCTGCTCATCTACGAACCATTTGAGGGTGCTCTCCGAGGCGTAGTCCTGCTCCTCTTTGGCGATAGCCATAAGGTTGTTGATGCGTGCTGTCACTACCTGCTCGTGCTCCAAGGTTTTCTCCCACGCTGCGAGGGGTGTTGCCCACTCGGTGGGGACCTCAGCGATAGGCTGCAACTGCACCACGCCACCGCGCGAGTTGAGCATATTCATAAAGATGCGAGCGTGATCCTGCTCCTCGCGGAACTGGATGAAGAACCAGTTTGCGAAACCCTTGTTACCTTTTGCCTCCTGGTCGAGCGACATCGAGAGGTAGAGATATGCCGACCACAACTCGGCGTTAATCTGGTCGTTGATAGCCGCTTCTAAGCGACTGCTGATGTTCTTTTTCATAGTATTGTCGTGTTTTATTGGTTAATTATCGTTTTTCTGTATTACAAAGATAGTGCAAAATTTGCGAATTGGTACTCTTTGACGCTATGATATTTTTCGATAGCACCATAAGCCGAACTTATAGCCGCCCCGCGCTACAACCTTATGCCAAATATAGCCGATCCCGCCCAATAAACTGTTTTTTTGGAGGTGCACCCATCCCTCTGCGAGAAAGGTGGTCGGGGGGAGGACTGACTGCGCTACGCTTGTCTTCTGCAAAGGCAAAACTTTCGGAAGCCCCACCAAGAAGTCCCCCTTTGCCAAAGGGGGATTTAGGAGGAATGTAAATATAGTCGGGGGATAACCCCCGATACGAAAAAAGGAGAAACATTGCGTTTCTCCTTTTTGAGTAGCGGGGGGAGGACTCGAACCTCCGACCTCCGGGTTATGAGCCCGACGAGCTACCAACTGCTCTACCCCGCGGTACGTTTGCGAGTGCAAAGGTAATGCGTTTTTCCGATTTTGCAAAATTTTCGGCACTTTTCGACCTCTTTTTGGCGCCCCAACACCGCGCCAAAGCCCCTACAACCCTAACACTCATACCCTTCCGCCCAGCAAAAAAATCCACACACCGCCCCACGCTATTATAAAAATTCCGCTGCCGCAATGTTGATTTTCGGGAAAGTTTGGCGGAAATTTGCGGGTGTAATTCCCCGCGCACAATTACGACAATACCCCACGAGTGTTGCATTTTGCCAAAACATTTTCTAATTTTGTGGTGTCGGGTTGGCGATAGTCCGCTCGGCAAACATATTTAATTAGTGAAAGTGTTTCGCTAATCCTTGACAATAAAATTTGGCGATTTTAAGAGCACAAGGAGGGCAATAACACTCATCGCTTGTATTGGTATGTCTGTGTTGGCACATTCTGTGCCCACCCCATACTGTACAAGTGTGGGGTATTGTTTATTTGTGCTCGGGCGCCGCCAAATGCCTATTGTCAGATAAACGAACAACTCCACACTTTCTTTTTTTACTAACCAAATGTTGCCGCGAGGGGTTGGTGGCGATGAACGATGCCTTATGGCAAACACAACCCTAACTGCTGCCAAAGCAGCCAAGAAGGATGAGTTCTATACCCAGCTATCCGACATCGAGCGCGAACTTGTTCACTACAAAGAGCATTTTAGGAACAAGACCGTGCTGTGTAACTGTGATGACCCCCGAGTGAGCAATTTCTTCAAGTACTTTACGCTGAATTTTGAGCACCTTGGCTTGAAACGGGTTATCGCAACCTGCTACAAAAGCCAAGATGTCGATTTATTCTCGATGAATACCAGCGAACAAGCGGTCTATCAAATCTACGATGGCGACAAAGACGGAAATAATCTGCCCGATGCGAGCGAGATAGAGGTGCGCCCACTCAAAGGCGATGGCGATTTTCGCAGTGCGGAGTGTGTAGAATTACTCAAACAAGCAGATATTGTTGTTACCAACCCGCCATTTTCTCTCTTTCGTGAATATGTTGCGCAACTAATCAAATACGAGAAAAAGTTTGTCATCGTTGGGCACCAAAACGCAATTACATACAAAGAGATTTTCCCACTTATTAGGGATAATAAATTGTGGCTTGGGTATGGTTTTAAGGGTGGCGCAGGGCATTTCTATTCCAAGTATGAGGATGTGGCAACCGCAGGCGACCACCGAGAGGGTATGATTAGGGTGTCGGGTGTGACTTGGTTTACAAATCTCGACATTGACAAGATGCACGAGCAACTTATTCTGTATAAACACTATACCCCCGAGGAGTACCCCACCTACGACAACTACAATGCAATAAATGTCAATAAAACCTCCGACATCCCGTGTGACTATGACGGTGTTATGGGGGTGCCTATCACATTTCTTGATAAGTATAACCCAGAGCAGTTCGAAATTATCGACATTAACCCACATTTTTATACAATCGTAGAAAGAGGTTTAGCAAAACCAAAACAATTGAGTTTGAAGAGAGTGGGAATGAAAGACCCATATGCAAGAATACTCATTCGCAAACGCAGATAAGTTATGAAAATTGAATTAAGAGAGATTACGGTAAGAGATCTTACCGAGGGCTACAAGGATAGTGGTGCTGAGGGAGTTGTGGGTTATGGCGGAAGGCTCAACATTCGACCACCCTATCAGCGCGAATTTATCTACAAAGAGAAGCAGAGAGATGCTGTAATAACAACCATAACTCAAAATTTTCCGCTCAATGTGATGTATTGGGCAGATTGTGGAGATGGTACATTTGAGGTAATAGATGGTCAGCAACGCACCATCAGTATTTGTCAATATGTGGCTGGCGAGTTTGCCTATATGTTTCGCTATTTCCACAACCTAACAAGTGACGAGAAGAGGCAAATTCTCGAATATCCTCTGATGGTTTATGTTTGTACGGGCTCCGACAGCGAGAAACTCAAATGGTTTCAGACTATCAACATTGCAGGAGAGAAGTTGACCGAGCAGGAGTTGCGCAATGCGGTTTATTCGGGACCGTGGGTGAGCGATGCAAAGCGTTATTTCAGCAAGAATTCTTGCCCCGCATATATGGTTGGCAAAGATTTTATGTCGGGTTCTCCAATTCGACAAGATTATCTCGAAACTGTTATACAGTGGATTTCGGGCAACAAAATTGAGGGGTATATGGCGCGACATCAACACGATAGCGATGCTTCGGCGCTGTGGATATATTTTCAATCAGTAATTTCGTGGGCTCAGGCAAAATTCTCCAACAAGCACAAAAAGATTATCAACTCCGTGGAGTGGGGAGCGTTGTACAACATTTATAAAGACGCCCCGTTAAATCCCGCAGAAATAGAAAAAGAGGTGCAAAGGTTGTTGCTTGATGATGATGTTACAAAGCCGAGCGGTATCTATCCCTACATCCTTACGCGAGATGAGAAACACCTCTCTATTAGAGCCTTCTCCGAGAAGCAGAAACTTGAAACATACACACGACAAGGAGGTGTCTGTCCTATGTGTGGCGGGCAATTCGAGCTGTCTGCGATGGAGGCAGACCACATAACACCTTGGAGCGAAGGAGGTGCGACTACCGCAGATAATTGCCAAATGTTGTGCCGACACTGCAATAGGCGCAAATCTAACAAATAGTTACAATAACGGGGAGTATTTTGCGGGATTATTTGCGTTCGTAGTCGACAAAGGAGAAGGGGTGGTCGAAGTCCTTGCCGCGGGCGAACTCCTCGCGGTGCACCTCGCGCCACACTGTGGGGTCGATAGTGGGGAAGCGGGTGTCGCCCTCCACCCTCACGCCAACGTGGGTGATGTAGAGTTTGTGGGCAAGGGGCATCGCCTGGCGATATATCTCGCCACCGCCGATGACAAATACCTCCTCCTCGTCCTCGCACATCGCCAGGGCAGCCTCCAACGAGGGAGCCATCTCGCAACCCTCAATACTCAGTTCGCTATTGCGTGTGATGACAATGTTGCGGCGGCGGGGCAGAGGTCGCCCGATGCTCTCGTAGGTCTTGCGCCCCATAACGACCGAGTGACCGAGTGTCACAGCCTTGAAGTGCGCAAAATCTTCGGTTATGTGCCAGGGCATAGTGCCGCCCGTACCTATAATGCCGTTCTCTGCTACGGCAACTATCAGCGAGAGTTTGGTTTTCATATTGTGTGTAAAGTGTTGTCTATTTGATGATTACAATGGGGTTATTACACTTCTCGCCATTGAGCTTATAGGTTCTCACTGCTTCTACAAATAGTTCATATACTATGTTTTTATAATGAATCACATCGGTTGTTCCGTCTGACCAACGAAGTGTGAGGTCGTCATCTCTCTCCGAATCGCCACCCAATTCGCCAAAGCATAATCTATATTTGCCACGATCGTCCACTCTGAGTTCGAGCCCATAAAATTTGGGCATATATGCTTTTGTTGCATCCACCTGATGGTTGTAGGTGTATGTTTTGCCCAACCATTCAGCCTCAACTTTGGTAGCTATAAAATCTTTATTATGGGGATTGAGTAGGTCTGAGCCTTCAGAATCTTGGACATATATAATCAGGTCAACGGGATACCAATCAACCATCTTTCCTATGGCGCAACCACCAAGCGTAAGAGTTGCAGCCAACAACAGAACGAGGAACAATTTTTTCATAGTGTAAGTACTGGGGGTGTTGCTGTGAGCGTTTAGAACGACATTGGGGCTTTGATGGTGGGATGGGGGTTGTAGTCCACAATCTCGATGTCCTCGAAGCGCAAGTCGGCAATGCTGCGCACCTCGGGGTTGAGCCTCAGGCGGGGCAAGGGGCGAGGTTCGCGCGAGAGTTGCTCCTCGACCTGCTCAAAATGGTTCAAGTAGAGGTGTGTATCGCCCAAAGTGTGGATAAACTCTCCGACACCCAAATCGCATATTTGTGCAATAATATGTATTAGGAGTGCGTAGGAGGCTATGTTGAATGGAACGCCCAAAAATGTATCAGCGCTGCGCTGGTAGAGTTGGCACGAGAGCTTTCCATCGGCCACATAGAACTGAAAAAGAACGTGGCAAGGGGGCAAAGCCATACCCTCAACATCCGCCACATTCCACGCCGAGACAATCATTCGCCTCGAATTGGGGTTGGTTTTGATGGTGCGGATGACCTCCTCAATCTGGTCGATAACCCTACCATCGGGGGCACCCCAACTACGCCACTGCGAGCCATAGACCGAGCCCAAATCGCCGTAGCGGTAGCCCTCAATCGGCGAGGCCTCGGCACGCTCGGCACGCTCCAAAAACTCGTCCCTACCCACAGGCTCCACGCCCGCAGCCGCACAACGCTCGCCATAGAACCTATATGCATCGTTATCCCAAATGTGCACCCCATTTTTCACGAGGTAGCCGATGTTGGTGTCGCCCCTCAGGAACCACAGTAACTCGTGGATGATACCCTTCGTAAAGACCTTTTTGGTGGTCAGCAGAGGGAAGCCCTTCTGCAAATCAAAGCGCATCTGGTAGCCAAAAATGCTCTTCGTACCGGTGCCTGTGCGGTCGCCTTTTATGGTGCCATTATCGCGTATGGCTCTAAGTAGGTCAAGATATTGTTTCATAGTGCGTTATAAGGTTTTCAGTGTTGAAAAAATAAGGTACAAACGTACCTTATTTTTGCAGTGTCACAATGCCATTTTCGTCCATCACAGCGTAGGGCTCCCTCTCGAACCAATGTCCCAAGAAAATCGCCTCGCCACCACTCTCCAACGCCACCGTTTCGGCGCAGTGGTTGTGTCCGAAAATAAAGTAGTCAATGCCCTCGCCCTCTCGGTTGAGCCTCTCCGCCTCCTTCACAAGTGGGTCTTCCTTGCCCAAGAAGGGCATTGCCACCTCCTTGGACTTGCGGCTACCCTTCGACCAGCCCAGACCAAAGCGCATCGCAAAGTCGGGGTGCACAAGGTGCGAGAAGAGCCAACGTGCTATGCGAGAGCGGAAAATGTCATTCATAATGCGTGTCCAGCCGCCCAAATAGCGGGCGTAAATATCGTCACCGTGGCAGATGCTAACCCTCTTGCCACAAAGTTCTACCACCTCGCGTTCAAAGTGGAGTTTCACCCCGCATTCGCGTTCCAAATAGTCGCGTTGCCACATATCGTGGTTGCCAACAAAAAGGTGTATCTCCACACCTCGGTCTGTCAGTTCGGAGAGTTTCCCCAGCAAGCGTGTAAAGCCCTGTGGCACAACTCTTTTATACTCATACCAAAAGTCGAAAACATCGCCCACAAGGTAGATGGCCTTGGCTGTTGGGGCAACCCTATCGAGCCACTCCACAACCGCACGTTCCCTCTCGTGAGAGTCGCGGTGGGCACCACTTCCGAGGTGCATATCCGAGGCAAAGTAGTACATAGCGGTTTGGGTTATTGATGGGGTTATTTTATGAGTTTTGCGAGTTCTTTTTTGAGGTCATCGCCATAGGCGTTGCGAGCCACGATGTTGCCCTCTCTGTCGAGAAGGAAATTCTGCGGAACGCTCGTAATACCAAACATTTGCACCGCCAAAGAGCCTGCGCCCTTGAAGTCACAAACCGAAATCCAAGGCAGTTTCTGCATCTGCACAACCTCAATCCACGCGGGCTTGGTGGTATCCACAGACACCTGATAAATCTCGAAGCCCTTGTTGTGGTATTTCTGGTAGAGTTCTTTGAGCTCGGCATTGCGGAACGAGGCGTTCTGGTCTGTTATGCTCCAAAAGTCCAAAAGCACCACCTTATCCTTTTGTATTGCGGTGAGGCTCTGCTTCTTACCAAACATATCTGGCAACTCAATCTCTGGGAAATTAGCGGGTTCAGCAGAGAAAGCCTGTCCCATTTTGGTCGCCAACTCCAACTGGTTGTCGTACTGAGCGATGGCGGCTTTAAGACCTAAAAGGTAGGGGGAGGTGGGGTAGTTTTTCTCGACCTCATCGGCAACAAGGCGGAAGTAGACAATATCCTTTTCGCCACCAAAGAGCACCTGATCGCCGGGAATGCGCTGATTAAGAGCGTATATTGCCGCCAGCGAGCCTGCATTTTTGACGATAAACTCAATTTGTCGGCGCTTGATATTGAGGTATTCCTGCGAGAACTCCTTGCCCACGAGTTGCTGGATGTTCTTGACTGAGGTTTTATTATAGAGCGTTGTGAGCGAGTCGAGTCGTGCCACTCCAAAGCCCATAATGTTCTTGACCTCGCGCACCAACTCCGACTCCTTAGAACCCGTAACCGTGTAGCCATCGATGAGTCCCGGCACAGAATTGACTACAACCCTCTCGCCCTCGGAGAGTATCAGAGGTATATTGCGCTCGGCACATCGGAGATTGTAGAAAGTGGGCTCGCCATCAACGAGTTCTACATCTATCTTAAAGGAGCCATTGGCATTTGTCCTCACCGAGTCGGCAACCAATGCGCCATTGGCAGCCAAACTCTCCAACACGACCACCTCGTTGGGGCAGGCAGCAAACTCGCCTTCGAGCACCACCCTATTGCGGTTACAGCCACACAACACAGCCAAGCTTAGGAGTGTTATTACAAAACTCTTCTTCATTGTCTTCTATCGTCTCTATTTTGTATGAGTTACTTTTCGGGTTGTTTTTTGGGATTTTGCGCCCTTTTTCTGGTAGGCAGATTTTTTTTGATAGCCTAAATGGTCCGATCTATACTCACTTTTCATCAGCGAGATAGCCTCTTCATCTACGGGAATATCATAATTGGCCATCTTGCGGATGTCGCGAATAATCACCGCATTGTCGGGATGCTCCTGGTTATACTCAAAACTCTTGGTGCGCATATATCGGGCGAGGTTATAGATTACCTCATCAACCGTATCGCCATCCTTGATGCGCTCCAATGCCCTTATGGTATTCTTCACATTTCTACCATAGTGTTTCATCACAATTCCACCTTTGGGATACTCCATTCTGTGGGGAGGAGGCATTATGGTCGTTGCGGTGGGTTTGGGGAAAGGTGAATCCACATCTAACTGAAAATCAGACATAATGAAGAGGTGGTCCCACAATTTACGTTCAAAGTCGGGCATCTCGCTCGAAGCGTGTTGTATGTTAGCCATAATGGCAACAAGAGCCTTAGCCCTCAGGTTGCGATCATCTCTATTCTCGATACTCATCAGCTCCTCGACCATATCCTGAATGTGTCGTCCATATTCGGGAAGGTGGAGTTTTTTGCGCTCGATATTGTAGTTTGTTCTCATTTTTATTTTTGTATTGAAAAGGTCAAAAGTAGCCTCTGGGGGCTCCTGCCGATAACAAATTTGGTCAAAAAATTGTCTAAAAGTATAGGAGATAGGCGTAGGAATTGACGCTCAAATCCCATTTTGCAACCCTTTTTTATTTTGGATTACAAAGATTACCTTTGACCACAAAGATAATTCATTTTTTGGATTTATTAGACCCAAACACCCATTTTGGTAACATATTTGTATAGTGTGGCTGGTTGGCAAGAAACAGACACGAAACAATTAACTATTAAAACAAAACGATCGTATGACAAAAATCCTTGTGATTGATCCACAAAGGAGTGTGCGCAACTCTCTGAAAGAACTGCTCGAACACGAAGGCTATCGGGTTGAGATTGCCGAAAAACTCACGCCAGAGGTCGCAACCTCACTCTCCGAAGAGTTCTCTCTTATAATTTGCAGTGTGCCCACAGAGGGAGCTGTTACGGGGTTTGATGTGCCTTGGATTGCGCTTTCTAATACCACAACTATTGACAATGTGCTTGCCATCTTCCGCGCCGGGGCATCGGATATGGTGCCCAAACCCGTAGATGTGGGTGCGCTCATCAAGAGTGTGAGGAGCGTGTTGGCTAACACAGCTTCCAACAAGACACGCACAGCCCCCTCAAAGAAAAAATCGTGCCAAAGGTACCAAATAGTTGGCGAGTCTCCCAAAACCTGCCGCCTAAGGCGACTGATAGAGATGGTCGCACCGACCGATGCGAGGGTGTTGATTATGGGCGAGAATGGCACGGGTAAAGAGTTGGTTGCCCGACAGATACACCTGCAAAGCAACCGCTCAGAGGGCCCTTTTGTGGAGGTCAATTGTGCGGCGATACCTTCGGAGCTAATAGAAAGCGAACTCTTTGGGCACGAGAAGGGTGCTTTTACTTCCGCAATCAAACAGCGTAAGGGTAAGTTTGAGCAGGCGATAGGCGGAACACTCTTTCTGGACGAGATTGGCGATATGAGTATGGCTGCTCAGGCAAAGGTGCTAAGGGCGTTGCAGGAGCGCAAAATCACTCGCGTGGGGAGCGACAAGGATGTGGATGTAGATGTGAGGGTTGTGGCAGCAACAAATAAGAATTTGGTTGCCGAAATTGCGCGTGGAAACTTCCGAGAAGACCTCTACCATCGTCTGAGCGTCATTGTGTTGGGTGTTCCGCCACTCTCCGAGCGTAGAGATGATATTCCTCTGTTGGTCAATTACTTCCTGAAAGTGCTGTGCGAAGAGTACCACATCCCCACAAAGCGTATAAAGACCGATGCCCTTGCCGAACTCTCAAATATGGAGTGGAAGGGCAACGTGCGTGAGGTCCACAATGTTGTGGAGCGACTTGTGGTGCTCGGAAGTGATGATATTTCGCGCGATGAGGTGTTGGCGAATGTCTCCAATTTCTACTGATTGAGCCACCCCGCGAGTTTGGCAACAGCCCTTCCACGGTGGCTGATGGCATTTTTCTCTTCGGGTGCGAGCTCGGCAAAGGTCTGCTCGTAGCCGAGTGGCTGGAAGAGGCAGTCGTAGCCAAAACCTCCCTCGCCACGCTCTTGGGTGGTAATCTCGCCCTCAACAATACCCTCAAAGCACTGCTCTGCGCCGCCCTCAATGAGGGCTACAACTGTGCGAAAGCGTGCCGAACGAGCCTCTTGACCTTCCAACTCGCGTAGCAACTTCTCACGGTTGGCTGCAAAGTCGTGCCCATCGGTAGCGTAGCGTGCCGAATGTACACCTGGGGCTCCGCCGAGTGCATCAACCTCCAAACCCGTATCGTCTGCAAAGCAGTCACAACCCGTCTTTTGCCACACATAGCGAGCCTTCGCCAAAGCGTTACCCTCAATGGTCGGCTCCTCTTCTGGAATATCCTCCGTAATGCCTGCCTCGCGCAGGGTTACAAGTTCAAATTGGGTGCCCACGATGGCTCTTACCTCTTCGAGTTTATGGGCGTTATTGGTTGCAAAAATAAGTCTTCTCATCATTATTAAGTGGTTGGTTTATGCCTCTTTGGCCAACTCGGCAATGCGGGCATCGGTAGCAATCTTGTCGAGGATTGTGCGGACTATGGTATCCATCCTTCCGCCCTCTGAGTAGTCGGCGGGCGAAATCATCGAACAGCGGTTTTGCTCCAAAAGGAGCTTGGTTTTGCGGTAGCCGCTCTCGGAGGTGGGATCGTAGACACCGATGGAGTGACCTTTGCGGTCGCTAACGAGCCTCATACAAGGTATGTCTGTCGTGCCATCTCCCACATAAATCATATGCTCGAAAGGTACGGGACGCTCTGCATCAGGCACATAGGCATTCACGAGGTGCGAGTCGGCAACACTATCCACACCCTTGTTTATCTTGTACATAAACTGCGTTTTGTTGGTGTAGTTAATCGCCACCGCAGGCCAATATGCATCGCCATCTTCGTTGTAGAGGAATTCGCAGGCGTAGATTTTCTTGAACTCGTGAGCAATGGGCGTACCCTCAATAATCTCTTTCAATCCAGAGGAGTTGATGTAGTGAAGAATCTCTATTCCGCGCTCTTCGCCATAGCGATTGATGCGCCCGAACCACTCGCGCACACCCTTGTACAACTGAATGTTACGCCCTGTCTCTTGGAATGCCTCGCGCTTGATGGGCACCTTGGTGTTGTTTGCGTGTTCGAGCATTTTGAGCATATAGCTGAGGATTGGGTCGGCATCGTGAATATCTGCCAACACATTGCTCTCCTGCCAAAACTCTTCGTTGCTCTTGCCCACCGAGGCAATAAAACCATACTCCTGCATATTACCAGGGGCAAGTGTTCCGTCAAAGTCGTAAATCAGAGCCGCTTTTAACTTTTTCTCCATATTGTTTCTTGGTTTTCTTGGGTCAAAGGTACGATATTTGCCCAAAATTACATAAATTTGTGACCAAACAATGCAACTACTATGGATTTTTTTGAACTCGTAAAGAACCGCCGCTCTCTCCGTAAGTTCTCCGACAGGAGGGTTGAGAGCCGCACGGTGGAAAAGATTTTGGAGGCAGCACTTACCGCTCCTTCGTCACGCAACAGCCACAGCACAAGGTTTTTAGTCGTTGAGGATAAGGACCTTATACGCCATATGTCCTATATGCGCGACTATGGCTCGGCGTTTATGGCAGAGGCTCCCGTTGCTGTGATGGTTATGGGTGACAAGAGGGCAACCGACCTTTGGGTTGATAACTGTGCCATCTCGGCAACTTTTGTACAACTTGCAGCCGAGGCTGCGGGTTTGGGCAGTTGCTGGGTGCACGTTGAGGGTAGAGAGCACGTCAAGGGGCACCCTGAGATGGGCGATGCCGAGAGTTACTTGCGCACTTTTCTCCCCATTCCCGAGGAGTGCGGTGTGGAGTGCGTAATTGCTATGGGCTACTCGCCCTATGAGGAGCGCAAACCTCGCCCCGAGCAGGATAACAGCGGCAAGGTTCAGTGGCTTAAATAGCCCAACCGCACATTAGCACCAAACAACACAAAAGAGGCACCCCGAAAGTGCCTCTTTTTGTGTCTAAACGTACCTTATTTACAGCCCAAATTTACACTCCAAAGCAATGGCGTAGTTTCGGGGTGGCATAGGTCGCGAAAGCACTGATTGATAGTATGTATCAAAAAGGTTATTAACCTCTAATCGCACCTTAAAACGTACCTTATTTTTTAGCTGAAAATCTCGGCTCAGCGAAACATCGCTCAGAGAGTACTCTGGAACACTGCTTCCATTGAACGAAGTGCCCGAATAGGTGGTGTAGCGCTCGCTATAATAGCGCCATTTATAGTTCATCTCCCACTGGCGCCACTCGCACCTCAAACCTGCCGAAGCGGAGTAGAGCGGAATGTATGGCAACTGCTTGCCATAGGAGTCACTCTCGGTGTCGGCGTTGGTCGAAGAGGTAATGGCAACAATGGCATTCAACTCTATGCGACTCTCCTTGTTGGGCTCAAAACCAATCTTTGCTCGCGACTCCACACCACGACTCTTCACTGCGGCAATGTTCTCAGGCGTCCAAAAACCCTTTATGGTTGGTGTCCACATAATCCAGTCGGATATATCTGACTGATAAAGTGTTACCTTTGCGCCAAAATCCCACCTTTCACGCTCCACATTGCTCTCTACACCCACATCATAACTCACACCCAACTCTGGGCGTAGGTTGGGATTACCCCCAGGTACATAGTAGAGGTCGTTGAGTGTCGGGGCGTGGTAATTCCTTGTCACCGAGCCGCTTACTATAAGCCCAATTTGCGGAATAAGCGTTGCATCTACAAAGAGTGCGGGGATGAGCGGCGACCACACTCCATCCCTCCACTCCTCCCTAAGGCTTGCGGCAACACCCAACCACTCTGTGGGTTTCCAGCGTGCCGACAGGAATGATGACGCCTCCTCGCGCTGAGCCGTATAGCCCGTTGGAACAAGTGGTGCAACATCTTGGCTCTCAACACCAAACACCGAGCCTTTGAGGTTTGCGGACAACATCAAGCGGTTGCCGATGCTCCACTCCGCCGAGGTAGTAGCAAAGCCGTGTTGGGTGTTGCTCGTTGCATCAACACCATAATCAACCTCACCGCCACCCTTAGAGAATTGGTAGATATAGTGCAGGGTGTTGTGGTTGTAACCTGCCGAAGCAGAGAGTCTTAACCCGCCAAACGAGCGTTTCCACTCCACCACCGCACGCAAACTATTCTCGTCTTGCCAAGCTTTCGTAAGATTATCGTTGCGATAATCGACCGTAAGACGTGGAATACCTCGCGAAGAGTTTGTAACCCAGCCTTTTAGTGCAAACTCGCCCACTTGTCTATTGCCCCAATAGAGTTCTTCGAGCAGATGTAGGTCGCTATATCCGCAGTTGGTGTTATATTCCAGAGGGTGCCCAACCTTATCGTAGTTGATATACGGAAAGTTGTTCTTGGATGCCGAGTTGAGCACTCGCGTAGTGGAATGCCACTGTTCCGAGCCCCAATCAACCCTCACAAACTCATCGTGGGTGGAGAACGATGCAAGGTTTTGAACATACTGAACGCCACGTTGTTGCCCTTTTTGTGGTGAGGTCGAAAGCACAATTGCGCCACCCAACCCACCACCAGCAGCATTGACCGAAGAGGCACCGTGAAAAACCTCGCTATTATCCACAAAATAGGATGGGATAAGCGAAAAATCGGTCATACCTAACATCGGGCTGCCGAGTTCTATACCGTTCCAAGTGACCGAGGTGTGTGAGGGGGCGGTACCCCTGAGCGAGGCGGTGGCGAGTGTTGCCCTACCCGATGATTTTATGAAGATGGTGCTATTTTGAGCCAAAATCTCTGCCATAGAGGCTGCCAAATTCTCCTTCAACACCACTTCGCTCATAATACTCTTCTGCACCCCTATATCGCGCAACGAACGAGCCGAGCGAACAACAATCTCCTCCACCTCAACAGTACGCAAAGAGTCACTCTCTTGGGCCCTCAAAAACCCAAAACTCACACACAAGCATAGTAGCGTGACAATCAACCGTTTCATACTCTAAACGTACCTTAAAAACGTACCTTATTTATTCGCTGAAAAAGGCGAACTTCGAGGGTAGTAAACCGACCTCAAAAGTATCTATCAGCTCGCCCTGCGAATTATACCTGAGTACCTCGCCATTGGACACATAGTCCTTCGCATCGGCAATATAAATCTCCTCGCTCACGGGGTCTATACCTATGCCATACTGTCCCCAGCCCTCGATGGCAATGAGTGGCTCGGCAGGCAGCTCGCCCATTGCAACATCAATAGCCCAAACTGCATCGTAGATGAAATAGAGGGTGTCGCCCTCGCCATTTATACCCAAGCGCGAGCGGAAATATCCACCTGGCTCGAAGGTCTGAGTTTTGGTTGCAGCGAAGGTTTCGGCGTCAATCTTCCAGAGCGATGGTGCCTCCATCTCAACCCCTTCGGGGAGTTCGCTATACTCGTTTCCACCGTCACACACAACCCACAAGGTGTCGTTCTTGTCGAGCACCATAGAGTAAGGCTGCACACCGACCTCGAAAGTCGTGATCTGCTCATCGGTGTCGGTATCCAAGACTGTGATTTTGTGGTCGTTGCTCCACGAAGCAATAAAGAGCCTGTCGCCCCACACGACCATCTGCTCCGAGCCCACAACTCCTTCGAGGGCAACACTTCCCGTGCGCTCCAAGGTGCGGGGGTCGAAAGTAATAAGTTCGTTGGTGTACATCTGAGAGATGTAACCCTTTGTGCCCGAAGCGTCTATGGCAATAAAGCGGGGCGAAGTGAGATCGTCAATCATACCTTTTACCTCTCCCGTTGTACGGTCCAGAGCGAAGACCACTCCCGAATTGTTCACCACCACAAACAGCAGTCCGTTGTACATATAGAGCGACTGTCCCACATCGCCAAGCCTCGCATCGTTGGCGGTGCTGAAAACATCCGCTGTTACCTCTTTGCTTTCGGGGTTGTAGTGCCAGAGTGACGAGTTGCCGGCACCATAGGAGCCCTCGCAAAGCACAAACAGACCACCCTCATACGCCACGGTGGCTTCTTCATTGGGTTTTTGTTCCTCCTCGGAGGGGTTGCAGCTGCCCAGCACAAAGACTGCTGCCAAAGCACACAAAATCCTAAATAACTTTTTCATCTTTTTTGTTGAAGTTAGTTAGTGAAACATAAAACAAGTACTCCCGCTTGCGGTTTTTACTGCGAGCGGCTCTTGTTTGTGCTTTTGTGTTTTGCTTGTTTGGTGCCTTGTGACACCTCTTAGAATCTACACGAAAACCTCCCATTCGCCGCAGGAGTAATCCCATTTACGATGTGGCAGGTCTTCTGACTCGCCTCACTCTCGGACCGCCTTCCCAATGGTGTGCACCCCATCAGTGACGTATAGTGTAGATTTGTCCGAGAGCCTGAACTCCAACCATTTAGGAGTCGAGGCATACAGCAGCGGGAACTGTTGCCGATTCTCACGGCATTCCCTGTTAGTCCCTATTACGGGAACCGCATCAGCGACAAAGGTATGTAAAAAAATGGTTGGTTGTTATCGAAATCGGAAAATTTATTTACCTTTGCACCACAAAGAGAGCGGAGATGGCGTAATTGGTAGCCGCGCCAGACTTAGGATCTGGTGGCGAGAGCCGTGTGGGTTCGAGTCCCACTCCCCGCACGAGAAGGCAGAGCTGTGCTCTGCCTTTTTTCGTGCGGGGAGTGAGTGTTCGACCACCCCTCCCAACCTCCCCTTTCGTAGGGGAGGAGTTTTTTGTTGTGTATAGTTTCTTTTCTATTACAAATTATATATCTTTGTGGTGCTGCTATTTGGTGGCGAAAATCCTCGGTGTTGAGGTTGCGGAACTCTTCAAGACCACCCCTGCCGAGAAGAGGGTGAGCGGTTATTTGGAGTACGAGGGTCGCATCGTGAAGGTTGATTCGCTCGATGCGGTCAAACAGTTCATCGCCGATGTTGAGGCGGTGTCAGAAAACTGCGCCGAATAATTTTTTGGACACATAACACCACTCCAACGATATTATTTGTATCTTTGGACGAGCAAACAACTAAAACACGAAACACAAACAGATAAACAAAGTTATCTACATACTTAACTATTAGGACTTTTAGTTCTTATTCTCTACTCCGTAAACGACCAAATTAACAAGTAGGAGAGAATGAGTCACGAAGGTTCGCGGGCTGATTACAGATTATCGAACATTCTATGAGGGGTATTTGAAGTGTGTAGAGTTCTATAATTGGCTGAGGGAGAACAGATATTTCTACATTATATAAACTTATTGTAATATTTTTCTTAACTTTAACCGATAAATCGGGATTTGACGAGGTAAAACAAATGACCATCCAAACAGTTGAACAAAACAACATATTATGCGCTGTTATAAACAGCGATGAAAAGGTATTTACAGATGCACAGTCTGCACTCGATGTGCTTATGACTGCAAAGTATAATGTAGGCACAAAGAATATCAT
>JAFTUI010000026.1 GCA_017466345.1 Tidjanibacter sp. | reverse complement strand
TGATGAATTGCTGCCAGGGCTCAAGTTTGAAACGCTGACCTGCCCATACGCCCTTTGTGTGTTTGAGCTTCTGGATGAAGTTGATGGCACGAGATGCCGCCTTGCGGTCGAAGTGCCACCCTCTATCGAGAGCGACATCGAGGTCGTTGTAGTACCTCTCCACCGCCAGGCGTACATACTCGCACACCAGCACCTCGCCCGACATCACTCGCTGGGCATACTCCTCGGCTGTATGTATCTTTGTCTTACTCATCTATCTCTTCAAATTCTGCGAATTCATCTTTTTGCTCGTTGCCATTCAGTATTGCCGACACTCGGCTGCGGCTCGATGGTGTCATACCGAACTCCACAGCCAGCGATTTGGCGGCAGCGAGTGCTCCCTCCGCAACCTTGCGCTTCGGGTTGATTTGCGTAACGACACCCGCCTTGGTCATAACCTCAATGGTCACACCCTCCTTCTCGATATCCGCCATCATGTCGTGGTAGAGAGCCATCTCTCGTGCATACGCAACGACCATATCCACGCCATAGACATCCAGGAGGTTGTTGTGCATCAGCTCGGTGGCAACCACCGCAAAGACCTTCTTGGCAGTTCCCTTCAAGCCGACCTTCGGGAGTTTGATAACGGTTGCACCCTGCACCGCAGGCTTGTCGGTCATGCGACAAGGTTGGTCAGTGCCACGCAGTGCCTTGATGCTATCTGGTAGTTTCTTGCGTCCTTTCATAGTTTCTCAAATTCTCCAATTTTGCATGTGCGTACAGAAGACTTGGGGCGCGATTGGTTTTCGTAGGGTGTGAAGGAATTCGACCCCCTTCCCCTTTGCGACCTCGTGCTGTTAATTGAGCCTTATCGCTCACCCATTATCAAAGAGTTACGGGCGTTGCTGGTCGATTTTCGCCACTTTGCAACTCTCTGAATTTCAAATCGTCTAACATTCAATTAATCATACCTTCATTAAACCATCATTTGATGGCTCTGTTTTTTAGTGCTTTTCGCCAATAATGTCCGCCACAACATTGCTAGGATTATCCTCCAAAAGCCTTCGCTTCATTGCCATATCGACATAGATTCTGGTTGTCGCAGTGCTAGTATGACCGAGCAACTCTTTGATGACTTCTATGTCAACTCCCTGCTCAACGAGGAGGCTACCGCAGGTATGGCGGAGGGAGTGCGCGGTTATCTTTGGGTCGTCTATGCCTATCATCCGCAGCTGCTTCTTGACAATGTGTGAGATTGTCTGCTTGGCAAGTCTTGTGGGGACTCTGCCTCGGCTGTGATTGATGAAGAGAGGATCGTCCTCCTGGAAGTTACGCTCTGCAATGTAGTCCTCGAACAACTCCACAATCTTCTGCGGCAATGCCAGGATAGCGAGTTTGTCCAGATGTCCTTTGCGCTGGATGCGGAGTGTGGGAATGTTGTCCACCAATCCAAAGTCGCAGATGTTTATTCTCTCAAGCTCACATGTACGCAGCCCCAGCATTAGCATCATAGATACCAGCAACTTGTCACGCTTGCCTACGATAGTGGTTGTAGGTATTGACTCCACCAGGCGTTGCGCCTGGAATGCTGTCAGCGGATTCTTGCGGTGCATTCGCTGTCGCAGGTGAGTTCTAATTCCACTGCCGATGTCATCGTAGTAGCCTCGCTCATAACAATAGCGATAGAACAGCCGAACAACCGTGAGGTAGGAGAAGTATGTGTAAGCACTCTTCATCTGCACCTGCAGGAACTCTTTGTAGCGAAGTATATCTCCTCGGCTGGGGGAGCGTGGCTCTATCTGCTGACGCGATAACCACGAAAACCACAAGCGTATCTTGCGCCTATAATCCTCCTTGGTTGAAGGCAGGCAGTCGAGTGATAGAATCCACTCCTCTACAATCTGGTTTATAGTTAGTGTTGTTCTCATAGCGTGTCTTAAAAAAGTGGGTGGTGTACCACGACTTTCAGCCAATCAATCCCATCCATACTTTGTGTTGTTTTTGATTAATGATTCGTTGATAAGAAAACTTTTGTGGAAAGATTTGTATGTTGCGAACCACTGGCACACCACCGATCGTTTTACATCATAAGCATTGTGTTTTTAGTTAGACATCTATTTATCCTTTGCGCTCTTACGAGCGTGGCAGGTATTGCAGAGGGATTGGAGATTCTCAATGTCGAGTGATGCACCGCCCTTGTTGATGGGGACAATGTGGTCAACCATCTGGGCGGGGGTCAAACGACCCGCTTTGAGACACTCCTCACACATAGGCTCCTGCTCCAGCTTTAAGGCTCGGAGCTTTCGCCAGGGTGTGCTCTGGTAGAACTCGGTGTTATGGTGGCTGTAGCCCTCGAAGGGTTTTCGCTGCGGCAACCAGGGTCGAGGCGTTGTTCGTTTCAGTTTAGGCATATCACAGAATAACTTTTGAGTCAAGAGGCTCATCTGCTGACTCCACACGAAACCCCTTTATTCGGATTATTTTTGCTTTCGGGAATCTCTCCGCCAACTCATAAGCAGAGAAAGCGAAGTGTTGATAGTCGCTCGTGATGGCGAAGGTCTCGTACTTGATGAGATTGAGTTTAAGAGCTCTTATGTCCTCCTCATCCCAAAGTAGCACCTTGCCATTGTGAGTTGCGTACTTCCGCTTGCTGTTGGCGAGTTTAAATATCACTCTATACTCACTCATACCAGCTTCCGTCTGTAATTTTTCAACCTTACAAAAAGTTCTAACTCCAACTTGAGGATGGAGAGGGTTGGATAACGCCCCGTCTTACGCCCTCGAACATACTTGCGGTGCATGCGGTCGATGAAGGTCTCGGCATCCTGACGATCCATCTGCGTGGCAAGAAGACGGAAACCTTGTGGGGCAACCTCTGATGGCGGTACAATAATCTCGAAGCGGCTTTGCTCATACGAATAGCATAGCGATACAATCTGAATGCTTGTTATCGGTTTCATTGTCGTCCTCCTATTTTCTCAAGCTCTCTCCCGCAAAGTGTATCGTGCGGCAGAGGTGGGTTAAACGATCCATTGTGCGGTCGCCATAACGCTCATATATCTGTTCTGGCGAGAGATTCGTGGAGATGAACACTGGACGATGGTAGCGTTCCGCTGCGTTGAGCACCTGGTTGAAGCCCTCGCTCTTCTCTCCATAGTCGTTCATCATCGGCTCTACACCGAGCTCATCAATTACGGGGAATCCCGATGAGAGAAGATGGTCGAGGTAAGTGCGAGATGTTGCACCTTGAGCCTGCGGAGGTATAGGCATCATCTTGCCCATATCTTGCGCGTGTACGGGGAGCAAAACTCGATTCTTTATGCGGAACAATACGGGAAGCACATAGTTTAGGATGACACTCTTGCCTCGACCGCAGTCGCCCATAAGCATCAAGCCTTTGTCGTCTGTATTGGTCATCCAATCGATTATTTCGTCATACTCTGGGAGGTGGTGGTAGATGTCGAAAGTGTGATCCACATCCTTGAATATCTGCTGAAAGAGCTGTGTGCAGAACTCTCTATCGCCCCACGACCAGCACCAACGCTCTCTGCGGTGGAGGTTGCCTTCGTGCAGCATCTGTCCAATAAGTTGTGATAGTTTGATAGCCATAGTATTTTGTTTTTATTTGTTTGTTTTTTTACCTGCATTTCTTAATCGTTCGATGTAGCGTTGGCGTTTCTGCTCATCATCGCTTTGGATGATTTGCCCCACACGCTGACCATGCTGTCGCCCTGGTGGTTGACCACGAGGTGGTGGGGCATCTTTCAGAGCGAACAGCCCCGCCCAATTGTTAGCCATTGATTGATCGACAATTCTTTGTGCAACCTCGGCATTCCCACCCGATAGATTCTTGAGCATTGACAGACACTTCTTTGCTCCGATTTCACTGCGGTAGGACTCTTTTCGCGTTCGCTTGTACTCAAACCAGATGAGCATCAGTTCGCGCCAAGGGCTCTCTTGAAGCTTTGCCCACTCTTCCAGCACAAACTTTTTCTCTTTTGTGGGTTTTTCTCTTTTTGATTTACTTTTACCACTAGATTCTAAAGAATCGTATATAGGTCTGTCTAGTTTATATATGTTCCCATTTTGTGTTTCATTTTGAGACGCGGCAGGCACTTCACTTCCCTGCTGTGTCCCGCTTTGCGTTTCATTTTGGGACACAGATTGGGACGCATATTGCGACACAACAATACCTTCAAGCGAGCGTAAAGTGTAAATAGCACTCTGCGAACTACCGCGCATCTCTATCTCCACCAGACCTCGATCCGCCAACTGCTCACGCGATCGATAAATGGTCGAGCGAGTCATCTGGGTACGACTTTCGAGAAGAGATATGGGGATGGTTATGCGCTCCGCCCACCCAGCTCTGTTTGCGGTGTACATAAGCGCATGCCACAACGATATGGAGGATGGCGTGAGATGGTGCGTTTCGAGCCATTCATAAAACAACCGTATTTCTGCTAGGTAGTTCATTACGACAAGGTTACTTTGAGGTCTTCGGTCAGAATTCGGCTGTTCGCTGTGTAGGGAATGAAGTCTGCTCCATCCATCAGTTCGCCTATGCCATAGTTGTAGAGCTGGGCAACGCGCAACACTTCGCGCTTGGAGAAGAAGACACGACCTCCCAGCACGACCCTACGGATGTAACCGTTGGCTTGCCATCGTTCGATTGTACGCTTGGAGATTCCGATGCTTTTTGAGGCTGCATCTTTGGTTAGATATACTTTGTCAAAGCCGATATCGTTCAGCTTTGCCAACTCCTCGACATCCCTGCG